>NZ_JBITHR010000040.1:0-44133 GCF_044458185.1 Streptomyces sp. NPDC050485 | reverse complement strand
ACCTTGTACGTGACCTTGAGCACCGGGGAGTAGATGGAGTCGACCGGGATGCGGCCGATCTCCTGGCCCAGCTGCTTGTTCTGCACGGCGGAGACGTAGCCGCGACCGCGCTCGACGGTCAGCTCCATCTCCAGCTTGCCCTTGCCGTTGAGCGTGGCGAGCACCAGGTCGGGGTTGTGCACCTCGACACCGGCCGGCGGGGCGATGTCAGCAGCGGTGACCAGGCCGGGACCCTGCTTGCGCAGGTACATCACGACCGGCTCGTCGTGCTCCGAGGAGACGACCAGCTGCTTGATGTTCAGGATGAGGTCGGTGACGTCCTCCTTGACGCCCGGCACGGTGGTGAACTCGTGCAGGACACCGTCGATCCGGATGCTGGTGACAGCGGCACCGGGGATCGAGGAGAGGAGCGTGCGACGCAGGGAGTTGCCGAGCGTGTAGCCGAAGCCCGGCTCCAGGGGCTCGATGACGAACCGCGAGCGGTACTCGTCAACAACCTCTTCGGTCAGCGAAGGGCGCTGAGCGATAAGCATGTGGATTTCCTTCAGTCATGGGCACCCACTATTTGATGCCCTGCTGTGTACTGCGTACTGCAAGGGTACGGGCGGCACGCCTCAGGAGAGCCGTACCGCCCGGAACCTTCAAGCCGAAAAGCGGCCGAACCACAGATGCGTAACGCACCTGAGGTCAGACGCGCCTCCGCTTGGGGGGACGGCAGCCGTTGTGCGGCGTGGGGGTGACGTCCTGGATGGAGCCGACCTCAAGACCGGTCGCCTGAAGCGAACGGATGGCGGTCTCGCGACCCGAACCCGGGCCCTTGACGAAGACGTCAACCTTGCGCATGCCGTGCTCCTGCGCGCGGCGGGCGGCCGACTCGGCGGCCATCTGCGCGGCGAACGGAGTCGACTTGCGGGAGCCCTTGAAGCCGACGTGGCCGGCGGACGCCCAGGAGATCACGTTGCCCGAGGGGTCCGTGATCGAGACGATGGTGTTGTTGAACGTGCTCTTGATGTGCGCGTGGCCGTGAGCGACGTTCTTCTTTTCCTTGCGGCGCACCTTCTTGGCAGCGCCCTGACGACCCTTGGGGGGCATGTCTTACTCCAGCTGGAGAGGGGAGGTGATCGGTCCTACAGCGAAGACCGCTGAAAAGCGTCCGCTGTGGACTACTTCTTGCCCGGCTTCTTCTTACCGGCGATGGCGCGACGCGGGCCCTTGCGGGTACGAGCGTTCGTGCTGGTGCGCTGACCGTGGACCGGCAGACCACGACGGTGGCGCAGACCCTGGTAGCAGCCGATCTCGACCTTGCGGCGGATGTCGGCGGCGACCTCACGGCGAAGGTCACCCTCGGTGCGGAGGTTGGCGTCCACGTACTCGCGGATCTTGACCAGGTCCTCTTCGGCCAGGTCACGAACGCGGGTGTTCGGGTTCACGCCCGTCGAGGCGAGGATCTCCTTGGACCGGGTGCGCCCGATACCGAAGACGTAGGTGAGTGCGATCTCCACACGCTTTTCGCGCGGGATGTCAACACCGGAAACGCGTGCCATTTACTGGCTCCAGTTGTTTTCGGGGGTCTTCCGCAGTACCGCTCCCGACCGCCGTACTAGGTACGTTTCGGGTCCCCGGCCCCCGCCGGAGGTGTCACCAGCCGGGGAACCCGGCCAGGTGGGTGCTGCGTATGTACGTTTTGCTCGCGTCGCGGGAAGAACTGCGAAGTGCAGGTCGGTCGGCGTGCGTCAGCCCTGGCGCTGCTTGTGGCGCAGGTTGTCGCAGATGACCATGACCCGGCCGTGACGGCGGATCACCTTGCACTTGTCGCAGATCTTCTTGACGCTCGGCTTGACCTTCATGGGATGTCAGGTTCTCCGGGTCAGTGCCACCGCCGCCTGGAACAAGCGGCGCGGGCAAGATCTACTTGTACCGGTAGACGATCCGGCCACGCGTCAGGTCGTAGGGAGAGAGCTCCACCACAACCCGGTCATCCGGGAGGATACGGATGTAGTGCATCCGCATCTTGCCGCTGATGTGCGCGAGGACCTTGTGACCGTTCTGGAGTTCCACCTTGAACATGGCGTTCGGGAGGGACTCGATCACGGTGCCCTCGATTTCGATGGCACCTTGCTTCTTGGCCACGCTTCGCCTTTCGAATCGGCTACCTTGATCGACCCCCGCAGCCGTGTGTGGACACACGGGTACACGAGAGCCGACGCATCAGTCTACGTCAGGCCACGCGGAAAGACGAATCCGGGGAGTTTGCCCGCCATCGTAGATCCTTAAGCGGCCTTACGTACGTGTCTAGGCCAGCGGGTCGGGGGCGGTCGTCACGCCGTACTCGGCCAGCTTGGCCTTGCCGCCGTCCGGCATGGTCAGGACCAGCGGGCCGTTCTCGGTCAGCGCCACGGAGTGCTCCCAGTGCGAGGACCAGGTCCCGTCGGTCGTGATGACCGTCCAGTCGTCCTCCAGCACCTCGGTGCGGGGCGTGCCGAGCGAGACCATCGGCTCGATCGCCAGGCAGAAGCCGGGGATCAGCTTCGGGTTGTGCCGGCCGAGCAGGCGGCGCTTGTCGACGTAGTTCAGCAGGTGCGGGTCCATGTGCATCTCGGACCCGATGCCGTGGCCCCCGTAGTCCTCGATGATCCCGTACTTACCGGTCGCGGGGCGCGGCTGGCGGCGGATGTACGACTCGATGGCGCGCGAGATGTCGAGGAGCTTGTTGCCCTTCTTCACCGCGGCGAGGCCGGCCCACATCGACTCCTCGGTCACCCGGGAGAGCTCGACCAGCTCGGGCGCGTGGCCGGTGCCGACGAAGGCGGTGTACGCGGCGTCGCCGTGCCAGCCGTCGATGATCGCGCCGGCGTCGATGGAGATGATGTCGCCGTCCTTGAGAACGGTCTTGTCGTCCGGGATGCCGTGCACGACGACCTCGTTGACCGAGGTGCAGATGGTGGCGGGGAACCCGCCGTACCCCAGGAAGTTCGACTTGGCGCCGTGCTCGGCGAGCACCTTGCGGGCGACCTCGTCCAGGTCCTTCGTCGTGGACCCGGGCACCGCGGCCTCGCGGGTGGCGGCGTGCATCGCGGCGACGACCAGCCCCGCCTCGCGCATCTTCGCGATCTGCTCCGGGGTCTTGATCTCCACCATTGCGGCTGACGCCTTTCTGGGACGGGGTACGGGGTGCACGTCAACGATAACCGCAACATGTATGAGCCCCTCCGGCGATTGAGGAGCGGGGGTCCGGGGGCAGCGCCCCCGGACCGGCGGCCCGCAGACGCAGAACGGCCGCAGCGCCCCCACGAAGGGGGCACCGCGGCCGTGAAGCAGCGTAAGAACTAGGCAGCGTCGCGCCGCAGCGCATCCATCGCACGCTGGGTGACCTCATCGACCTTGCCCAGCGCAGAGATGGTGATGACCAGCCCCTGCGCGCGGTAGTAGTCGATGATCGGCTCGGTCTCGCTGTGGTAGACCTCGAGCCGCTTGCGCACGGTGTCCTCGGTGTCGTCCCCGCGCTGGTACAGCTCGCCGCCGCACTTGTCGCAGACGCCGTCCTGCTTCGGAGCGTTGTACGCCACGTGGAAGACGTGCGAGCTGTCGTTGCGGCAGATGCGCCGGCCGGCGATCCGCTTGACGACCTCGTCCTCGGGGACTTCCAGGTCGAGCACCGCGTCCAGCTTCACGCCGTCCGCCTTGAGCACCTCGTCCAGCGCTTCGGCCTGCACCACATTGCGCGGGAAGCCGTCGAGCAGGAAGCCGTTCTCGGCGTCCGGCGCTTCCATGCGGTCCTTGGCCATCCCGATGGTGACCTCGTCCGGTACCAGGTTGCCGGCATCCATGTACGCCTTGGCCTGCTTGCCGAGGTCCGTGCCCTGGCTGATGTTGGCACGGAAGAGGTCGCCCGTGGAGATGTGCGGGATCGCCAGGTTCTGGGCAAGGAACGCGGCCTGCGTTCCCTTGCCTGCACCGGGCGGTCCGACGAGGACGATTCGCATCAGCGGAGGAACCCTTCGTAATTGCGCTGCTGAAGCTGGCTCTCGATCTGCTTAACGGTCTCCAGACCCACACCCACGATGATGAGGATGCTCGTCCCGCCGAGCGGGAAGCTCTGGACACCGCCGAAGATGATCAACGCCATTGTCGGTACGAGCGCGATCAGCCCCAGATACAGCGACCCCGGCCAGGTGATCCGGTTGAGTACGTAGCTCAGGTACTCAGCGGTCGGTCGGCCAGCCCGGATGCCCGGGATGAAGCCACCATACTTCTTCATGTTGTCGGCGACTTCCTCGGGGTTGAACGAGATCGCCACGTAGAAGAACGCGAAGAACACGATCAGGAGGAAGTAGCTCACGATGTAGTAAGGATGGTCGCCCTTGGTCAAGTTGTCCTTGATCCAGGTCGCCCAGCCGGCCGTCGAGTTCGAGAACTGGACGATCAGCGCCGGGATGTAGAGCAGCGACGAGGCGAAGATGACCGGGATCACACCGGCCTGATTGACCTTCAGCGGAATGTAGGTCGAGGTTCCGCCGTACGACCGGCGGCCGATCATGCGCTTCGCGTACTGCACCGGGATGCGTCGCTGGGCCTGTTCGACGAAGACCACGAGCCCGACCATGACGAGACCGACGATGATCACGGTGCCGAACTCGATCCAGCCGCCTGCCAGATGACCCTGCTTCTTGATGGTCCACAGGGAGCTCGGGAAGCTGGAGGCGATCGAGATGAACATCAGGATGGACATGCCGTTGCCGATGCCCTTGTCGGTGATGAGCTCACCGAGCCACATGACGGCGGCGGTACCGGCGGTCATCGTGATGACCATCGTGATGGTGGTGAAGATCGAGCGGTTCGGAATGATCTCGCTGGCAACCTGGCAGCCGTTGAAGAGCGCACCGCTGCGGGCGGTGGCCACGAGGCCGGTGCCCTGGAGGATCGCCAGCGCGACGGTCAGATAACGCGTGTACTGCGTGATCTTGGCCGTGCCCGCCTGGCCCTCCTTCTTGAGGGCTTCGAGGCGTGGGATCACCACGGTCAGCAGCTGCAGGATGATGCTCGCCGTGATGTACGGCATGATGCCGAGCGCGAAGATCGTGATCTGCAGCAGCGCGCCGCCGCTGAACATGTTCACCAGGCCGAACAGACCGCTGTTCTGCTGAGCCTGGTCCACACAGGTCTGCACGTTCTTGTAGCTCACGCCGGGCATCGGCACATGCGTACCGAGCCGGTAGATCACGATGATGCCGAGTGTGAAGAGCAGCTTCTTGCGCAGGTCAGGCGTCTTGAACGCCTGGGCGAACGCGGTGAGCACGGTGCCTCCTGCGACCCCCGCGCAGTGCGTCAGAGGTGACGGTCTTGAGGTTCGACGAATAAGGATTGAAGGTCTTGATCTGCCAAAAATCCGTGCCGGAGCCGTCCAGGCACACAGCACGGAACTTAGACAGTGCACGCCACCTTACCGGCGACCGTGCCCCCCTAGGAACGACCAACCGGGGATGCCCCATATGAGAGGCATCCCCGGTCGGATGTTCAAGCCATCAAGCTGTCTCAGACAAGCTCGGTGACGGTGCCGCCGGCGGCGGCAATCTTCTCCTTGGCGGAGCCGGAGACGGCGTCAACCGACACCTGCAGCGCCACGGAGATCTCGCCCTGGCCCAGGACCTTGACGAGGCTGTTCTTGCGCACCGCGCCCTTGGCGACCAGGTCGGCCACCGTGACCTCTCCACCCTCGGGGTAGAGAGCGCCGAGCTTGTCCAGGTTGACAACCTGGTACTCGGTGCGGAACGGGTTCTTGAAGCCCTTCAGCTTCGGAAGACGCATGTGGAGGGGCATCTGGCCACCCTCGAAGCGCTCCGGAACCTGGTAACGGGCCTTCGTACCCTTGGTACCACGACCAGCGGTCTTACCCTTGGACGCCTCACCACGACCCACACGGGTCTTGGCGGTCTTGGCGCCCGGGGCAGGACGGAGGTTGTGGGCCTTCAGCGGGCTGTTCTCACCCATGTCAGTCAACCTCCTCAACCGTCACGAGGTGGCGGACGGTCTGCACCATGCCGCGGAACTCGGGGCGGTCCTCCTTGACAACCACGTCGTTCAGGCGCTTGAGCCCGAGCGAACGCAGCGTGTCGCGGTGGTTCTGCTTGCTACCGATGTACGACTTCGTCTGCGTGATCTTGAGACGGGACATTACGCACCCGCCCCAGCACGTGCACGAAGCAGAGCCGCGGGGGCGACGGCCTCGAGGGGCAGACCACGGCGAGCCGCGATCTCCTCGGGACGCTGCAGGCCCTTGAGGGCCGCCACGGTCGCGTGCACGATGTTGATCGCGTTGTCGGAGCCGAGCGACTTCGACAGGATGTCGTGAACGCCGGCGCACTCGAGCACCGCACGCACTGGGCCACCGGCGATAACACCGGTACCGGGGGAAGCAGGCTTCAGCAGGACGACGCCCGCGGCCTTCTCGCCCTGGATCGGGTGCGGGATGGTGCCCTGGATGCGCGGAACCTTGAAGAAGTTCTTCTTGGCCTCTTCGACACCCTTGGCGATGGCCGCGGGAACTTCCTTGGCCTTGCCGTAACCGACACCTACGGTGCCGTCACCGTCGCCCACCACGACCAGCGCGGTGAAGCTGAAGCGGCGACCACCCTTGACAACCTTGGCAACGCGGTTGATCGCGACAACGCGCTCAACGTAGGCGGTCTTCTCGGCGGCAGCGCCACCGTCGCGACCCTTCCGGTCCCGCCGCTCGCCGCCACCGGCACCGCTTCCGCGGCGCTGGGGTCCAGCCATTGGATTTACCTCTCTCTGTTACGTCCGTTAGTCCCGGAACCGGGGCTTAGAACTTCAGCCCGGCTTCGCGGGCGGCGTCAGCCAGAGCGGCAATGCGCCCGGCGTACCTGTTGCCACCACGGTCGAACACGACGGTCTCGACGCCGGCGGCCTTGGCGCGCTCAGCGACCAGGGCACCGACCTGCTTGGCCTGCGCGGACTTGTCGCCCTCGCCGCCACGGATCGAAGCGTCCAGGTTCGACGCCGACGCCAGGGTGTGACCCTTGAGGTCGTCGATGACCTGGGCGGTGATACCGCGGTTGGAACGCGTCACGACGAGGCGCGGACGCTCCGCCGAACCCGACACGTTCTTGCGGATGCGGATGTGGCGGCGCGCCTTGGCGGCACGCTTGTAAGCGTCGCCCTTGGCGATCTTCACACCGTATGCCATGGCTTACTTACCAGCCTTTCCGACCTTGCGGCGGATGACTTCGCCCGCGTACTTGACGCCCTTGGCCTTGTACGGGTCGGGCTTCCGCAGCTTGCGGATGTTGGCGGCGACCTCGCCGACCTTCTGCTTGTCGATGCCCTCGACGCTGAGCTTCGTGGGCGACTCGAC
Organism: Streptomyces sp. NPDC050485; assembly: GCF_044458185.1. NCBI lineage: Bacteria > Bacillati > Actinomycetota > Actinomycetes > Kitasatosporales > Streptomycetaceae > Streptomyces > Streptomyces sp. NPDC050485. Next base: position 36,761 of record NZ_JBITHR010000040.1, on the reverse strand, counting down.
CTTGAAGGTGATGCCCTCGGGGGCCTCGACGGTGATCGAGTGGCTGTATCCCAGCGCGAACTCCAGGTTGGAGCCCTTCGCCTGGACGCGGTAACCGACACCGCTGATCTCGAGCGCCTTGCTGTATCCCTGGGTCACACCGGTGATCATGTTGGCCACCAGCGTGCGGGACAGGCCGTGCAGGGCCTTGTTCTGACGCTCGTCGTTGGGGCGGGTGACGTTCAGAACGCCGTCCTCACCCTTCACGATCTCGATGGGAGCCGCAACGGCGTGCGTGAGGGAACCCTTGGGGCCCTTCACGTGGACCGTACGGCCATCGATGGTGACGTCCACACCGGCGGGAACCTGGATGGGGAGCTTGCCGATTCGCGACATTAGCTTTTCCTCCGTTCCCGACTACCAGACGTAGGCGAGGACTTCCCCACCTACGCCCTTCTTGCCTGCCTGCTGACCGGTGAGCAGACCGTGCGACGTGGAGATGATCGCCACGCCCAGGCCGCCGAGCACCTTCGGCAGGTTGGTGGACTTCGCGTACACGCGCAGACCGGGCTTCGAGATCCGCTTGATGCCCGCAATGGAGCGCTCACGGTTCGGCCCGAACTTCAGCTCGAGGACGAGGTTCTTGCCGACCTCGGCGTCCTCGACCTTCCAGCCGGTGATGAAGCCCTCCTGCTGGAGGATCTCCGCGATGTGCGACTTGATCTTGCTGTGCGGCATCACGACGGTGTCGTGGTACGCCGAGTTAGCGTTGCGCAGACGAGTGAGCATGTCTGCGATCGGGTCAGTCATGGTCATGAATCGGCCTTCGGCCTCTCTCGCCGCGGTTTCCTGTATGCGCCATCCCTCTCCCCACTCAGTGGCGGGACGGGTGCGGTGCGGGGACCTACGGCGTAGTAAGTCGTTATGGGCGGCGGACGCCCAACCCCACAAGCCTACGGCATATGGAGGAGGGCATCCGCCGACCAGATACTTACCGAGAGCGTCCGGAAATTCCCAAGTCCCTAAGGACAGCGGGGAATTACCAGGAGCTCTTGGTCACGCCCGGCAGCTCGCCACGGTGAGCCATCTCACGGAGGCACACGCGGCACAGGCCGAACTTGCGGTACACGGAGTGGGGACGACCGCAACGCTGGCAGCGGGTGTACGCGCGTACACCGAACTTCGGCTTGCGGGCGGCCTTCTCGATCAGAGCCTTCTTCGCCATCTCGCTTACGCCTCCTTGAAGGGGAAGCCGAGGTGACGAAGGAGCGCGCGGCCCTCGTCGTCGTTGGTCGCCGTGGTGACCACGGTGATGTCCATACCCCGGGTACGGTCGATCTTGTCCTGGTCGATCTCGTGGAACATGACCTGCTCGGTGAGACCGAAGGTGTAGTTGCCACGGCCGTCGAACTGCTTCGGCGACAGACCACGGAAGTCACGGATACGCGGCAGCGCGAGCGACAGCGTACGGTCCAGGAACTCCCACATGCGGTCACCACGGAGGGTGACGTGGCAGCCGATCGGCTGCCCCTCGCGCAGCTTGAACTGCGCGATGGACTTGCGGGCCTTGGTCACGGCCGGCTTCTGGCCGGTGATCGTGGTGAGGTCGCGAACCGCGCCGTCCATCAGCTTGGAGTCGCGGGCGGCGTCGCCCACACCCATGTTGACCACGATCTTGACGAGGCCGGGAACCTGCATGACGTTCTCGTACGAGAACTCCTCACGCAGCTTGCCCGCGATTTCCTCGCGGTACTTCGTCTTGAGACGCGGAGTGGTGGTGGTAGCCATCAGATGTCCTCACCCGTCCGCTTGGCAACGCGGATCTTGTTGCCCTCGTCGTCGAAGCGGAAACCGACGCGGGTAACGACCTTGTTGCCGTCCTTCTCCACGACGAGCTGAACGTTGCTCACGTGGATCGGGGCCTCGGTCGTCACAATGCCACCGGTCTGCGAACCGCGAGCGGTCTGGCCGGCCTTGGTGTGCTTCTTGACCCGGTTGACACCCTCGACCAGGACGCGGTCCTCGCGGGGGAAGGCCGCGATGACCTTGCCCTGCTTGCCCTTGTCCTTACCGGTGATGACCTGAACCAGGTCGCCCTTCTTGATCTTCATGCTTACAGCACCTCCGGCGCGAGCGAGATGATCTTCATGAACTTCTTCTCGCGCAGCTCCCGGCCCACCGGGCCGAAGATGCGGGTGCCGCGGGGGTCGCCATCGTTCTTGAGGATGACGGCCGCGTTCTCGTCGAAGCGGATGTACGAGCCGTCCTGACGACGACGCTCCTTGACGGTGCGCACGACGACAGCCTTGACGACGTCGCCCTTCTTCACGTTGCCACCGGGGATCGCGTCCTTGACGGTGGCGACGATGACGTCACCGATACCCGCGTAGCGGCGACCGGAGCCACCGAGCACACGGATGCAAAGGATTTCCTTCGCACCAGTGTTGTCGGCGACGCGCAGTCGCGACTCCTGCTGGATCACGTCTATCTCCTGATCGTCTGCCGGTTCCCGGCCGGGGCTTGATCTCTCAAGCCCCGGCCGAGCCTGGCGGAACCAACCTGAGGGAAACCCCTCAGATAATTACTTGGCCTTCTCGAGGATCTCGACGATGCGCCAGCGCTTGCTCGCCGACAGCGGACGCGTCTCCATGATGAGGACGCGGTCGCCGACACCGGCAGCGTTCTGCTCGTCGTGCGCCTTGAGCTTGTTCGTACGGCGGATGACCTTGCCGTACAGCGCGTGCTTCACACGGTCCTCGACAGCGACGACGACGGTCTTGTCCATCTTGTCGCTGACGACCAGACCCTCACGGGTCTTGCGGAAACCGCGCTGCTCAGTCGTCTCAGTCACATTCTTCTCGCTCATCAGACGCTCTCCACCGTCTCGATGCCCAGCTCGCGCTCGCGCATCAGGGTGTAGATCCGGGCGATGTCCTTACGGACGGACTTGAGCCGACCGTGGTTCTCGAGCTGGCCCGTCGCCGCCTGGAAGCGGAGGTTGAACAGCTCTTCCTTGGCTTCGCGGAGCTTGTTGAGAAGCTCCTCGTCACCCAGCTCGCGCAGTTCGGACGCCTTGGTTCCGGCCGACATCACGCCTCACCTGCCTCGCGCCGGACGATGCGGCACTTCATCGGGAGCTTGTGAGCAGCTCGGGTGAGCGCCTCACGAGCAATCTTCTCGTTCGGGTAGGACAGCTCGAACATCACCCGGCCCGGGTGAACGTTCGCGACCCACCACTCCGGAGAACCCTTACCGGAACCCATGCGGGTCTCGGCAGGCTTCTTCGTGAGCGGGCGGTCCGGGTAGATGTTGATCCAGACCTTGCCGCCACGCTTGATGTGGCGGGTCATCGCGATACGAGCCGCCTCGATCTGGCGGTTGGTCACGTACGCCGGCGTGAGGGCCTGAATGCCGTACTCGCCGAACGCAACCGTCGTACCACCCTTGGCCATACCGCGGCGCTTGGGGTGGTGCTGCTTGCGGTGCTTGACCCTACGGGGGATCAGCATTTCGGTCAGGCCTCCGTTCCGGTGCTCTCAGCCGGAGCGGCAGCGGCGGGAGCCTCGGCCTTGGGGGCCTCGGCAGCCGACGCAGCCTGCTGCGGCTTGCGGCCGCGACCGCCACGCTCGCCGCCACGGCCACCGCGGCCACCGGCCGGACGGTCGTTGGCGCCACCACGGGCCGGGCGGTTACCCGCACGGGCCGCTGCGTTCTCGGCGCGAACCTCGGCGATGTTCTTGACATCGCCCTTGTAGATCCAGACCTTCACGCCGATACGGCCGAAGGTCGTCTTGGCCTCGAAGAAGCCGTAGTCGATGTTCGCGCGCAGGGTGTGCAGCGGCACACGGCCTTCGCGGTAGAACTCCGAGCGGGACATCTCGGCGCCACCGAGACGGCCACCGCACTGGATCTTGATGCCCTTGGCGCCGGCCTTCATCGTGCCCTGCATGCTCTTGCGCATGGCACGACGGAAGGAGACGCGGGAGGAGAGCTGCTCGGCGACGGCCTGAGCGACCAGCTGAGCGTCCATCTCGGGGTTCTTGACCTCGAGGATGTTCAGCTGGACCTGCTTGCCCGTGAGCTTCTCGAGGTCGCCGCGGATGCGGTCGGCCTCGGCGCCACGGCGGCCGATGACGATGCCGGGACGCGCGGTGTGGATGTCCACCCGCACGCGGTCACGGGTGCGCTCGATCTCAACCTTCGAGATGCCGGCGCGCTCCATGCCGGACGTCATCATCCGACGGATGGCGACGTCTTCCTTGACGTAGTCCTTGTACAGCTTGTCGGCGTACCAACGGGACTTGAAGTCCGTGGTGATGCCGAGCCGGAACCCATGCGGGTTAACCTTCTGGCCCATTACCGGGTTCCTTCCTTGCTGCTGACGACCACGGTGATGTGGCTGGTCCGCTTACGGATCCGGTAGGCACGGCCCTGAGCACGCGGACGGAACCGCTTCAGGGTCGGGCCCTCGTCCACGTACGCCTCGCTGATGACCAGCGAAGAGGCGTCGGTGTGGTCGTAGTTGTGCGCGGCGTTGGCAATGGCGCTGTCCAGCACCTTGCCGACCGGCACGCTCGCGGCCTGCGGGGCGAAACGCAGGACCGCCTGAGCCTCCGTGGCATCCATGCCACGGATAAGGTCCACCACGCGGCGGGCCTTCATGGGCGTGACGCGGATGTACCGCGCCTGGGCCCTGGCTTCCATGGTTGTCCCTTCGGTGTAAGTCATAGTCGTTACCCACCCCGCGTTAGCGGCGCTTCGACTTCCGGTCGTCCTTGACGTGGCCGCGGAAGGTGCGAGTCGGCGAGAACTCGCCGAGCTTGTGGCCGACCATCGACTCGGAGACAAACACCGGGACGTGGGTCTTGCCGTTGTGCACCGCGATCGTGTGGCCGAGCATGGCCGGGATGATCATCGAGCGACGGGACCAGGTCTTGATGACGTTCTTGGTACCAGCTTCGTTCTGGGCGTCCACCTTCTTTACGAGGTGGCCGTCAACGAAGGGTCCCTTCTTGAGACTGCGCGGCATCTAAACCCGCTCCTAGCGCTTCTTGTTCGTCTTGCGGCGGCGGACGATGTACTTGCTCGATGCCTTCTTCGGCGAGCGAGTACGACCCTCCTTCTGACCCCACGGGCTGACCGGGTGGCGACCACCACTGGTCTTGCCCTCACCACCACCGTGCGGGTGGTCAACCGGGTTCATGGCGACACCGCGGACGGACGGGCGAACGCCCTTCCAGCGCATACGGCCGGCCTTGCCCCAGTTGATGTTCGACTGCTCGGCGTTGCCGACCTCGCCGATGGTGGCGCGGCAGCGGGCGTCGACCAGGCGAATTTCGCCGGACGGCATACGAAGGTGGGCCATCGTGCCCTCCTTCGCCAGCAGCTGCACCGAAGCACCCGCGGAGCGGGCGAACTTCGCGCCGCCGCCGGGACGCAGCTCGATGGCGTGGATGGTCGTACCGACCGGGATGTTGCGCAGCGCCAGGTTGTTGCCCGGCTTGATGTCGGCCCCGGGGCCGTTCTCAACGCGGTCACCCTGGCCGAGGCCACGGGGCGCGATGATGTAGCGCTTCTCGCCGTCTGCGTAGTGCAGGAGCGCGATGCGCGCGGTGCGGTTCGGGTCGTACTCGATGTGAGCGACCTTGGCCGGCACGCCGTCCTTGTCGTGACGACGGAAGTCGATCACGCGGTAGGCGCGCTTGTGGCCACCGCCCTGGTGACGGACGGTCACACGACCGGTGTTGTTACGGCCGCCCTTGCTGTGCAGGGGGCGGACCAGCGACTTCTCCGGCGTGGACCGCGTGATCTCGACGAAGTCGGCGACGCTGGAGCCACGACGGCCCGGAGTCGTCGGCTTGTACTTGCGGATACCCATTTCTCAGTCCTCGTCCGATATTCGGACCAGGGCGCTCCGTTAGGAGGCCTGGCCGAAGATGTCGATACGGTCGCCCTCAGCAAGGGTCACGATGGCGCGCTTGGTGTCGGCACGCTTGCCGAAACCGGTCTTCGTGCGCTTGCGCTTGCCCTGGCGGTTGATCGTGTTGACCCCGGTGACCTTGACCGAGAAGACCGCTTCCACGGCCTGCTTGATCTGGGTCTTGTTGGAGCCCGGCGCGACGATGAACGTGTACTTGTTCTCGTCGAGCAGCGCGTAGCTCTTCTCGGAGACGACCGGCTTGATCAGCAGGTCGCGCGGGTCCGTGAAGGTCTTGCTGGTGATCTCGGCCATCAGGCCTCGCTCCCCTCGTTGTCATCGGCCTTGGGGCCAGACACGAAGGACTCGAAAGCGGCCTGGGTGAAGACCACGTCGTCGGAGACGATCACGTCGTACGTGTTCAGCTGGCCCGGCTCCAGGATGTGGACCTGGGGCAGGTTGCGGGCGGACAGCCACGCGGCCTCGTCGGCGCGCTCGACGACCAGGAGCAGGTTGGCGCGCTCCGAGATCTTGCCGAACAGCGTCTTGGCGGCCTTGGTGGAAGCCGAACCCTCGACCACGCCGGTGACGACGTGGATGCGGGAGTGGCGCGCCCGGTCGGAGAGGGCACCGCGCAGGGCGGCTGCCTTCATCTTCTTCGGGGTGCGCTGCGAGTAGTCACGCGGCTGCGGGCCGTGGACGACGCCACCACCGGCGAACTGCGGCGCGCGGGTCGAACCCTGGCGCGCGCGGCCGGTGCCCTTCTGGCGGTACGGCTTGCGGCCACCACCACGGACTTCGCCGCGGGTCTTGGTCTTGTGCGTGCCCTGGCGGGCAGCTGCCAGCTGTGCGACGACGACCTGGTGGATCAGCGGAACGCTGGTCTTCGCGTCGAAGATCTCCGCGGGGAGCTCGACGGTACCGGCCTTGTCGCCTGCCGGCGAAAGGATGTCAATGGTGCTCATTACCTCAAGCCCCCTTGGCCGCGGTACGGACCAGGACGAGGCCGCCGTTCGGACCGGGGACTGCGCCCTTGATGAGCAGCAGACCCTTCTCCGCGTCAACCGCGTGGATGGTCAGGTTCTGGGTGGTGACACGCTCGTTGCCCATGCGGCCCGCCATGCGGACGCCCTTGAACACACGGCCAGGGGTGGCGCAGCCACCGATGGAACCGGGCGAGCGGTGCTTGCGCTGCACACCGTGTCCGGCGCCGAGGCCCCGGAAGTTGTGACGCTTCATGACACCGGCGAAGCCCTTGCCCTTGCTCTTGCCCGTGACGTCAACCTTGACGCCGGACTCGAACACCTCGGCAGTGATCTCCTGGCCCAGCGTGTACTCGCTGGCGTCAGGGGTGCGGAGCTCCACCAGGTGGCGGCGCGGGGTCACGTCGGCCTTGGCGAAGTGACCCTTGAGGGGCTTGTTCACCTTGCGCGGGTCGATCTCGCCGAAGGCGATCTGGACCGACTCGTAGCCGTCGACGTCGTTCGTGCGGACCTGCGTCACGACACACGGCCCGGCCTTGATGACGGTGACCGGGACAACCCGGTTGTTCTCGTCCCAGACCTGGGTCATGCCGAGCTTCTCGCCCAGGACGCCCTTGATGTTCTTGCTCATCTCGGCCCGTCCCTTCAGAGCTTGATCTCGATGTCGACACCGGCCGGGAGGTCGAGGCGCATCAGCGAGTCAACCGTCTTCGGCGTGGGGTCGAGGATGTCGATGAGGCGCTTGTGCGTGCGCATCTCGAAGTGCTCGCGAGAGTCCTTGTACTTGTGCGGCGACTTGATGACGCAGTACACGTTCTTCTCAGTGGGCAGCGGCACCGGGCCTGCGACCGACGCACCAGTGCGGGTCACCGTCTCGACGATCTTCTTCGCCGAGGAGTCGATGACCTCGTGGTCGTAGGCCTTGAGCCGGATGCGGATCTTCTGTCCCGCCATGGCTACCTAGTAGTCCTTTGTCTCGTAACGCTCTGGAACCCGGGGGTTCTACCGACTCTGTCTCCGACCCACGCGGTCGGGCGTGTCGCACTCCCTCTACGCAGAAATCCCATCAGGAATTTCCCAACCAAGGGGATGCGGGCCGTGGACCGCGGTGTGCTCAATGAAGAGCAGTCGGGGGCAGAACACCCACCGGGCGCCTGGCCGGTACCCCGCTGACACTTCCCGGAAGATTCCCGTACGTCCGCCCCAGCGCTGCCGCAAGCGACAGTTGGGGCGACGAGTACTGTGGGACTCGCTTCCGGTCCTCCCGGCGGGAGGCGCGCAGCATCGGCACTCAACCGAGCAACCCCGACAGTCTGCCATACCGGGCCATCGCCTGGCCAATCGCAGCGGGGAAGCGTACCCCACGTCACATGCGCTCACGCATCCGGCACGCGGGGTGCCCCCGCACCCCCGGGAGTCAGCCCCCGCTCCGAGGCGGGTACGACGCGTCCAAGACCCAGAAGTCGTCGCCTTCGGCGTCAATGGCGGAGATCCTGTGCCCGTCGAGAGACCGGGCGAGCAGTTCGATGTTGCCGTCGTTCCGGATCGGCCGGGAAATTTCGGATTCCTGAGTGACCCGGACCCGGATCCAGCCCACCGTGAGGCCGCCGGGCGCGGGCAGGGTGGGCGCGCCGGGCGCGGGGTGCGGACAGGAGAGCAGACCGAACGCGGTGGAGAAGTCGGCGAGGTGCTTGACGCCTGCCCGGATGGTCGTCGGGTTGCCGTGGACGAGGTCGGTGGACCGTTCGGTCTGCCCGAGCTGCTTCTCGCCGATGTGGGCGCCGAGGTCGGCCGCGAACGCGTCGCCGAAATCGTCCACCTGATCCGCGAGATGGTATGCACCGACCCGGTCCAAGAAGCCGCCTGCGGCGTGCGCCCCCTCGTCGACGCCGCTGCCACCACTCATACTCGGGCCTCCCCCCTCACGTCACATACGCCGGTGCCGAGCCGTCAGTCACGTACGCCAGTGCCGACTGCGAACGCATCCGTGCCGAGCGCGACCGCCTCCGGCACGATCCCGGCGACCGGCGGGAACACCACCCCGTCGGGGCTCCCCACGTCGAGCGCGACCCCGGCCGGGACACCGAGGGCGGGCACTATCACGTCCAACAGCCGTGCGCCGAGCACCCGTTGGCAGGACCAACCCCGGGCGCCTTCACCCCGTGCGACCGCGAACCGCGCCAGCGCCACCTCGTCGGAGAACGCGCAGATCCACCGGATCCCGCCTCTTTCAGCGGTCCACAACCCGTCCCCGACCGGTCCGGCCGCGCCGGCTACTCGCCCACAGCGACAGAGCCGGGTCACGCTTGGGCAGTGACAACCCGGACGGCAGGAGTGGTGACCGCAACGCGAATGCTCCCGGTCTCGTCAGCGGAGATCTGCGCGACACTGCGGTCCTCAGGATTGAGCCCGACCAGGGCACCCGCACCACGCCTGCGCACGATCCTGGAGTTGACCCACAGCCGCGTCCGCCGCCGCTCCGCGGCCGCCTCTTAGAGTTGAGCCCGCTCCGCCGCGGAGGACGCCATGCTCCAACTCCCCCTGAATGCCCACCGGTTCTCTTGCCCCTGCAAGCCTAGGGAGTCCCTCCCGTCACAGCATGAGTGCTTCTACTCATCCGTTGAACCGCGTCGCGGTGTGCCGGGGCGCGGTGCCCCGCGACATCAAAAGCCTTCAATCCCGGAGGGAAATCCCCAATCCCAACCCCTCCAGCCTCCCGTCACCCACACGGGTGACATCCGCCAACTCGGCTGGATTTGCTGGCTGTTGGGTGGCATATGCTCGCCGCGGCAGCCCCGGGTACGGGGCGGCGACAACCTCATACATGCATCGGCCCCCGGCCGGGACTGGCATCCCGATCGAGGGCCTGACCGCAAGGAAGAAAGAGCTTCCTCATGGCTTCTCAGCACCTTAGCGCGCCCTCGCGCGCCTCGTCCCACGTTCCCGACCGCACCCCACGGTCCGGTGGTGTCATCCACGCCAACACCCGGCACACCACCCGGCACACCGTCGTCGGCAACCACCTCGCCCAGCACCGCGAACTCTCCCTGCTCGCGATCGGCCTCGCCGTCCACATCCAGTCGCTTCCGGCCGGAGCCCGCATCAGCATCAAGGCCCTCGCGGCCCGCTTCCCCGAGAGCGAGGCCCGCATCGCGGCGGCGCTGCGCGAGCTGGAGGCGCACGGCTACCTGAAGCGCACCCGGGAGCGGCTGCCCAGCGGCCGGGTCGTCACCCGCACGGTGTCGTGCAACCAGCCCGGGGCGGACCGGCCCGTACCGACGGTCCGCCCCGCGACCACCCGCCCCGGACCGGCCCACCCGAGCGCAAGCCACCCCGGCGCCACCCGCCCCAGTACAAGCCACCCCACTGCGACCCGCCCGGCACCCACCCGCCCTGACCCCCTTCAGACCTGCGAATCCTGCGACCGGGCCTTCCGCGCACCCGGCCCCGGGCACTGCCGCGACTGCCGACCCCGCCTCACGGAGGCCGCCTAGCATGAACGTGACGACCCTTGCCCCTGGGCAGAGACCACAAGGAGCGCACGCCATGAGCATCGCCCCGGACGACGCACGGCGGGACACGCAGTACCTGTACCGGACGATGCGGGAGTTCGTTCAGTCGATGGACGACACCCTTCCCGGCAAATTCGAGATCACCAAGGAAGGGATCGTCCACGACATGATGGCGCCCGTCGGCCCGCATGAACTCACCACCCTGCGCGTACGGAAGCGCCTTGAGAAGGTGATGCCGGAGGAGCTTGTGGCCCATACGGGAACACCCGACGTGGAAGCCGAGGCCGAGCACATCATGCGCCACCCCGACATCATGGTGATCGCCGAAGCGGACATGGAAGTACCGGCTTCCTTCGACCCCCGCACCCTCATCGCCGCCGTCGAGATCGTCTCCCGCTCCAACCCCGACAACGACTGGGTGAGCAAGATGCGGGACTATCCTCTGCTCGGCATCCCCGTCTACGCGATCTTCGATCCCCGGACGGGAAGCGGTGCCGTTCTCTCCGACATCCACCCGACCCCGAACGGTCCGCGCTACGCCACCCGCAAGGACTTCGTCTACGGCGAGGACGTCACCATCGCCGACTGGACCATCTCCACCGAGGGCCTGCCCCGCTACGCGTGACCCGCTCTGCCCCGCCTCCGCCCCGCCTCCGCCCCGCTGGCCGTGAAAGCCCCTCGGTAGCATCGCCGATGTCGCCCCACCCCCAGCAGCACACCGGAAGAAGCGGACGGAACGTACGTGTACGACGCAAGCGGCACCGCAAGGCCGAGGACACGGCCCACCCGTCGCGCGGTTCTCGGGACCGCGGCCGCCGCCGGGCTCGCCGTCGGCGTCGCGGGGTGCTCCGTGCCCAGCACCGGGCGGGCGAAGCAGGCGGGCGCGACCGCTCCGCTCGCCGCCCCCCGCACCCCCCTCCTCCTCCAGATCCTCGCGCACCCCGACGACGACCTGTACTTCATGAACCCGGACACCCAGCACACCCTGGACTCCGGTGTTCCGCTGGTCAGCGTGTACGTCACCGGAGGCGAGGCCAACGGGGACAACCGGGTGGTGAGTGACACCAGCCCGCCCGTGTACGACAAGGCCGCCTATTCGTCCGCCCGGCACCAGGGGCTGCGGCAGGCGTACGCCGCCATCCTCGGGCTCGACAAGTACACCCCGTGGCAGAAGTCCGTCGCCGAGCTGCGCGGCGGGCACCGTGCCGAGGTCAACCGGCTCCAACACCGGGGCCGCAGCGTGGAGTTGGTGTTTCTCAACACCGCCATGCACACCCCGCTCGGCGGCCGGATGGGGCTGCCGAGCCTCTGGGACGACCGGAGTCTCCAGCTGCCCGTCGTCATCGCCACCGGGTCCCCGCTGCGACAGGCCAAGGCGTACACGTACGACGACATGGTCGATGTGCTGGCGGGGATCCTGGAGGACTACTCGCCCACCCTCGTCCAGACCCTCGACCCCGATCCCGACATCCAGCACAGCTCCCCCGCCGAGCGCTCGCACGACTCCGAGCAGCCGGGGTACGCCGATCACGCCGACCACACCGCCGCCGCCTCCTTCGCCTGGGCCGCGATGATCCGGCACGCCGAGCGGGGGAACGCGTTCCTCGCCACCGCCTACCGCGCCTACTACAACCGGCACTGGCCCAAGAACCTCCCCCCGAAGGTGCTCGCCGAGAAGGCCGCCCATCTCGTTCCGTACGGCGGAGCCAAGGACTGGCAGTGCGGGAATCCCGGGGGCTGCGGGGACTACAACGTCGGCGGGGACCGGCCGCTCACCAACTGGAAGGGGTGGGTCCGCTCGACCCACTACCGCCATCCCGGCGCCCGCCTGATCGTCTCCGACGACGCCGCCTACGGCGTGCTCGGGCTGCGGGCCGTGCGGTGGAGCCGGAACCCCGACGACAGCTGGGGTGCCCCGCAGGACCTCGGCGGTTCGCCGCTTGCCCCTGTCCTCGGCGGTGCAGCACTCCCCGACGGGCGGCAACTGCTCTTCGCGCTGCGCTTCTCCTCGCTCCAGGGACGGGCCGGCGCCAACACTCGCGAGATCGTTCTCCTCGAACAGGCCACGCCTGGTGGGGAGTTCGGCGCCTGGAAGGGGCTTGGCAACCCCGAGCGGGGTGACGACCGGGGGCGGCGGATCGGTCCGCCCGTCGCCGTCACCGCGCCCGACGGGCGCGTCCACCTCTTCGTACGCAACGCGGACCGGGGCATCAGCACCCGCGTCCGGGAAGCGGGCGGCGCCTGGTCGCCCTGGCGCGACCTCGGCGGGGAGTCCGTACAGGAGGGGCTGAGCACCGTCGCCGACGGACGCGGGCGCGTGCACGTCTTCGCGGCCGGCGCCGACACCGTGCACCACTGGACCCAGTCCGCCCCCGGCAAACCCCTCGCCCCCGCCCCGTCGCGGCTGCCGCTCGCCGTCGACGCGGTGGCCCCGGTCCCGCTGGGCGACGGCGTACAGCTCCTGTACCGCACCTCCACCGACCCGAAGAAGGCCCGCCAGGACCCCGGCTCCCCCGCCTCCCCGCACCTCGTATCCGTACAGGCGGACGGGCGGTCCGCCAAGCCCGTCGCGCTCGACGGGTACGGGCCCGTCGGTGCCGCCGGTGGTCATGTGCTGGGCAAGGACGAGCAGGGGCTCGTCCAACTGGCAAGCGGGGCGCGGGTGTTGAAGCGGGTACGGGGTGTCGTGCCCGTCGATCTGCCGACGCTGTACGTCCGTGACGGGCAGGCGCTCGCCGTGGGGCTCGGGGTGGACGCCGCCCCGTGGTCCTGGCGGCCCTGACCTCACAGAAGCAGCCCAGGACACAGCGAAGAGCCCCGCACCGAAAGGTGCGGGGCTCTTCTTGCAGCTCAGTGAGCTACCAGGTCAGACACCAGGTAATTACTTGGTGATCTTGACGACCTGGCCGGCGCCCACGGTCCGGCCACCCTCACGGATGGCGAACTTCAGGCCCTCTTCCATCGCGACAGGCTGGATGAGGTTGACGGTCATGGCGGTGTTGTCACCCGGCATGACCATCTCGGTGCCCTCGGGGAGGGTCACAACGCCCGTCACGTCAGTCGTACGGAAGTAGAACTGGGGACGGTAGTTGTTGAAGAACGGCGTGTGACGGCCACCCTCGTCCTTGGACAGGATGTACGCCTGGGCCTCGAACTCGGTGTGCGGCGTGACCGAACCGGGCTTGATGATGACCTGGCCGCGCTCGACGTCCTCGCGCTTGATGCCACGAAGCAGCAGACCGACGTTCTCACCGGCCTGGCCCTCGTCGAGCAGCTTGCGGAACATCTCGATGCCGGTGACCGTGGTGGTGGTCTTCTCCTGCTTGATGCCCACGATGTCAACAGTCTCGTTGACCTTCAGGACACCACGCTCGATACGACCGGTGACGACGGTGCCACGACCGGTGATCGTGAAGACGTCCTCGATCGGCATCAGGAACGGCTTGTCGACGTCGCGCTCGGGCTGCGGGATCGACTCGTCGACGGCGGCCATCAGGTTCAGGACCGACTGGCCCCACTCCTTGTCGCCCTCAAGCGCCTTGAGCGCCGAGACCTTGACGACCGGCAGGTCGTCGCCCGGGAAGTCGTACTCGGAGAGGAGCTCACGAACCTCGAGCTCGACGAGCTCCAGGATCTCCTCGTCGTCCACCATGTCGGCCTTGTTCAGGGCGACGACGATGTACGGAACGCCGACCTGGCGGGCCAGGAGCACGTGCTCCTTGGTCTGCGGCATCGGGCCGTCGGTGGCGGCAACCACGAGGATCGCGCCGTCCATCTGCGCGGCACCCGTGATCATGTTCTTGATGTAGTCCGCGTGACCGGGGCAGTCGACGTGGGCGTAGTGACGCGACTCGGTCTGGTACTCGACGTGCGCGATCGAGATCGTGATACCGCGCTGGCGCTCCTCAGGAGCCTTGTCGATCTGGTCGAAGGCCGAGGCCTCGTTCAGGTCCGGGTACGCGTCGTGCAGCACCTTGGTAATGGCGGCCGTGAGGGTCGTCTTACCGTGGTCAATGTGACCGATGGTGCCGATGTTGACGTGCGGCTTAGTCCGCTCGAACTTCGCCTTCGCCACTGAGTCCTCCTGTGGAGTGGTTCTGTACGCCTTGCTTCATCGGCGCCAGGTGATCTTTGCTGGGATGCCGGGACCCGGGGCATTCACCGTAAACCTGATGGTTTACGCCGAATGCCCCAGTGGCTCCGGTGATAAGCCTAAAGCGTGAACTCGGGAGAGTTACTCGCCCTTGGCCTTCGCGATGATCTCCTCGGCGACGTTCCGCGGAACCTCGGCGTAGGAGTCGAACTGCATCGAGTAGCTTGCGCGACCCGAGGTCTTGCTGCGGAGGTCGCCGACGTAGCCGAACATCTCCGAGAGGGGCACGAGGCCCTTCACGACGCGGGCGCCGCTGCGCTCCTCCATGGCCTGGATCTGGCCACGGCGGGAGTTGATGTCGCCGATGACCTCACCCATGTAGTCCTCGGGCGTGGTGACCTCAACGGACATCATCGGCTCGAGGAGCACGGGCGAAGCCTTGCGCGCGGCCTCCTTGAAGGCCTGCGAACCGGCGATCTTGAACGCGAGCTCGGAGGAGTCGACCTCGTGGTAGCCACCGTCGAGAAGGATGACGCGGACGCCAGTCATCTCGTAGCCGGCCAGGATGCCGAACTGCATGGCCTCCTGCGCACCCGCGTCCACCGACGGGATGTACTCCCGGGGGATGCGGCCACCGGTGACCTTGTTCACGAACTCGTACGACGCCTCGCCGCCCTCGATGGGCTCGATCGCGATCTGCACCTTGGCGAACTGACCGGTACCACCGGTCTGCTTCTTGTGGGTGTAGTCCACGCGCTCGACGACCTTGCGGATCGTCTCGCGGTACGCGACCTGCGGCTTGCCGACGTTCGCCTCGACCTTGAACTCGCGACGCATACGGTCGACGAGAACGTCGAGGTGAAGCTCGCCCATACCACCGATGATGGTCTGGCCGGTCTCCTCGTCCGAGTGCACCTGGAAGGAGGGGTCCTCCTCCGCGAGACGCTGGATGGCGACACCCAGCTTCTCCTGGTCACCCTTGGACTTGGGCTCGATGGCGACCTGAATGACCGGGGCCGGGAAGTCCATGGACTCCAGGATCACCGGGTTCTTGTCGTCACACAGCGTCTCACCGGTGGTGGTCTGCTTCAGGCCCATGACGGCGACGATGTCACCGGCGCCCACCGACTCGATCTCCTCACGCTTGTTCGCGTGCATGCGGTAGATCTTGCCGATGCGCTCCTTCTTGCCCTTGATGGGGTTCAGCACCGCAGTGCCGGCCTCAAGGCGACCGGAGTAGATCCGGATGAAGGTGAGCTTGCCCAGGTGCGGGTCGCTCGCGATCTTGAACGCGAGGGCGGCCAGCGGCTCGTCGTCGGACGGCTTGCGCTTGACGACGACCTCCGGGTCCTTGACGTCGTGGCCCTCGATGGCCTCGACGTCCAGGGGGGAGGGCAGGTAGCGCACGACGGCGTCGAGCAGGGGCTGAACGCCCTTGTTCTTGAACGCGGTGCCGCAGAACACGGGGGTGACGGTGGTGTCGCCGCCCTTGCCGGACGCGATGGTGATACGACGCACCGCGGCGTACAGCTGCTCCTCAGTGGGCTCGACGCCCTCCAGGAACAGCTCCATGATCTGGTCGTCGTTCTCCGCGACGGTCTCGACCAGCTTGCCGCGCCACTCTTCAGCGGCTTCGACGTGCGTGGCCGGGATGTCGACGACGTCGTACATCTCGCCCTTGGTGGCCTCTGCGGACCAGACAAGAGCCTTCATACGAACGAGGTCGACAACGCCCTCGAAGTTGGCCTCGGCACCGATCGGCAGCTGCATCACGATCGGGGTCGCGCCGAGGCGGTCCACGATCATGTCCACGCAGCGGTGGAACTCAGCGCCGGTGCGGTCGAGCTTGTTGACGAAGCAGATACGCGGAACGCCGTAACGGTCGGCCTGACGCCAGACCGTCTCCGACTGCGGCTCCACACCGGCGACACCGTCGAACACGGTGACGGCACCGTCGAGGACGCGGAGCGAACGCTCCACCTCGACCGTGAAGTCAACGTGACCCGGGGTGTCGATGATGTTGATGGTGTGGTCGACGTCCTCGAGCGGCCAGTGGCAGGTCGTCGCGGCGGACGTGATGGTGATGCCGCGCTCCTGCTCCTGCTCCATCCAGTCCATCGTGGCAGCGCCGTCGTGGACCTCACCGATCTTGTACGAGACACCGGTGTAGAACAGGATCCGCTCGGTGGTGGTCGTCTTGCCCGCGTCGATGTGAGCCATGATCCCGATGTTGCGGACCTTGGCCAGGTCAAGTGAAGTGGTAGCCATATCGGCTCAGTCTTCTCTCGGTCTCGATGTGGGTTGCGACTACCAGCGGTAGTGCGCGAAGGCCTTGTTGGACTCGGCCATCTTGTGGGTGTCCTCGCGCTTCTTGACCGCAGCGCCGAGGCCGTTGGAGGCGTCGAGCAGCTCGTTCATGAGGCGTTCGGTCATGGTCTTCTCACGGCGGGCGCGGGAGTAACCCACGACCCAGCGCAGCGCGAGGGTGGCGGCGCGACCGGGCTTGACCTCGATCGGCACCTGGTAGGTGGCGCCACCGACACGGCGGGACTTGACCTCAAGCGAGGGCTTGACGTTCTCAAGCGCGCGCTTCAGCGTGATGACCGGGTCAGCGCCGGTCTTCTCGCGGAGGCCTTCCATGGCGCCGTAGACGATGCGCTCGGCGGTGGAGCGCTTGCCGTCCAGGAGGATCTTGTTGATCAGCGAGGTGACAAGAGGAGAGCTGTAGACCGGGTCGATGATGACCGGGCGCTTCGGGGCGGGGCCCTTACGAGGCATTCTTACTTCTCCTTCTTGGCGCCGTAGCGGCTGCGGGCCTGCTTGCGGTTCTTGACACCCTGGGTGTCGAGCGAGCCGCGGATGATCTTGTAGCGAACACCCGGCAGGTCCTTCACACGGCCACCACGCACGAGCACGATCGAGTGCTCCTGCAGGTTGTGTCCCTCACCCGGGATGTAGGCCGTGACCTCGATGCCGGAGGTCAGACGCACACGCGCGACCTTACGGAGCGCCGAGTTCGGCTTCTTCGGGGTGGTCGTGAACACACGCGTGCAGACGCCGCGACGCTGGGGCGAACCCTCGAGCGCGGGCGTCTTGTTCTTCTCGACCTTGTCCTGCCGGCCCTTCCGGACCAGCTGCTGGATCGTAGGCACTACTTCTCCGGTTTCTGTGTGCCGTAGTAAAACTAACCTGGAACACGCCACCGACCCACGCGGTCGGGTGTGTCGAATACTGCACACCGCCACCCGAGGGCAGAAGAGGCGCAGATTGCGGTAGCCGGTCTAGGAGCTCACCCTGCGGACGTAGGCACGCAGCGGAGCCCAGGCACACCCCAGGCACAAGGTCTGAGCGTACCTACCTCATCGACTTGGGTCAAAACAAATGGCCACGCACGGAGCTCCGCACCCAGTGGGACATGTCACCGCATAACCTTCCGGCCACGCCGGTGAGACAAACCGTCTCACCAGGCGGCCATCCAGCCACTCGCCGGGGCACCGGAGAACCCCGAAGGGCGTCCACCCCGCGGTTGCGGGGTGGACGCCCTTCGGTGGACGTACGCCTTACTGGTTGTACGGACCGTAGTCGTAGTCCTCCAGCGGGACGGCCTGGCCGGAGCCGGTGCCGAACGGCGAGTAGTCGATGTCGTCGTAGCCGACGGCCGAGTACATCGCGGCCTTGGCTTCCTCGGTCGGCTCGACCCGGATGTTGCGGTAGCGGGACAGGCCCGTACCGGCCGGGATGAGCTTACCGATGATGACGTTCTCCTTGAGGCCGATCAGGGAGTCGGACTTGGCGTTGATCGCCGCGTCCGTCAGAACCCTGGTCGTCTCCTGGAAGGACGCCGCCGACAGCCACGACTCGGTGGCGAGCGAGGCCTTGGTGATACCCATCAGCTGCGGACGGCCGGAGGCGGGGTGACCGCCCTCGGTGACCACACGACGGTTCTCGGTCTCGAACTTCGACCGCTCGACCAGCTCGCCCGGCAGCAGCTCCGCGTCGCCGGACTCGATGATCGTCACACGGCGCAGCATCTGCCGGATGATGATCTCGATGTGCTTGTCGTGGATCGACACGCCCTGCGAGTTGTAGACCTTCTGGACTTCGCCGACCAGGTGGACCTGGACCGCGCGCTGACCGAGGATCCGCAGCACGTCGTGCGGGTTGGTGGCACCGACGGTGAGCTTCTGGCCCACCTCGACCGGGTCGCCCTCGCCCACCAGCAGACGGGCACGCTTGGAGATCGGGAACGCCGTCTCCTCGCTGCCGTCGTCCGGGGTGACGACGATCTTCTTGGTCTTCTCGGTCTCCTCGATGCGGATGCGGCCCTTGGCCTCCGAGATCGGCGCGACACCCTTGGGCGTACGGGCCTCGAAGAGCTCGACGACACGCGGCAGACCCTGCGTGATGTCGTCACCGGCCACACCACCGGTGTGGAAGGTACGCATCGTCAGCTGGGTACCGGGCTCACCGATGGACTGGGCGGCGATGATGCCGACCGCCTCACCGATGTCGACCAGCTTGCCGGTGGCCAGCGAGCGGCCGTAGCAGAAGGCACAGGTGCCGACCGCGGACTCGCAGGTCAGGACCGAGCGGGTCTTGACCTCCTCGACACCGGCGCCGACGAGGGCGTCGATGAGCACGTCACCGAGGTCCACGTTGGCCGGCGCGATGACCTTGCCGTCGACGACGACGTCCTCGGCGAGCATGCGGGCGTAGACGGAGGTCTCGACGTCCTCGGTCTTGCGCAGCACGCCGTCGGCGCCCCGCTCCGCGATCTTGAGCTTGAGGCCGCGGTCGGTGCCGCAGTCCTCCTCGCGGATGATGACGTCCTGCGAGACGTCCACCAGACGACGGGTCAGGTAACCCGAGTCGGCGGTACGCAGGGCGGTGTCCGCCAGACCCTTACGGGCACCGTGCGTGGAGATGAAGTACTCCAGAACGGTGAGGCCCTCACGGAAGGACGCCTTGATCGGACGCGGGATGGTCTCGTTCTTCGCGTTCGACACCAGACCACGCATACCGGCGATCTGACGCATCTGCATCATGTTTCCTCGGGCACCCGAGTCAACCATCATGAAGATGGGGTTCGTCTTGGGGAAGTTCGCGTTCATCGCCTCGGCAACCTCGTTGGTCGCCTTGGTCCAGATCGCGATGAGCTCCTGCGTGCGCTCGTCCTTGGTGATCAGACCGCGCTCGTACTGCTTCTGGACCTTCTCGTCCTGCGCCTCGTAGCCCTGGACGATGGCCTTCTTGGCCTCCGGGACGACGATGTCCGAGACGGCGACGGTGACGCCGGAACGGGTCGCCCAGTAGAAGCCGGCCGCCTTCAGGTTGTCGAGCGTCGCCGCCACGATGACCTTGGGGTAGCGCTCGGCGAGGTCGTTGACGATCTCGGAGAGCTGCTTCTTGCCCACCGAGTAGTCGACGAACGGGTAGTCCTCGGGCAGCAGCTCGTTGAAGAGCGCGCGGCCAAGGGACGTACGCAGCCGGAACGAGTCGCCCTGCTGCCAGGTCGTCTCGCCCTCCTCCTCGGCCGGCGGGGTCCAGCCGCGCGGCGGGACGGTGCCGATCGGGAAGCGGATGTCGACCTTCGCCTGGAGCGAGAGCTCCCGGGCGTCGAACGCCATGATCGCCTCGGCGGTCGAGTTGAAGGCACGACCGGCGCCCTTCACCTCGCGCTCCTCTTCGTCCGTGGTGAGGAAGAAGAGGCCGAGCACCATGTCCTGGGTCGGCATGGTGACGGGACGACCGTCGGCCGGCTTCAGGATGTTGTTCGAGGACAGCATCAGGATGCGGGCCTCGGCCTGCGCCTCCGCGGAGAGCGGCAGGTGGACGGCCATCTGGTCACCGTCGAAGTCCGCGTTGAACGCGGTGCAGACGAGCGGGTGGATCTGGATGGCCTTGCCCTCGACCAGCTGGGGCTCGAAGGCCTGGATGCCGAGGCGGTGCAGGGTGGGCGCACGGTTCAGCAGCACCGGGTGCTCGGCGATGACCTCTTCGAGGACGTCGTACACCACGGTGCGGCCGCGCTCGACCATGCGCTTGGCCGACTTGATGTTCTGCGCGTGGTTCAGGTCGACCAGGCGCTTCATCACGAACGGCTTGAAGAGCTCAAGGGCCATGGCCTTGGGCAGACCGCACTGGTGCAGCTTGAGCTGCGGACCGACGACGATCACGGAACGCGCGGAGTAGTCCACACGCTTACCGAGAAGGTTCTGACGGAATCGACCCTGCTTGCCCTTCAGCATGTCGCTGAGGGACTTCAGCGGGCGGTTGCCGGGGCCCGTGACCGGGCGGCCGCGACGACCGTTGTCGAACAGCGCGTCAACGGCCTCCTGAAGCATGCGCTTCTCGTTGTTGACGATGATCTCGGGGGCGCCGAGGTCGAGGAGTCGCTTCAGACGGTTGTTGCGGTTGATCACGCGGCGGTACAGGTCGTTCAGGTCGGAGGTCGCGAAGCGGCCACCGTCCAGCTGCACCATCGGACGCAGGTCCGGCGGGATGACCGGCACGCAGTCGAGCACCATGCCCTTGGGGCTGTTGCTGGTCTGCAGGAACGCGGAGACGACCTTGAGGCGCTTGAGCGCACGGGTCTTCTTCTGGCCCTTGCCGGTACGGATGATCTCGCGGAGGCGCTCGGCCTCCTCGTCCAGGTCGAAGGTCTCCAGGCGCTTCTGCAGGGCAGCGGCACCCATCGAGCCGTCGAAGTACGTGCCGAAACGGTCACGCAGCTCGCGGTAGAGCAGCTCGTCGCCCTCAAGGTCCTGGACCTTGAGGTTCTTGAAGCGGCTCCACACCTCGTCGAGACGGTCGATCTCGCGCTGCGAACGGTCGCGCAGCTGCTTCATCTCGCGCTCGGCACCCTCGCGCACCTTGCGGCGCACATCGGCCTTGGCACCCTCGGCCTCAAGCTCGGCGAGGTCCGTCTCGAGCTTCTTGGCACGGGCTTCGAGGTCCGAGTCGCGACGGTTCTCGATCTGCTGACGCTCGACGGAGACGTGCGCCTCCAGCGACGGCAGGTCGCGCGTACGGCGCTCCTCGTCCACGAACGTGATCATGTACGCGGCGAAGTAGATGACCTTTTCGAGGTCCTTCGGCGCGAGGTCGAGCAGGTAGCCAAGACGCGACGGAACGCCCTTGAAGTACCAGATGTGGGTCACGGGAGCGGCAAGCTCGATGTGGCCCATCCGCTCGCGGCGCACCTTGGCACGCGTGACCTCTACGCCACAGCGCTCACAGATGATGCCCTTGAAGCGGACGCGCTTGTACTTGCCGCAGTAGCACTCCCAGTCCCGGGTCGGACCGAAGATCTTCTCGCAGAAGAGTCCGTCCTTTTCGGGCTTGAGGGTGCGGTAGTTGATGGTCTCCGGCTTCTTGACCTCACCGTGGGACCACTGACGAATGTCGTCAGCAGTGGCGAGGCCGATCCGCAGCTCGTCGAAGAAGTTGACGTCGAGCACTTGTCGTCAATCCCTCTTTCGGGGTCGATTCTTCAAGATGGTCTGAGGGGGGTCCGGGGACGGCGGGGGACTCTCAGCGAGAGCCCCCCGCCAGACCCGTCAGACCTCTTCGACGCTGCTCGGCTCGCGCCGGGACAGGTCGATACCGAGCTCCTCCGCAGCGCGGAAGACGTCCTCGTCCGTGTCGCGCATCTCGATGGACATGCCGTCCGAGGACAGCACCTCCACGTTGAGGCAGAGCGACTGCATTTCCTTGATGAGCACCTTGAAGGACTCGGGAATGCCGGGCTCAGGGATGTTCTCGCCCTTGACGATCGCCTCGTAGACCTTCACGCGGCCGGTGACGTCGTCGGACTTGATGGTCAGCAGCTCCTGGAGGGCGTACGCGGCGCCATAAGCCTCCAGCGCCCACACCTCCATCTCACCGAAGCGCTGGCCACCGAACTGGGCCTTACCACCCAGCGGCTGCTGGGTGATCATCGAGTACGGACCGGTCGACCGGGCGTGCAGCTTGTCGTCGACCAGGTGGTGCAGCTTCAGGATGTACATGTACCCGACCGAGATCGGGTCCGGGAACGGCTCGCCGGAGCGGCCGTCGAACAGGTTGGCCTTGCCCGAGGGCTGGACCAGCCGGTCGCCGTCGCGGTTCGGGATCGTGGCCTCGAAGAGACCCGTGATCTCGTCCTCGCGGGCGCCGTCGAAGACCGGGGTCGCGACGTTGGTGCCGGCGGCGACCTGGTCGGCGCCGATCGCCTGGAGCCGCTGGGCCCAGTCGTCCGCCAGGCCGGAGACGTCCCAGCCGCGGCTGGCGAGCCAGCCGAGGTGGATCTCCAGGACCTGTCCCGGGTTCATTCGGGACGGGACACCCAGCGGGTTGAGGATGATGTCGACCGGGGTGCCGTCCTCCAGGAACGGCATGTCCTCGATCGGAAGGATCTTGGAGATGACACCCTTGTTGCCGTGCCGGCCGGCGAGCTTGTCACCGTCCGTGATCTTGCGCTTCTGCGCCACGTAGACGCGAACCAGCTGGTTCACACCCGGCGGCAGCTCGTCGCCCTCTTCACGGTCGAAGACGCGGACGCCGATGACCTTGCCGGTCTCGCCGTGCGGCACCTTCAGCGAGGTGTCACGGACCTCGCGGGCCTTCTCACCGAAGATCGCGCGCAGCAGGCGCTCCTCCGGCGTCAGCTCGGTCTCACCCTTGGGCGTGACCTTGCCGACGAGGATGTCGCCGGCGACGACCTCGGCACCGATGCGGATGATGCCGCGCTCGTCGAGGTCGGCGAGGACCTCCTCGGAGACGTTCGGGATGTCTCGGGTGATCTCCTCCGGGCCGAGCTTGGTGTCACGGGCGTCGACCTCGTGCTCCTCGATGTGGATCGAGGAGAGGACGTCGTCCTGCACGAGGCGCTGCGACAGGATGATCGCGTCCTCGTAGTTGTGACCCTCCCACGGCATGAACGCCACGAGCAGGTTCTTGCCCAGCGCCATCTCACCCTGCTGGGTGGCGGGACCGTCGGCCAGGACCTGGCCCTCGATCACGCGGGCGCCCTCGTCCACGACAACCTTCTGGTTGACCGAGGTGCCCTGGTTGGAGCGGGAGAACTTGGCGATCCGGTACGTGGTGTACGTGCCGTCGTCGTTGGCGACGGTGATGTAGTCCGCGGAGACCTCCTGGACCACACCCGCCTTCTCCGCCTTGATGACGTCACCGGCGTCGACCGCGCAGCGGTACTCCATGCCGGTGCCGACGAGCGGCGCCTCGGACGTGATCAGCGGCACGGCCTGACGCATCATGTTCGCGCCCATGAGGGCACGGTTGGCGTCGTCGTGCTCGAGGAACGGGATCATGGCGGTCGCGACCGACACCATCTGGCGCGGCGAGACGTCCATGTAGTCGACCTCGGTGCCGGGCACGTAGTCGACCTCACCGCCACGACGGCGGACCAGCACGCGCGGCTCGGTGAACTGCATCTCGTCGTTGAGCGCGGCGTTGGCCTGCGCGATGACGAAGCGGTCCTCCTCGTCGGCGGTGACGTAGTCGACCTCGTCGGTGACCTGGCCGTCGACGACCTTGCGGTACGGCGTCTCGATGAAGCCGAACGCGTTGACGCGGCCGTACGAGGCGAGCGAACCGATCAGACCGATGTTCGGGCCTTCGGGCGTCTCGATCGGGCACATGCGGCCGTAGTGCGACGGGTGCACGTCACGGACCTCGAAGCCGGCCCGCTCACGGGACAGACCACCCGGGCCGAGCGCCGACAGACGGCGCTTGTGGGTGAGACCCGACAGCGGGTTGTTCTGGTCCATGAACTGCGACAGCTGGCTGGTGCCGAAGAACTCCTTGATGGAGGCGACGACCGGCCGGATGTTGATCAGGGTCTGCGGCGTGATCGCCTCGACGTCCTGGGTCGTCATGCGCTCGCGCACGACGCGCTCCATACGAGCCAGACCCGTACGGACCTGGTTCTGGATGAGCTCGCCGACGTTGCGCAGACGGCGGTTGCCGAAGTGGTCGATGTCGTCGGTCTCGACGACGATGTTCCGACCCGACTCGCCGACCGTCTCGGTCTCACCGGCGTGCAGCTTGACCAGGTACTTGATGGTCGCGATGACGTCGTCGGTGGTGAGCACGCCGGCGTCCAGCGGCTCGTCCGCGCCGAGCTTCTTGTTCACCTTGTAGCGGCCGACCTTCGCGAGGTCGTAGCGCTTCGGGTTGAAGTAGAGGTTCTCGAGCAGCGTCTGAGCGGCCTCGCGCGTCGGCGGCTCGCCCGGGCGCAGCTTGCGGTAGATGTCGAGCAGCGCGTCGTCCTGGCCCTGGGTGTGGTCCTTCTCCAGGGTGGCGCGCATCGACTCGTACTCGCCGAACTCCTCCAGGATCTGCTCGGTGGTCCAACCGAGAGCCTTCAGGAGAACGGTGACGGACTGCTTGCGCTTGCGGTCGATGCGGACACCGACCATGTCGCGCTTGTCGATCTCCATCTCGAGCCAGGCACCCCGGGACGGGATGATCTTGGCCGTGAAGATGTCCTTGTCGGACGTCTTGTCGATGTTGGAGTCGAAGTAGACACCCGGCGAGCGGACCAGCTGCGACACGACGACACGCTCGGTGCCGTTGATGACGAAGGTGCCCTTGTTGGTCATGAGCGGGAAGTCGCCCATGAAGACCGTCTGGGACTTGATCTCGCCGGTCTCGTTGTTGGTGAACTCGGCGGTGACGAAGAGCGGGGCCGCGAACGTGAAGTCGCGCTCCTTGCACTCGTCGATCGAGTTCTTCGGCGGCTCGAAGCGGTGGTCGCGGAAGGTCAGCGACATCGACCCGGAGAAGTCCTCGATCGGGGAGATCTCTTCGAAGATCTCCTCCAGACCGGACTTGGTGGGGACGTCCTGTCCACTCTCGAGAGCGGCCTCGACCCGAGACTTCCAAGCGGCATTGCCGAGCAGCCAGTCAAAGCTCTCGGTCTGCAGCGCAAGAAGGTTCGGAACCTCGAGGGGCTCCTTGATCTTTGCAAAGGAGATGCGCAGCGGGGCGGTGCTGGCGCCGTTGTTCGTATTGGCGGTCGAGGCGTTGCGCGAGGCGGCCAAGAGGGGGTCCTTCCGAGGGCTCGGACTCACTACGCGCGTACCGGTCCCACGTGGGCACAGAGAGAGACGTTTCCCGGCTTGACCGAAGACGGCCAGGTCGGGGCAGTTCCATCAAAGATGCTCAAGCGAGGGCATGCCCCTGGTGACGGGCAGGGGACAGCTAACAGGCAGCGCAAAGGGACAGTGTAGCCACTCGGCACACTGATGTCCAGGGCGGATTTTTCGAGACCCGCATTGCTCTTCTCAAGTACCTCGGTACCTCGGTCAGCCGTGCGCCGCGCAGACGCAGATTAGTACTGCCCTCTTCGCCGTCGATCCATGCCTCGGATCCGGATCGTTGTGACGACGCGTCCTGAGAATTGCGCGCTGCGTGCGGTTCGTCAAGACCCCTCCGCTCCCCGGAGATCGCCGCGGGAGTCGTTGCGGGGCGCGTGCCTGCGTCATCGCCGAGCAGACGGCGAAGATCACCATACCCCCGACGGGCCGCGTGCAAGGCAGGCAGCGCGGGTACGCCGAAGGGCGACCACCCAGATGGGTGATCGCCCTTGGCGGTGTCCAGCGGCGCGCTGGCGCGCCTGCGAGACGGGTGCGGGTCTTAATGGACCCGCGAGGTGTTACTTGACCTCGACGGAGGCGCCGGCGCCCTTGAGGGACTCGGCGGCCTTCTCCGCGGCCTCCTTGGCGACCTTCTCGAGGACCGGCTTCGGAGCGCCGTCCACGAGGTCCTTGGCCTCCTTCAGACCCAGCGAGGTCAGCTCGCGCACGACCTTGATGACCTGGATCTTCTTCTCGCCGGCGCCGGTGAGGATGACGTCGAACTCGTCCTGCTCCTCGACGGCCTCGGCGGCCGGGCCACCGGCGGCGGGGCCGGCAACGGCGACGGCCGCGGCGGCGGTGACGTCGAACTTCTCCTCGAAGGCCTTCACGAACTCGGAGAGCTCGATGAGGGTCATCTCCTCGAACTGGGCGAGCAGGTCTTCCTGGGTGAGCTTCGCCATGATGGGCGATCCTTCCACTAATTCGGCGGGTGCCGGATGTACATGTAGGCGGGCGTACGTTCGGCCCGCTGCGACCGTCGCCCTAGCGGGCGGCGATCAATGCGCGAGCCGAGTTACTCGGCACCGCCCTGCTCGGCGAGCTTGACGCGAAGCGCTTCCGCAGTGCGGACGAACTTCGACGGCAGCGCCTGGAAGAGCGAGGCAGCCTGAGACTGCTTGCCCTTGAACGCGCCGGCCAGCTTGCTGAGCAGAACCTCGCGGGACTCGAGGTCCGCAAGCTTCTTGATCTCATCGGCGGACAGCGCCTTGCCATCAAGGACACCGCCCTTGATGATCAGGTTCGGGTTCTCCTTGGCGAAGTCACGAAGACCCTTCGCCGACTCCACCGGGTCACCGGTGATGAAGGCAACCGCCGTCGGACCAGTGAACTGGTCGTCCAGCGAAGTGATCCCGGCCTCGTTGGCCGCAATCTTGGTCAGCGTGTTCTTCACCACGGCGTACTGGGCGTTCTCACCGAGCGAACGACGCAGCGTCTTGAGCTGCGCCACGGTGAGACCCCGGTACTCGGTCAGCACGGCGGCGTTCGAGCTGCGGAACTGGTCCGCGAGCTCGGCTACCGCGGCAGCCTTGTCGGGCCTTGCCATAGAGCGTCGGCCTCCTTCCGGGTGATGAGGACCGCTCAGAAGGGGCTGAACAATACGAAACGCCCCGGCGCAGGCGCACGGGGCGTAGCTCAACCGACTGCGCCCAATGAAGAGCGGCATCCGGGAACTTTCCACGATCACCTGCGCGGGTCGTCCGCATCCAGCGGATCCTTCGGCCACCGCCCCCTCGAATGAAGGCACGGCAACGACCAGCGGTCTTTGGCTTCTGGGGAAGCGTACGTGACGTGGTCCGTGTCAAGCAAATCCGCCCGTACGGGGCGCTCGGGCCGGCTCGTACCGAGGGTCCTACGGGCCGGACGACCCCGCGCCCGTCAGGCGTCGCCGCCCGCGCCCGCGCCCTTCAGCAGCTCGGAGAACTCGAAGGTCTCCGACGCCGGCGGCGCGCCGACCGCGACCTTGGTGCCGTACTCCGAGTAGTGCGCGCTCATGGAGATCTTGCCCTGGGAGCTGTCGATGCCGACGTTCATCCGCACCGGGTAGCCGTCCTTGTTGAGCCAGAGCTCGGTGTCGTAGCCCTGGATGCCGGCCTGCTTCATGGTGTCGATGAGCTTCCGGCGGTCCAGGGCGGACATGGCGTCCAGATTCTGGTTGCTCGCGATCATCTCGTCGAGCGTCAGGGTGCCCTTGTAGTGGTCCGCCGGAGCGCCGTCGATCTGCTCGGTGCCGAGGTGCTTCACGTTCGGCGAGTCGGTCAGCAGGGCGAGCTGCTGGGCCGGGTCCTGTTTTTCCGCGCCGCCGGTCATCTGCTGGGCCGAGGCCGCGCTCCCGTCTCCCTTGGCCGGAGCGCCGAGGTCCATCTTCATCCAGCGCTTGCCGTCCATCTCCTTGGCCGCCGCCTCGCCCATGTCCATGTACATGACGTTGTTCAGCTGGACCATCCGGATCTTGTCCGGTGCGCCCCGCTTGGCCGACTTGAAGGCCCCGCCGCTTATGGTCATGTCCACCGCGGCCGGGTCCCACGACTGGACACCGGACATCTCCATGTCGCCTACGCCAGCGGCCCCCGCCCCCGGGATCGACATCTTCATGGTGACCTTCGCCGACTTGGCCGCCGAGGTCTTCTTGTAGGCCGCCTGGAGCGCCGTACGGGCATCTTTAGGGCTCGACTGCCCGGCGGCCTTCTTCGGCGCGTCTGCGGCCTTCTTGTCGCCCCCGCTCTGGCACCCGGCGGCCCCCGCCACCAGTACCGCCACCGCCGCCAGGGAGATTCCGGCGCGCTCGACCGATCTGCTCATGACCCCACCCCTTGATCAATTCAATGCAAAACCTTCACAACCGTAACTCGGCGCACTGACAGCGGACACAGAAATAAACCGGCCCCCGCGCCTCTGACGAGGTGCGGGGGCCGGTCTCAGTACGCGAAGCCCGCGACTGCCGGTGATCCGTGGGATCAGACGGCGGCCGGGTCCTCCTCGACGAGGAGGTTGCGGGTGCGGTTCGAGTCGAGCGCGATACCGGGGCCCATCGTGGTGGTGATGGTCGCCTTCTTGATGTACCGGCCCTTGGCGGCGGACGGCTTCAGACGGAGGATCTCCTCCAGAGCCGCACCGTAGTTCTCCACCAGCTTGGTGTCGTCGAAGGACACCTTGCCGATGATGAAGTGCAGGTTCGAGTGCTTGTCGACGCGGAACTCGATCTTGCCGCCCTTGATCTCCTCGACCGCCTTGGCGACGTCGGGGGTGACCGTACCGGTCTTCGGGTTCGGCATCAGGCCACGGGGACCGAGCACGCGGCCAAGGCGGCCGACCTTGCCCATGAGGTCCGGGGTGGCGACGACGGCGTCGAAGTCCAGACGGCCCTTCGAAACCTCGTCGATGAGCTCGTCGGAGCCGACGATGTCGGCGCCCGCGGCAAGCGCGGCCTCGGCACGGTCGCCGGTCGCGAAGACCAGGACCCGGGCGGTCTTACCGGTGCCGTGCGGGAGGTTCACGGTGCCACGGACCATCTGGTCGGCCTTGCGCGGGTCGACACCCAGGCGGAAGGCGACCTCGACGGTGCCGTCGAACTTGGTCGAGGAGGTCTCCTTGGCGAGACGGACGGCCTCGAGCGGCGCGTACAGCTTGTCCGCGTCGATCTTGGCGTCCGCAGCGCGGAGAGTCTTGCTGCGCTTCACTTCTGCTCCTGTGTTGGTTCGGAGATGGAGTCGTGGTGCGGGCCAGCGCATGGCCCTACCACTGGAGGTCAAACGGGGTGAGCTGAGATCAGCCCTCGACCGTGATGCCCATGGAACGGGCGGTGCCAGCGATGATCTTCGACGCGGCGTCGAGGTCGTTGGCGTTCAGGTCGGCGAGCTTCGTCGTGGCGATCTCGCGGACCTGGGCCTCGGTGATCTTGGCGACCTTGGTCTTGTGCGGCTCGCCGGAGCCCTTCTCGACACCAGCGGCCTTGAGGATCATCTTCGCGGCCGGCGGAGTCTTGGTGATGAAGGTGAAGGAGCGGTCTTCGTAGACCGTGATCTCCACCGGGATCACCCAGCCACGCTGCGACTCGGTCGCGGCGTTGTAGGCCTTGCAGAACTCCATGATGTTGACGCCGTGCTGGCCGAGCGCGGGGCCGACCGGCGGGGCCGGGTTCGCCGCACCGGCGTTGATCTGGAGCTTGATAAGCCCCGTGACCTTCTTCTTCTTGGGAGGCATTGCTCTCTCCGGGTCCTAGTGAGAGTGAACCGCCTGGCATCCGATCAACCGGATGCAGGCATACCGCACAACGATAACGGGTATAGCTGCGCGGCTAAAAACCGAGCAGGTCAGAGGGGCTGCGAGAGCCCCTCTGACCTGCTCGGAAGTGCTGGGTTCCAGAAGCCGCTAGTTCTTCTGGATCTGGTCGAAGCTGAGCTCGACCGGGGTCTCGCGGCCGAAGATCTCGACGAGGCCCTTGACCTTCTTCGAGTCGGCGTTGATCTCGTTGATGGTCGCCTGCAGCGTCGCGAACGGGCCGTCGGTGACGGTGACCGAGTCGCCCACCTCGAAGTCCAGGACCTGGACCTCGACCTTGCGCTGCGGAGCCGGCTTGCCCTCGGCCTCGGCGGCCTCGCGGGCGGCCTTCTCCTCGGCCTCCGGGGCGAGCATCTTGACGATCTCGTCCAGCGTCAGCGGGTACGGGTCGTAGGCGTTGCCCACGAAGCCGGTGACACCGGGGGTGTTGCGGACGACGCCCCAGGACTCGTTCGTCAGATCCATGCGGACGAGAACGTAACCGGGCAGCTTGTTCTGCCGGACGTTCTTGCGCTCGCCGTTCTTGATCTGGACGATCTCCTCTTCGGGGACCTCGGCCTGGTAGATGAACTCCTCGACGTTCAGCGAGACGGCACGCTGCTCAAGGTTGGCCTTCACCCGCTTCTCGTAACCGGCGTACGTGTGGATGACGTACCACTCGCCGGGCAGGAAGCGGAGCTCCTGGCGCAGGGCCTCGACCGGGTCGACCGGGGCGGCGGGCTCGGCCGGCTCCTCGTCCTCGACGGACTCGGAGGCTTCGACGGACTCGGCGGACTCCTCCGACTCGGCGTCCTCATCGGAGACCTCGGCGTCGGCGTCAGCCTCGGCCTCGGCGGTTTCGAGCTCGGCCTCATCGGCGGAGTCGACGTGCAGGGCAGCCTCTTCGGCCGCTTCGCCCGCAGCGGCGTCGGCAGCCTCGGCCTCGTCCTCGTCGGCCGCCTCGATGATCTCGAGCTCGTCCTCGACGGACTCGACCGACTCGATGGCGTCGTTCAGGTTCGGGTCAGACACGGTGGCTGCTTCTTCCTGGCTACAGATGGGGTGGAACATGCGAAAGGGGCGCCGTTGTGGGCGCCCTTCGCGGATCAGCCGAAGACGTACTTGACTACCTGCTGGAAGCCGGAGTCAATCAACGTCACGATGCCAATCATGATGACAACGAACACGATCACCACGGTGGTGTACGTCGTCAGCTGGCTGCGTGTCGGCCAGACAACTTTACGGAGTTCGGCGACAACCTGCCGGTAGAAGAGCGCGAGACGGCCCAGTGGGCCCTTCTTTCCGCGCTTACCGCCCTTACGGGCCTTCTTCTTCGAATCCTTGGACTCCGCTGCCTCGTCCTGGGCATCAGGCATGTCGATGGAGCCCACGGCGTCCGTCACGCTTCTCACCTGATTCCGGGTCATGGCCGTGCCGCGCCCGGTGGAGCCGCACGGCGGTGCATTGAAGTACGTACATGCGCACACATCCTGGCGAAGGTGTGTGTAGCAGGGCCGGAGGGACTTGAACCCCCAACCGCTGGTTTTGGAGACCAGTGCTCTACCAATTGAGCTACGACCCTTTGTGGTTCCCCCAACCTACCGCATCAAACGATGTGGTCGGTGAGGGCCAACAGCCAGTGAGTGTACGTGGTCAGAAGCCCGGCGTCGAACAGCTTGCTCCCGAACACTCCCCGACCTCCTCGGCACCACCTCCGCCAGTGGCCGATCGGACGCCTGTCCACATGCTGACCGGTCCGTGGAACGCGGGTGCTCCCGGCGTTCGGGGTCTGGGACGATGGCCGGCATGAGCGCTGCAACTCCCCCGCCTTCCGCCCCCACCGAGCGCCGGGTCTCCGCGCGCATCGGCGCCATCTCCGAGTCCGCGACCCTCGCCGTCGACGCCAAGGCCAAGGCCCTCAAGGCCGCCGGGCGCCCGGTGATCGGCTTCGGCGCCGGCGAGCCCGACTTCCCGACGCCGGACTACATCGTCGAAGCCGCCGTCGAGGCCTGCCGCAACCCGAAGTACCACCGCTACACGCCGGCCGGCGGACTGCCCGAGCTGAAGGCCGCGATCGCCGCGAAGACGCTGCGCGACTCCGGCTACGAGGTCGACGCCTCGCAGGTCCTGGTGACCAACGGCGGCAAGCAGGCGATCTACGAGGCCTTCGCGGCGATCCTCGACCCGGGCGACGAGGTCATCGTCCCGGCCCCGTACTGGACCACCTACCCCGAGTCGATCCGGCTCGCGGGCGGTGTCCCGGTCGAGGTGGTGGCCGACGAGACGACCGGATACCGGGTCTCGGTGGAGCAGTTGGAGGCGGCGCGCACGGAGCGTACGAAGGTCGTTCTCTTCGTCTCCCCGTCCAACCCGACCGGCGCCGTCTACAGCGAGGCCGACGCCGAGGCGATCGGGCGCTGGGCCGTCGAGCACGGCCTGTGGGTGATGACGGACGAGATCTACGAGCACCTGGTCTACGGCGACGCGAAGTTCACCTCGCTGCCCGCGATCGTGCCCGAGCTGCGCGACAAGTGCATCGTGGTCAACGGCGTGGCCAAGACCTTCGCGATGACCGGCTGGCGGGTCGGGTGGATCATCGGCCCGAAGGACGTGGTGAAGGCCGCGACCAACCTCCAGTCGCACGCCACGTCCAACGTCTCCAACGTCGCGCAGATCGCCGCGCTGGCCGCCGTCTCCGGGAACCTGGACGCGGTCGCCACGATGCGCAAGGCCTTCGACCGGCGCCGCCAGACCATGGTGCGGATGCTGAGCGAGATCGACGGCGTGGTCTGCCCCACCCCCGAGGGCGCCTTCTACGCCTACCCCTCGGTGAAGGGCCTGCTCGGCAAGGAGATCCGCGGCAAGCGCCCGCAGACCTCGACCGAGCTCGCGGCGCTGATCCTGGACGAGGCTGAGGTCGCGGTCGTCCCGGGCGAGGCCTTCGGCACGCCGGGCTACCTGCGGCTCTCGTACGCGCTGGGCGACGAGGACCTGATCGAGGGCGTCGCACGGCTCCAGAAGCTGTTGGGCGAGGCTCGGGACTAGCTCTGCGGCTTGTGCCGCTTCCGAGACGGGCCCCTGATGGGGGCCCGTTTCTGCGTTCGGGCAAGTACTCGATGGGGGAAGTGGCTACCGGTCCGACAAGTACATACGGCAAGATCCTGGGATGGAGCGTGTACCAGAGGTACGAGACGTACGGGACCTGCCCAAGGCTCATCTGCATCTGCACTTCACCGGGTCGATGCGGCCCGCCACCCTGCTGGAGCTCGCCGACAAGTACGGCGTGCGGCTGCCCGACGCGCTGACCGGCGCCGAGCCGCCGAAGCTTCGGGCCACCGACGAGCGCGGCTGGTTCCGCTTCCAGCGCCTTTACGACGCGGCCCGGTCCTGTCTGCGCGCCCCCGAGGACATTCAGCGCCTGGTGCGCGAGGCCGCCGAGGAGGACGTCAGGGACGGCTCCGGGTGGCTGGAGATCCAGGTCGACCCCACCTCGTACGCGCCGCTGCTCGGCGGGCTCATCCCGGCCCTGGAGATCATCCTGGACGCGGTCGACTCGGCGTCGCGCGAGACCGGGCTCGGTATGCGCGTCGTGGTCGCGGCGAACCGGATGAAGCACCCGCTCGACGCGCGCACGCTGGCCCGGCTCGCCGTCCGGTACGCCGATCGCGGGGTGGTCGGCTTCGGGCTCTCCAACGACGAACGCCGGGGCATGGCAAGGGACTTCGACCGCGCCTTCGCGATCGCCCGCGAGGGCGGCCTGCTCGCGGCCCCGCACGGCGGCGAGCTGTCGGGCCCGGCCTCCGTACGGGACTGCCTCGACGATCTGCACGCGCGGCGGGTCGGCCACGGGGTGCGGGCCGCCGAGGACCCCCGGCTGCTGCGCCGGCTGGCCGAAAAGGGCATCACCTGCGAGGTCTGCCCCGCTTCCAACGTCGCCCTCGGCGTCTACGAGAAGCCCGAGGACGTGCCGCTGCGGGTGCTGTACGAGGCGGGGGTCCCGATGGCGCTCGGCGCGGACGACCCGCTGCTCTTCGGCTCCCGCCTGGCCGCCCAGTACGAGATCGCCCGCCGCCACCACGCCTTCACCGACGCCGAACTGGCCGAACTGGCCCGCCAGTCGATCCGCGCGTCGGCCGCACCCGCGGACGTACGGGAGAAGCTGCTTGCGGGGGTCGCGGGGTGGCTGGCTAGCTGATGTCGGCCGGTTGCGTCGGCCGGCTGATTCCGCGCAGCAGCGTGCGGGCCATCGCGCTGGCGAACTCCGGCAGGGGCTGCGGGGGGCGGCCGTCCTCCGTCATGTCGTAGGCGAAGGCGCGCTGGGAGCAGGCGCCCAGGAGCAGGGACGCGGCCGCGTAGGTGTCGGCGTCCTGGCTGATGCGGCCCGCCCGCTGTTCGGTGCGGAGGTACGCGGCCACGCCCCGGATCGGCATGTGGGGGCCGGATCCGAGTTCGCGCAGGGCGTCGTCGTGGCGGCGTTTGAGCTGGGGATCCGCGTAGAGCGAGGCCGCGATCGGGAAGCTCTCCGCGTAGAACAGCGTGGCCTGGCGGGCGATCTCGGTCAGGTTCTCCTCCACCGACCGCTCCCCCGGCTCGGCGGCGAGCCGCTCCACCAGCGGGCCCAGCTTGGGCAGCCGCTCCTTGAGGACCGTCACGAAGAGGTCCTCCTTGCTCGGGAAATGCTTGTACAGCGCGGCCTCCGAGCAGCCCGCGGCCTTGGCGATCTCCTTCGTCGTGGTGCGGGCGAGGCCGATGGTGTGCATGAGCTCATGTGCGGCGTCGACGATGCGGACCCGGGTCGG
The DNA here is from genome assembly GCF_044458185.1 of Streptomyces sp. NPDC050485. NCBI lineage: Bacteria > Bacillati > Actinomycetota > Actinomycetes > Kitasatosporales > Streptomycetaceae > Streptomyces > Streptomyces sp. NPDC050485. The sequence continues at coordinate 2,077 of NZ_JBITHR010000040.1, read as the reverse complement.
CGGCGACTGCATGTGTGCTCCAACGAGGCTTGACGCATGGGTGAGTACTTACTCACTCTAGGGGGAGGGACAGGTGAGTGAATACTCACCTACCTCTTTCTCGACGGCTTACCCACCCTAGGAGGGTGACGCGATGAGGCTCACGGTTTTCGGTGCCACAGGGGGCATCGGCCAGGAGATCGTCAAGCAGGCGCTGGCATCCGGCCACGAGGTCACGGCGGTGGTGCGCGACCCGGCGAGGTTCGCCGTGACCGGCGCGGGTCTGGAGGTCTTCCGGGCCGACCTGACCGACCCCGAGTCGCTGCGCGAAGCGGTGACCGGGCGGCATGCGGTCCTCTCCGGACTGGGCGCCCGCAAGCGCTCGGACGCGGGGGTCGCGTCCCGGCTCACCCGGTCGGTGCTGGCCGCGATGGAGGCGGAGGGGACCCGGCGGCTGGTCGTCGTGAGCGCGGCGCCGCTGGGGCCCACCCCCGAGGGGCAGCCGCTCGTCGACCGCCTCATGCTGTCCGCGATCGGCGCGCTGCTCAAGGACGTCTACGCCGACCTGCGCGTCATGGAGGACGAGTTGGCGCGCAGCGCCACCGACTGGACCTCGGTCCGGCCGCCCCGGCTCCTGGACAGGCCGCTGACCGGGACGTACCGGGTCGCCATCGGCGCGAATCCGCGCAGCGGGCGGCTGATCTCGCGGGCGGACGTCGCCCACGCGATGCTGGCGTTCGTGGACGACCCGGCGACGGTCAAGCAGGGGGTGGGCGTGGCGTATTGAGGGGTGGGCAGGGGCGGAGGACTAGATCTCCACGCCGATCGCCACCGGCTCGTTCACCAGGGTCACTCCGAAGGCCCGCTCGACGCCCGCGACCACCTCGCGGGCCAGGGCCAGCAGGTCCTCGGTGGTGGCGCCGCCGCGGTTCGTGAGCGCGAGGGTGTGCTTGGTGGAGATACGGGCCGGTCCGGTCCCGTATCCCTTCGTGAATCCCGCCTTGTCAATCAGCCAGGCGGCGGACGTTTTGGTGCGGTCGGCGCCGACGGGCCAGGCGGGGGGCGTCACTTCGGCGCCGAGGCGCTCCTGGGCGCGGGCCAGGAAGGCCGCGTACGCCTCGTTGGGGAGGATCGGGTTGGTGAAGAACGAGCCCGCCGACCAGGTGTCGTGGTCCTCGGGGTCGAGCACCATGCCCTTGCCGGCCCGCAGCTTCAGGACGGTCTCGCGGGCGGTGGCTGCGGGGACCCGGTCGCCGGGCTCCACCCCCAGGACGCGGGCGGTCTCGGCGTACTTGACCGGCGCGGAGAGCCCCCCGGCGTCCTCCAGCTCGAAGACGACGCGGAGCACGACGTAGCGGTCGGGGTGCTGCTTGAAGCGGCTGTGGCGGTACGAGAAGTCGCACTCGGCGTTGGGGATGGTGACGGTGGTGCGGCTGTGGCGGTCGTACGCGACGACGTGGGTGAGGGTGCTGGAGACTTCCTGGCCGTACGCCCCGACGTTCTGGATCGGGGTGGCTCCGGCCGAGCCGGGGATGCCGGCGAGGCACTCGATCCCGGCGAGCCCGGCCTCCACGCTCCGGGCGACGGCCTCGCTCCACACCTCGCCCGCGGCGAGTTCGAGGCGGGTCCCGTCGAGGTCGAAGCCGCGGGTGGCGATGCGCAGGGCGGTACCGGCGAAGCCCTTGTCCCCGATGAGCAGGTTGCTGCCGCCGCCGATGACGAGCAGCGGGGTGCCGCTGTCGTCGGCCTCGCGTACGGCGTCGATCACCTCGGCATCGGTGACGGCCGTGACCAGCCGATCCGCCGGGCCGCCGAGGCGGAGGGTGGTCAGGGGGGCGAGGGGGGCATCGTGAAGTTCCTGCACGGGGTCCAGCGTACGGGTGCGGGTGAGCGGGGCGGTGCCGGCCTTCGGCGGGGCCGCGCGGCGGGGTCGCGGCTTCCCGAGTGCAGAACGGGGGGGGGGGGGGGGGGGGGGGGGGGGGGGGGGCCCCCCCCCCCCCCCCCCCGGCCGCCCTCCTCACACGCGAGACCCGGCCGCGCCCCCCTCACGCGCGAAATCCGGCCGCGCCCCCCTCACGCGCGAAATCCGGCCGCGCCC
>NZ_JBITHR010000039.1:0-44382 GCF_044458185.1 Streptomyces sp. NPDC050485 | reverse complement strand
TCGCACAACTCCTCGTCATAGGCATCTCGATGCGCCTGTGCCGGAAACCTGGCGATCACCGGGTGCGCACGCCTGACCAACGCGTCGGCCGCGCGCAACGACACGCTGGAGGAGCTGGGGATCCGAGCTCGGTATCGACTGGATGTAGAGCGCGGTGACCCGGGCTCCGGACGGTCGTTGAACCAGGGCCAGGGTTGAAGTGCCCGAAGGGTCCCGGGGTCCAACGACACAGCCCCAGGACCCTCGCGCATTCGAGTACCGGACTGGACCGACACGCGCCGGCTTCCGGGAGTGCCAGAAATCCGGCACTCCCGGAGTTGTCCCCCAATCTGGCCACGTCAGCAGCGGCATCCGTACTGGAGACGTTCGGCGTCGTCGCAGGCACACCCCGCAGGCCGAGGACACCAGCGACCGCAGACGTGCTCCTCGGCAGTATCGGACGGGCACCGGCACACGCACTGCGGCTCGCAACGCCGCTGCGCTTCCTCAACCATCAGATCATTCATGACCTGGGCAACGAGTAACTTGGCAGGCGATCAAGGGCCCGGGCGGCCCGGGAAACAGGAACTGCCCGGCGTGCCGAACCGGCCCGTCCGACTCAGTGCCCGTGTCAGAACCTTCGGTAATACAGAATGGCCCCCACCAACGTGATGTCGGCAGGGGCCGTTCTGTACCGCGGATATTGATGACCCTCCGCGCGGCGTTGGGGTGGCACGGACAACGATCCCGGGATGGCTGCTTCGGCTCCTGCTCCGTACCGTACTGGTGACTTGGTCTCGCCATCGGCCCAACTCGGGACATTGTCACTCGCAGGGGTGCTGGTCTCTGGCATGTTAGGCACGTGATCCGACGAGCTTGACTCAGTCGGTGGATGCGGTGATGCAGACGGATCGGCCCCAGCGGGAGCGGCACCCGCAGCCCGGTTACGGGAGGGCGCCGGCGCGGGCGGCGAGGGCGCGGAGTTCGGGTGTGGTGCGGCCGGACAGCAGCAGTCCCGAGATAAGGGACCTCACTGCTGGGCGCGAGTGCGTCTCCTGGGGTGCCTGGTGTTCGGCGGCCAGGAGCGCGCGCACGCATTCGTCCCGGCGTCCGCGTTGGGCCAGGGCGGCTGCCACGTCGGTGTAGTACCGCGCCCGGCGTTCCACGCTGGGCAGGCTCTGCGGCGGCAGTGCACGGGCTGCGGCCAGGGCCGCGGAGGGGTCGCCGGTGGAGAACTCAGCGGAGATGCGGTGCAGTTGGACGGTTGCCGGACTGAATCCGCCGCCGTGATCACGCAGCGCGGTGGTGCCGCCGAAGCCGGCGGCGATGGCGGCGGCCTCGTCTGTCAGCTCCCGCATCCCCTCCCGGTCGCCGCCCCTTGCGGCACTGTACGCAGCTGACTGGATCAACAAGCCGCGTTCGGCGGCGCCGCTGCGGGATGCGCGGAGGCCGGGGGCGTCGGCGGCGTTGAGCGCGATCGACAGTGCTTGTTCCTCCCAGCCTGCGCGGCGGGCGAGCACGGCCAGGTTCCGGGCGGCTTCTGCCACGGCGAGGGGGTGCCCGGCCGCTTCGGCGACTTGCCGCGCGCGGTCGGCTGCCATCCAGCCGAGCTGCTGCTCGTCGAGCTTGACGAGCATGCGGGTCGCGAGCAGGTAGCTCTGCCCGAGCAGGTCGAGGCGATCTCCCTCGTCTCCGGTGCCGAGTGCGTGTCCGGCACGGATCAGGCGGGGCAGACGGACGGCGAGGTCGGCATAGTGGCAGGTGTGGAAGTCGGCGTGCACGCGGGCGAGTTCGACGGGCAACTGCTCGGGGGCCGGCAGTTCGTGGTCCTGGCCGATGCCGAGCATCGCGTCCCGCAGACGGCCGACGAGGAGCTGTCCCACCGGTACGTCCTGGGCCGCTGCTGCCACCGTTGCCGGGAGCGAGACGCCGGCTGTTGCCGCGGCCGAGAGAGCCAGGAACTTCCGTCGCCGCACTGGGTCGTCACCCTCCTCCCGCTGAGTTCGTCCTACCCTAGGCCCGGGAAGGCGGGGGTATGCGAGACCAGGGGCGACAGGGTATCCGTGTCGGGTCTGCGCGGGGGGCGAAGTCGGGGTGAGCCCGAACTCCTTGGGCGGAATGTCGAGCACATCAGCGAAGCGTCTGAGGACGTCGACGTCGGACAGCGGCGAGAGGCCCCGCTCGTACCGGGAGACCTGGGATGCGGAGTAACCGGTTCGGTCACCGAGGTCAGCGAGCGTCCAGCCCCGGGCTTGGCGCCTGCTGCGGATCAACTCGCCAGGTGTTCTGGGCCGTTCGCATCGGGCTTGCGCCGTGCTGACTGGCATCCACGCCCCCGTCGATAGCCGAGGTGGCCCCCGCCCACCGTAGACCGGGCCGCTGGGCAGCAACAGCAGTTTTGCACCAGATGCAAACGGCCTTGCAGCCCACGGCAGCGCCCCTGCCGCAGCAGGACCGGGTGCGGTGCTCTGGAGCATGCCAAGGCCCGCAGCAGGCGGGCCGACGTGCTTTCACCAAGGGGCGTGAACGCGAATGAGCGTACGCAAGAAAGCAGTTGTCATCGGGCTTGGCCACCAGGCCCTGGAGGACCACCTGCCGGGGCTGGCCGACTCCCAGTTCGCCCGCCTTGCCGCGGTCTGCGACATCGACCCCGGCAGGGTCGCCGCCCAGGCCCAGCAGCACAACGTGCCCGGCTTCACCGACATCCGCGCCCTGCTGGAGGACGTGCGCCCGGACTTCGCCATCGTGGCGGTTCCCCACCATGCCGGCCGTGAGGTCATCGAGACCTGCGCGGCGGCCGGGGTACACGTGATGAAGGAGAAGCCCTTCGCGACCGGCCCGGCCGAGGCCGCCGAGCTGGTGGCGCTGTGCGACAAGGCCGGCATCGAGCTGATGGTCACCGTCCAGCGCCGCTTCCACCCGGTCTACACCGCGGCGGTGCAACTGCTGGAGCAGATCGGACAGCCGTACCTGGTCGAGGGCCGCTACACCTTCCACTGCCCCGACCCGGCCGCCGGCTGGCGCGGCCGGGCATCCCTGGCCGGCGGCGGAGCCCTGATGGATATGGGCTACCACCTCATCGACCTGCTCATCTGGTACCTCGGCCTGCCCGACCGCGTCCTGGCCGACACCTCCACCGCCGCACATCCCGACGCCGACTACGACGCCGAGGACACCGCGCTGGTCCACCTCGCCTACGACTCCGGCCTGTACGGCTCCCTGCTCATCTCCCGCTCCGCCGGCCCGAAGACCGAACAGCTGACCGTGACCGGCCCCCGCGGCGCCGTCGTGATCGAGCGAGGACGGGTGCGGCGCCTCGCCCCGGACGGGCAGCTGATCGAGTCCCTGACCCGCGTACCGGCCTGGCCCTCCGCCGCGACCGCGCAGATCGACTGCTTCTGCCGCGTACTCGACGGCGAGCGGACCAATCCCTGCGGCCCCAGCACCCACGTGGCGCACGCCGCGTTCCTGGCCGCCGCCTACACCTCCCAGACCTCCCTCACGCCCGCCGATCCGAAGGAGTACCTGCTGTGACCGCCACCTCGCCCCTCGCCCTCCTCGGCGGCCCGCCCGTCATCGGCGCCCCTGGCCCCCACTTCTCCTGGCCCCCGATCGAGGACAGCGACGTATCGGCGGTCACCGGCCAACTGATGTCTGCGGTGTCCATCCCGGACCGCTCCGGCATCGTCGCCGAACTGGAGGACGCCTTGGCGTCCTTCCTCGGCGTCCGCCACGTCGTCACCACCTGCACGGGAACAGCCGCACTGCACTCGATGTACGCCGCCGCCGGCATCGGCCCGGGCGACGAGGTGATCGTGCCTGCACTGACGTTCCACGCCACGGCCACTCCCCTCTTCCATCTCGGAGCCCGCCCCGTGCTCGCCGATGTCGATGAGAACGGGCAGCTCGATCTCGACGACGCCGCGCGCCGCATCACGGCGAGGACGAAGGCCGTCGTCGCCGTCCACCTGTGGGGCCTGCCCGAGAACATGGACGCCCTGGCCGCCTTCAGCGCCCGGCACGACCTGATGCTGCTGGAGGACGGCTCCCACGCCCACGGCGCCACCTGGCGCGGCCAGCCGGTCGGCTCCTTCGGCCGCGCCGCGGCCTTCAGCTTGAACGGACCCAAGCCGCTGTCCGCCGGGGAGGGCGGATTCGTCGCCACCGACTACACCGAGCTGTACTACCGCGTGCTGCTGCACGGCCAGTACAACAAGCGATGCCGTCGCGAAATCCCCGCCGACCACGCCCTCGCCCCGTACGCGGTGACCGGCATGGGGCTCAAGCTGCGCATCCACCCCCTGGCTGCCGCGCTGGCACACGCCCAACTTCCCCGGCTGAAGGGCTATCTGGCCGGACGAGAAGCTGTTGCCGCCCGGATGCGGCGGGCTCTGCGCGACGTGCCGGGCATCGACGTGCCTCACCCGCCGTCCCATGCCCGTCCGGCCTGGTACGCACTGCCGCTGCGCTACCGCCCGGACCAGCTGGCCGGCCTGCCCGTCGAGCGATTCCTCGAAGCCGTCCACGCCGAGGGCGCCGGCGAGGTCGACCTGCCCGGCTCCACCCGCCCTCTCAGTGATCACCAGCTGTTCCGCACCCCCGGGGCCCTCCTGCCCGGCTACGCTGACCATCAAGGCCCCGCCGCCAACAGCTTCACCACCGCCCGGCGTGTGCACGGCAGCACGGTGAAACTTCCGGTGTGGCACCGCGACCAGGACCTCCACCTCGCCGAGGCGTACACCGCTGCCATCATCAAGGTCGCCGACCACCACAAGGAACTCGTGAAGTGAACACACCCGTCGACGCCGCCCTGCTGGGCGACCTCATCCACGCCGCCGACGCCGACGGCATCACCAAGCACGTCGTCGGCGCCGTCATCCCCAACACGGAAGGCAAGGTACTGCTGCTGCACCGCGCCGCCGACGACTACCTCGGCGGCCTGTGGGAGCTCCCTTCCGGCGGCGTCGACGCGGACGAGACCCTGACCGAGGCCCTGCACCGGGAAGTCGCCGAGGAAACCGGCCTCACGGTCACCGCGATCGGGACCTACCTGGGACACTTCGACTACCTCTCCAAGAGCGGCAAGAAGACCCGCCAGTTCAACTTCACCGCCCGGGCCGCCCACGAGAGCGACACGGTCAAGCTCACCGAACACGACGCCCACCTTTGGGCCGACCGCACGGAGCAAGAGCAGGTCTCCAGCGCCGTGCGGTCCGTCCTGGCGACCTGGCGAGAGGAAGCCGCGTGACAGGTCCGTCCGCCCGCACGAGTGCTCGCCGAACGCCCGGAACCCAGGCTCACCTCCCTCGACCCGCTCGCGACGAGGCATCGGTCCTCGGCTCCCTACTACCGGTTCGGGCCCGCGTCACCGGGCCGGACACCGGCATCGACCTCGATCTGGTGCAACGGCTCACCCGGCAGGCACTCGGAGACGCCAACAACAGGGTGGAGGAACGGGGCCCGAGGGGCGGCAGGCGGCCGTGACCAGGGCCTCGCTCCAAGCCAACCTGGCCAACGCGCTCGCGCGCAACACGCGCCTGTCAGCGCGTGTCCGGCAGTTGGAGGGCCGTCTTTCCGAAGCCCTCGGCGAGCGCGTCTGGTCCGAATCCGGCCTTGGCGCACCGGCTGACATCAATCACCTTCAGCAACGCATCGCCATGCTCGAACAGCACCTCGTGGACAAGCAACGCGAGTTGGATGACCGGACCGCGGAACTCGCCGCCGCCCGTGCTGCCAACCGGGAGCTCACACGGTCCCGCAATCAAGCCAGCTGAAGCTCAGCCCCTCAACGAAAGATCTGCAGTTGCTAAAGACTGAGTCGCCACCGCCGTTTTCGATGGCCGCGTTGACGCAGTCACTCGTCTTGCTGCTCTGATCCTCGGTTGGGTCCGGAAGCCCGAAGCACTTAGCAAGACAGGTGACGTCGCCCTTGGGGCAACCACAGTTGTTCGCCAGCAGCAGCTGATCGGCAGCTTGCGCTCCGCTGACTGATGCAGCAGAGACAACGCCCGCCAATACAAGGGCCGCAGCAATCGATCGGATACGCATGCGTACTCCTCCATCACTCACCCCACGAGAACATTCATCCGATGAACGACCCACCTCCCCGCCAGATACGGCCTGAGCCCGGCTGTCGCGTCCGTCGCGGGCCTGATGCCGCGAGGCGCCCGCGCAGGGCGGTGTCGGTGCCCGGCGGTACGGTGGACGCTTCACACAACAGGCGGTTGAAGGGGCGGACGGCATGGCGGGCGAGACCCTGGTAACGGTGGTGGGCAACCTGACCGCCGACCCCGAACTGCGGCACACCGCCACCGGAATGCCCGTCGCGGGCTTCACCATCGCCTCCACGCCCAAGGTGTTCAACCGCGAGCGCAACGAATTCATCGACGGGGAACCGTTGTTCCTGCGCTGCTCGCTGTGGCACCAGGCCGGCGAGAACGCGGCGGCGTCCCTGACCCAGGGGACCCGCGTGATCGTCACCGGGAAACTGCGGCAGCGCACCTTCGACGACAAGGAAGGCCAGCGCCACACCACCATCGAGATCGACGCCGAGGATGTCGCCGTCTCCCTGATGTACGCGAGGGCGAGCGTCACCAAGACCTGGCGGCCCGGCACCGGTCCTCAGGCCCGGCCCGCACCCGCCGCGGGGCCGGCCGTCCCAGACACCAGGCAGCCACCGCAGGCGGCACCGGCCGAGCCCCACCTGTTCTGAGCCGCCCACCGCACGGCCCCAGTCCAGATGGCCGGTTGCCCGGCGGCGCGGCAGGCTGGCTCCATGATGCGGTTCGGTATGTGGGCGAGCGGGGCAGCCCTCACACTGACGGGCCTGGGAGTCGCGGGCTACCTGATCGCCAAGGCGCTGCTGGAGCTCCTGGCGCCGGGATCGGACCCACCAACGCCCCGCCACCGCGGGCATCGCCGGAGGCCTCGCCGCCGGCATCGCCGGAAGCCTCGCCGGGGTCCTCACTGTGGGACTCCAGCGTGACACCACCCGCCAGCCCCGCACAGCCACGAGTCCTGCCACGAGATGGCGGGCCGAGATCAGTCTCTGCAAACCCCGTGCCATTCGGGTGCCATAGGCAACGCTGACGAGCGAGCCTCACCTCTTCACCTGCATCAGCTGAGGAATGATCACGAGTGACTCTCAGTCGTCGAGCGCCCGCCGCAGCAACTCCGCCGCGGGCCGCTCGTTGGGGCACTCCACCACCAGGACCTCGATCTCCATGTCTCCAGCATCGCCCGTCGCCCCGTACGCTCCGAAAGGGCCGAGCTGGCCAGGCAGGCGTGCTCCGAGCAGCCGGGCCGCCGCCCTTCGTCCGGTGGAAGCTGGGCATCATGGCACCACCGTACGATGCCCGCCGGGGCGGATGGCCGGTACGCTTCCCCGACTCAGTATCGGGCCCACACCTCCCCCGACGTGAAGTCCCGGCGCGGCAGACGCAGGCCAGTCGTGTGCCCGTGCGAATGCCGGGCGCACCCTGTCGGGGTCGAAGCGAGGGCTGCGGACGACGGACCCCTCCCCCACATTTGGTGGGAGAGGGGTTCGGATGCGTGCCGGTGACGTCACACGTCAGTGTGGTGTCAGGAGACGGTCACGTCGTCGTAGTACGTGTACGTCTCGTCACCCACGTAGTTGTCGTCCTTGCTGGTGAGCGTGAGGGTGTAGCTGTGGCCCGCGGTCAGGGAGCCGGAGGCGGTCTTCCAACCGGCGCCGTTGGTGCAGGTCTTGGGCAGGACCGTCGTGGTGGTGCCGGTCGTGTTGTCCTTCAGTGTGGCGGTGGCCCAGTCGTAGGTGACGGTGTCGGGGCAGGTCACGTCGTAGGCGAAGGAGACCTTGGAGCTGCCGGTCGGCGCGGTGAAGGTCTGGGCGATGGAGGAGGTGTTGGTCGGGCTGGAGGAGCCGACCAGGGCGCCGTAGCTGCCGGTGTGGGCGGCGGCGGTGCTGGCGGCGGCGGAGCCGGTGGGGGTCCAGCCGCTCAGGGTGCCCGCCTCGAAGGTGCCGTTGGTCAGCGCGCTGCCGCCGCCGGTGCTCCCACCGGTGGAGAAGGCCGTGGTGCCGTTAGGGGTGCCGAGTCCGGTCGGGCCGTCGTAGCCGGGGCCGGCGGTGCACAGGTAGCTCGGCGAGCAGGTGCCGTTGTTGCCCGTGGTGACGTCGTTGAGCGCGCTGGTGTGCGCGTACGGGTACTTCGACGGGTAGTCGCCGGTGCCGGGCGTGCCGGCCAGCGCGTAGACGCCGGCGATGATCGGCGCGGAGGCGCTGGTGCCGCCGTACACGTTCCAGCCGCTGGCCTGGTAGCTGTCGTACACCGCGACACCGGTGGCGGGGTCGGCGACGGCCGACACGTCGGAGATGGTGCGCTTCGAGCAGCCGCTGTCGGTCTGCCAGCTGGGCTTGGGGTCATAGGCCGAGCAGCCGGAGCCGGTGCCCTCGGTGCTGTTGGTGTGCCACACCGACTCGGACCAGCCGCGGGCGCTGGAGTCCCGCTTCAGGGCGGTGCCGCCGACCGAGGTGACGTACTGGGAGGCCGCCGGGTACTCGGCGCCGTACGCGGAGTCTGCGGGTGCCGATTAATCATCCGCCCTGCTCAGGCAGCATGTTGGTACTCGTGGAGGGTTCCGCCGAGTCGATCACGTCGGTGGATCTTCAGGTGCTTGATCTTTCCTGGCTCGGTGGTCGGTTCGGGCAGCGGGCGTCGCGGAGCCGCTTGGCCCAGGGCCCGGTGGGGGCGATGTCCGTTGTAGAAGGACTCGAACTCGCGCAGGGCGTGGAGCAGGTGGCGCTGGTCCCAGATGAGGGTGCGGTCCAGCAGTTCACGTCGGCAGGTCTGTATCCAGCGCTCCATGACGGAGTTCATCCGCGGCATCCGGACGCCGCTGGTGACGACCTCCAGCCCGGCGTCGGCCAACACGGCGTCGAAGGCCTGCGTGAACTTGCAGTCCCGGTCGCGGATCAAGAACTTGGCCTCGCTGCCCGTGTCCCGGAGATCCATGGCAAGGTTGCGTCCGAGCTGCACCACCCAGCCCGCGGTGGGGTGTGCGGTGGCTCCCAGGATCCGGATACGTCGAGTGGCGTGCTCGATGACGGCGAAGACATACAACCGCGCCCCGGTCAGAGTGCGGGTTTCGAAGAAGTCGCACGCGAGCAGCGCGTCCGCCTGGCTGCGCAGGAAGTCGGCCCAGGTGGTGTTCTGGCGTTCGGGGGCGGGTGGGATGCCTTGCTCCCGGAGGATCTCCCAGATGGTGGAGGCGGCGACCTTGATACCCAGCGCCGCGAGCTCGCCGTGGATGCGCCGGTACCCCCAGGAGCTGTTCTCGCGGGCCAGGCGAAGGACCAGGGTGCGGATCGATCGGACGGTGGGCGGACGTCCGCGTCGCCTCGGTATGCAGGTCGCGGCATGGCGCCGTTTGAGCAGATTGCGGTGCCAGCGCAAGATCGTGTCGGGGCGTACCAGCAGCAGGAGTTGGCGCAGCTTGCCCATCGGCAGGTGGTGGAGCAGGCCGGCGAGGACTGCGCGGTCGGTGGCGGTGAACGCGGGCTTGTCGACCTGGCGCTGCAGGACCAGCAACTGGTGCCGCAGCGCGAGGATCTCGATGTCTTTGTCCCGCTCGCTCATCGGCAGCAGGCGCAGGAGCGTGAAGGTGTTGGTCATGGCGAGGTAGGCCAGGCGCAGCAGCACGACAGATCATGATGCCGCCCGACCCCGGTCCACGTGAACCACACGGGTGCGAGCAGCGCGGTATCAGAGGGGCCTGTCATCGACGATCAAGCTCTTGAACTGGCCGGATGAATTATCGGCACCCGCAGTGTGCTGGTCGCTGCCGAGGTTGTCGGGTATCCGACGATCGTGGCTGGCTTGGTCCCCTAGCTCGCCGGTATGGCCAACTCGCCCTGCTGATCGCGGTGTTGACGCTCCTGGGGCATGGGCACGTCAGTGGCTGCTGTTACGCTCCAGGGCGCTGAGGATCACAGAGCCGTGCGAGACGACGGGGGCGAAGATGGTGTGGCGTGGGCACATGGTGACGCGGACCGCGGTCGGAACGATCCTGGCTGCGGGCTTGTTGTCCGCGTGCAGCGACTCCGGGGAGACGAGCGGGAAGCCAGGTCCGCAGGTGCCGTCGAAGCAGGCCGAGTTGGCGAAGATCGCGCTGCCGTCGCACTACGATTCCAGCCGTGGATGGGACGCGGTGCTGCCCTGGCTTCCTCCGAAGGTCCATTCGATCCCGGTCACCACAGTCAAGTCCGGTGGTGTGGGTCTGCTCCAGGCCGCCTCCGGGGGCTATTCGGTCCGTCTACATGACGCCGCCACCGGCGAGGTCCGCTGGTCGAGCAAGGCATGGACGCCGCCGACCGAGGTTCAGGGGGCCGAAGGCGACGGCGACAGCGTTGCCGAGATCCCGGACGTGACCACCACGTCAGCGGGCGGCCGCGAGTACGTCGTGGCCTGGGCGCACGGCATGCGCGGCAAGGACGAGCTACACAACGGCCGCGAGGTCGTGGACCTGGCGGTGTACCCCGCGGATAGCCAGGGCCAGGCGGTTGCTCCTGTGCGCGAGATCTCCGTACCGGTCAGTGCCCGGCCCGGGCAGATGCACGTGACCGGCGCCGATGGCTCTCTTCTCGTCTCGTGGGGCGGCGACGGCCTCTACGGCACCTCCGCTGCCGGGGTCGACGTTTCCTCGGGGAAGGTGACCTCTTTTGGCGACGCGGATGCTCTGCTCCCGCAGTGTGCCGCCACCATGGGGTGCTCCGGCAGCACGGCGGTGTCGGCGACCTCGAAGGGCCCGGTGGTCGCGATGGGCAGCGGGGGGTTCGGGGTGCCCGGCGGCTGGCTGAGTAGCAGCGTGCAGCCCGACGGCGTCCCCGCAAAGTCGGGGTTCCTGGGGGCCTTGAACGGGCGGGTGTACGGCGCGTCCGGCAGTGATCTCCTGGCATCGTGGCGGACCGTCACGTCTGGGGAGGGGCCTGTGGTATGGGCGGTGCACGATGTGGAGAACGGGCGGATCAAGGCGCAGATGGTGTGTGCCGCGAAGGAGTCGTCAGGTTCGTCCGGGAACGCCTACGCGGCGGTGTCCTCCCCTAATGGGCGCTATCTGGCGGCAGGGCCGGTTGCCTTTGATCTGGAGACGAAGAAGGGGGTGTGCCTGCAGGGCGACGGGAATCGTAAGACGGTCAATGTGGCATCGGTCAGCGATGCCGGGGTCGCCTACGGTGCTGTCGAGGCTGCGGATGGCACTGGCCAGTCCGGTCCCGTCGTCGCCGAGGTTGTCTTGAGCACGGGGAGTTCCTCTGTGCTCAAAGCGGGTACGGAGGTACCGATCGCGCATGCCGGTAGCAACGGTCTGATCGTCCGTCGTGATGCGGCCGGCCAGGTTCAGGTGTCGCTGCGCCCCATGCGGTAGGCCAGCGCGACGGCGCTGTGCGGCCGTCTACAGAGGACAGTGGCCCCGGACGTCGCTGTCGCTGCGGGGCCACTGCGTGTTCATGGCCCCCGATGAGGCTCCGGCTCCCCGTGCGTATCGTGGAGAACGCTTCGCAGGTGGCGGCTGGCCAAGCTGCTGCGGATGGACGAGCTGCCGGTGGTGCGGGTCCCGACGCTGGCCGAGGAGGCCGCCCGCGATCTCGTCCGCGGGCGCGATGACGTACGCCGGGACCTGGCCCGGGCCCGCAACCGGATCTCCAAGCTGCTCCTGCGGCAGGGCCGGGTCTGGCGCGGCGGCTCGGGCTGGACCTGCATCCACCACGAGTGGCTGCGCAAGCAGCGATTCGACGACGCGGACACCCAGTTCGCCTTCGACAACGGATACGAGGAGGTCCTGGCCCTGGAGACCATGCGCGACCGATTCGACCAGCGCATCACCGACGCTGTGGGTGCCGAGAAGTCCATCCATGCAGCTGAGAGGGCGAATCGCGCTGTCATGCCACCGACGATCGGCGCCGCCGGGCATGATGATCGATTATGCTGCTCCGCTTGGCTTATCTGACGATGACGAACGCCTTCGCCGCGCTGCGGCTGCTGCCGATGAGCGGTCGGGAGAAGGACGTGGAGATCCTGGCATTGCGGCACCAACTCGTCGTGCTGGAGCGCCAGCTCCGCGGGGCCCGCCCCCGCTTCACGCCGGAGGACCGCGCACTCCTTGCCGCCCTGCTCCACCACCTCCCTCAGCAGCCCCTGCGTCAGGTGCAGCTGCTGGTGAGACCGGACACCGTGCTGCGCTGGCACCGCGACCTCCTCCGCCGCCAGCACGCCATGCGGTCACGTCCGAAGCGCATGGGCCGGCCGAGAACAGTCCGGTCCATCAGGCTGCTCGTGCTCCGGCTGGCGCGCGAGAACCCGACTTGGGGGTATCGCCGGATCCATGGCGAGCTCGGCGTGCTCGGGATCAAGGTCGCGGCCTCGACCGTCTGGGAGATCCTGCGCGCCGCGGGGATCGACCCGGCGCCGCAGCGCACGGCCACGACATGGGCCACCTTCCTGCGCTCGCAGGCCGACGCCCTGCTGGCATGCGACTTCTTCGAGACCGCCGCCCTCACCGGCACCAGACTGCACGTGCTCACGGTAATCGAGCACGCCGGCCGCCAGATTCGGATCCTGGGCGCGACCGCACACCCCACCGCCGCCTGGGTCGCCCAGGCGGCACGAAATCTGGTCATGGATCTGGAGGATGACGGGTGCCGGGCCCGGTTCCTGATCCGTGATCGGGATGGGAAGTACCCGCAGCTCTTCGACGCGGTCCTCGCCGACTCCGGGATCCAGACCGTGCTCACCCGGCGTCAGGATGCCGCGGATGAACGCGGTGATGGAACGCTGGATAGCAACCTGCCGGCGTGAGGTACTCGACCGCACGCTGATCTGGAACCAACGCCATCTCCTCAACGCACTACGCGAGTTCGAAACCACTACAACACCCACCGCCCGCACCGCACCCTCGACCAAGGCTCACCCCTGCAAACCCGGCCCACACCGATCGACGATCCAGACCGGATCGCCCAACTGGACATACGCCGACGCGACCGACTCGGCGGAACCCTCCACGAGTACCGACATGCAGCTTGACCAGCGTGGACGTACTTTCCGGCACCCACAACCTCGACGGGGCGGCCGGTCTCGATGTCGATCAGCACGGTGCCGTAGACATGACCGCGCTCGAGAGCGAAGTCGTCCACCCTCAGCACCCGCGGGCTCCGCTCCGGCGGGCCAGCTGGCAGCGCCCACACTCGACGGAGCAGGGTATTCGGGCTCACCGGACAGTGCAGCATGCGGGCGAGACGGGCACCGGCCCAGCCGAGGAGACGGCCGATCGCCTCCAGTGCCGCCTGCTGGAGCTGGCTTCGGCGCGCGTAGCGGAAGGTCAGCCCCTCGACCTGCTCAGCGAAGGTACGGCGCGGGCAGTCCGCGACATCGCACACCGGCGACACCACGATGGCCGGGCTGAACTGCGGCACCCCGTCCAGCATCGCCTGGCCCTACCTGCGCAGCGGCCTGGACGCAGCCGTCGCCATCCCCGACTCCGACGCCGCCCGAGCGGCCGCCCGCCTCGCGGACCTCGGCCTCTCCTCCGGTCCGTGCGGGGCCGCGGCGCTCGCCGGCCTGCGTGCGGTGCTCACGGGCGTGGGCGCCGACGAGAGTCGTACGACGCTGGGGCTCGGCCCCTGCTCGGTGGTCGTGCTGCTGAGCACCTAGGGCACGGCCGCCAACCCGCACTCCACCGCCGGCCACGGAACGGCATGCTGACCCACTTCGTTGCCGCGCTCGGTGTCCTGGGCCCGCTCACCGTCGTACCCGGCCCGGACATGGCTGTGGTGACCCGGCGCGCCCTCGTGGCCGGGCCCGGGGACGCGCTGCGAACCGTGGGCGGGATAGCGCGCGGGCTGTTGGTCTGGGGGCGTCCTGGCCGTGGCCGGCTCACGGCCGCGCTGGCCGCCTCGCCCGCGGCGTACCTGGCGGTCAGGCTCCTGGACGCCGGGTACCTGGTATTCCTCGGCGCGCAGGCGCTGTGCCAGAACCACCCCACCGCAGCCGCCAAGGCGGAACCCGAGGCCCCCTCCAAGGTCGGGAGCCCGTGACGGACCGGCCTGGTCAGCAACGTTCTCAACCCGAAGATCGCCGCCTTCTGCACCGGTCTGCTCCCCGCCCTTGCCCCGCCTCAACTGCCCGCCGCCTGGGCCATGGCGCTCCTCGTCCTCCTACACATCGCCCTCACTGTCGTATGGCTGGGCAGCTGTGTGGCCCTGCTGTCCAAGGCCAGGCGCGTACTCGAAAAGCCGCAGACCCGCCGCGCGCTCGGGCGGACCACGGGCGTCGTGCTGATCGGGCTCGGGCTCGCGGTCGCCGCCGGCTGAAGCGCGTGAGCGTAAGTGAGGGGGCCCGTACCGTGGGCGGCATCTGGGCAGGCGCAGGCCGGTTTGCTAGTTTCGAGCCATGGTCGCCCAGGCTGAGAACTTTGCGTCGCGTCGCTATGTCGACCTGCGGCGCCAGGGCACGGCCACCTGTCGCCTCAGCTGAGGCGGCCGGAGCGAGTCCGGATCGCCGACCACCAGACGGCGCAGTGTCGGACCAGCTCCCCGAGGAAGTAACCATGTCCATTTCAACGGCACCCTCAGCGGCACGCCGGGCTGCGGACAGCGCGCGGCGCAGGACGAGCGCCAGCATTGTCCTACGGTCCGTCCTTGAGTACGGGCCGGTCGCCCGGAGCACCATCGCCCGGCTGACCGGCCTCTCCCCGGCGTCGGTGACCGACCACTGCGCCCAGTTGGGTGCGCTCGGCCTGATCCGGGAAGCCGCTGTGCCCCGGCAGTCGAAGGGGGCCGGGCGGCCTCACACACCGGTCGATCTGGACGCCTCCCGGTTCGTGGTCGGCGGGGTGCACGTGGCCGTGCCGTACACGACCGTCGCGCTGCTCGACCTGCGCGGGCGGGTGGTCGTCGAGCGGCGCCTCGGTCATGGCGAAGGCACCGAGCCGGGCCGGGTTCTCGCGAACGCCGCCGACGGGCTCGGCGCGCTCCTCGCGGACGCCCGCGACCGCACCCCGCTGGGCGTCGGGGTCGCCGCCGGGGGCTGGGTGGACCGGGACTCCGGCGCCATCGTCGAGCACGGGCTCCTCGGCTGGCGCGACGTGGCTGTCCGCGAGGTAATCGGCGCGCACACCGGACTGCCGGTCCAAGTGGACGGACACGCAAGGGCGTTGGTCAACGGGGAGCGGCTGTTCGGGCGGGTGAGGGGGAGCCGGAGCGTGCTGCACCTCTTCGTCGGCAATGTGGTGGACGCCGCGTTCGCCACCCACGACGAGGTGCATCACGGCCCCCGCTCGCAGGCCGGGGCGATCGCCCATCTGCCGCTGGAAGGCGGCACGGAGCCGTGCGACTGCGGCCGGACCGGGTGCCTCCAAGTCGAGTTGACTGAAGGGACGTTGTGCCGACGGGCGCGCGAGCGGGGTGTCATCAGCACGGCGAACCCGATGCATGTGGTGCGCGCCGCGGCTGATGGAAATCCGGTCGCGGTACGACTCCTCGTGGAGCGCGCCAGGATGGTCGGGCGGGCGGCCCGGCTGCTGCTCGACGTACTCAACCCGGAGACGGTCGTCATCACCGAGGCCGGGGTGATGTACCGGGACGACTGCCTCGGTGCGTTGCGCGAGGCGGTGGGAGAGGAGCGTGCGGCGCTGGTCGTGCCGAGCAGTTTCCCGGACTCTGTCCTTGCTGTGGCGGGCGGTTCCGTTGCTCTCGACGTGCTCTACCGCGATCCGCTGAGCGTGTCAGCGATAACGGGCGCGCCCGCGGGGCCGAATTAATTCAGAAACTCCGAATGTTGACAGGGGCCCTGCCGGGCCGCGAACATTCTGGGCATGAGCAGCGCGCAGGAATTCTCCCCGGTGATCCGGTCGCGGCAGGTCCGCCACCGGATCACCGGTGTCGCGCCGGCACTCTCGCGGCAGGTTCCGCTGACCAAGTGCCGTTTCATCGACCTGATGCGGATCGGCCGCACCCTTTGTTGCTGATGTGACGCGGCAGCCCTGACGGGCTGATGCGCCGATGAAGCGACACATTGTTGCGGCAATGTTGACGCGTTGGCGCACTCGCCGCCTCGCACCCCCTCACGCGTCTGCCACGCGCCTTTGGCCTGCGCCGATTTCCGTGCGTACTTCCCTTTTTCGGTTTTCCTGGCTTCGCGGTGCCCGGAATCCGGAGTGGCGCACGAATTCCACTCCCTTTGAGTTCCCTTGACTTCACGGAGTTCCTCCATGCCACCAGTGTCCCCAGCCGCGCCCGGTGTCGACCGGCGGCTGTTCCTGTCCTCCCTGCTCGGCGTCGCCGCGGCTGCCGGCCTCAGCGGTTGCGCGGGGGCCAGCGCCGCCGACTCCAGGGTCAAGGGGTCGGCATCCGCCCCGCTGGCCACGTCGGTCCCGGCCGGTACGAGTCTGAAGATCGCCTCGTACCAGGGCGTCCAGCAGCTCCAGTTCAAGCTGGCGGGTCTGGCCGACCTGCCGTTCACCGTGTCGGACTGGGTAAACACCGGCGCCGGTCCCGATGTCATCAACGCCTTCCGCGCCAAATCTCTGGACGTCGCCAATAATGCGGGCATCCCGCCCATCCAGGCGCACTTCCAGGGGTACGACGCGAAGATCGTCGCGATTGACATCACCCGCAAACCGAGTTACGTCTTCGCCACCAAGCCCGGCAGTGACATCAGCGACGTCCAGGGGTTCAAGGGGAAGAAGCTGGCCTTCTCGCAGGGGCAGGCGCAGGGCGTCGTCCTGCTACGAGCCCTGAAGCAGGCCGGGTTGAAAGATGACGACGTACACCTCGTGCCACTGACGAGCAATCAGTTCTTCACCGCGCTCCAGGCGGGCCAGGTCGACATCGCCCCGCTCGCCAACCAGCAGGCCCCGGCCTACCTCAAGCAGTACGGGCCCAAGGGAGCGCACACCATCCCGACCGACGTCGTGGACCTCCTCAACCTGCTCTGGGCTCCCACCTCCGTCCTCGCCGACCCGGCGAAGGCCGCCGCGGTCGCCGCGTACATCCCCCGCTGGGCCAAGGGCCAGGTGTGGGCGTACGAACACCCGGACGCCTGGAACGAGGAGTTCTACGTCAAGACCCAGAACCTCACCACCGCGCAGGCACAGTCGATCACCGCGCTCGCCAACAAGCCGCTGTTCCCACCCAGTTGGGACGAGGCGGTGAAGTGGGAGCAGGAGACCGCGGACCTGCTCGCCGAGGGCGGCTTCGTGAAGAGGTTCAAGGTCGACTCGCTCTTCGACCGGCGCTTCGAGGGCCTCGCGGCCAAGGACGTCCCGGCCGAGTACCAGAGGTGACGGCCATGACCACCACCGCGACGACACCCGTGGTGTCGACACCCGCCGAGCAAGCCCGCCCGGTACCTCGCACCCGGCGCCGCGCCCTCGCGCCGGGCAAGCGGCTGCCCGCCTCCCTGCTCATCGGTCCGGGGTTGATCCTCGCCCTGTGGGCAGCCGCGTCCGCCGCCGGGCAACTGGACCCGGCCGCGATCCCGGCCCCGTGGACAGTGCTGCGTACCGCCGGCCAACTGTGGAGCGACGGCACACTGTCCACCGATGTGCGCACCTCGCTCGAACGCGCCGGATACGGGTTCGCCCTCGGGCTGACCGCCGGTGTGGTCCTCGCGCTCGCGGCCGGACTCAGCCGGGTCGGCGAGGCGCTGATCGACGGAACGGTCCAGCTCAACCGGGCGATCCCGACCCTCGGTCTGATCCCGCTGTTCATCCTCTGGCTCGGCATCGGCGAGACCTTCAAGATCGCGATCATCGCCATCGTCGTCTACATCCCGATCTATCTGAACCTGCACGCCGCGCTGTCCGGCATCGACCATCGTTTTGTCGAACTCGCGGAAGTCCAGGGCCTGTCCAGAGTCCGCTTCATCCGGCAGATCGTCATTCCCGGCGCGCTGCCCGGCTTCTTCGTGGGCCTGCGGCTCGGCGTGACCGGTTCCTGGCTCTCCCTGGTGGTCCTGGAGCAGATCAACGCCACCAGTGGTCTCGGCTACCTGATGTTCCAGGCCCAGAACTACGGCCGCACGGACATCATCCTCGTCGGCCTGCTGATCTACGGCGTCTTCGGCCTGATCTCCGACAGCGCGGTCCGCTTCGTCGAACGGAGGGTGCTGTCGTGGCGACGCACGCTGAGCAACTGACCGCGATCGAGGCCCCGGCGGTCCGCCTCGCCGGACTGACCCGCTCCTTCGACGGCCGTACGGTCCTCGACGGCATCGACCTCGACATCCCGGCCGGGCAGTTCACGGCCCTGCTCGGGCACAGCGGCTCCGGCAAGAGCACGCTGCTTCGCGCCATCGCCGGGCTCGACCACCGGGTCACCGGCAGCGGCGAACTGGCCGCCCCGGAGCGGGTGTCCGTGGTCTTCCAGGACTCCCGGCTGCTGCCCTGGCGCCGCGTCCTCGACAACGTACTGCTGGGGACGGACGGCAAGGAGGCCGCCGAACGCGGGCGCGCCGCTCTCGCCGAGGTGGGGCTCGCGGGGCGCGAAAGGGCCTGGCCCAACGAGCTGTCCGGCGGCGAGGCACAGCGCGCCGCACTCGCCCGCTCCCTCGTCCCCGAGCCCGAACTCCTCCTCGCCGACGAGCCGTTCGGGGCCCTGGACGCGCTGACCCGGATCCGCATGCACGTACTCCTGCGCGAGCTGTGGCAGCGCCACCGGCCCTCCGTCCTGCTCGTCACGCACGACGTGGACGAGGCGATCGTCCTTGCCGACCGGGTCCTCGTGCTCGACCGGGGCCGCATCGGACTCGACCTGACCATCGAGCGCCCGCACCCGCGCTCGTACCGCGACCCGTTGCTCGGCGAGTACCGCGAACGCCTGCTCACCGCCCTCGGCGTAACAGCACACCACGAGCACGCACAGACCCAAGTGCACGCACAACACCGAGAGCACGCACAGCACCAGGAGGACCACCAGTGACCCGGCGCCAACTCCATCTCAACGCCTTCCTCATGAGCACCGGGCATCACGAGGCCTCCTGGCGGCTGCCCGAGAGCGACCCGTATGCGAGTGTCGACCTCGACCACTACCGCAACCTCGCCCGCATCGCCGAGCGCGGCACCTTCGACTCGCTCTTCCTCGCCGACGGCCCGGTCCTCTTCAGCAACGTCGGCCAACGCCCGGCCGGTGTACTCGAACCGCTCACCCTGCTCACCGCGCTGGCTGTGGCGACCGAGCACATCGGTCTCATCGCCACCGCCTCCACCTCGTACAATTCGCCCTACAACCTGGCCCGCCGCCTCGCCTCCCTCGACCACATCAGCGGCGGCCGGGCGGGCTGGAACATCGTCACCACCGCCGGTGCCGAGGCCGCCCGCAACTTCGGGCTCGACGACGAGCCGACCCATGTCACGCGGTACGAGCGCGCGGCGGAGTTCCTGGACGTGGCGCTCAAGCTCTGGGACAGCTGGGAGGACGACCTGGTAGTCGCGGACAAGGCGGAAGGGGTCTGGGGCGACGAGCGCAAGGTCCACCCACCGCGTCACAAGGGCACGTACTTCAGCGTCGAGGGCGCACTCAACGTCCCTCGCAGCCCGCAGGGTTACCCGCTCCTCGTGCAGGCAGGCTCCTCGCAGGACGGCAAGCACTTCGCGGCGCGGTACGCGGAGGCGGTGTTCACCGCGCAGCAGACGCTGGGCGACGCACAGGCCTTCTACGCCGACCTCAAGTCCCGGGCGCGTGGCACCGGCCGGGACCCCGGCCACCTCAAGATCCTGCCCGGCATCGTCCCGGTCATCGGCTCCACCGAGGCCGAGGCACGAGCACACGAGCAGGTCCTGGAGGACCACATCGTCCACGAACACGGCCTCCACCGGCTCGAACGCCTGCTGAACCTGGAGCCGGGCATCCTCGAACTCGACGCCCAACTGCCCGCCGATCTGCCGCCGGAGAGCGACATCGAGGGGGCCAAGAGCCGCTACACCCTCGTCGTGGAACTCGCCCGGCGCGAGCGGCTCACCGTCCGCGAACTCATCGGCCGCCTCGGCGGCGGACGCGGCCATCTCACCTTCGCCGGTACACCCGAGCAGGTGGCCGACGCCATCGAGAACTGGTTCAGCCTGCGCGCCGCCGACGGCTTCAACATCATGCCCGCCGTCCTGCCCTCCGGCCTCGGCCTCTTCGTCGACCATGTCGTGCCGATCCTGCGCGCCCGCGGCCTGTTCCGCACGGAGTACGGCCCGCGAGCGACCCTGCGGGACCGCTACGGCCTCCCGCGCCCCGCCAACCAGCACACCACCTCCCCGACCCTCACCCGCGTCTGAAAGGACCCCTTCATGTCCGACACAGAGATCCGCAAGGTCACCGCGCACATCGGCGCCCAGGTGTCCGGCGTCGACATCGCCAAGCCGCTCGACACGGAGACCGTCGCCGCCCTGCGCGCCGCCCTCAACGAACACAAGGCGCTGGTATTCGACGACGTCGACCTGGACGACGAGGGCCAGCAGGCCTTCGCCCGCCACTTCGGCGACCTCACCACCGCCCACCCCACGGTGCCCGCCGTCGACGACGCGCCCAACGTGCTGCCCGTGGACAGCGAGCGCGGCCGCGCCAACCACTGGCACACCGACGTCACCTTCGTCCTCAACCCGCCGCAGGCCAGCACCCTGCGCAGCATCACCGTCCCGCCGTACGGAGGCGAGACGCTGATCGCCAACTCGGCCTCTGCGTACCGGAGTTTGCCGGAACCGCTGCGACTGCTCGCCAACACGCTGTGGGCCGAGCACACCAACGACTACGACTACGCGGTGCCGGACGAGGAGGTCGACGAGGACAAGGCCGAGCAGCGCGCCCAGTTCACCTCCATCAACTTCCGGACCGCCCACCCGGTCGTCCGCGTCCACCCGCTGACCGGTGAACGCGGCCTGTTCATCGGCGGGTTCGCCCAACGGATCGTCGGCCTGTCGGTGGCGGAGTCCCGCAAGATCCTCGACCTGCTCCAGGCATACGTCACCAGGCCGGAGAACATCCTGCGGTGGCGCTGGTCCCCCAACCAGCTCGTCCTGTTCGACAACCGGATCACCCAGCACTACGCCATCGACAACTACAACGGCCTGCCGCGCCGCCTGCACCGCGTGACGGTCGCCGGTGACGTACCGGTCGGCATCGAGGGCAAGGAGAGCTACTCGATCGCGGGCGACGCCTCGCACTACACATCGGTCCACACGCCGCAGGAATGACCTACCGGTTGTTCCCACGGAAGGCTGGCCGGGGCGCCGGACCACCGGCGCCCCGTCCCACGCTCAGCTCGCGGCCGTCCGTTGCTCCACGCGCCTGGCGGTTGCAGGGCGTGCAGATGGCGCTGGTGGTCCTCGGCCGTGACCAGGCGCAGGTCCAATACGGGACGGGGGCTGCCGTTCTCGCCGATGGCGACGAACGTCAGGCGGGCGGTTGCCACTTCGGTGGTGGGGCCCGAGGCGTTCCACCGCTCGGCGGTCGCCCGTACCCCGACGTCCATCGAGGTGAGGCCCTCGTACTCCACGCACGCGTGCACACTCATCAGGTCGCCCGCGCGGACGGGCAGAAGGAACGTCATCCGATCCGCCGAGACGCTCACGGCTGGGCCGCCCGCGTGCCGTCCGGTGGGCGCCGCGGCGTCGTCGATGAGTTTCATGATGACGCCGCTGTCAATCCCCTCGCGCCGTGGAGATCTTTCAAGCGGCCAACTCCACGGTGGGGTCGGCCTGGTGGTCTCGTTCGTAGTCGATCGGGCTCCGGTATCCACACATGCTGGGTAGCCGGCGGGGGTTGCAGAAGCCGGTGATCCAGGTGTCGATCTTCAGCCGTGCCTCGGTGCGCGTGGTGAAGGTGCGCCGCTGGACGTACTCGAACTTGAGCACGCTGTTGAACGCCTCGCTCACGGCGATATCGAAACACGAGCCGACACGGCCCATGGACTGGGCCACGCCGAGCTCGCAGCCGTTGCCCTCGCCCTCAACACCAGGCCCCGCAAGACCCTCGGTTGGAGGACCCCCGCCGAAGCACTCAATGAGCAGCTACTGTTGATCCAACAAGCCGGTGTTGCGACGACCGGTTGAGTCCGGGCAGTACACGAGTCGGGCCTTCGCCGACGCCTGCCGCCTCGCCGGCGTCCGCCAGAGCATGAGCGCGATCGGCAGCAGCGCGGACAACGCCGCCCGCGGATTCCTTCAACGCGACCTTCAAAAGAGAGACGCTGAAAGGCCGGAAGGGCTGGTCGAACGAGCGCGAGGCCCGACTCGACGCCTTCCGCTGGCTCCACCGCTACAACACCCGACGCCGGCACTCTCGCCTCGGCCAGCGATCCCCGCTCGCCTACGAGAACACCTTCCACACAACATCAACTACCCTGACCCGAGCCGCATAGACGTGTTCAAACTCCGGGGTCAAGGCCCCCGAGGATGTCGCCCCAGCCATAGGACTTGAGCAGACCGGTGATCTTCGGCTCGGCGCCGGGCTGCAGTCATTCCCCGGGACTCACAGAGCTCCCCCGGACGTCTGGGGAGTCGACGTCACCGGGGAACTGGATGTGACGGTTGATCCACTCTTCGAAGATGGGGCGGGCGCGTTTCCCCGCCGTCGCGTGTACGCGCCCTCGTACCAGGCGACCGCGTGTCAGATGCGGGCGATGCGCAGCAGGCCCCGCACGCAATCCTTGCAGTAGTTCGCGAACTTGTGCGCGGTGGTGCAGTCCTGCGCGTGGTCGAGCTGCGGGCCTCTCTGCCCCTGGGTTCGGAGGGAGTCATCCGGTGGCGTGCAGGGCGCGGTGGGCGGTGGTGCGGAGGTGGTCGGTGGTCTCGGGGTCGGCGTCGAGGGTGTAGTCGCAGTCGAGGCCGGCGAGGGTCTGGGCGATGCGGGGCAGGTGGTCGTCGGAGGCGTCGAGGCGGCAGGTGTGCTCGTCGATGGGGGTCAGGCGGGTGGCGAGGCCCCGGGTGCGGGCGCGGACGTGGTCGGCGGGGGCGTGGATGGTGGCGATGGCGCGGTAGCGGGTGGGGGCGGCGGAGAGTCGCCTCGCGACGAAGGCGGCCGGGTCGCCGCCGGGTACAGGGCGGGGCGGGACGCGTCGGCCGGTGGGTGTGGTGTTGGTGGTGCGGTCGAGGCGGAACAGACGCCAGTCGTGCTTGTCGGTGTCGTGCGCGAGGAGGTACCACAGGCCGCCGGAGTCGACCAGGTGGCACGGCTCGACGCGGCGCCGGGTGGCGGCGCCCTGGCGGGTGGTGTAGTCGAAGGTGATGATCTCGTGGTCGCGGCAGGCGACGGCGAGGGTGGCCAGCAGGGCCGGGTCGGCGCGCGGCCCCCGTTCCTCCCACGTAATGCCGGCGAGTGAGGTCTGGAGGGCGGTGACCTGGCCGCGCAGGCGGCCGGGCAGGACCTGTTCGAGCTTGGCCAGGGCGCGCAGGGCCGTTTCCTCGATGCCGGTGAGGCCGCCGGCGGCGGTGCGCAGGGCGACGGCGATGGCGACCGCCTCCTCGTCGTCGAGGAGCCTCCGGCAGCGACCTGCCGCCCCTCGAGGCGGTAGCCGCCGGCGTGGCCGCGGGCGCTGTCGACGGGGTAGCCGAGTTCGCGCAGGCGGTCGATGTCGCGGCGTACGGTGCGCACGGTCACGCCGAGTCGTTCGGCGAGGTCCGCGCCGGACCATTCCCGCCGGGTCTGGAGCAGGGACAGCAGGCGCAGCATGCGGGCGGTCATGTCGCTCGTCATGAATTCCATGATGCCGGTGTCAAAGGACACAGGCTGTCCTGAAAGGCCTCTACGGTGGAGACGTCCACACGGAGCAAATCGGGAGGTTTCACCATGAAAACCGCTGTTCTCGGCACCGGCGGCGGCGCCCGCACCCACATCGCCAAGCTCGCCGAGCTGGGCCACGAAGTCCACGTCGGCACCCGCGACCCCAACGCCACCCTGGCCCGCACCGAGCCCGACATGATGGGCACCCCGCCCTTCAAGGACTTCCTCGCCGGGCACCCCGGCGTCGAGCTGCACTCCTTCGGCGACGCCGCGGCCGCCTCCGACGGCCTGGTGATCAACGGCATCGACGGCCACAACGCCGTGGCGGCCCTCTCCGCCATCGCCGACCAGCTCGCCGACAAGACACTCATCGACTACGCCGTCCCGTACATCTACCAGCACACCCCTGAGCACCCCTGGCCCACACCCTGGGGGATCATGCCGAAGCTGGACCCGTGCGACAGCGACAGTCTCGGCGAGCAGATCCAGCGCGCCCTGCCCCGCACCAAGGTCGTGAAGTCCTTCGTCACCCAGGAACAGACCACCGTCGTCGACCCCGAGAGCGTCGGCGGAGGCGACCACACCATGTTCCTCGCCGGCGAAGACCCGGACGCCAAGCAGCAGGCCACGGACCTCCTCAAGTCCTACGGCTGGACCGACATCCTCGACCTCGGCCCGCTCGTCTGCGCCCGCGGCATGGAGATGTACGCCCACCTGCACTCCGCCATCGGCTTCGGCCTGGGCCACCAGTTCGGCGGCCACTTCGGCATCAAAGTCGTCCGCTGACCCGCACCCGTACCACACGCAAGGAATCACCATGAGCAACGAGAACACCGGTACCACCGGCACCCTTGCCGGAAAGATCATGTGCCACGCCATATGGGCCCGCGACGGACGGCAGCTCGCCGACTTCTACGCCACCGCCCTCGGCACCCAGGTCTCCCAGACCTACCCCGGCGAAAACGGCGACGAGGCCGCCTGCGCCTTCTACGTCAACGGCGCGATGTACCTCTTCTACACATCCGAATCCTTCACGGCACCCCAGTGGCCCGAGGAAGAACTGCCCTTCCACATGGACTTCTCCTTCCCCGACGTGACGGCGGCCGAGAAGCGACTGCTGGAGCTGGGCGCCACCAAACCCGACCACCAGCCCGGCGGAGTGCACTGGACGGTCCTCCTCGACCCCTCCGGCCAGCCCTTCTGCATCCACGCCACCCGCTGACCCGCGCCCATCACATGACGATCCTTCCGCGTATCACCGCCGACCAGCGCCGCGCGCGCCTCATACGCCGCCACCTCCTCGCACCCGCCGCGCGGGAGAAGACGGCCGAGGCGGTCGCGGAGGCTCTCGTCGGCCTGCACGCCACCGACCCCGCCACCGTCTTCCTCGCCGCGGCCGCCCGCATGCACCGGCCCACCGTCGCCGCCATCGAACGGTCTCTGTACGACACCCCCGCCGACAGCCCGGTACTGGAGCGCATCCGGTGCATGCGCCGCACCATGTTCGTCGTCCCCGCCCGCCTGGCCCCGGCCGTACGCTCCGCGACCGTCCGCGACACCACCGGCCACCGCACCCACGCCGTGGCGGAGCTGCGCACGTCCCTCGACTGGGACGAGGGCCACTACCGGGCGGTGGAGCAGGCCACTCGGGACGCCCTCGCGGCACGCGGCCGGGCCACCGCCTCCCAGCTCGCCGCCGACATACCCGCCCTGCGCGAGCAGATCGTCACCTTCCCCGGCAAGTCCTACGAGTCCCGCCAGCGCGTCAGCACACAGATCCTCGGCGTGCTCGCCGCCGAAGGCCGCATACGCCGCGACCGCCCGGCCGGCTCATGGACCTCCGCCCAGTTCCACTGGGCACCCGCCCGGCCCCTGCCGCAGATACCCGCACCCGAGGCGAAGACGACACTCGCCCGCCACTACCTCAAGGCGTTCGGCCCCGTCACCGTCGACGACGTGAAGTGGTGGACCGGCTGGAACCTCACCGACACCCGCAAGGCACTGGCCGCCACCGGCGCCCAGGCCGTCGAACTCGACCACGCCACCGGCTACCTCCTGCCCGAAGACCTCGATCACGAGCCGGCCCCCGAACCCGCGGCCGCTCTCCTGCCCAGTCTCGACCCCACGCCCATGGGCTGGCGCCACCGCGACTGGTACCTCGACCCCGACCACACCAAGGCCCTCTTCGACCGCAACGGCAACATCGGCCCCACCATCTGGTGGCACGGCCGCATGATCGGCGCCTGGGCCCAGCACCCCGACGGCCACATCAACCACCACCTCCTCACCGACCCCGGCCACCAAGCCCGCACCGCCATCCAGGCGGAAATCGAGCGGCTGACCACCTTCCTCGACGGAACCAGGGTCACCCCCTGCTACCGCAACCCCCTCGAACGCAGCCTCGCCACCCGCTGAGCAGGCGGCTGTCACCCATCGCCCGCCACGTCACGCGAATGCTGCACGAGCACAACGCGCGGACAGCCTTGTCACAGGCTCAGTCCGTCCCGTCCAGCGGACCGGCGAACACCTTCAGGAACGGGGGCTGCCGGGCATGCGCCAGGGCGCGCGGTTAGCGTGAGGCCATGGCTTTCGACGAGGTGCTGGCGGAACGGATCAAAGAACGGCTGGACCCGGAGGGGGTGACCGCGAAGAAGATGTTCGGCGGGATCACCTTCCTCCTCCAGGGCAACGCGCTGGCCAATCTGTACGAGGAGGGCCTGATGGTGCGCGTCGGGCCGGACGGGATGGACGAGGCCCTGGCCCGCCCCGGCACCACGCGGTTGGTGTTCCGCGGCAAGGAGCAGAACGGCTGGGTGGTCCTCACGGAGGACACCCTCGACGACGAGGTCCTGGACGACTGGCTGAAGTGGGCCATGGAGATCACCGCAGAACTTCCACCCAAGAAATGACGCGGTCTGCCCGGCCGCCCGCGCGCCGAGGACCAGTGATCACTGAGGTGACCCCCGGAGTGCGGGGTCGCCTCACCCGAACCCGACCCCGAACTCGCAGACGGCCCCGGTGCAGCCCCCTGCTGCACCGCCCGCCACCCCGGAGCCGACCCCGGCGGAGACCTCGCTGCGCCGGACCGTTCAGGGCATGCTCATCGGCCTCCTGGTGCTGGCCGGGCTCTTCGCCTTCTACGTCCTGAACGAGCACCCCAAGGCGCTTCTCGCCCTCGGGGGGCGTCGGCGCGCTGTTCGGCGTCGGCGGCACGATCATCACCGCCGATGTTCTGGTCAACCGGCGGCGGCCGTGACCCCAGACCCAACACGGAGCGCTGTACGGCGATCTGACAGCCGAACAGACCGCGCCCCCGCCCAGAAAGACCCGGGCGGTGAACCAGAGGCGACCTCTCAGCCCGGCAGTCCGCCTCGCCACAGGAACAGCAGCCGTCACCCAAGGGCCCAAAACCCCGACAACCGGCCCCTACGCCATACAGGCGACGCTCAACCCTCACCGGAAAACGACAGCGGCCTTCACCGAAAAAACGACACCCACAACCCCGCCCACCCGGAAGACGCCACACACTCCCGGTGCAAACAACCGACGCCACCCACTGAAACTCACACGTCGCTCATCAGTCGAGATGCGCCGTCATGAGACGAACTCGGCGACGCCGCACGGGAGTTTCGTCGGCGCCCTGGGGCAGTGACGAAGAGCCTGGGTGCCGCGCGCTCGTGACGCGGCCACACGGGTGGTTCTGTGCGGAGCGCTTACGCCCGCGTCAGGCTTCATGATGCCTTGGCCGTACAGGGAACTTGGGCCGGCCGCAGGGCCGGCACCCCTGCTCGTTGGTCAGACGATCCGGCGCGCCGACAAACGGATCTCAGACACTTTCGCATTAACCTCTCGTCACCTTATGTCGTGGCGGATCGCGTACGCGTCCGCTTCAACGCTCGGAGAAGATATGCGCAAGCCCCGAAAGACCGCTGTCGTAGCCGTCCTCATCAGCGCCATCGGCTTCCTCGGCACCGGCACCGCCTACGCCCACGGAGACGAACACGAGCACGCCGGCAAAGAGACCAAGACGCTCGTCGTCAACCAGAGCAACACATGCAGCACGGTCGAAGACAACGCCGATGTACAGGGCCAGTCCGGGTACCAGAACGGCCTGGAGGGCAACCGGTCCAACAGCAAGGGCTCGCCCGGCACGCAGAACACCAACGTCGGCTCAAGCCAGGGCTGCGACAACACCGTCATCTTCGGCAAGTAGCTCACACGGGTCCCGGCTCCGGGGCGGCAGTGGGGAAGGCGGATCCGCAGCCGACATCGACGAAGTGCGGCTCGGACCGTACGAATCCGCCCTGAGCCCGGGACGCGATGCGGTGGACGTCTCACGGACCGCGCAGAACGGATTCACAGGCCCGTAAGGCCCCGTCGGCCGGCGGGGCGAAGGCAGGGACGGCGCGGGGCGCGGAGGCCTTCGCCCGGGGCCTGGCGGCGCTTACGCAGTACGTCCAGCGTGAGCAGCGGACCGTCATTCCGCGGCAGCACTCCGAACGGATCACCGTCGACGGCCACGAGCATGACGTACGGCTCGGGGCGTGGGTGTCGAACCAGAAGAGCCGCCGCGCCAAGCTCAACGGGGAGCAGCTCGCCGAACTCGGCATCGACTGGGCGTAGGGCATCCGAGATCCAGGCCGTCCGGAACTGATCGGCGATGAACTCGTTGAACCACTCGCCTCAACCCCCCGTAGAGGTGCACAGACTCGGGGCCCCGCAGCCGTAGCCGGGCCCTGAGTCGTCTCCGGACTGAGGCGTCCCCGGAGTGTGGACACGGGGGGTTCATGCTGCAAGCGTGAGTTTACGCTCTCTTCGGTGCCTTTGTTCGAACTCGGCTGGTGAGAGGTAGTCGAGAGCACTGTAGCGTCTGCGAGCGTTGTAGTAGGTGAGCCACTGGAAGATCTCCAGCCTCGCCTGACGCACCGTCGAGAACAGCCTCTGGTGCATCGTCTCCCTCTTGAGCCCCTGCCAGAACGACTCGGCGAGGGCATTGTCATAGCTCGAGCCGACCCGGCCCATGCTCCTGCGGACCCTAAAACCGTCGCAGACTGCGCGAACGCAGCCGACGTGTACTGCGAACCCCTGTCGGCATGGGAAATGACCCCGGCGACGTCGCCGCCGCGGGTCGCCACGGCCATCTTCAGGGCGTCGATGACCAGCTCGGCGCGCATGTGGGTGGCCATCGAGTAGCCGAGCACCCGGCGTGAACAGATGTCCAGGACGCAGGCAAGATACAGCCACGTCCCGCCGACCTGCACGTATGTGATGTCCCCGCACCACTTCTCATCCAACTTCCTCGCAGAGAAGTCGCGTTGGACGAGGTCCGGTGCCGGTGGCGCAAGCAGGTCGGGGACCGTGGTGCGCTTGCGCCGCCGCAGGTGACGGCCCTGCAGGCCGTGCCGACGCATGAGGCGTTCGACGCGTTTGCGGTTGACCACGTGCCCGAAGCCGCGCAACTCCGCGTGGATGCGGCGGACACCGTACGTCTCCTTGTGCTCGGTGTGGATTTCGCGGATCTCGCCGGCGAGCGCGTCGTCGGCGGCCCGACGTTCCGCGCGGGCCCCGGCTCCGGCCAGCCACCGGTAGAAGCCTGAGCGGGAGACCCGAAGGACCCGGCATATCCGCTGCACACCGAAGTCGGCGCGGTTGTCGGAGATGAAGTCCCAGCGGCAGGGCCTCACTTCACCTCCCGGGCGAAATAGGCAGCTGCCCGGCGCAGGATCTCCCGCTCGAGTTCCCATTCCTTCTCGGCCTTGCGCAGCCGCCCGATCTCGGCGCGCAGCCGGGCCCTCATCCCGGCCCTCCACGGCTCGTCGCCGCGGCTGCGGCCGGCCTGCTCGTCGGCCTGGCGCACCCAACTGCGCAGCGTCTCGCCGGTCACCCCGACATCCGCCGCGACCGCCGCATACGTCCGCTTCCCGCCCGCCGCGCGGTACAACGCCACCGCGTCACTCCTGAACTCCGCCGGATACGGAGACTTCCGTCCCACCAGGACACCTTCCCTTGGATCTGCAAGATCCATTGTCAGAGTGTCCACGCCATGGGGGTCGCCTCACCGCAGGGCCGGCGCACTGTGATGGGACAGGGGGGCTGCGGAGGCGGGGGTGGCGACGGCCGGGACGAGTCCGGCCAGGCACACCAGTACGAGGGTGGCGGCGCGGCGCCACACAGCGGAGATGATCACGCCTATCAAGTACCAGCAGCGGCAACCGCAGTGTGTGCAACGTGCTCCGAACGCGGCGTGCCGTTCAGCACCACGGATGTTCAAGCAGTGGACACTCGTAGACCATGAGAGACGACATGAGCGAGCCGGCTCGGGAGCGGCTGGTCGACGACGTGGAAGCTGGTCCTGGCGGCGCCATGACCGATGATGTCGGCGTCATCACGGGTGAACTGACCGTCGCCACCACCCCGCTCGGCGACGGACGAGCCCAGATCGAGATCCAGTACGCGCAAGCGGACGAGTGTGGTACACCCTCACCGGCAGTCCCGCTCCCGTCCCGCCCAGCGGGTTGAAGACTCTCCATCAGGACGTGCTGGAGCGTGTCCGTCGCGGTGGCGGCGCCGAGGTACACGGCAGCCCGCCTGACAGGCCAGAGCTCCCGGCGGCGGCTCAAGTAAGGAAGGCCACAGCGCCCGGGTGAGTCAGACGGATACCGCCCGCATGCAGGAGAAGACCCTGCCCAGCGCGTCACCCTGATGCCGGGGCGCGCCGCCGGAGAACGAGACCGAGGAGACCGGCAGAAGGAGCCACACCCAAAGCGGATGACGTATCACTGGTGAAGAATCCATGGTGCCCATCAAACGCTGAAAACGCTCACTCCCAAGACCGACGGGGTCAGTTGATGTGATTTAGGGCTGCGTGAGCCTCGGGGGTTGGGTGAGGTGTCCGTTATGCCGCCCTCCCGGACTGTCACGCCCTAACTGTTGGAAGTCCGAGCACCGCAATCGCACAGATGGCCCGTCGCGCGGGGATCACGCCGGCGTGGGGCCCTGCATGTGTGCGCTGATCCACTGGATCGCGCCACCGGTCTCCATGTTCGGCACATAGGTCTTGGCATTGTGGCCGCCCCCCTGGATAACGCTCAGTTTCGTGTGGATCGGGCCGCTGGTGTACTGCTTCACGAAGTCCTCGATCTTCGGCTTGTCCTGGGCGTCAGACCCGGAAGTGCCGACCTGGAGGGCGAGGTAGACATCCGGCTTCCCGGCCTGGATCAGCTTGGGGGCCAGTACCTTGGGGTTGTTCTCGGCCTTCTCCCGGTCGTGCCCCCTCCATAGCCGCGAGTCCGGCTCGATGTCCGGCCCGGAGGCGATGACGGCCTTGAACTGGTCCGGCTTTCGCAGCACCGACTTCAGGCCCGCGAAGCCTCCGGTGGAGGAACCCATGAACGCCCAGCCGTCGCGGGACTTGAAGGTGCGGAAGTTCTCCTTGAGTAGGGCGGGTACGTCGTCGGTGAGCCAGGTGCCCATCTTCGGCTGGCCGGGGATGTCACTGCCGTCCCAGTACAGGCCTGCCTTCGGGTCGTGCGGGTCCTTGTCGTGATCCTCAGGGTTGAGCACCGGCATGGCCAGGATGAACGGCAGGCTCTTGTCTTCCTTGGACCACTTGGCGATGCTCGCCTCCAGCTTGAGGTCGGTGCCCATCCAGTAATTGCCGGGGAATCCGGAGCCGCCCGGCAGCGCGATCAGCACCGGGAAGCCGCTGTTGGCGTACTTGGGGTCCTTGTACTGAGGCGGAACCCAGACCCACACCTTGCCCTTGAACCCGGACTTCTTGCCCTGGTACGTCGTGACGGCGATCTTGGAACCGTCCTCCGGGACCGTGCCCGAGATTTTGAAATCGGCCTCGGGACCAGTCGGCAGGGACACCTGGGAATTCTGCTTGTCCTTGTTTCCGTCGGCCTGGCCGTGGCCGCCGCCGGAGTTGCCGTGCTGCGCGAAGCTGATGGCGTCGCCCTTGTCCGAGAAGACCTCGAAGTGGTCGAGCACCGACCAGGCGGCTGTTCCGAGCACGACCAGGGGAATCAGGATCACCATCCAGCGCTTGGACTTGGATGCGTGACGGCGGCCTCGAGTTGGGCGCGTCTCTATTTGGGGGTCGGTCATCGCGTACGCTCCGGATGGTTTCGGGTGCCCTCACAAGGGCGTGACGGCGGCTCGCTCGGCAGGTGATGGACGGCGGAACGGGCTCTCGGCATCGCGTCGTCGGCCGATCCGTATCGCGTCACGGAGCCGCGGCGCGTTTGAAGGGGGTGCGGGAAGGGACAGCGTGGCGGCCCATGGGGCGGGGAGCGGTCCGGTCTCCCCGCCCATAGCGGCCGCCGGGGCCGGGTTCAGTCCTGGGGGATCCCGCACTTCTGCAGGATCTGCTTGCTCCGGGGGTCGAGGTTGCCTCCGAAGTACTTGCGTGTCCCGTCCTCGGTGAAGAGTTGCGGGGCGTCGTTGGTCGGCTCGTGCAGATCGCTCAGGCTTGCCTTGTTCAGGCACTGGTACTGCTTCTTGGCCGTGGCCAGCGTGGCGTCCTTGTCGCCGGCGTCGTCCGCATCCGGCCAGGGGACCTCCTTCTTGCACGGGTCATACACCTGCGCGAACCACTTCTTGGCGAGTGGGCTGCCCTCGATCACCCCGCCGGCCTTGAACACGACCGGGCCAAGGTCCTTCGCCGTGACCGAACCCTCGTCCTTGCCCACGCCCATCTCCGTGGCGATACCGGCCGCCTGCGCCTTCCGGGTCAGGCAGGTGTTGAACTGGGGCAGGTAGTTGTCCTGGGCCTTCTTGAGTTCGGGGCTGCCCGCCTTGTACTTCTTGTTGGCCGCCGCCGACGCGTCACCAACGCCCTTGTCCCCCTTCTGGACGGAGGCGACCTGGCCGGAGCCGGAGGCATGCGCGTCGTCTTTGCCGCCGCAGCCGGTCAGCACGACGGCCAGCGCGACGGACGAGATGAGAGCGGCACCAGCGAAATGTCGGCGGCGGCTCGCGGGGGTGAGGTGCGGCAGCATGAGGGAACTCCTGTTGTTGTGTCGTACGTCGTTGACGTAGGTCGTTGTCGTGTGGAGAAACAGCGGTCGAGGGGTCCGTCCCGCTGGGGCGCCGTGATCGGGCATCCTGGTCAGGCGTTGGCCAGAGCCTCGGTCGGGGTCAGTCGGGAAGCGCGTACGGCCGGATAGAGGCCGGCGACGGCGCCGGTCAGGACCGCGGAGCCGAGGCCGCCGAGGACGGCGGGCAGGGGCAGCACCGCGGGCCAGGACTGGGCGAGCGCCCACCCCGCGACGCCGGCGGTGCCGAGCAGTACTCCCGCGCCGCCGCCCAGGAGGCACAGCACCACGGATTCGGTGAGGAACTGGACGCGGATCTGGCCCCGTCCGGCGCCCAAGGCGCGGCGCAGTCCGATCTCGGTGCGGCGCTCCAGGACCGAGATGATCATGGTGTTGGCGACGCCCACCCCGCCGACCAGCAGGGCGACGCCGGCGAGTCCGAGGAAGAGCGAGGAGAACGCGGTCTCGGTCAGCTGTTTGGCTGCCAGGGCGTCGGAGGGCCGCGAGACGGTGACCGTCTCCGGCCGCTGCGGGTTGGCCGTGGCCCGGGCCACGGCGCGTACGTCGTCCAGCGCCGACTCGTTGGCCCGCAGGTAGACCGTGTCGGGGTGGCCGCTGAAGCCGAGCTGGTCCTTGGCCGCCTGCCAGCCGACGATGGCGGCCGAGTCCAGTTCGGGCAGCAGGGGCATCGAGCGCAGGATGCCGGTGACGGTGAACCATTTGTCGCCTATGAGCAGTTGAGGTCCGATGCCCTTGTGCGGTGCGAGGCTGGTGATGCCGAGGTTGTGCGCGGCGGTGGGGCCGAGGACCACGGACGGCAGCTTCCCGGCGCCCCGCTCGGGCAGACTGCCCGCCCAGGCGCTGGCCTCGAAGGTGTCCTTCAGGTCACCGCGTGCGGCGATGACGGAGACCCCCGAGGTGTCGCCCTGGTCCACCTTCTCGTTGCGGCGGACGGGGACGCTGGGCATGTTGCCGACCGCGGCGGCGGAGGAGACGGGGCCGATCCGCGCGACCATGGCGTCGGCCTGCTCGGGCAGCGGCGTGTGGCCGGTCTGCTCCGCGGTCACCTTCAGCATGTTGGTGCCGAGCCGGTCCATCTGCTGTGCCAGAGCCGCCTTGCTGGAGGCAGGGATGCCGACCACCACGATCATGGTGGCCACGCCGATGGAGATACCGAGCGCGGAGAGCACCGCCCGCATGGGGCGGACGCGCAGCCGCAGCACACCGAGAGCGAGGACATCGCGGGTGGCGAGCCGGGCCGGGCCGCGCTGCCGGCCTACCGAGGGGGCGGCGAAGGAGGCCGCGCTGCCGGGGCCCGCGGGCCGGCCAGCCGACTGCCGCAGCAGCCGGTGAAGGGAACGCAAGATCCTCACGCGGCGGCCACCTCCGCCGCCGGACCTCCGCTGTCGCGGCGGATACGGCCATCGAGGATCTCCACCTGCCGGGGCAGCGCGGCGGCCAGTTCCCGGTCGTGCGTGATGATCGCGATGGTGGTGCCCTGGGCGTGCAGCTCACGCATCAGCTCCATCACGGCTTCACCGGTACGGCTGTCCAAGGCGCCGGTCGGCTCGTCGGCGAGGACCAGCGCGGGCCGGGTGACCAGGGCGCGGGCGATGGCGACCCGCTGCTTCTGGCCGCCGGAGAGCTGATGCGGCAAGTGGTCCGCCCGGTCGGCGAGCCCCACCTGAGCCAGGGCCTCAAGGGCCATGGCCTTGCGGCGCCGGACGGGAACTCCCGCGTACAGCAGCCCGGTTGACACGTTGTCCGTGGCGGTCATGCCGTCGACGAGGTGGAACTGCTGGAAGACGAAACCGAGCGTGCGGCCGCGCAGGGCGGACAGCTCCCGGTCGGGGAGCGCGGCGACGTCCAGGCCGTGGATGCGGAGCTGCCCCTCGCTCGGCCGGTCGAGCATGCCCATGATGTGCAGCAGCGTCGACTTGCCCGAGCCCGACGGGCCGACGATGCCGAGCAGTTCGCCCCGTGCGATGGAGAGCGATACGCCGCGCAGGGCGTGCACACCTCCGGGGTAGCTCTTCCAGAAGGCGTCGAGTTCGAGGACGGGTGCCAGGACGCGGGCTTCGTCATGGAGGAGGGCGCTCTGAGGGTCGGCAGTGCGGTTCATGAGGTGCTCACCACTTTCATGCCCTCCTTCACTCCGGGACCCGAGACCTCCACCAGGCCCTTGGCGAACATGCCGGTCGTCACCTGCACCAACTGCGGTGCGCCGCCCTTGGCTTGGCCGGGCGGCGCCGGGAGCTGCAGGGCGTAGCCGCCCTCGCGCAGTGCCACCAGCGCCCCGACCGGCACGGTCAGCACGTTCTTGTGGACCTCGCTCGCGAAGTCGACGGACACCGGGGCGCCCGCCAGGTCTCCGGCCTCCGACGCCTTGTCGAACGCGACGGTGACCTGGACCTTCGCCTCTTGGCCGGGTCCGCCCTGGGCGCCCTTGCCGCCGCCGGAGCCGCCCTGATCGTCCGAGCCGGTGGCGACGGTGCCCACTTGGGTCACCTTGCCCTTGGCGGTGCTGCCGTCCGGCAGCGTGATGGTGACCTGGCTGCCTTTGTGCGCGATGCTCAGGTCGCTCACGGGGATCGGTACGGTCACGACCTTGTCGGTGCCGGTGAGGGTCATCAAATCCTCACCGGCGCTGTCACCGAGGTGCGCCTTGACCTCCCCGACGCGGGACGTGCCGGGCAGCACCTGCACGTCGCCGGGGGCCACGCGCCCGGTGGGCTTCCGCATGCCCAGGGCCTTCTGCCAGCGCTTGATCGCGACGACAGTGGCATCGGTGAGCCGGTCGTCGGGGCGACCGAAATCGCGGTACCCGAGGGCGTACAGGTTGTCCTCCAGGAGCCGCACGTCCGCGCCCTGCGTGCCGGGCCCGGCGACCTCGGAGTCCGTGGGACTTCCGGAGCCGCTCGCGCCGCTGCCCGGGCTGCCGGCGCTGCCCGCATCTCCGGAATCCGTCGAACTCCCCGAGCCCTTACCGCCGTTCGGGCGGCCCGAGCTTCCCGAGTCCTTCGCGTCCTTCGGGCTGCCCGAGCTATTCGGATCCTTCGCACCGTCCGAATCCTTCGAGCTCTCGGGCGTCGCGGCGGGGCCGGAGGGCTGGTCGGGCAGGGCCCCGAGTGTGCGGTAGAGGGGTATGGCGCCGATGAACACCGTCACCGGCCAGTCGTTGATGCGGGCCAGTTGCTTGCCCTGGGCCAGATTGTCGCCTGTCTTGGGAAGCCAGGTCACCGTGCCGGTGCCATGGCCCTTGACGGTCCCCGGGGTGGCGAAGCCGAGGGTTCCGGCCTCCGACTTCTGCTGGCTCAGGTCAGCGCGAGTGACCTCAGCAGTCCCTGCGGTGGTGGGCCCTGCGGCGGGCGCGCTGTCGGAGCCCGTACGCATCCACGTATACGCCGTACCGCCCGCCGTGACTGCCAATACGCCCACCACGGCCGCACCGATCAGCCACCGCTTGCGTGAATCTCGATGCGGCGCGCGGCTGCGGCCCATCGTGGCATCCTCACTCATCACCGACAACGCCTCCCGCTCGCCGTCGTCCCGCACAGCGGGGAGTGTCTCGGTCCGGTCATCCACACTCACGGGCCCTCCTCAGCCTCTGGCTGATTGCGTCATCACTGGCGTTTCCACCCATGACCACAGCCTGCGGGCGAGCACCCTAAGCGGATCCTAAAAACCTGAAGTGGGCTTCAGAAACCCAAGGCCGCCTTAAGGAACCGCCCTCGCATAGGGTTCACAACCGCCGCGAGAAGCCGAATCCGCGCCCCTGTCCCTTGACTTCGGCGTTTCGCTTGGGTGGGGACGGTCACTCGTGCCGTAGACGCGAAAGTGCCTTCTGGGCCGCGGCACCGGTGAGTTAAGGCGTGTCCGCGCAGTCACAGCCGGGCGAGTTGCAGCGTGACGGTGAAGGAAATCCGGTCGGGATCGACCCCGACCTGTTCGGCTGCGTGGACCTTCAGCGTGCACAGTGCCTGGTAGACGGTACGGAGGGCGTAGGTCCTTAAGAATCGTTAAGGTCACTTAAGAGCCCCTAACGCGGCTAAATAGCGATTGCCATGTTCGTGCCATGCTGGTGCATATGGATATCCTGGTCATCGAGGACGACCTGCAGATCGGCAACGCCCTCCGCGAGGGGCTACGCAGCGAGGGCTATACGGTCGAGCACGTCACCGACGGGCTCACAGGACTGCAGCTGGCACAGCAGCACCCGTACCAAGCCATCATCCTCGATGTCATGCTGCCCGGCGTCCACGGCTACCGGGTCTGTGCCGAACTACGCAAAAGCCGGGTGACCACCCCCATCCTCATGCTCACCGCCAAGGACGGCGAATACGACGAGGCCGAGGGACTCGACACCGGCGCCGACGACTACCTGACCAAGCCGTTTTCGTACGTCGTACTGCTGGCCCGGCTGCGCGCCCTGATCCGGCGCAGCGGCGAAGCCGAGACCGGGCGAGGCCTGATGCGGGCCGGAGACCTGTGGCTGGACACGACCACGTTCCGCTGTGGCCGGGGGGAGCAGGAGATCGCTCTGACCGCCCGCGAGTTGATGGTGCTCGCGTGTCTGGCACGCGGCCGCGGCCAGGTGGTCGCCAAGCAGGACATCTTGCACGAGGTCTGGGATCACGCCTACGCCGGCGGTACGGCGATCATCGAGGTCTACATCAGCCATCTGCGCCGCAAGATCGACGCCCCCTTTGGACGGCACAGCATCGAGACGGTCCACGGAGCCGGCTACCGCCTCGTTGACGATGGCCCCTCACATGATTAGCCGCCTGCCGGTCCAGACCCGCACCGCAGTGCTCGCCGGACTGGTCGCCCTCGTACTCTGCTCGGCCGGCGCCTGGTGGCTCCGAGATCACCTGTACGACGCCCAGTTCTCCAGCACCCTTGACAAGGCCCGGGTCCAGGCCCGCACTGTCGCCCATGACCTCGTCATCAAGTCCGGCACCTCGACCCACGTGCCCACCGATCTGGACTGGCCGTACGTCGTCGTCCGCCAAGACGGCGCCATCGGCAGCGGCGGAGGCGGCACCGACCAACTCGACATCCCACTGCGGGAGGTCCCCCCGGCCCCCGTCGACGCCACCAACGCCTGGACCGGCACAGTCACCGTCCACACCGGCGCGGCCGTGCCGGACCGCGCCGGAGATCCGCCCCCGGCGGCCTCCATTCGGCTGGCCCACCGCACGTTCACCGCGGTGGGCGCGGCGATCACCACCGGGCACAGCGACATGACCATCTTCGGCCGTGGCCCGGAGACCTTCACCGTGTACGTGCTGGCCCTCCCCGATGCCGCGCAAGCCGCCGCCGACCAACTCAACGGCCCCCTGCTGGCAGGAGTGCCGCTGATCGCCCTGCTGGTCGCCGTCACCGCCTACGCCTCGATCCGACACGCCCTGCGCCCGGTCGACGCGATCCGGGGCGAGCTCGCCGAGATCAGCGAGCATCACCTCGCCCGTCGGGTGCCCGTGCCGCAGGCCAAGGACGAGATCCAGAAGCTCGCCCTCACCACCAACGCGACCCTCGACCGCCTGGAGCGGTCCACCGAGCAGCAGCGCCGCTTCGTCGCCGACGCGGCCCACGAACTGCGCTCACCCCTGACCGCGCTCCAGACCCGTCTGGAGGTGTCGCTCGCCCACCCCGAACACACCGACTGGCCGCGGACCGCGAGCGAATCCCTCGCCGCCACGCGCCGGCTGCGCGCACTGACCGAGGACCTGCTCTTCCTCACCCGCCCCAACCACCAGCAGCCGACGCCCGCCCTGGTCGACCTCGCGGGCACGGCCCGCGAACTGGTCGACGAACTCCGCCTGCGTCACCCCTACGGCCCGTACTTCACCGCCCCCCTCCCCGCAGTGGCACCGGTCCGGGGCAACCCCCTCCAACTGCACCGCCTGCTGCGCAACCTCCTTGACAACGCAACCCGCCATGCCCGCACCACGGTGACCGTCACCATCGAACAGGTCGGCGAAACCACCTGGCTGCGAGTCTTCAACGACGGCTCACCCATCCCGCCCGAGGAACGCGACCGCATCTTCGAGCGCTTCACCCGCCTCGACGAGGCCCGCGACCGCGATGCCGGCGGCTCAGGTCTGGGCCTGGCCATCGCCCAAGACATCGCCACCCGCCACCACGGCACCCTTAAAGCCGTCGCCCCCGGCCCCGAAGGGGGCGCCACCTTCCTGCTGCGTCTGCCAACGGCTGACTCGGAGAGTGTCTAATCAACGGCCCTATCTCACATTCGGGATACTGTTGCCCTCCCCGCACTCTCACGCACGCATGACAGATTCTCGCCCTGCCGGGCAAGAGGCGGACGCTTTTCGTGAAACCTGGTGTGGGCGCTCGCAGGACGGCGTGGACGCCGCCACTGCCGGGTCCGGGGCCTGACGAGGACGCCCCGCGCCCTATTTGAGGCCGAGCTTGGCCAGTGCCGTCGTCCAGTCCGTCGCGATCGCGTTCTGCGCGGCCGCCAGCTGGACCTTGCCACGGCTCGACCCCCGCCGCAGACAAAAACAAATCCCACGCCGATCACTACATTCCGAGACGATCACTGGACTTGCACCTCATCGCCAGCTTCCGATGCCCCACAAAAGCCCAGCCCAGAACCACACCACACCACACCACAGCCCAAAATCCTGAAACGATCACTAGATCTCCAGCTCAGCACCCCACCCATCCAGTGATCACCAAGGGATTTGTCACAGGGTGACGCCTGGCCCGAGCGCACCACGAAGGGCTCCCCGCTCGGCCGACGCGGCCCAGAGATCCCTCGCCGCGTGCTCCAGGATCTCGACTCTCTTCCGGCCCCACCAGCATCTGCTCACGGCCAGCGACTACCGCGCCGAAATGGCCGACCGATTCACCGTCTGGAAGACCGTCACCGGCGCGGCCGCAACCGGCTGACGAGAGGACACCACCGGCACAATCACACCCTCAGCACGCCCCAACTCACCTGCCACACCAGCAACTTAACAAGTTCGTCAGGTGCCACGCGAGCTCGACCCTGGTAGCCGCGGGGTGTCCGCGAAGCACACGACCGCGAGCCCCGCTCGCCCAGCATGTCGGCACCTTCTCCGAGTGCAAGCGCGCACGGGGCTGTCTTGGGCGCGCTGGAATGGGCGTTGCTTCGTCGGAACGCGGCGGCCATTCCAATCGAGCGGCTTCCCTCCCTATGCTGG
Organism: Streptomyces sp. NPDC050485; assembly: GCF_044458185.1. Classification (NCBI taxonomy): domain Bacteria; kingdom Bacillati; phylum Actinomycetota; class Actinomycetes; order Kitasatosporales; family Streptomycetaceae; genus Streptomyces; species Streptomyces sp. NPDC050485. The sequence continues at coordinate 4,441 of NZ_JBITHR010000039.1, read as the reverse complement.
GCTCGCAGCTGGAAACTCACAGGGAACTCCGGGGGTCGTGTGCCAGCATCAGCGCAGCCGGGTCCGGCCGGCCAACCTCGGCCGTACTTCTTTCTGAGTTATGCGCACACGCCGAGATTCACGGCCGGCGGCCCGGACCCCGACATGTGGGTGGAGCGCTTCTTCAGGGATCTCTGCGACCATGTGATGGCCCTGACCAGCTGGCCGGCGGGCGTGCCCGCCGGGTTCATGGACCGCGAGATACGGTCCGGCGAGGGCTGGTCCGAACGGCTCGGCGAAGCCCTGGCATACTGCCGGGTGTTCGTGCCACTGTTCTCGCCGCGCTATTTCGCCAGCGAGAAGTGCGGCAAGGAATGGTACGCCTTCGAGCAGCGCACCATCCACCAACGAGCCGCCACCAACGAGCCCGCCGAGGCCATCGTCCCCGTGCGCTGGGTGCCCGTGCCACCCCAGGAACTCCCGGGCTCCGCCGCCCGGTTGCAGCTCGACCACGGGGCCTTCAAGGACGGCCACTACACCTACAGCCTGCACGAGCTGATGACACTCCGGGTATTCGCCGAGGAGTACGAGCGCGCGGTCTACGAACTCGCCAAGCGCATTGTGAGCGTCGCCAACGCCACCCGGGTGGCACCCGGCCGGCACATCGACTACCGGACGGCGCCCAGTGCCTTCGGCTCGCCCCACGAGGGCCCCCGCCCGATGCATGTCACGGTCGCCGCCCCGACCCTGCACGACCTCCCGGACGGACGGGACCGCTCGTACTACGGCGACAGCCCGCTCGACTGGAACCCCTATCACCCCGCCGCCGCACGGCCGTTGGCGCTGGTCGCCGAGGACATCGTGCGCTCGCTCAACTACCAGGCCACCGTCTCCTCCTTCGACGAGGAGGTGCTCCACCTCGACGGCGAGCAGCCGCCGAACCGGCCCGAGGTCCTTATCGTGGATCGCTGGGCGCTCGACGATCCGTTCCGGCGTGCCAGACTCGCCGCCTTCGAAGCCGAACACCGGCCCTGGGTGAGCCTCGTGGTCCCGTGGAACGGTGACGACCAGCAGAGCCGTGCCGCCGAGGAGGTGCTCACCGCGCAGCTGGAGGAGACCATGCCGTCCAAGATGCGGCAGGAAAGCGCCGCCAACTGGGCCGCTGTCAGGGGCGTTCCCAGCATGGAGGCGTTCGCGCAGCTCCTGCCCCAGGTGGTCGAGGCGGCCGCCCAGCAGTACCTGAGACACGCCGCGGTCTATCCGACGGCCGTACGCCCTGCCGCCTTCCGACAGCCCAACAGAAGACCAGCGGCAGGACCTGCTCGACCGACAGGAGGCAGCGCCAAACCCCCTGCAGCCGCGGCCCCGCTCCGCGCACGGAACATGGCGCTGCCCGCAGCGTCGGCATCTTCTCGCTGTCGGGCTCACGTGACGCTCTTGGACGACGACCCTTATGTCGGGACTCCAGTACGCCTGACAGTGGAGCTGGTGGCCGAGTCCGCGCATCCCTGGGCGCGCCGGGATGCGAGGCCCGTGCTGGACGTCGTGGCCGTGCCGCTGAGCGGTGCAGAGGTTGCACCGGCCACGGTGCTGTATGGCCCTGGGAACACCGCTTCCGCGCAGTTCCGCATTACGGCTGCGGAGCCCGGCAGGCACCGGATCCGTTTCACGTTTCTGCACCACGACACCGGCGTCGTCCTGCAGCAGGTGGAGACGGCCCTCGACATTGCAGGTCCCGGACCCGCCTCGGTGGGGAAGGGATGGGCGGGGCCGCACAGGGGGAGGTCCTGACCGGATGCCCCGCACACTGACCACCCGCGTCGTCCAGGACCCCAGCGACGGGTTCCGTTTCCTGCCGCATCTGGAGACGCAACCGCCCGATCTCCGCGTCAGCTTCGACGTTCTCGGCGGCGGCCGGATCCGGGCCCGTATGTCGGGCACGTCCGTTCCGGCACTCCAGGGCACCGAGCACAAGGTCGACTTGAGTTCACGGCCCGACGAGGTCAACGGTGCAGCGGCCCGGCTCTGCGCCCGCTGGAAGGAAAGGTTCGTTGACTTCCAGCCGGTCGACGACCGAGGCCGGGATCTGCGGGACCGACATCGCCCGTACGCAACAGCCGCCGACCTCAGCGCCGAACCAGCGGACCATCTGCGCCGCATAGTGGCCGATCTGGCCCGAGGTGGCGCATCCCTGCTCTTCGACACGCTGCTGCGCGGAGACGACGTACAGACCGAGACGTTCCGCTCCTACTTGCGTTCTGCCCTGTCCCGGGAAGGGCTACGGGTACGGTTCGACTCCGATCTGCACCTGCCCTGGCCGATGCTCTGCACGACCGGGGAATCCCCTGAGTTTGCAGCGGACTTGGACGCCCTGTTCGCCCGCTTCCTCGGCTACCGGCACCAGATCGAGCACACCGGCGCCGCATACGCGTGGATCGGTCGGCCCCGAACTCCACTGCTGCTGCCCGCCGTCAGCCTGAACCACGACCCCCGCGTGGGCCGCGCGACCCGGGCGGACGACGTTGCCAAAGCACTGGCTGAGGACACTAAGTGCACCATCCGTACAACGTACGATGAACTCGTCCGCGACTTCGGCGACCCGGATCTGGACGAGCAGTTGACGTACTTCTGGTGTCACGGCGAGTTCATCGGCAACGAGCCCGAACCCCCCGTCCTGGTGCTCAGACTCAAGGACGGCATCCCCTTCGACGGACATATCGTCCGTGAGCTGAGGGCAGCTCACCGGCACAGCCGTTTCCGACCGCTCGTGCTGCTCAACGCCTGTCATGCCGGAATCTCCGGGGCGAACGCGGACCGTGCGTTTCTCGGACGGATGCTCATCGACCACGGCGCAGAGGGCGTGCTCGGACCGCAGATCGCCATGCCACAGGCGTTCGCCGCCGAGTACGCCCTCGAGTTCGTCACGCGCTACCTGCGCGGCGAGGCGACCGCCGGCAGCATCGCGAACGAGCTGGCCCGGCACTTCGCCACCCGGTACCGCAATCCCCTGGGCTTCGCCTACGCCCTGCACAGCGGCATGGACTCCCGTCTCGACCGGGCGAGTGGCGGCGAAGCATGAACCACTCCGCCGTGGTCGAGACCGTCGACCTGGACGAGACCGGCTGGCTGCTCGACGCCGACTCCGGTGAGCCGGTGCCCGGACACCGGCTGCACCACTACTTCGCAGAGCGCCTGGCCCCGCCCGCCTGGGCGACAGACATCCTCGTCTACGTACACGGGTGGCAGACGTCCCCCACCGCCGCCCATCGCACCGCCACGCGGCTGTTGGCCCTGGCGCAGCGCAACCTGGCAGCGGCACCGGGACAGTATCCGACCCTGGCTGCCGAGGGCTTCAACCCGTGGTGCGTCGTGGTGCGCTGGCCGTCCTCCAGCCCGGTCACGCCTGCCGGCTACCGCCGGATCCGGGACCGGGCGCACGCAATGGGCGCCCGCGACGGAGACGGACACGCCGCGCACATCTTGGGCCGGCTCCTTGGCTATCTGAACTCCGAGCGCTCCGATCCCGGAGCAGCACCCGTTCTGGCCAACCGCGACGGACAATACCTTCACCTCATCGGACACTCCTTCGGCTGCCGTTTCCTGTGCGAGGCCGTGCAGTGGGCGGCCGACGCCCGGCTCGACGACACACTCGGCTGGAGTACGACCGTCCACCCAACCTCCCGCCCGTTCACCGCGGACAGCATGTTGCTGTTCCAAATGGCCGCACGGCGCGACGCGTTCCTGTCGCTCTTTCCGTACGTCCTGCCGAGCGAGGCGCACGACGGCGCTCCGCTCAGGGGACCCGTTGTAGCCACCTACTCCCGTCACGACCGTGCGACGGGGTTCTGGCATCTGAGAACCGAGCGGCAGCCCGGCATCGGGCATTCCGGGATCGGCCCTGCACCCGCGCCCATGTTCACCACGCGTCTGCTGCCGCTTGACGAGCGGTATCCACTTGCCGCACTCGACCACCGCTTCGTCAACGTCGATGCCTCCGACGTATACGTCCGAGGCCGTCGCCTTAACCCAGCAGGCGCCCACTCCGACCACGTGCGCGCGGAGTCCGCTCACCTGCTCCTCACCCTCGCGGACTATTCGCGCTGACACTCAGGGACGAGGCGCGGAAGAAACTCTGCGCCTGCCGAATATCTCATCCGGCCAGGTCAGGCGGCATGTCGGTACTCGTGGATTACTCCGCCGAGCCGGTCGTGTCTGTCCAGGCGGGCGATTCGTCCGGGATCGGTGATCGATTCGGGCACCGCGCGTAGTAGGACTCCGTTAGGTCTTCCTATTAGTCTTCCTATTAGTCCTGATCGCGAGCATGTTGGGAGTGTGGACGCACATGAAGTGAACCGTGTCCGGGCGACGTTGGCGTTGTACGTGGCTGATGTGTTCGCCTCGGTGCCGCGCAAGGACCAGCGGGCCAAAGGCGACTGCTATCTGCGGGGCCTGATGCTGGACG
>NZ_JBITHR010000038.1:0-44662 GCF_044458185.1 Streptomyces sp. NPDC050485 | reverse complement strand
GGCCCCCGGCCCCCGGCCCCCGCCCCCCGGCCCCCCGCCCCCCCGCCCGCCCGCCCCCCCGCCCCCCGCCCCCCCGCCCCCCCGGCCCCCCGCCCCCCCGCCCCCCCGGCCCCCCGGCCCCCCGGCCCCCCGGCCCCCCGGCGCCGGGGCGGCCTCCGGCATCACGCGTTCATGAAGGTCTCCTCGGAAGCCTGTGGCTGGTCAGCGTCGGTTCCGATCGGACAGGTCGTGTCCGACGAATAGTCAGAAGCGGTCTGTGAAGGAAACCGCTCAGCGGAATCCCTACTTGCCGGGTTTCGGCGCCTACTGACAACCTCGCCGGATGAGCATGATGCGCAGGGCCATGAATCCTCGCAACTCCGCGCGGTGGAAGGTCTGGGGCCTGTTCCCCCCGGATCGCTGTCCGGCGTGGGCGGTCCCGGCCCGCTGGCGCCAGGCCCGGGACACGGCCAAAGCAGCGGGACTGCCTCTGGGACGGCACCCCGTACCCCTCCAGATCGAGGGGGAAACCGGCATGATCCACCGGATGAAGGAGGGGAACGCCCTCGTCCCGCTGCGCTGGCGTTTGGACTTCGGCTACGGCGGCACACTCCAGCTTGGCGCTACGCGCAATGGCCAGGATCAGCTGCGCCCGATGCCCCTGGAGTGGACCGTCTATCCGGCATGGCCGTCGACGACCAGGCACTTCGACGACGTCGGCGAGGCGCTGGCCCTCCTCACCAAGGCGGCGCGGATCCCCCCTCCTCGCCCCGACGGACCGCGATCGCCGCAGGAGATGCTCGCGAAGGCCGTTCAACACCACCAGCAACAGAACACCTCGTCACCCACGGAAGGCTGACTGCGGCGAAAGGGCTGATCAAGCAGCTCACGTCAGCCTATGAGCCGGAGCCGGATGGCTGCGACGGTGACGGGTGCCCGAGAATGCGTAGGTCCTCTTGACGCCACGCCCCATGCCCAGCCAAACGATCAAGGTCCGGGCACCGTTCCAAGACCCACTGGCGGTTCGTCAAACACGACCTGGTTCCCGATGCTTGGTGGGTACGACGTAGATCGCTGCGATGGACCGCATCAACTCCGTACCCGTATCACGCGCGCACGGGCGCCTCTCCAAGGCTGCCAGGCGTCCTCAACCGCAGGGGACTGCTACGCGCGGCGGCCGCTTCGGGGTGTGCTGATCCGTAGTGGGTCGAGGCGGTGGGCGACGACGTTGAGCGCGCCGTCGTTGCGCTCGACAAGGCCGTGGATCAGTAGGCCGGCGTGGTCGATGGCGGTCTTGTGGTGCCGGTCCCAGATGTGCGGCGGGACGATGATGTTGGTCATGCCGGTCTCGTCTTCGAGGTTCAGGAAGCAGGTGCCCTTGGCGGTGGGCGGGCGCTGGCGGTGGGTGACCAGTCCGCCGAGCAGTACCGGGCTCTGGTCGGGGAGTTGGCGTACGGCGGCCGCGGGCACGGCGCCGCAGCGCTCCAGGTGGGCGCGCAGGTGCTGGACGGGGTGGGAGTCGGCGGAGGCGCCGGTGGCCCACAGGTCGGCGAAGGTCTCCTCGATGACCGTCATGGTGGGCAGGTCGGGGGCGGCGGGCGGGGTAGCTGTGCCGGGCAGCAGGTCTTCGCCGCGGTGGGCGAGGGCTCCGGCCGCCCACAGGGCGTCGCGTCGGCTGAGTCCGAAGCCGGTGAGGGCGCCGGCGGTGGCGAGGGCTTCGAGGACGCGGGCGGGCAGGCGGGTGCGGCGGGCGAAGTCGTCGAGATCTGTGAAGGGCCGGGCGGCGACGATCTGTTCGGCCAGCTCCGGGCTGAGTCCGCGCACCGATGCGAGGCCGAGCCGGATCGCCGGCCGGTCGGGTGCGTGGGGGTCGGTTTCGAGGGTGGCGTGCTCGGCGGAGGCGTGGACGTCGACGCCGCGGACCGTGACACCGCGCCGTTTCGCATCGCCGATCAGGGTCAGCGGCGAGTAGAAGCCCATGGGCTGGTTCGCGAGCAACGAGGCGGTGAACGCGGCCGGGTAGTGGCGGCGGATCCATGCCGAGGCGTACACCAGGTGAGCCATGGACTGGGCGTGGGATTCCGGAAAGCCGTAGTCGGAAAACGCCTCGATCATGTGGCAGATCGCCTCGGTCGCCGCCTCGTCGATGCCGCGCTCGCGCATCCCGGCCAGGAGCCGACTGCGCAGGGCTGCGACCTTGTCCACCGAGTGCTTGGCGGCCATCGCCTTGCGCAGCCGGTCGGCGTCCCCCGGGCTGAAGCCCGCGCAGTCGATCGCGAGCCTCATCGCCTGCTCCTGCCACAACGCCACACCCAAAGACCGTTTGAGGGCGGGCTCGGCGAGCGGGTGCGGGTAGGTGACAGCCTCGCGGCCCGCACGGCGCCGCAGATAGGGGTGGACGGAGCCGCCCTGGATGGGCCCGGGACGGATCAGCGAGACGGCGACGACCAGGTCGTTGAACGTCCTCGGCTTGAGCCGCGGCAGCATGGACATCATCGCCCTCGACTCGGTCTGAAACGTGCCGATCGTCTCGGCGCGGGCGATCATCGCGTACACGTCGGGATCGTCCGGCGGGATGCTGGACAAGTCGAGCTGCCTGCCGTGGTGTTCGGCGATCAGATCACAGGCGGTGTGCAGGGCGGACAACATGCCCAGCCCCAAAATGTCGATCTTGATGAGGCCGGCGGCCTCCGCGTCGTCCTTGTCGCCCTGGAGCACCGAGCGGCCCGGGGCGGTGGCCCACTCGGTCGGCATGACCTCGCCGATCGGCTGGCGGGTGAGCACCATCCCGCCGGAGTGCACGCCCAAGTGCCGGGGCAGCGTGTGCAGCTGGGAGGCGAGTTCGCGTACGTCGCGCGGGATATCGGCGTCCGGGGCGGGCGGTTCGTGCCAGTGGATGTAGCGGGTCATCTCGTCGATCCGCGCGGCCGGGTAGCCCAGCGCCCGTCCGGCGTCGCGTACGGCGAGCCGGGGCTGATACGTGATGACGTTGGCGACCTGGGCTGCGTGGTCGCGGCCGTAGCGCTCGTACACGTACTGAATGACCTCTTCGCGCCGCCCGGCTTCGAAGTCGATGTCGATGTCTGGGGGCCCGGCCTTCTCCGCGGACAGGAAGCGCTCGAAGAGCAGGCCGTGGCGGATCGGGTCGACGCCGGTGATGTCGAGGACGAAGCACACCACGCTGCTGGCCGCCGAGCCGCGGCCCTGGCACCACACGCCGATGCGGCGCGCGTGCGCCACGATGTCCCACACGATCAGGAAGTAGCCGGCCATGCCCAGCTCCTTGATCACGCCCAGCTCGTGATCGATCTGCCGCCAGGCGGCGCGCACGGTCAGGTCGGTGCGCGGTCCGTAGCGGCGGGCGCAGGCCTCGGTGGCCAGGTGCCGCAGCCAGGAATCCTCGTCGTGCCCAGCGGGAGTGGGGAACCCGGGAAGTTGCGGCCGGAGCTCGGCGAGGTCGATCGCGCAGGCGTGGCCGAGGTCGACGGTGGTCGCGTACACGCCCGGGTAGCGGGCCAGGGCCTGTTCCATCTCGTGCGGCGCGCGCAGATGGGCGGTGGGGGCGGCCTGCAGATGGCTAGCGGCGCATTCGAGGTCCTCGCGGCGGCGCAGCGCGGTCAGCGCGTGGGCCAGGCGGGCCTGGGCGGGGGCGGCGTAGTGCACCGCGCCGGTGGCGACGGTCGGCAGGCCGGTGCGGCGGGCGGCCACGAACATCACGTCGCTGGCGAGCGAGTCCTCCGGCCGGTGGTGGTCGACGAGCTCGGCGTGCACGCTGTGCGCACCGAAGACGTCGACGAGGCGGTGCAGGCAGTGCGCGACGGCAGCCACGTCACGGCGATCAGCCGTGGGCGGCGGGCAGCCGGGCAGGACCGCCCAGTGCCCGCCGCTCGCCGCCCGGGCGAGCTGGGAGAGGTCGTAGACGGGGGCCCGCTTGGTGCCGGCGAGCTGTCCGGCGCTGATCACCGAGGAAAGGCGGCGAAATCCCTCCAGGTCACGCGCGATGATCACCGGCGTGCCCAACTCGTGCTCACTGAGGGTGAGTTCCGCGCCGTACACGGTCGCGAGACCGTGAGTACGGGCGGCGTCCATCAGCCGCCGGGCCCCGTACAGGCCGTCGCGGTCGGTCAGCGCGAGCGCCGTGATCCCCAGGCGGGCCGCCTCCGCGACGAGCGCGGCCGGATCGGACGCGCCTTGCAGGAAGCTGAAGGTGGAGTGGGTGTGCAGTTCCGCCCACCCGCTCTCCACTCCCGGCCCGGGGGCCGCTGTTGGTCCGGTGGCGGGGCGGGCCGGGAAGGGGACGAGGGTGCCGTCAGCCATAGGAGGCCTCCGCCCACCAGCGGCTGTGCTCGATCACGAGCAGCCAGGCGTGCCCGTCCGCGGTGACGATCTGCATGCGGGCCATCCGCTGTGCGCGCTCCGGGTTCCACCAGGCCTCCAGTACCGGCCACGGCCCTGCCCACCCTTCGATGGCGGCCTCCGGGTAGCCCTGCACCGCCAACCGGGCCGGTTGGTCCGATAGTTCGGTGCGGGCGCTGACGCCGACCTGGGCGCCGCTGCTGGCTGTCAGGGACGCGGGCAGCCACGGGGTGAAGGTGGTGGCCGGGTGCGGGGCGGGCAGCTGTCCGGGCCACGGCCCGGTGTCAGTGAGCCGGCGGGTATCGAGGTCCCCGTACGGGACCCGGCGCAGCCGGTCGACGGGGCCGCGGCCGCCGCCGACGTCGATCCGGATGACGGCACGGTGGCCGAGCAGGGCCTGGACCCGGGCGGCGGCCCGCTCCACTTCCTCGGGAGTGAGCGTCTCACCGAAGAGCGCGGCCTGGCGGCCGGTGGCCGCGGATAGCTGCTCGGGAGTGAGCACGAGCCGCACGATGCCGCCCGGCTCGCCGCCTCGGTCGATTGCCCCGGCATCCGCCCAGGCCTGCAGCAGGCCGCGCACCCGCTCGGCCACCGCGAGCGCGGACAGCCGCCCCTCGTGACGGAAGGCCCGGGCCAGGTGGCGCCCGTCGGCGAGTTCCAGGCGTACCTCGAGCCGGGCACAGACCAGGGCCGCCGCCGTCAGGCGCTCGTGCAACTGGTCGGCCGCGGCCTTCGCGGCGAAAACCACCGGCTCCAGGAGCACCGTGGGCGGCTCGAAGACCTGCTCGCCGTGCTGCTCCGGGCCGGATGGGCGGGAGGTGACCGGGTGTTGCTCGATGCCGGAGGCGATCCGGTGCGCGGCAGCGCCCTCGGTGCCGAACCGGGCCAGCACCCGTGCGGCGGGCAGGGCGGCGAACTGGCCGACGGTGGTGATGCCGAGCCGCCCGAGCAGTTCGGCCAGCCGTGGCCGGCCCAGGACAGCCACCGGGTACGGCGCCAGGAAGTCGGCGCTGCCGCCCGCCGGCACAAGGTGCCCGGTGCGGGCGGCGAGCGCGGCCGCGAACACCGTGTCCGCTATCCCAGCCCGCGCCGGGTGCCCGAGCTCGGTGATCGCCTGCACGGTGCGCTCGACCAGCTGCGGCTCGCCGCCCCAATACCGGGAGGGTCCGCGCGTCGGCGCGGCGATCAGCCCGGGACGGATCACCTCCAGGCGCGGCATCACACTCTGCTCAAGATGACGTACGACCGGCTCGAAGCGACGCACCTCCTCGGCCAGGTCGCGGTCCACGACGTGCAGGTCGGCGCACCGGGCCTGCGCGGCACGCAGCCGCATCCGCCGCCGGACCCCGGTCGCGCGGGCGGCCGCCGAGCACGCGACGACACTGCCGCCCGCCACCACAGCCAGGGGCACTGACATATCTGTGCCGGTGGTCAGGACGGGCCAGTCCGGCACCCACACGGCGAGCACTCTGCCCACGGGTGTCACCCCACGACGCGCAGAGCGGCGCGCCGTTCCGCGACCGTCAGCGCAGCCACCGCTTCCGCCTGCTGTCCGGGCCCGGCCGGAGCCTCGAAGGGCTCGGCGGCGCCGTTCGGGCCGGGCAGCCACAGGTCGGCCTGGCGCGGCTCGGCGGCCGCGCCGCGGCCGTTCGAGATCACCCGTGCCCGGCGCCCGCGCAGCAGTCCGTACCCGCTCCCGACGCCTTCCCAAGTCGCGGTGGTGACCGCCAGGCGCAGCTCGGCGCCCGCCCAGGCGTTAGCGGCCAGCAGGATCGATCCGCTGCGCCTCAGCAGCGCGGACAGTCGGCGCCCTATGCGGTCCGGCACCGGTCCCAACGCACCGACCATGACCACCGGCACGGCCTCCACCACAGTGGCCAGGACCTGGGGCCAGTGGGGGCCCGGCTCGTCGACCCACATGCCCGCGCCGAGATCCAGGCCCGCGTCCGCGGCGGCCAGCGCACCCAGCTGCGGCAGCCCGACCGCCGCCCACCCAGCCGACCCCGCACTCGCCTCGGCGGCCAGCGCGAGGAGCAGCGGCATGTCCCCGCCGGCGCTGACAGCGGTGCCGGGCCGGATGCGGCCGCCGGGGAACAGCGAGCTCAGCGGTGTGGCGGCCGGTCTACCGGCATCGCCATCCGCTCGCTCGCTCGCTACCGGTACTGCACGCACACCCCGAGTCTCGAACATTTGTGCGAAAGAAGCAAGCCGGTCATGTCTGGAAACACCAGCGCGGCGGCTGGCCCGCCTCACTCCACCTTGAGCGCGTCTCGCCGAAAATTTGACCGCCGTCGCAAGCGCGCGTCTGTGCCACCCCGACGGAGGATCTGAAGCCTCAGGTGGCGCCGCCCAGCCGGGGACAGGTATGCGCGGTCCGGGCTTGCCCGAGTAGTGGTGGCGGCACTGGGCCCGCTTCAACGCGCGCTCGCGGAGAATTCTGGTTAACCTGAAAGGTGAGCCATTGTAATAGCGCTCGCCCTCTTGCAGTGAACCTCCCAGTTTGAGTTGGGCACGCGAGTCAGGCGCCGCGGAAACGGGCTTGAGGAGTCACCATGGTTGCAACAGCAGCGCAGCGGGAACAAGCTCGCGGTGACTGGAAATCAAGTGCCGATGTTGTGGTGGCAAGGCTTCACGAATTGAGAGGCCAAGTATTCCCCCAGGACTTCGAGAAGAATGGGGAACACGGTATTGATTCCACGTTCTTGGAGAATCTTGACAGCGCTATTGATGACTATCTCCTCAGGTCTGAGGAGTTGGGAGGCGTGCTCGCAGGCGATGCCGACGCTGTCCGCGTAGATCCCGAGGGTGACACTCTCGCCAGCGTGCCTGAAAGTAGCGACCCCTACGATCCAGCTGAAGCTCTGCTTGGCGTTTCCGCAACCGACTTGGCGTTGGCTCAGGCACTCGCTGAGTCTATTGCCCCTGAGGCTTTTAGTGCTGTGCAGGAAAGCGGCCTTGATTCCGCTTGGACTGGCACACAGGCCAGTCGCTCTGAGGCTGTAGGAGAAGTAACACCTCTGGAGGTTTGGATATTTGAAGCAGATGAGGCCGTGAGGGGGCAAACGCCCATAGGGGCGAGCGCCCCACCGCCGGATGGGGACGGTTTCGTCAATGCGACTGTGTCTGAGCTAGTCGAGGGGGCAGGGAAGGCGATATCGAGCGTCATTATGAAGGTAGGAGTCCCGCATGCGCCTGCGGAGGTCTTCGACCTCCTCGTGGCCGCCATACCCCAAGGGTGGGGGCAAAAGCTTGTTAGCTCCGTCGGCGAGCTCGGCCGCATCAAAGAAAACATCTTCGCTCTCGTGAAAGCAGGACTGGACAAGTTGTCCGCCTGGCTCGGCCCTAAGGGGGCTGAAATCATAAATAGAGGGCGCGCCTGGGTAGGGGGGCAATTGGATAAACTTCTGGACGGCGGCATTGCTGCGGTGCTGCTTCGGAAAATTCTGAAAGCCCAGAAGGTGGCCGATGATGGAATCGCTCGGCTCGCCAATGCGAATGGAGAGCAGACGTCAAAAGCGGAGGAGAGCCTGGAAGAACTAGTCCATCGGCAGGGTAGGCGCCTGAAGTTTATTGGATACATCGGCACAGCTATTGCTGTGGCGTCGAAGCTCACTTTCGTACCTTCGGGCGCTCACATCTGTCTGATGGCCGGTGCCCTCGCCGTCGTCGCTGGCACGACGTGGATGTGCGGCGACGCCCTTGACTCCCCAAGCCTTCGCGGCTTGCCTCAGTTCATCGATGGTGTGGGCAGCAGACTTCAGGTGGCCATGGAGGCTGGGAGCATCCAATAGGGGCCGCCCACCGGTGCCATGCGCTCGGGAATCGTCCTCTGCCAGAGGCCAGCTGGGCAGCAGCTATACGGCGCTGATGTGGTCCACGCAGGTCCACACAACATGATCCAAAGGGGTACAGGGGTGGTTCAGTGTGAGACAGCATCCGCGTGATCAAACTTCGGCGAGACGCGCTCAACGTTGCGTGACACGGGACAGCGGCGGCGGTCCCGTCTCGCTGATTGACCGCTGCGGTCATGCTGCTCACGGCGCTCAACGTGCGCGCTGGTCATGTCGGACCGCTCGCAGACGCTGGTGTCGACGTCGATCCTGCCACCACTCCAATCGGTCGCGCGAAGCTTGTGGGAAGACAGAATTGAGCGCGGCACACGCGGCGGCCAGCGCGGTGAGCAGCGCGATTACCCACCAGGGAGCGCCGCTGTTCCACAGCAAGATCGGTGAGGTGACGGCTGCGGCCCCGGCCAGGGGCAGGGCGCGATTGCGATTGTCCACTTGGAGCTGCCTCCCTCGGCGTGGGCCGACGCCGACCCTCCCGCACAGAAACGAACGCTTCTTTACCCCTATGTCTAGAGCGATGCCTGGAAGACCGGAGGCGTACCCCTGGCCGTGGCGCGGAAGACCAGCTCGTCACTGGTGTTGGCCAACTGAGCCGTCGGGCTCTTGCGGTTGTTGTAGAAGACGAAGTACTCGTCGCCGAGCACCCGCCGCTCGCGCACCGGCGTAGTCCTGGCCGATGGCGCGGAACTTCCACTCCGCGCCGTTGCGGTACAGCTCGCCGAAGACCATCGCGGTCTCCGTCGAGGCGTCCTCGCTCAGGTCGTACCGGGCGAGCTCGCTGTTGTCGGCCTGGTTCACGACGCGGATGTAGGCGTTGCGCACCTGGCCGAAGGACTGCTGGCGGCTCTCGGCCTCGTAGATCGAGACCGGGAAGACGATCTTGTTGACGTCGGCCGGGACCCCGGCCAGGTTCACCTTGATGACCTCGTCGTCGCCCTCGCCCTCACCGCGACTTCGCCCCCTGCGCAGACCCGACACGGATACCCTGTCGCCCCTGGTCTCGCGTACCCGCGCCTTCCTGGGCCTAGGGTGGGACGAACTCGGCGGGAGGAGGGCGACGGCCCAGTGCGGCGACGGACGTTCCTTGCTCTTTCGGCCGCGGCCACCGCCGGCGTCTCGTTCCCGGCATCGGGGGCAGCAGCGGCTCAGGACGTACCGGTGGGACAGCTCCTCGTCGGCCGTCTGCGGGACGCGATGCTCGGCATCGGGCAGGACCACGAACTGCTGGCCCCTGAGCAGTTGCCTGTCGAACTCGCCCGCGTGCACACCGACTTCCACACCTGCCACTACGCCGACCTCGCCGTCCGTCTGCCCCGCCTGATCCGTGCCGGACACGCACTCGGACCCGCCGACGAGGGAGATCACCTCGACCTGCTCGGGCAGAGCTACCTCCTCGCGACCCGCATGCTCGTCAAGCTCGACGAACAGCAGCTCGGCTGGATGGCAGCCGACCGCGCACGCCAAGTGGCCGAAGCCGCCGGGCACCCCCTCGCGGTGGCAGAGGCCGCCCGGAACCTGGCCGTCCTCGCCCGCCGCGCCGGCTGGGAGGACCAGACGCTGTCGATCGCGCTCAACGCCGCCGACGATCCAGCCCTTCGCGCGTCCCGCAGCGGCGCCGCCGAACGCGGCCTGTTGATCCAGTCAGCTGCGTACAGTGCCGCAAGGGGCGGCGACCGAGAAGGGATGCGGGAGCTGACGGACGAGGCCGCCGCCATTGCCGCCGGCCTCGGCGGCACCACCGCGCTGCGTGATCACGGCGGCGGATTCAGCCCGGCCACCGTCCAACTGCACCGTATCTCCGCCGAGTTCTCCACCGGAGACCCCTCCGCGGCCCTGGCCGCAGCCCGTGCACTGCCGCCGCAGAGCCTGCCCAGCGTGGAACGCCGGGCGCGCTACTACACCGACGTGGCGGCCGCCCTGGCGCAACGCGGACGTCGGGACGAATGCGTGCGCTCGCTTCTGGCGGCCGAGCACCAAGCACCGCAGGAAATGCACTCCCGACCCGCGGTGAGATCCCTCATCTCCGCACTCCTGCTGTCCGGCCGCACCACACCCGAACTCCGCGCCCTCGCAGCCCGCGCCGGCGCCCTCCCGTAGCCGAACAGCGCTGCTTGAGCCGGTCGACCTGGGCATCCGGCGTGGCCCTTGCCACCCTTCGTGCTCCATCCGCGTGGCGACTTCGCGCGCGAGCTGCGTCGGCGAGCGCTGGTTCGACGGGGACGTGCTAGAGAGTGATCGAGGCGGACCCGATTACCTCGCTCTTGTCCGAGGAGTCGCCGATGAAGTCTGTGGGGTGACACGCGTTGTGTCCCCCGCCGGATTCAGAGGACAGCTGACCTCTCGCAGTGGAGGTTGAGCGATTCTCGGCGAATGTGGACCGGGGCTGATCAGTCGGCGTACGACGGGGTGCCGTTCGGTAGGGGAGGGCTCCGCGTCTGGCGGTGATCTGCGAACGGCGTCACCGCTGATGCGGCGACGCCGTTGCATCGGGGCGCCCGACGGCGCTTTGCCCCCGGTAGCCGGAGGTGCTGGTTCGGCTTCCCTGCTGAGGCAGATGGCCTGGCGCCGTGTGCCCGAGAATCTGCGGCGCCATCCACCGAAACTAGCAGCTGCCAACTGTGCGTCCGCCCTCGACAAACGACTTCGGGACGCTGGTCCAACTCGGGCGGCAAACGGTCCAGCTTCCGTGTTAAGGACAGGGGTGCCCCGTCTCGCCGAAGGGTGAGCGGTTCTCAGTGGACGTTGAGCGCACTGCCTACGTCTCAACGGAGTTTGGCCTTGCCGGTCGAGCTTCTCGTCGAACTGCAACGTGGGTGAGATTCGAGGAAGATCATCAGCAGGAATACCGCTCCGAAGACGCTGTGCGGGATCGGTCTGGGTTGAGAGTCCCGCTCTACCGTCAGCGCCGACTTCGGCCTGAACCCCAGCACTCTGATCTGCGCGAACGTCCGCATGTTCTATGTGGGCGACGAGTGCTTCGTCTTCTACAACAACCCCTCCGGCCTTCGAGGCATCGCTCTAGACCTAGGGGTAAAGAAGCGCTCGTTTGCGTGCGGGAGGGTCGGCGTCGGCCCACGTTGAGGGAGGCAGCTGGGAGGCAGCTCCAAGTGGACAATCGCAATCGCGCCCCATCCCTGGTTGGGGCCGCCGCCGTCACCTCACCGGTCTTGTTGTGGAGCAGCGGCGCTCCCTGGTGGGTGATCGTGCTGCTCACCGCGATGGCCGCCGCGTGTGCCGCGCTCAATTCGGTCTTCCCGCAAGCCTCACGCGACCGATTGGAGTGGTGGCGGGATCGACGTCGACATCAGCGTCTGCGAGCGGTCCGACGTGGCCAGCGCACACGCTGAGTGCGGTGAGCCGCCTGATCGGAAGCAGCCAGCCTTGATTGAGACGGATGTAGTGCGCTCAATCTTCGCCGAGAACTGCTCAACCTTCAGCAAGACGGGACAAGTGGTGGCCACCGCGCCCACTCTTATTCAAGTTCGCAGCCTCCCGCTGTCACACCGTGGGCCGTCCTGTCACCTGTAGCAGGTGACAGCGGACCTCGAAGCGGGAGTTGCACGTGATACACACCCTCAGCCCGTACACGCCCCGGCAGCAGTGGGGCCTTCGCGCAGCCGATGCGGATCTTGACCCGGTCGCCCTGCGCCGGATGGCCACCGGCGAATCCGAGGAGACCGCCCGAGCCGAGCTCACGGACTTCGAGCGCCTCATCCCGGTGCCCGTGCCGGGGCAGGCCCGAGGCGAGGCCCGGGTCTTCCAGGCGCTCATCACGGCCTACGGCCGCCATCGCCCCACCCTCACCGGCGGTCCGTTCGGCATCCTCAGCCTCACCCCGCGCACCGAGGAACTGGTGGTGCGGATCGCGCCCTCCCAGCTCGACCAGTGGATCGACGCCCTCGCCTTCCGGCAGGGCGGCACCGGCATCGCGGGCCTGCGCTGGACCGGCCGCCGCGACGGGATCGCCCTGACCCTGCCCGGGATGACGCTGCTCCTCGCCGACATTGACGAGACCAGCTGGCGTGCTGCGCTCGGACGCCGGTCCGCCGACCAGAGCGGCCTGATGCCGCACTGGATCCCCCAGCTCCCCGGCGAGGTCGAGCACACCGCCGTCCGGAACGCTGATCTCGCGGGCGTCGCCGACCACCTCTGCGCCACCCTGCGCCGGATCCGGCTCGTCGACCCGCTCACCCGCGGCAGCGGTCACATCCACCTGTTCACCACCCGCCACCACGGCGACCTCCACCTGATCGAGGCGTGCGAGGCCACCCCCACCGTTCTGCCGCTGTGGACCTCCCGCTCCCTGCCCCTGGCCCTGTGGCCCGCCGGACCGATCCCCGCTACGGGCCCGGCCGACCCGCGCACCGCCGTACTCGACCTCCTCGCCGAGGCCGAACCCGCCAGCGCCCCGCCCCGTCCCGCCGGCCACCGCGCCGCACGCGCCCTGTGCCACCTCGCAGGCCTGAGCACGGCCCCCGTCCTGGTCCAGGCTGCCGAGCATGTGCTCGACGTCGCCACCCGCGTCCTCGCCGACCCCGCCCACGCCAGCCTGTACGCCGCCGGTGGCTGGGCAGGCAGCTGCCGCACCTACCCCGAAGGCACCGTCCACGGAGCCGACCCCTGCCTTCCGCCCGGCGCCGAGACGGCCACCGATCTCCCCGAGGACGCCCTTCAGCGCCTCGGCCGGCACTTTTCCCCCAGCTCCTCGGACGTCCCGCTCGCCGACCTGACCAACGCCGGCCGGGAAGAACTCGTCCACCTGCTCGACTGGGCGCTCGCCGCCGCGACCCGCCCCGCCCACCGCCGGAACTGGAGCCGCAACAGCCCCGACGACACGCTGCAGCACACCCAGCCGCTGCCCGACCGCGACGGCACCCTGACCCTGACCGCCAGTACCACCGGCGTCTACCGCGTCAGCCTGGACGCACTCGGCCTGGGCGACCTCGCCGACGAGGACGACACCGTGGAATGGGAACGCGAGGCCGCGCCCTCCCAGAGCGCCGCCGTCCTCCTGGCCGAACACGCCGCGATCGAGGCCGCCGTCTGCCTTCCCTTCCAGCGCGAGCACCGCAAGCAGCGCCTCCTGCTCCCCGTCCCGGCCCCGGACGCTCCCACCCTCCGGTCCGTCATCGCGGCTGCCGACTACGTCCTGGGCTTCAGCACCCTTGCCAGCGTGCTGGGCCGACTCCAGGACCGGGCAGACCTCACCTTCGGGGCCGCCGACGGACACTGGCAGTCCGCTCCGCTAGGCTCCGCCGAGCCGCACGGCCGTGCCGCCACCCTGACCGCTTACGTCAGCGACTGGTTCGAACTGCCCTCGCCCCACCGGGGAGAAGAAGCCAACACCGCGCCCGTCGACAGCACGGCCTACCTCCGTCACCTGGCCCGGCACCGAACAGCCCTCGACCCGTTCGTCACCCGCTACCTCGCCGCCGCTGACAGCCTCACCGGGCCGCGCACCTTCGAAGAGCGCCACACCGCCGGCTTCGCCGCCCTGCGCACCACCGACCTGCCCGCTCTGGCCTGCCACGATGTGCGACCCGTCCGCGACCCCGTTCTCCGCCTTGTCCGGTCCATCCCGCAGGATCCCGGCCAACTGACCGCCTGGTACGAGATGCACCTCGACCGGGCCTGACACCCGCCGACTCGTGGAAGAAGGAGAACCGCACGATGAGTGATCAACTGTCAGAGCCGGTGTTCATAGGCCGCATCGGAGTCGGGAAGGCGTTGCTGCCGGCCGACGCCGGCGTCGACCAGCTGGCGGCCGTGTTGAGGCGCGCCCTGCGCACCGTCGAATGCCGCGAGCTCGGGCCAGCAGCAGCCCAGCAGAAGTTCGGACCGTTCGCGGACACCACGGAAGGCCGGATGACCGTGTTCATGGACGAGGACCAGCTCGGAACCCACCGGCCCGGCCACGAAGAGCTTCAGCAACTGGCGCGCGCGGTTCGTGAGCGAGGACCGGCTGTGGACGTCGTCTTGGTGTCGCCCACGCCGCCCATGCTGCTCGTGGACGAGGTGCCCCACGTCGTCGGCGAAAGCGCCGGGTCGGCCCCCGGTGCGCCAGGCTGGCTGTACGAGCTGCGACGGCCGCTGCGACCGGTCGGCTGGTACGCGAGCGATGCGCACACGGCGGCGGACGAGCGATGACATCCCGGCCCGGATGCGGCAGCTCCGCGAGAGGGCGCAGCGGAAACGTGAGCACACGGAACTCTCCCAGGAGCGGCGAGTCGCCGAGCCGGAGTGGGAGAGGCCTGACATGCGGAAGCGGCCCAAAGGAATCTTTTCGGGCCGCAGTTCGGAAACTAGATACGCTTTCGCAGCCGGCTTGTGTGCCGGCCTTCAACCGGGCATGGCCCGTGACGAACCAGGGGGACCGGATGACCACCACGAAGACTTCACGCACGGCAGCACCCGCGGCTGTCGGCACCGCGGACAAGCCTGTCGTCTACTTCAGCGACGAGGCATCCGCCGTGATGACGCCCCTGCCCGGTCCGGCCCGGCGCCTGCAGTCGCCTCTGGAAACGCTGACCTGGCAGGAGCCCCCCACCCTGGCGGACGGCGACGACGAGCCGCGATGACCGAACGGGTGGGAGCGGCGTCGCTTCTGCCTGTTGGTTGAGGACGAAGCGGGCGCCGGGCGGGGAACGCGCGGGTGGTGCTGATGCCGTGGCAACACGGCATCAGCACCACCCGCGATGAGGGTGCGCACTCTCGCCAGAGCGGCGGGCGGGGATGTCAGTCGGACAGTGCGCCGGTGATGGTGGGCATCCCCTGGACGGTGGTGATGGAGGCCGTGGGGGAGAGGATCTTGAAGGCGTGCTTCCACCCTCGGTCCACGAGGCTGAGGAGTTCGCCTGTGGGCAGGGTCAGCGAAAGGCGGTTGTGGCTGGTGTAGCCGAGCCGCCCGTAGAACTTCGTGAGGCTGCGGTCGTGGCGCAGCGTCAGGGCTGTGTATCCGGCGTCGCGGAACGTCTCTTCGGCGTGGTGGAGGAGGGCGCGGGCGATTCCCCGGTTCCGGTACGCGGGGACCACAGCGAGGCCGTGGACGGTGGAGACGCGCTCGGCGATCCTGCGCCGCATGATCGTGGGTGAGCGGCTCGGGTTGGACATCCACTTGGCAGGGCCGCACGTGATGGCTCCGACGGGGACGCCGTCGCTGTTCTCGGCGATCAGGAAGTGGTTCCTGCGGTGCGAGAGCGGTCCTTCGTCGCTGTCGGTGAGGGCGTGCCGCATGGGGTCGAGAGCGCCGGGCAGCTCCTCGGCCCGCAACTGGAGGTCGACGAGCGAGATCAGCTCGACGAGGGTGTCGCCGTCCGCGTGGGTCGCGGTACGGACGCGGATGTCGGGGTCGGAGAGGGCAGTCGGTGCGTGCATGGTCGAGTCCTTGGGCGTGGCAGCCGGACCGTCGTGGACGGGGCTGGAGGGGTGGGGAGTCCGGTGTGGGAGTCCGGGTCAATCGATCGGGGTGCTCCAGCCGAAGAAGAGCCAGGTCAGCTCGGGCCCGGCGGTTTCGAGCAGCAGCGCTCCGGCGCCGCCGGAGCGGACGCACGGGGCGTCGTCCTCGATCAGGCGGTCGGCCAGCCAGTCGGCGTCGTCCTCGTCGAGGGGGGCGCCGTCGGAAGGAGGCGACGGAACGTTGGAGGCGTTGAAGTAGCCCGTCGTGACGGCGTCCAGGGCGGAGCGGTCGCATACGACGGTGACGCGGCCGACCTTCGTCAGGTCCGCGCGGCGCCGGAACGGGTCGGCCGGAAGGTTCCGGTCCTCGGCGGCGTGGCTGGCGAAGGCGCTCGCGGCGCTGGAGCCGCTGGCGGTGAAGCGGAAGACCATGGGGATCGGGTGCATGACGATCCTTCACAGGGCGGGCGCCGTGGAGCCTTCGGCGCACAGGTGGGGAGCCCGGCATGAGGCGGGCGAAGCGAGGGGGTGGTGCCGGAACCCGGCGTCATGACCAAACTACATAATGAAATCAGAATAAGCAACGCTCTTGGGGTGGGGTCATCGTGTGTACGCCCCTGACCTGACGCCTACGCAGGCCACAATGGGAGTGGTCTCGACGGCGTCTGGTAACTGGGGGAGTGTCTTTGTCCATCGACCGCCTGCAGCCCATCAATCCCGCAGCGCTGGCCGCCCGTACGCCCCGAGTCCGGATCCCGCCTTCCCGTACCGACAGCTCGGCCGAGGGCGCGCCCCTGGTCCTGATGGACGCGGACGCGTTCCGCAGCGCCCTTCAACGCGCCGTCGCCCAGGGCACTTCCGCCGACGCGGTCGCGGCCGAAGCCGTCCGCCGGATCGCCCGGGGCCACCTGGACGTCGCCGCCCTGCGGACGGCGCTGTTCGAGACGGCCGGACAAGAGGTCTGGGCGCCCGTACGACAAGCCGCTGTCACCGCCGTCGCCGCCAGCCCGGCCCTGGCGCCGAGCATCATCTCCATGCACGCCCAGCTGCTGCGGGCGCCCGCCGCGACCGTGCAGGAGGGGCAGGGCGATGACGGCCAGCCGTTCTTCGTCGCCCAGGCCGCCTTCGCCCCCGCCGGTCAACAGATCACCGGGAGCGTTCAGCAGGCCCGCACGCGCAAGGGATCCCGGCAACAGGCCATGACCACCCTCATCGCCGCACTGACCGGGCTGCCCGACCCGCTCGCCGACCGCAGGGTGCCGGACTGGAACTGGGACGCATCTGCCAGATCACTCCAGGACCCCGCCCCGGCCGGGCAAGCCAACCCCGCCTCGACCCTGAACGAGTTCCACCAGGCCGGCCACATCACCCAGCCCGACTACCGGCCCCCGACACCGACGACCACCGGCTTCACGGCCACGGTCACCGCCTTCCACCGCGGCCGGCAGCTCATCGGCGAAGGCGCCGGAGCCAGCAAGCGGCAGGCCCGCGCCGAAGCTGCCGACCGTCTCCTCAAAGCCCTGGAGAAGGCCCTCGGCGCCGCCGACGAACCACATCCGCAGCCGGCATCCGAGCCGGCCACCACACGCCTCCCGCCCGCAGTACCCGCACCGCCCGCGTCCACCCTCAGCCAGGAGCCACCGCCCGCCCTGTCCGCGGGTCCAGCCGGCCTGTTCGCCGCACACCGCGCGATCGCGCAGGCCCTCGCCGGCGGCGCCGCCCTGACCCTGCTGCCCTCCCGCCACCCTGCCCGGGCCACATGGATGCTGTTCCAGCCCGACGGCACCCACCTGCAACTGCTCGACAGCCTGCCGGCGCCGCTCCAGCCGGTCACCCGCGACCTCGTCCTCGCCGGAGCCGGCGGCATCATGCCGCGCCGCGCCACCGTGACCGGCGTCGCTGTCCCCGTCGGTCTCGCCCTGCCGGCTCTGCTCACTCCCCGGGAAGGTGAACACGCCTCCGTCACCGGCTGGCGCCCCTGCCTCCGCCTGGCCGTGGCGTGCGTGGCCCAGCAACGTGTCCACCCCGCCCTGACCGCCGACGGCCAGGGCTGCTGGCGCATCGGCCCGATCACCGAGCCGCTGCGCACCGCCGTCACCGCGGCCACCGCCCTGATGGCCCCCGAAGGGCACTGCCTCCTCGCCGGCACCAACCCCATCCGCGTCCCGTCCCCCGAGCACGCGGCGTGGCCCCTGCTCGATGCCGTCGCCGACACCTTGCTCCGCACCCCCGCCGCCGCCACGCTCCTGGGCTCCGGCCCCCACACCGGGCCCGCCGGACAAGACGCTGATCCGACGCCGGAACTGTGGCGGTGGGCGGACGCGATCGAGGACGGCGTCGACCCCCACCCCTGTCCGCGCCTGGTGCTGCGTATCAAGGACCCCGACGCCGGCGGTCCGGTCCCGGCCGCTCCGGCCGTTCTCCACCTGGTCGCCGGTGGCCAGGACGAGACCGTCGCGGCGATCACCGTCTGGGACGGACAGCGCACCGACGCCGGCCTCACCCCCGCAGTACTGCCCGGCGTGCGGCGCGTGCTGCGCCGCGCCGCCCGCCACTTTCCGCCCCTGGCCCACCTCGCCGCCCAGGAACGCCCCCACCGCCTCTCCCTGAGCGCCGAGGATCTGGCCCACCTCCACGACCACGCCGCCGCCCCGCTCGCCGAGGCGGGCATCACCGTGCAGTGGCCCCCCGCCCTCCTCGGGGCCCTCACCGCCACCGCCGTCATCGGCACCCACGCCCCCGACGACGAGGACGGGGCCCCGGCGGGCAGCGGCTACCTCGCCCTGAACCGGCTGGTGGACTGCCGCTGGCACATCAACCTCGACGGCGAACCGCTGACCGAACAGGAGATGACCGCGCTCGCCGACGCCGCCTGGCCGCTGATCCGGCTGCGCGGACGCTGGCTCCTCGTCGACGCCGTCACCGCCCGCCGCGCCCGAGCCCGCGACCTCGCGCCCCTGCCGTCCCTCGACGCACTGACCGCCGCCCTGTCCGGCACCCTCACCCTCAACGGCGAAACTCTCCAAGCCCGGCCCGCCGGCGCACTGGCCACCCTCGTCGGCACGCTGCGCCAGGCCCCCGACGATCCCCGGCCCACCCCGCCACCGGCCGCCCTGAAGGCGACGCTGCGCCACTACCAGCAACGCGCCCTGAGCTGGCTCGCGAACATGGCCGACCTGGGCTTCGGCACGCTGCTCGCCGACGACATGGGGCTCGGCAAGACCCTCACGACCATCGCCCTGCACTTGAACCGCGCCGAGACCACCGGCGGCACCGCCAACCCGACACTGGTGGTCTGCCCGGCCTCCCTCCTCGCGAACTGGGAACGCGAGATCACCCGCTTCGCGCCCTCCACCACCGTCGTGCGCTACCACGGCACCGGCCGGACCCTCGACCGCGGCGCCCTCGAACCCAACACGGTCGTCATCACCACCTACGCCACCGTGCGCCGTGACAGCGCCGCACTCGCCACCGCCGAATGGGGCCTGGCCGTCGCGGACGAGGCCCAGCACATCAAGAACCCCGACTCCGCCACGGCCAAAGCGCTGCGCGCCGTACCGGCCCGCAGCCGGATCGCGGTCACCGGCACCCCGGTGGAGAACAACATCACCGAGCTGTGGGCCATCCTCGACTGGACCAACCCCGGACTGTTCGGCACCCGCAAGGCATTCCGCACCCGCTACGGCGCCGTCGAGAAGGACTCCGCCGCACCCGCCGCAGCCCAGCTCGCCCGGCTCGTCGGCCCGTTCATGCTGCGACGGCGCAAGTCGGATCCCGGCATCGCGCCCGAGCTGCCGGGCAAGGTGCACCACCACCGCATCGTCGCCCTCACCGACGAGCAGACCGGCCTGTACGAGGCATCCGTCCGCGACACCATGGACAAGATCGCCACCAGCACCGGAATCGAGCGCCGCGGTCTGGTCCTGGGGCTGCTCCAGGCCCTGCGCCAGATCTGCAACACCCCCAGCCTCTACCTCAAGGAGCCGCTGGAGGACGTCGACCCGGCGGGCCTGGCTCGCCGCTCGGGCAAGCTGGCGGCCCTGGACGACCTCATGCCCGCCCTGGCCGAGCGCGGCGAAGCCTCCCTGATCTTCACGGGATACGTACAGATGGGCCGCGTCCTTGAGCACCACCTGCGTGCCCGCGGCTGCTCCGTCCGCTTCCTCCACGGCGGAACACCCCCGGCCCGGCGCCAGGACGTCGTCGACGCCTTCCAGAACGACCCCGACCCCGCCCCAGTGCTCGTCCTGTCCGTCAAGGCGGCCGGCACCGGACTCACCCTCACCCGGGCCGAGCACGTCGTCCACTACGACCGCCCCTGGAATCCCGCCGTCGAGGACCAGGCGACCGACCGCGCCCACCGCATCGGCCAGCACCGCACCGTCCAGGTCCACCACCTGATCACCGAGGGCACCGTGGAAGACCACATCAACGAACTCCTCGCCCGCAAACGCGCCCTGACCGAGGCGGTCCTCACCTCCGGCGAGAGCGCTCTCGCCGACCTCGACGACACCGAACTCGCCGCCCTCGTCGCCCTGGGGACCCGATGACCGGCCCCGGCAACACCCGCAACATGGCCCCCCTCGTCGCCGCCTGGAAGCAGGCCTTCCACCTGGCGACCAACGGCTCCGGCTCCTACGGCAAGGGCCTCAACGCCCACCGCAACGGCGCCGTCGCCCAGATCCACGCGAAACCCGGCCGCCTGGCCGCCGCCGTCACCGTGAAGAAGGCCACCCACCAAGCCGTCCTGCTTCTTCCCGAACTGACCGGCACTCAGTGGGACACCCTCGCCGGCCGCCTCGCCGGCAACCCCCAAGCCGTCGCCGACCTGCTGGCCAACCGGGTCCCCGCGGTCATCGCCGACCCCGGCCACGCCTGCGGTATCGCCATCGTCCCCGGAGCCGAAGAGATCACCTTCTCCTGCTCCTGCCCCACCGGAACCACCGGCCGTGTGTGCGACCACAGCGCCGCCCTCGGCCACGCCGTCACCGACCGTCTCGCCGTCACGGCCTCCATCCTGCTCGGCGCCCGCGGCATGTCCGCCCGCACCCTCGCCGTCCGTGTCCGCGACCTCGTGTCCGACACCGACCTCGACACCCTCCCGGCGGACGCCGACGGAACCGTCCGCGCCGACCAGCTCTACTCCCTGTCGGCCCACCGGCCCCCGCACTCCCCGCCCGACCTCGATCTCGACCCCGTCGTCCCGGTCACCACCACCCTCGACGACCCGCCCGCCCCCGGGCTCCGCGCCCAGGACCTTGCCTGGATGGCCCAGGACGCAGCCGACCGCGCCCGCGCCCTCCTGTCCGCAGCCCCGGACCAACCCCACGACAACCTCGCCGACACCGTACGGATCCTCGCCACCCCCCACGGCGTCGACCGGCTCCCGGCCGCCGCCGACACCACCGGCCTCAACGAAGCCACCCTGCGCGCCATGATGATCGGCTACCGTCACGGCGGCCCGGCCGGCGCCCACGCCACCCTCGCCGCAGCCACGGTCCTGCCGAGCACGCTGGAACAGGCCCGGAACGCCATCCGAGCCTCCCGCGCCGTCGCCCTCGGCGTCATCGACATCGCCGACGGAGCGATCACCGACTCGACCGGCGGCGTCCAGATCCGGCCCGGTCTCGACGGCCGGTGGCACCCCTTCACGCTCTGGCGAGCCGATGAGTGGCGCCCCGCCCCCGGTGCCTGCGACGATCCCGCCGAGGCCTTCCGCGCCGCGCGGCGCGCCCGTGCCGCACGACCGCTGAGGCGATAGACCGACCCCACAGCCGACCAGGTCACCGACTCCGACAGATGCACCGCATGGTCTTGGACCCGCAGACCGGCGTACGCGTCTACCAGTTCATCGTGGACCGGCCCGAGGATCGGCGCCGCGAGCAATACCCCGACCGACGGCCGCGAGGTGTACGAGGACGATTGGACCGCGGCCCACGATCTGGAGAAGGACTTCGCCGAAGCCGTACATGCTGATGACCCGGGTACAGCCGAATGGCTTCTCCAGGAGCTGACGGACATGGCCGCCCCGTGGCAGGAACATCCGCACCACCGGCCAACCACACGCACGACGAGTACCAGAGCGACTGACGGGCCCGGGCCCCACGACGCCCCGGAAGCCTGAACCGCCACCCAAGCCCCCCGCCCCCGGGCCCGCCCGCCAGTGCAGCCGCTACGGTCTCATTCCGCTCCGGACCCGGATCCGCGGCGGTCCGTGGCGCTCCAACGCCTCCTCCAGCTCGGCCTAGGGCCACGGAGGGGTCTCACTCGACGAGAGATCAGCTTGTCCAGGTCTTGATCTGAGCGGCGACCTCCCGTACGGGGAGCCCGTCCCGGGCGGCGCGGGCCAGCGGGAGAACGGTGTCCAGGCCAGGGCTCACCGGCAGGCCGCACGCCGACAGGTAAGCCGCGGTCACTGTGGCCGCGAACAGAAGGTTCCTTACCTCCAGGCTCGGGTTTCTCGCCAGCTCGCACAGCAGCGCCGCAGCCTTGTGATGGGGCTCGCGGTAGATCTCCTCGTCAAGGATCTCCGCCCGGTGACGTGCTTCCGCCGCGATCGGGACGCCGTAATCGACGACCTGAGGATCTCCCGGAATCTGCTGTGCCACTGCCAGGATCCAGGCGAGGTCGATGCGGAGATTCACGCGGCGTCCCTCGGTGCGGTCTCCGCCAGCTTGTCCGGGAGGCCGGGATACCGGTCCTCACCTACCTCCGCCTCGAACTCTTCCGTGTACGCGGCCAGGAATGATGCGGCGCCGGCCATGAAGGCCGCGCGGGACTGGTTCACGTCGGCCTCGATCAGGTCGGCCACGTACCCCTGCAAGCTCAGGCCCCGGCGCTTGGCCCTGTCTTCGGCGGCTGCTTTGACGGCTTCGTCCAGGCGGATGTTCGTCTGCTTTCCCATACCAGCACTGTAGCTATGTGCCGGTACCAGCACATAGCGAATGCGGAGGGTCGGCTGCCGGACCCGGAGGGGCCAAGTGGGATCATTGCGGCAGGTGGGACGGGCAGGCCGGGAGGGGCAGATCGACCTTGAAGAGCGCGTGAACCGCGTGTCCAATCCGGACCTGCGTCCCTTCGTCAGCGAGGCGTATCGCTGCTGCGTCTCCGGCTCGGCCCGCGGCGCGATCGTCCTGACGTGGAAAGTTGTTTGCGCCGACCTCATCGCCAAGGCCCAGATCCTCCACGAAGAGGGCGAGAGTCATGCGAAGGATCTGGTCGCCGATCGACCTTCGCAAGCAGAGTCGGAAGCCGGTGACGGAGCCTCAGCCGACGGCTCGGAGCCGTTCGAGGAGTTCGTCAACGCCCGCCGTGTGCGCGTACGGCGCGAAGGCCGGTTCGAGGTCGCGCACCATCGTCACGCACCGGGGGGCGTCGATCCGGCCGGCCAGGTCGAGGGAGCGTGTGGCGGTCTCCGCCGCGATGTCGGGTTCGCCGTCGCGGAGGTAGGTCTCGGCCTGGTAGGTCAGGAACACGGATTTGGTCTTGGCGCGGGTGGCGGGCAGCAGGGCAATGCCCTCGTCCATGAGCCGGTGGGCCTGGCGGCGCTGACCGAGATCGGCGAGGCAACGGCCGCCGTCCGAAGCCAGGTCGGCGTGTGACATCCACGAGCACCAGGCGGGGGCGGGATCGCACGACACGGTGTCCAGCGCCTTCTCCGCGGCGGTGAGCGCCCGGCGGCACCGGCCGTCCTCGTTGAGGACGGCGAGGGCGCGGGCCTGTCGCAGGTGGAGGAGGGACCGCGCGGCGGGGTGCTGGGTGCGGGGGAGGGCGTGTTCGAGGATGTCGGCGGCGGTGCGGGCGTCCTTGAGCCACAGCAGTTGGTATGCCAGGTCGGACAGGATGCCCGCGCCGAGGTCGCGCTGGTGGGCGGCGTGGGCGTTGTGGAGGGCGGCGTGCCAGAAGCGGCCGGCGGAGGCGTGGCGGCGTTCGTCGAAGTGCTGCCAGGCGATGGCCTGGGAGAGGGAAGCGGCCAGGGTGTGCAGCCTCTGCCCGGCGGCTGAGGTGTAGCGGGACTCGCTGATGAACTCGGTGACGGTGCTCAGGTGCGCGTCGAGCAGATGGCGGGTGCGGCGCCTGCGTTCGGTGGCGAGACGGATCAGCTCCGCCCCGCTCTCCTCCAGCCAGTGGAGCATCTCGGCGTCGACTTCACCTGGCGCGGCGAAGCGCGGGAACCGGCCGGGCGTGGTGACGGCCCACTGGTGGGCCAGCACGGCCAGCGAGCCGCTGGTGTAGGCGATGAACGACCGGCGGTCCAGGGAGGTCATCAGGGCCTCTCGGAGTGAGGGAACGGCATTGTGCGGGCCGAGTGGCAGCGGCTTGTCCTGGCCCGGGAGCCAGTAGGGCCAGCCGAGATGGGCGACGGCCGCGTAGTCGATGCCGAAGACCTCGGCGATGAGCGGCTGGGATTCGTCTTCGTCCGGGGCGGCGCGGCCGGTCTCCCACTTGGAGACCCGTGACCCCCTGGTGCCCGAGCGCAGGCCACGGCGCTTGGCGGCCTGCCGGATACGACGGGCCAGCTCCTCCTGCGACCATCCGCGCTCGTTCCTGGCGTGCGCGAGGGGGTGGCGGATTTCGTCGTCCACCCGCCCATTGCACCATCCCCTGCGTGCCCTGGAGAGCCGTTCCGGCAGACCGGGGACAGGGCGGGGATAGGCATTTCCTCTGGGCACCTCGACCGGCGGCCGCTGTACTCGTCGTGTTCCGCCCGGCACCCGTGTGACTGGGCGGAGCGCGGTGGCGAATCCGTTCCCTGCGGCCTTTTACCGCCTGCCGGGCTGCACCTCCCCGTCCGTCGGGCGAGAGCCGGCCGGAGCCTTCGCCATCCGCAGCACGCCCACCGTCGCCAACGCACAAGGAGGGGCTGCCATGTCGTACGACCACTGAGCACGAGGAATCCGGGGCGGGCCCGCTGCGGTGGGCCCGCCCTTCCCGCTCCGGAAGGACCCGCGATGCCGTCTGCGACTGACCGGTACGACCCCTTGGACACAGAGATCCTGCGCGACCCGTACCCGGTGCTGGCCGAACTGCGGATCGTTGCGCCGGTGTTCTGGCACGCTGGCATGGACTCGTGGGCACTGACCCGGTACGCGGACAGCGTGAGGGTGCTGCGCGATCACGAGAGCTTTGCCCGCGACCCGCGGCGCGCCGGGGGCATGGTGCCCGAGCCGTCCTTGAGCGTGCAGACGCTCGATCCGCCGCAGCAGAGCCGCGTCCGCTCCCTGTTCATGAGCGCGCTGCGCGCCCAGGACCTGATCGGGGTCGAGGACCGTGCCCGCATCCTGGTGCGGGAGCGGCTCGACCAGCTGGCCGGGGCTGGCCCGTTCGACGTGATGGCCGAGATCGCGGTGCCGCTGTCCGTGGCGGTCGTGGCCGATCTGCTGGGTGTCGAGCCCCCGCCGTATGGAGAGTTCGCGGCGGTGTCGGACGCGATCATGCGGAGCATGGACGGCGGCCTCAACCCGGCGCTCATGGAGCCCGGCCGGATCGCCCGCCAGCATCTGAGCGACCTGGTCGACTCCTGGTTCGCGGCCTCGGCTCGGCCCGGCCTGCTGGCCCGGGTGCGGCAGGCCACGGCCGCCGACGCCGACGCGCTCACCCGGCTGTACGTGAAGAACACGGCGCGGGTGATGTTCCAGGGCGGCTACAGCACGCTGGCGGCCGCCGTCGGCAACGCCGTCCACACCCTCCTCGCCCACCCCGGAACCCTGGACCGGATGAAGGACCGGGCGCTGCTGGCCACGGGGGTGGATGAGCTGGTGCGCTTCGACGGGCCGGTACAGGGCACCACGCGCACGGCGGTGCGCTCGTGCCGGCTCGGCGGCGTCGACATCACCCCGAGGCAGAAGGTCGTCCCCCTGTTCGCGGCGGCCAACCGCGACCCGGCCGCCTTCACGCGCGCGGACGAACTGGTGCTGGACCGTACCCCGAACCGGCACCTCGGCTACGGCTGGGGGCCGCACTCCTGCATCGGAACGACCGTCGCCCAGGCGGGCCTGCGCGCCCTGGTCACGGCCCTGAACGACCACCCGGCCCGGCTGGCCGCTGCCGGCGAGGGCGTACGGCGGCGCACGGCGACCATGCGGGCCTTCGACACGCTGCCCGCCGTCCTCCTCCCCTGATCCCTCCCCCTGATCCCTCCCCTTGCCCCTGGCCCGGCGCCGCCCGTCCGGGGTGTCCGCCCACGTCTTCAGGAGTCCGCTGTGCGCATCCTCATCGGCAACCACATCGATCCCTCGATCCGCGAGCGCGGCGACATGCGGGCCTGGACGCAGCGCCTGCTCTGGTTCGCCCGCCCCCGTGACCTGCTCATCCTGTGTTGCGAGCCGGATGCGGCGTTCGTCGACTACGCCCTGGCCCACACCGGTGTGAAGCGCGGGGAACTGACCGTGCTGGCCGCCCCGGCCGGAGCCTGGGGCGACCGGCTGCTCGACCCGGCCTCGCTGAGCGTGCCCACGTTCGTGGACAGGGTGCGGGCTGCGCTCGGTCCGGCCGAGGTCGGCGCCGTGACGGAGGTGTTCGCGCTGTGGCCGTCGGCCGCCGTGGCGCGGTTCGCCGACGCCCTGGGCCTGGCCGACCGCTTCCCCGGCGCGGCCTTCTTCGGGCAGAGCGGCGGGGAGATCGGGAACAGCAAAGCCAACTTCCGGGCCCTGGCGGCTGCGGCCGGGGTGCCGATCCTGCCGGGCCGGGTCTGCCACGGCCGCGCCGAGGCGATCGAGGCGACCAGCGCGCTGCTGGAGCACTCCGTGTCCGGAGCCGTCGTCGTCAAGCAGGCGCACAACGGGGCCGGGGTCGGCAACCAGCTGCTCGTGCGCGATGCACAGATGGCCGTGGACCACGTCGGCGCCCGGCACCTGCACCACCTGGCCCCGGGCCCGGACGGCATCGCCGCGTACTGGGCCGAGCGGTGGCCATGGGCGAGCGGGGAAGGCCGGTGGCCGGTCGTCGTCGAGGATTTCGCGCCCTGCGCGGATGCGGTGTACTCCGAGCACTACGCCTCCGACGCGGACACCCGGGCCACCGAGACGGGCCGCCTGCTGTACGTCGGGCGGCGCCTGAGCCACCAGGTCGTGCCATTGGACGGCGTCACCGAGCCGGTACGGGCGGCGCTGCTGGACGGCGGAGCTCGCCTCGCCGAGGCGTACCGGGCACTCGGCTACCGCGGGCACCTGAGCGCGGACGCCCTGGTCCTGCCCGACGGCAGAGTGGTGTTCACGGAAGTCAACGCCCAGGTCTCCGGGTCCTTGCACATCTACCAGTCGATCGCCCACGGCATCGTCAACGTCGCCGCCGAACCGGCCCGCCAGGTGGTCGAGTACCACGTCCCGCCCACCTGGGCGGTCCCCTCCTTCGCCGCCTTCCTGGCCGCACTCGACGAGCTGGGCCTGGCCTACGACCCGGCCACCCGGACCGGGGTGATCGTGTCGATGCCCGCCATCCCCCTGGCCCCCAGGGAGCCGGTGCAGTTCGTGTTCTGCCTCGCCTACGACCCTGCCGAGGGGCACGCGGGCACCTTCGACCGGCTCGACGCCCGATTCGCGAACGTGCCCGCCGGCACCTACGACGCCAGCCAGCACATCGGCACCGGCGCCGTGTCCTTCTCCTCCTGACCGGGAGCCCACCCATGACCACCACCTCGCTCACCGCGGCCGCCGAGGCCGCCGAGGCCGCCCAGCTCTCCCCCGTCTTCGACTCCGGCCGACTCGCCGCCGAACTCGCGGCTGTCACCGCCCACACCTGGAACGTGCAGCGCATCCACACCTACGGCGGGCAGGTCGGCCGGCCCGCCGCGATCGACTGGCGAGTCCTGCCGCTGCGCAGCCTCGGCGGCGATCCGGAGCGCACGGACCCGGGCGGCCCGGGACCGCAGCCGTTCGCGGCCACGCGCTGGCTGACCCAACTGCCCTACCTCGCGGAGATCCTGGCCTCCATCCCGGCCCCGCTGAACGCGGTGCGGCTGATGGCGCTGGGGCCCGGCGCCGTCTCGAAGGCGCACAGCGACCCCAAGTACCGCCTGGACCGCGGCATCGTGCGCCTGCACATCCCCGTCGTCACCGACCCGGGCGCCGTGCTCGTCCTGGACGGCGTCGAACACTGCTGGCAGCCGGGCACCTGCTGGTACGGCGACTTCTCCCGCGAGCACCTGGTGCGCAACACCAGCCAGGCGGTCACCCGGGTCCACGTCGTGATCGACGCCCTGCTCACCGCCGACCTCGCAGCCTGGTTCCCCACCTCCTGGCAGGACCTCCTCACCCACGGCGAGGTCCTCCTCAACCACACTGCCCCGGCCAAGACTCCTGCCTGGCCCACCGGGCTGCCGTACGAGGCGCTGCTGCCGTCCGGGTTCGCGGACTTCGACGCCCCCGCCCCGCTGGACGGCTCCCTCATCCCCGCACGCATCGACCACGCCGGCGACGTCCTCGCCCTCACGATCGCCGGGCGCACCTTCGCCCTCGTCCCGGCAGGCGGTGCCGAGTTCCGGTTCTCCGGCTGGAGCGAGCAGCGCACCCTCCAGCCGGACAACGGCGGCGGCCTGACCCTGAGGGTCCGTCGAGGCCGCGCCCTCGCCGACCGGCACGTGACCGCCGCACCCCGCACCCCCTGACCCGCCCCGCCCCGCGCACCCGAGAGGAACGCCCATGCCCCGCCTGAACAGTCACGACGACTTCACCCCGCTCAAGGAGGTCATCGTCGGGTCCGCCGCCCACTACCTGTCCCACGAGCGTGACGTCAGCTTCGAGCTGTTCCACCACGAGAACCTGAAGGGCTTCCGGTCGGACTGGGCCTATCCGCGCCTGACGAGGGCGGCGGCCGGCCACCGGGAGAGCTGGACCATCAAGGCGCGGTACGCCGAGGAGCTGCACGAGGACGTGGAGGCCCTGGCCGCCGTGCTCGCCGGGCTCGGGGTGACCGTGCACCGGCCCTTGCCCCTGCCTGCGGACGCGGCTCCGATCGCAGGCCTGGGCTGGGAGGCCGCCCCGACCCCGGCGCTGAACATCCGCGACAACACGCTGATCATCGGGGGCGAGATCATCGAGACGCCGCCCGCGATCCGCTCCCGCTATCTGGAGACCCGCCTGCTCGCCCCGGTCTTCACCGCCTACTGGGAGGAGGGCGCGCGGTGGACGACGATGCCCCGCCCCACCCTCACCGACATGTCGTTCGACCTGTCGTACGCACGGGACACCGCGACCACCCTGGGCGGGCCGACGGAGGCCATCGACGACCCGCTGCCGAGCCCGTACGACGTCGGCGTGGAGATGATGCTGGACGGCGCGCAGGTGCTGCGGCTGGGCCGCGACTTGGTCGTCAACGTCGCGCAGGCCAACCACGCGCGGGGCGTCGAATGGTTGGAGAGGCACCTCGGCCACGAATACCGGATCCACCGGGTGTGGCGGATGGCGGACAACCACATCGACAGCATGGTCCTCGCCCTGAAGCCGGGGGTGTTCCTGGCCCGGCACGACGGCATCCGGGACCTGATGCCCGAACGCTTGCGCTCCTGGCGCCACATCGTGCCGCCGGAGCCGGACCCGGGGGCCTTCCCGGTCTACGACGACTGCGAGGACCTGGTCCTCACCAGCCCCTACATCGACCTCAACGTGCTCTCCGTCGACGAGCGCACGGTACTGGTCAACGAGGAGTGCACCGGCCTGGTCAAGCTGCTGGAGGCCGAGGGCTTCGACGTGGTGCCCGTACGCCACCGCCACCGGCGCCTGTTCGGGGGCGGGTTCCACTGCTTCACCCTGGACACGCACCGCACCGGCGGCTTCGAGGACTACTTGTCGTGACCCTTCCGGGCGTGCTGCTGCTGGACGCGGCCGGCCCCGAGGCGGGTCTTCTCGCCACGGTGGCAGCCGGCCGCGGCCATCAGGTCCATGCCGCGACCACCGCCGCCGCGTACGTGGACTACGGGCCGGAGCTGAAGGGCCTGCTGGCCGGGCACATCGTCACCGACTTCGCCCGGCCCGACCGGGCTCTCGACGAGATCGCCGTATACGCCCGCCGCCGCGGTGTCGGCGCGGTGCTGACCGTCAACGAGTACCTGACCGAGCTCGCCGCGCGCCTCTGCGCCGAGCTGGGGGTGCCCGGCAACGATCCGGGCCGGGCGCGGGCGGCCCGGGACAAGGCCGCCATGGCCGAGGCGTTCGCGGCGGCCGGGGTGCGCGCGCCGTACACGGTCCTCGTCCGGGACGAGGACGGGCTGCGGTTCGCGCTGGCGGACCCGCAGGTCGGCTTCCCGTGCGTGGTCAAGCCTCCGTCCGGGGCTGGCTCCGCTGGCGTCACGGTGGTGAGCGGCCCAGCTGATGCGGCTGAGGCCGCCGACGTCGCCCATAAGGCTGTCGGCATGTATGGAAGTGGCGGCGACCCGGGCATCCTGGTCCAGGCGTACGCCGCAGGGACGGAGTACAGCGTCGAGTCCCTCACGCAGGACGGCGCCACGACGCACCTCGCCGTGACCCGCAAGCAGGTGACCGGCGGCGCGAAGAGAGTCGAGACGGGGCACAGCCTGCCCGTCTTCCTGCCCCCGGCCGTGGAGGCGGCCGTGTACCGGGAGGTGGAGGCGGCGATCCGGGCAGCCGGTATCCGTCACGGCGCCTCGCACACCGAGGTCATCCTCGGCGCGGACGGGCGGTGCGTGGTCATCGAGCTCGGTGCCCGTCTCGCCGCCGGGCAGATCGGGGTCCTGATCCAGCACGCCCTGGGCATCGACGTCTGGGCGGCGCTGCTCGATGTCGCCCTTGCCCGCCCGGCCGCACTCGCCCCCACCACTTGCGGGTACGCCACCGTACGGTTCGTGACCAGCCCGCGCGCCGGACGGCTGACGTCTGTGTGCGGGTTCCCGAAGACAGGGCCGGGCGTGCCGTTCGTCCGCTGGCGGGCGGCGATCGGCGGCCTCGTCCACGCGCCGGGAGCCAACGGCCACCGGCTGGGGTCGTTCGTGGTCACCGGCCCGGACGCCGACGAGGCCGAGGAGCGGGCCGACGCACTCCTGCGCCGAATCCGCATCCACGTCGAACCGACCCCGGAGAACGGTCCCGGTCAGGTCAGGCCGGCAAGCACCTCGGCCATCGCGCCATAGCTCTCGCGGACCGCGTCCGCCTTGGCCAGCCGGTGGCGCTCCAGGCGGATCGCGCCCAAGTGCCGGGCCTCGTAGACCCGCGCCCGCCACACCGCCGCGGGCGAGCGGTCCAGGGCGCCGTACGGTTCCCAGAACGCGGTCCGCTCGTCCGCCCTGGCCGTCGCCATGCGGATGGTCCAGTCGGCTGCCGGATCACCAAACAGGCAGCGATCGAAATCCAGCACGCCGGTGATCACCGGCTCGGGGGCCGCCTGGTCCAGCAGGGCGTTGACGGTCCACAGGTCCCCGGTCAGCAGCCTGGGCTCGGTGACCTCGTCGAGCAGGGAGCACTCGTGCGCGGCCACTGCGGCGACCTTCCGCACATCGGCAGCGTCCAGGCCGACGCTGTCCAGGTCGGCGGCGATCTCCTCCAGCGACGCGATCACCGCCTCGCTCCAGGTGGCGTACCCCGAGCCGTCGACCGGTCCGAAGTACGGGCCGACCACGTCGTGCACGGACCGGGTGATGCCACCCAGCTGCCGGAAGAACGTCGGCCAGACCGTACGGGGATAGGCGCCCAGGCGCTCGGGAGCCGGGACGCCGTCGAGGAGACTCTGCACCATCCAGTCCCGGCCGATCACCTCGTGCGACCAGTCCACCGCGATCACCCGCGGCATCAGCGGCGCAATCACCGTGAGGTAGGGCACGGACGCGTACTCGTTGCGCATCAGATGCCGCTCGGACCGGAACTGCCGGGCGGGCTCCGGGGCGACCCGGAGGATCACCGGCCGCTCCTGTCCGGCCACCGTCACGCGATAGACGTTGTTGTACATCCCCGTGCCCAGCTCGACAGCGGACACCGGCATGGAGGTGACCCCGAAGGCCCGTCGGCAGACCTTCCCGATCTCCTCCGCGGTCAGTGACTGCTGGAACGCCTCCGAGGCGCGCACAACCGGCTGGAAGTCCATGCCGCTCAGGATGCCCCGCTCGCGGGCCGTGCGTCACATACACCGGCGGTACGGCCGAAACGCCCTCCTGGTACCGCGTCCCCATAACGGGCCCGGCCTCTCGCCCCGGCGAGGGAGAGGCCGGGCCCGTTCGGGTGACGCCCTGCTGACCCGGGCCGGCCACGGTCGGACATTGCGCCGATGTCGGGATTCACTCGGGACACCAAGCACGGCGACAAGCTCGTCTACGAGGCGCTGGGCACGAAGTGGCGCCGCTACCACGACACCCACTGCGGGTGCGGACTGAACTGGGTGACCGAGCACGCCGAGCCGGCCGGATTCACGGTGGTCCGCTCCGGCAGCGGCTGGGTGGCCCTGGTCGGCCCCGGTCCGACCGAAGGCGTCGACGAGAACGCGCTGACCGCGAACGCCCTGTGGGAGGCGGTCACCGGCACTCCTCGCGTTGCTGCTGGGCCTCTTCGAGGGCACGCCGCGCGGCTTGGCGAGTCTGCTCGATACGGGCAGGATCCCGGGGGATCTGGTCCCCTTCGGCCCCCGTGCCGCCGTCAGCCGCCGCCATCATGGCGTCGAAGGCATTCCGCCGCGCGGCCTCATTCAGTGGCTGGCGACTACGCAGCGCCCCGATTGTCATCAGCGTCAGCACGTCGTCGCTCGTGGTGGGCCGCATCCGGCCTTCGACCAGCTCGTCCAGCCGCCAGCTGTCCGCGATCTCTTCCCACGTCACGTCCGGCGTCGTCTCGTCGCTCATGCGTTTCCCATCCCCAGCGAAAGAGAAGGAGTCAACCACAGCGGCCGTCCGTTCGTGGGCCGGCCGAAATCCCGAACCGGCGTGCTCACAAGCTGCGCATGACCGCGACGACCCTGCCGAGGATGGAGGCCGTGTTGCCGCAGATCGGTTCGAAGGCATCGTTCTCCGGCATGAGCCACACCGTCGAGCCCTCACGCTTGAGGCGCTTGACCGTCGCCTCGCCGTCGATCAGGGCCGCGACGATCTCGCCGTTCTCGGCATCTGGCTGCACCCTGACGGCGACGGTGTCACCGTCCATGATGTGGGCCTTGATCATCGAATCGCCGCTGACCGTGAGCGCGAACAGCGACCCGCTGCCGACGAGTTGCCTCGGCAGCGCGAGTACATCCTCGACGTGCTCGTCGGCAGTGATGGGAACGCCGGCGGCGATTCGTCCGACGAGCGGGGTGTGGACCACCGAGGGGTCGGATGCGGTGGGCTCGGGGCCCGCGTCCGGGCCGATGCCGGCCTCGGTGCCGACGGCCGCGGTGGGGACGTAGGCGCGCGGACGCTTCGGGTCCTGGCGCAAGACACCCTTCTTCACCAGCGCACCGATCTGATGGGCGACGGACGAGGGGCTTGCGAGCCCGACGGCCTGCCCGAGCTCCCGCATCGACGGCGGATACCCGCGGTCGATGATGCTGGACCGGATGGCGTCGACGATCCGGTGTTGCCGGTCGGTCAGCCCGTCCGTCCGGGTCACTATGCCCGGCGGACGCCCGACGTACCGGGTTTCAGTAGTGGTCTCCATGTATGTCCCCCTTCGTGCGATGCAGAACCGAACCGTAGCCCGAGTTTGAGGAGAAGGGGCGGAAATTTGACCTTCGTTCGCTGTTCAGCGGGCCGCAAGCGCCTGGCGCACCAGCTCAGCACGACCACGAAGCCGGACCGGCACGGCCGATCAACGGGCGGCCCGTGACTGGCCGCGGCCCGGGAAGCCAACCGCGAGCTGACCCGAAGCTTCAACGGAACAGCTCCCTACGGAAAGTGCAGATGACGCGCCCCCGGCGGACTCCTCATACCGCCTGGTTCCCCTACTTCGCGGGGCTGCGCCGGAAGCGGGACACCTCCACCGCCCACTGGGCCAGAGCTGCCAGGTGACCGTTTGCCGGTGGCCGGTCCAGGGCGGCTGCGATGCGGGGATAGGCCGGGTGCATGTCGTGGTCGGCGCCGGTGACCAGGGCGGACAGCAGCGGGGCGTTGCTGTCGCGGCTGCGATCGACGCGTATCAGCAGTGCCGTCTGCTCGTTGCGCTCCAGGGGCGGCAGCCCTGGCGGCAACTGCTGGCGGATCTGGCCCCAGGTGAGGGTGGTTCCCGTGGACGCGGCCTTCTGCATGATCGCCCGGACCGCGTCCGCCAGCGGGTCGAGCTGCGTGCGTGCGGGGAGGCGGTCCCTGTCCCTGGCCGACCGTGTCCTGTCGGCGTGCGAGGGATCGCGGGTGCTCAGAGCCCGGTTCTTCCGCTCCGCCTTGCGCTCCCAGGACACGACCGCCAGACGGTCCTTGGGGTCAAGGGCGTCGCCCGCGGACCGCGCCGCGCGCGCGAGCTTGCTGACCAGCTTCCTCAGCTCGGCGGGGGACAGGGAGCGCTCTTCCCGGCGCAGGCGCTTGAGCAGCTTGCGTGCTTCCGCGGCCGCCTCCTGCCGCTGCTGCGACTTCTTGTTCTGCTGAGTGGCCGGACGGGGCTTCTTCGGGGCCGGCGTCGCTGGCCTGTGGTGCGCCTTCCGCCGGTGCGCCGCTGTGGCACGGGGTTCAACGACGTGGTCTTGCCCGTGCAGGTAGGTGCGTGCGGCCGTGAGCACACGCTGTTCCGAGGCGCTGGCGCCGCGCCGGGTCAGCGCGGCGGCCTGCTGCAGGCGGGAGCGCACGTCCCAGGCGCGTCGCTCGCGGACAGCCGCATCGAGATCGGCGAACAGGCATCGCTGGTACTCCTCGTGCGTGGCCAGCCATGCGCGAGCCTCCGCCAGGGCCTTCTCTGCCTCGGCGCGCACCGGTGGGGTGAGGCGCTGAAGCAAGGGGTCGCTGCCGGCGCACAGTCGGCGCACGTGCTCGACGGTTCCGGTCCGCTGCGCGGCCTCCAGGCCGCGGACGAACGTGAGCACGCTCTCCGGTAGGGCCCCGGTGTGTGCGGCCGGTCCGGCGGGCGCGGCAGTGGCACGGCTCGGGCCAGTGGGGCGGGTGTGCAGGAGACGGGCTGCGGTGGGCGTGAGCAGGCCCTCGTCGCTCCAGGTGCATTCGCTGAGCGGGATCCAGTCGGTGGGGTGTGCCAGGCTCTGGGTCCCGATCCAGACCCGGCGGGTGGCGCCGTCGCTGTCGCACCGCACCCGGTAGACGTAGGGGCAGCCCGTCAGCCTGTCCGGGTCCGGCACAACACCGGGTCCGAGAACCACTGTTCGCTCGGTGTTGTCCCAGTCGGGCCGTACGGAGCCGTCCATGTGGATGCGCAAGGAGGTGCCGTCCTCCAGGTCCACATCGACCAGGGAACCGATCGGCGGCGGGAAGACGAAGCGTGCGGCGCGGCCGTGATCCAGAAGCGACCGGGTCATCGCCGACTTCACGTACAGGTGGTCCGCGCTGGATTCGCCCACGGCCGGCCGGCGGCAGGTGTTCGGCATGCCGTTCGGCTGAGGGAAGTGCTGGAAGTGGCACTGACGATCGACGTAGAGCTTGGTGGCGAGCTGGGCGCCGCAGCCGCCCAGCAGCACACCGCACCAGAAGGTGTCCCGTTCGTGGGCGTGGCGGAAGGCGTCGAGCTCGATCGCCTCGGGTGGCAGGACGACGGGCACATCGGAGTGCTCATCGCCGATGACCGCCGTCTGCACCAGCCTGGAATCGCGCACCACGCCGCCCCCTTCACGTTCTGTAACCACGATAGAGGGCAAGGTCCGGCGTTACAGCAGTTCGGCAGCACAGGGGCTGGGGGCCGCTCGTTCGTGGCCGGATGCCAACGGATGCCGCGTCCGCTGCGCGACCCCGCTGCAGCCGGCCGGGACGAGGATGAGTGAGGAGGGGGCTATGGGGTGTCAGGGTGCGTCAGGGCGGGTGGGCAGCACGCCGGCGGTCAGTTGGAGTGCGTACGTCGGCTGGTCAGTGTCGGGGTCGGGGCCGAGGTAGGTGTGGCCGGTCATGTGGCACCAGGCGGGCAGGCCGAGTGGGGCGGCCTGGTCGGTGGCGATGACGTGGACGAGGGTGACCGGCGCGGTGCCGTCGATCTGCCTGCGCAGGCGGAGCATGAGGGTGACACAGAGCAGGACGGTGCCGTCGACGGTGATGTCCGGTGCAGGTATCGCGGTCATCGGGGCAGGGTCTGCGTGACGCGCCACTGGCGGCAGGGCAGGTCGCTCTCCTCGAAGGCGTGGACCTCGTTGAGGGTCCAGCCGTCGGCGAGGGCGTTGAACAGGGCGCGGTCGAAGAAGTGGACGGCGAAGCCGCCGTTCTCCCGGATGTCGTCGCCGTGCGCGGTGCCGGCGCCGTAGTGGGCGTCACCGGTGTGCCGGACGGTGCAGACGAAGGTCCCGCCGGTCCGCAGGACGCGGCGGATCTCGCCGACCGCCGCGTGGATCTCCTTCGTGGACAGCACCATGCACAGCAGCATGTACGCGAAGACCGCGTCCGCGGAGGAGTCCGCCAGGGGCAGCGGGTCGCGCACGTCGTGCACCGGTGGCGCGGCTGCACGTCGACCTGTGCCGCCTCGGTGGTGGCCTGTCCGGCCGCGCCTTGGGCGTGGGCTTGCCCCTGCCGCTAGTCGCCCCCACCACCGTCGCCGCCACCGCTGTCTCCCCCGTCTCCATCGCCCCCGCCTCCGTGTCCGCTGCCGCCGTCTCCTCCGTCGGAGCCCCAGCCGTCCGAGCCGCCCGGTTCGTTGTCGTCGCTGCCGCTGCCCAGGTTGCTGAACCAGGGGCGGTCCCAGGCATCGTCGGTGGCGACCGGTTCGGCGGCGCGGGCGTGCGGGCGCGGGAGCCGGAAGCGGGCCGTGCCAGTGGTGTCGCCCAGGCCGAAGGCGACCGCGAAAGCCTGGGCCATGACCGCGTCCAACGGGTCCGGGCTCTCGTACTGCACGGGCGCCAGGGGCAGCAGCATCGTGTCGGGGTCGCGGTGCGTGCGGCGCGGGGGGCACTGTATCAGGGCGACCCGTTGCTCGCCGCGCAGCAACCAGGAACTCGTGTAGTTTGCCCGTCGCAGCTCCCAGACCCCCTGGGGCAGCCGCGCTTGCGCGTAGCTCTTGGACTTGCGCAGCTTCTTCTTCAGGATCAGGGCGGCCGGTACGTCTCCAACGGTCATCCGCAGCCCCTGCGCCTGGTCAGCGGTGTTGCTCAGGAAGCCGTGCGGCGCCCGTATCCGTACGGGTGGAGCGTCCGGCCCCCACACGTCCACGCGCACCAGCCGACGGTCCACCGCCACGCCCACAGGACCGGCGGGTCCGTCCGCGTACCGCCGGGCCATCCACAGCGGCACCCCCTCCACCCGCGCTTGCTCGACCAAAGCGTTCATCTGGGCGGGGCCACCACAGTGCCGCACCGCCAATTCTCCAAGTGCCTTCGCGAACTCGGCGGCCTGGCGCACCTTCACGGGAGCCGTGGTGCCGGTGACGCGGGTCACCGGGACGACGCCACTGCCCGCGGCCAGCAGATCCAACGGACGTTCCGTGCCGCCGCCGCCGAGCCAGTGGCCGCGCTGGAACGCCTCGGCCATGGCCGGCAGGTTCAGCTCGCTCAGCGGCGTGACCCCGCGGCTGTGACGCAGGTCTTGCTCCGTCAGCTCGACTGTCCGCGCCAGCGGATTCCACGACCGTTCCGTATAGAGCGCCTGGTTCATGCCATTCCCCGTGTCTGTGCAGTACAGCGACCGAGCGTATCGAGCATCAGGACGCGTCCGAACACTGACTCCCTTCCGCGCGAGAGCTCCAAGACCGCTTCGGCATTGCCAACTCGACCGCGCAGAACGCGGTGCGCCTGCTCAAACGCGAGGGCCTGGTCTACGAGGTCAAGGGGAAGGGCGTGTTCGCCCGTACCTCTGTACAACAGGACGAGGCCCACCTCGGTGTGAAGGAGCCTTCGGGACAGCCCAGTTCTTCTCGGGGGGAGGCACGGACTGATGAAGAGACCGCCGCCGTCCTGGCTGTCGCCGAGCAGCGCCCGGCCCGCGCCGCCGACGCCCGCCATGCCCGGGTGCTTGGCCACTCGCTGAACCAAGTTAGGAGTCGGGGACCTCCGTCAAGGCCCCCGTCACCCGAAGGGGTTGCTGTGACACGGCGATGTCCCATGCCCCGCGCGCTTGCCGTACCGTTTTCGGACTGCGCCTGCCCAGGGGAGAACGGCGGGCCGCACCGGGGAGAGGACGCCTCGGGGTGACCAGCGATGACCAGGAGACCTGGAGTGAACACGCGATCTGCCGAACCGCCGATCCGGACGAACTCTTCGCCGACGGCGCAGCCCAGAACCAGGCCAAAGCCCTTTGCACCGGCTGCCCCGTGCGCACCGAGTGCCTCGCCCACGCCCTCGATCACCGCATCGAGCACGGAGTATGGGGAGGGATGACCGAGCGGGAACGGCGAGCACTCCTACGCCGCCGGCCGATGGTGACCTCCTGGCGGCGCCTGCTGGAGACCGCGCGCGCCGAGTACGGCCGACAGAGCACGGCGTATCAGGAGCCGAGCGAAGGATTCTCCCAGACCGGCTGAGCACGTTGCCTCGAGGATGCGCTCACCTAAGCAGGTCCATCTCCGCGTCGACGTACCCGAATTCGCGGGCCATGTGCACCAGCGCCTCCCGCAGCAGGCTCTGGCGGTCTGCGCGGTCCATGACCGGCGCGGCGGCGATGGCGACGGCCATCCGCGACCTGGTGCCGCCGTCGTTGGCGCCAAGCGGCGCCAGGTCGACGAGCGTGTCCAGGTCCGGAAGGACGCCGTTCTCGGCGGGCTGTTCGCACGTCATCCGCAGTTCGGTGGTGGGCGGGGCGGCCCACCACAGCCCAGCAGGCTCACCGACGACGTCGGGCAGCAGCTCGGCCGCTGTCTCCCACGCGCTCAGCAGGACAGCCTGGACCTCGTCGAAGCCCAACTGCGTGTCCCAACCGGAGCCAAGGGCCGCTGCCCACGCTGCTGGGTTCTCGATCAGGACGTCCGCGCAGGCGACCACGGTGGATTGCATCGCGGTGGGCAGGGCGAGCATGACGGAAGCCTTCAACGCCAGGGCGCCGTTCGGTCCGACGATGACGCACGTGTAGCCGACGGAACGGGCCGAGTTGCCGAAGGGCTTCCGTTCCCAGCGAGCGGCAGGCAGATCGGCGCCCCGGCGCCTGGACAGCATCGTCACCGCCCTGGCCACCGCGCTGTGCGGAAGCTTCTGTTCGAGCACAGTGCGCCGGGGTTTGCTGATCTCCAGCGTGCCCGGGTCGGCCCAGGGCAGGTTCACCAGGGCGCGCAGGCGCAGCGCCGGCGTCTGGCCGGAAGTCCAGTTCTCGGCCGACCGACCCTGGTTGAGGCTGAAGCGGGGGAGCGGCTGCCACCGCCACACGCCGCGCCCCGAACACGTCAGGCGGCCCGCGCCCCACGATCCGCCGTCGAGGTCCAGACTCCGAGAGTCGGCCGCGATCACCCACGGCATGTCCGTGTCCTCGGAGGGGCGGGGAAGGCCGATGGCCGCGAGCGGATCCTGGCCCGGGGCATGCCGGCCGGCTTCAACGAGCGCCTGCCAGACGGGCGCGGCGATGGCGACCGGAGGGCGCCCGGCCACCAGACATAGCACCCAGCCCGGTTCGCCATCTCGTTCGTGGTGCAGATCCTGCAGAGCGGCCGAGCCCTGCGCCCATGCCTCGCCGGCCGCCTGCCCCAGCCCTGCTTCGGCCAACTGCTCGTAGGCCGCCCGCATCTCCCGCTCCCGGCCGGGCAGACCTTGACCGACCCGCAGTCCGCCGTCCGGCCCGGCTTCCGAAACGGCCCGCCGTACGAGCTCCGTGAGGGCCTGGGCAGTGGGCATGCCTGAGGCTCGGACACCGGCGGAGAGCAGTTGCTGTATCTCGGTCCGCGGCAGCCAGTGCGTGCTGTCGCCGTCCCGCATCGGCACGGCGACCGTGTCGGTGCGGGACGAGCCGGGCTTGCCCACCGGTGCCGGTACGACGAAGAGAGTGTCGACAGCCTGCGCAGGGACGTTGATGAACACCACCAGCTCGCCGTCGCCGCCGGACCATCCGACACGCACGCCGCGAGGAGCAGGCGTGATCCATTGACGGATCAGCTTGCGGATCTGGTCCAGGTTCACCGCGGTTGGGTCGACCCCGGCGATGTGGTCCAGGACCTCTTCGTCATGGTGGAGGCGGGTAGCGATACCGATGACGATGACCCCGCCGCCGCCGTTGGCGAACGCCGCGACATCCTTTGCGAGTTCCTCGACCGCTTTGGGGTCCGCCAACTGGTACGGGGCCTCTTTCGCGTCGAGCCACTGCGTCTCGCGCAGCCCGA
This sequence comes from Streptomyces sp. NPDC050485, assembly GCF_044458185.1. Classification (NCBI taxonomy): domain Bacteria; kingdom Bacillati; phylum Actinomycetota; class Actinomycetes; order Kitasatosporales; family Streptomycetaceae; genus Streptomyces; species Streptomyces sp. NPDC050485. The sequence goes on along the minus strand of NZ_JBITHR010000038.1, from coordinate 4,809 downwards.
GCAGGGAAACCGGCTCGTGGGCGTCCAGCGCGGCCAGCGCGCTCTTCAAATCCGTCGGCACCCCGGCAGTGTCCACCGGCGATCCGGCCCTCCGCCGCCGGGTTTCACAAGTTCACGACTTCACCCGCCCGGACTGAGCTACCTCAGAACCACGGCCGGAGGCACTCGCCCGCCGTATGAGGCCCTGCCTGATCGCCAGTCGTCCGTGGCCCGGGGAGCAGAAAGGAGTGGCGGCCCCGGCCGTACTGCGTCCCGTCACGGGGACCGGGGCCTATCCCGCACACTCCACTCCGGCACGGGCCACGGCGAGCCTAACGGGTGAACCGAGAGTCCCTGCACGGCTTTTGCCGGCTCAACTCACCGGCCAGGACTGGGTACCTAGGATGAATCCGGCGCCGAGACTCCCGTAAGACGTTCACGCGGCCGGCTTCCATACAGGAGAGGTGTCCCGAGCGACGACACCGCCCGCACCGTCCTGGACGCGGGCCCTGTCGGCCTCAGCGGGCCTGGCCGTGACCGTAGAAGCCACCGAAAGCCTCGACACCGCGCTTCCCCTCCAGCTGGGCGAGCAGCGCCGCGGCTGCCACTCCACGAGCAAGGTCACTCGCGGTCCGGACCACGCGGCTCCGCGCGCGTCCAGACCGAGGACGACCATCGCTGAACTGAAGCACATCACCGTTCTCACCCAAGCTGCCACCAGCACGCTGGACTTCAGCGCGCAGCCAGCTCTTTGCCTGTTCACGAGAATGACCCCATTGCCTGATCTTGTGTGCGATATCCGCGCCGAACAGCGGAACGGCGAAATCCAGGAAGAGCCGAAGCTCGTCAATAGCATCCAATGGTTCAGGCTGACGCATGAAAATATCTCCTAGAACAGCGACGTAAAGAGCCGGGAACCAGTAAGGGGCTATAGAAGCGGCTGCGTTCCAGCGGAAAGCGAGCAAGAGGCGTCAGTTGGAAAGACACCGTCACGATCGGGCCACACGGCCTGCCAGTACGGGACGGCGGAGGCCTCCCTGCCGTACACCGCCCGCAGCATCGAAAAGGGCTCCAAGGAATCAACCCGCCGCATGAGCAGCTGGAATCCGTTCGCAAGGAGCCCGTCCAAAGCCACATCGGCAACCGGACCAGACGATCCAGAGAACCGCTCAACGACGGAATGGATCACGCTCTGCATCGCCCTGACGTCCAGGCCAGCCATCACGAACTCATACCCCAAAGATTCATGCAGACCGATGGTGTAGCAATAGGCGGCAGAACCCTCATCAGCAAGAACCGCCTGTACGGCAAACCCGTGCTTCGCGATAACGCCCCGCAGCCGAGCAACATACTCCGCCATGAAATCGGGTGGGCACACCAGACAATTCGCGTCCTCGCAAGCAGTGTGAGGACGCCCCTCCGGCAAAACATTCGCCGCGACATCGGGCCTGAATCCCACGTCGCGAACGACCAGCTGGGACAGATCGCCATCCGGACAGGACGACTCAATAGCCGGAAGATCGATACGGCCCCACCGGCCCTGCGACCGGTCGGCACCCAGGCACGACCACCCGTAGGCCTCGCCGCTCGCGTCGTCGACCTCCACGACGTACCACTCGCCCCAAGGGGAGAAGTAGCGGAGATGGACCACCTGGTGCTCGTGCGCCACCAAGACCGTTGCCCACAGACCCGGGATCTCGGCCAGCGCCTCCGGAGCCACGTAGAAGTCGTGACCGCGCTCCTCACGCCACAGCTCGGGCGGCCACGTCGTGACGGGAGCACCCCCCTGCGCGGGGCATTCGGATTCGGGTTCGGCGCGAAACACCGCCTGCTCCACATCCGGGTGGTAGACCGACATCCCTTCGCCGTCCCAGCGCACCGTGTACGCCTCCAAGTCATCGGGCAACGCGCGCAGTTCGGGGACGATCTCCATCGCCCTGAGGAAAAGGGCGATCAACACTTCCTCACGTCTTCCGGCATCGGCAGAAACGGTGGTCCGCTCCCAGGAGCGCCCGAGGACGCGCATACGGATGTCCGCCATGATCAGTTCTCCAGTGAATCGTTGAGTGGGGGAGCCCGGGCGAGGGCCTGACCGAGATGCACGTCGTCCGATCCCTCGGGCCATCGCGGAGCCGCAACGCTGCGCCTCCTCATCGGCATCACCGGCGATCCGGCCCGGACGGGGTGAGAAGGGGGAAGAGCTGGATCAGGAGCCGGGCGACTGCCGTGCGCGGTACTCGCCCACCACGGCGAGCACCGCGACGCCGAGAAGGCTGGCTCCCTCTGTCGCCATCCAGTCGGCGAGCGCCGCTCCGGGGTTGCTGCTCAGCCTCTGGATGAGGTCGTGCACGCCGATATGCGGGACGCCCTCGGCATCGCAGCCAGCCTCGAAATGGCCGACCTGCGGGGCGTACGCGTGGTAGTGCCCGTCGACGCTCCAGTGAGGGTCCTGCCACAGCTCGAACACTGCGTTCGGGGCGTCCTCCTCAAGCCGCGCGGCGACCTCCTCGCAGAGGCCCAGCACGGCGTCCTGGGCGCGATAGACCTGCCCCAGCGTGAGGGCCTCGGCAGGGCCACGCTCATACTCGCCGAGGAGCCCGTGCTCCCGCATGAGGTCGAGAAGCGCGACGAGCTCGCCAGCGGGAGCCGAATGGATACAGAGCTGCAGATCAGCAGACACGTTTCTTCCTAAGATAGAGCGCCACTCAGGGCGCGCACGAAGAGGGAGGGGGAAACGCCGCGCGTTGTCGGCAGCGGCAGTGGTGAAGCAGACGGCCTTCGTCCTGTCAGCCGGCGCCCTCGCACCCTGCGGGGAGTGGACCAGCGGCGTTAGGCATGTGGGCGGCTCTCCAGCCGTCCGGCGTGACTTCAGAGGCCAGGCTGACGGTGGTCGTTAGAACCGCGATGCCTCACGCCGCCAGCTGCGAGTCTCAGCGCGGCGAACCAGGCGGCGGAACCACGGCCCCTTCTCGCCCTCGTCGCTGTACCGGCCCGGCAGGATCTTGCTCCCCACGGAGCCAGTCCGAGCATTCTTGACCTTGCGACGCAACGGGCGACGCTTCGTCGCTCCGGTCCCCGGGACGGGGGTACTCATGTTGGGATCAACTCCACACTCGGCCAGATGCCTTACGCGGCGCCGTCGTTCTCGGCGCAGTCGGGGCAGTCGTCGGGACAGCGGTCCAAGGTGCCGTAGGTGTGAACCTCACAGCGCACACAGGGGTCGACGGAGGTGACATAGTCGCCGCCCTCGGTATGGGTATCTCCGGCCAAGCCGCCAGCCGGGCCCCCAGTTGGTTCGTTGCAGTGGCCGCAGTTGACCTCTCGGGGACGGTAGATGGTCACCAGAGCTCACGCTCGGGCAGACCACCGTGGAGCCTCCACAGGAACTCCGACATGTCGACGTCGCCGACTTCGTACTCAGTCACCTACCACCACCGGTACGCCCGACATCCGGCACTCCCGGCCGCGCACGACGTGACGATCCAGTCTGCCGTTGATCAGATCGACGACCGCACCGCACCCGGCTGACGGACAGCGGACGGCCATCACCCGACCCTCGTCGTCGAGGAGGGGCATTTCGGATGCGAAGGCCGTCGCGCTCTGTGCGCCTTTTAGGCGTGCAGAGAGCACCGCGCCACCGGCCTCTACGTCATCGATACACGACCGGCACAGGGGCTGCTTGCGTGCTCTGGCTGTGGCCTCTGGTGACGGGACCACACGGTGACCGTCAGGAGAGATACCGGGCGGCAAGCCCGTCTCGGGGTCGATCAAGAGGCTCGGGGCGGTGTGACGTTCCAGTTCGTCAAACATTGTCGGGCTGCCGCAACAGGGGCATTTCATCAAATAGAACAACGCGTCAGTTCTCTCTCGGGCGTATGAGCGGCGTGGGTGGGCGCGGACCGTCGAGCCGCCCCATGTGGCTGTCGGGGCAGAGGTCCGCTTCCCCCTTCCGTCTCGTTGTCGCACTCCTCGACCCAGCCGGGGCGGGTGCGGGGTGTGTGGTGTACCGGTGCTCTGTTAGGGCGCGTCGCTGGTCGCGCAAGGGCACCTATCGCTGTGAACGGCATCCCACTGGGAGACCCTGGGCGTTCCGTCGTCCTCGTAATCGAGGACCGTGTACTCCATGGTGTGGCCGTTGGCCGCGTTCAAGTGGACTGTGTCAGGCATGGCGTGCATCGCCTTCAGGCGTCAGTGTCCCCACGGTCAGGGACGGGCGCGGGTCTCGTTCAGGTAGGCCATCCTGACCAGCTGCTCGTAGCGCTGGGAGTGCTCGTCCCTGAGCGCTCGAAGCGCCGTCTGCTCGGCTCGCTTGCGGCGAGCGATGGCCTCCTGCGCCGCCAGGGCCTCCGGTCTTTCGCGTGCGGGCTCGATCGGCACGACGGATACGGAAGTTGCGGTGCTGCGTTTCAGAGCGAGGTCGACCAGAGAGCTGAGGTGTCGTGGACAGGCGAGGAACTTCTCGCCGCCTTGTCCGTTCGCCACCGCCCATTGGGCGTCGTAGGGGCATTGCCCTCGTCTTAGGGCTCCGTTGCGAGTTACGTATCCGCTCGGGCGGAGACTGCACGCAGTGTGAGGCTGGTGGCTCATGACGGCCCCTTCAATGGCCCATCGGAGGGGGCGTAGTCGGGTGTGGGGTGGGGGTGGCCCGGCCTCGGGTGGAGGGTGCCGGGGCCGGGCCTGGGGGCGGCCCTCGGTGGTTTGGGGGCCGCCCCGGGTGTTGGGGGTGGTGGGTTGTGGGTGTTAGTTGGTCTTGTATCCGTTGAGCTTTTCGATGAGTTCGGCGCGGTAGAGGGTGAGTGCCTGGGCCTTGTCGTCGAGCTGGGTGATCTG
>NZ_JBITHR010000037.1:0-50869 GCF_044458185.1 Streptomyces sp. NPDC050485 | reverse complement strand
GAACAGGCCGAGTACCAGTCGCCAGCGGGGCACGAAGCGGCGCCAGCCGGTGCGCTTGGGCCGCTTCTGCTCGCCTCCTCCCCCCGCGCCGGCCGGCGCGGGGGGGGGGGGGGGGGGGGGGGGGGGGGGGGGGGGGGGGGGGGGCGCCCGGCCCGCGGGGGGCGGGGGCGGGGGGGGCGGGCCCCGCCCCCCCCCACCCCGGTCGGGTCAGCCGGTGTTGCGCAGCCCCGCCGCGACCCCGTTCACCGTGAGGAGCAGCGCCCGCGACAGCAGCGGGTCCGGGGCCTCGCCCCGGTCGGCGGCCGTGCGCTGCCGGGCCAGCAGGGCGACCTGGAGGTAGGAGATCGGGTCCAGGTAGGCGTCGCGGATCGCGAAGGTCTGCTGGAGCACCGGATGCGCGCCGAGCAGTTCGGAGCGCCCCGTGACCCGCAGCACCTCCCGCACCGTCAGCTCGTGCTCCGCCTCGATGTCCGCGAAGACGTGCTGGAGCTCGGCGGGGACGAGCGTGTCGACGTAGTGGCGGGCGATCCGCAGATCGGTCTTCGCGAGCGTCATCTCGACGTTGGAGATGAAGTTGCGGAAGAAGTGCCAGTGCTCGCTCATCTCGTCGAGCACGGTGTCGAGCCCGGCCTCGCGCAGGGCGCGCAGCCCGGAGCCGACTCCGTACCAGCCGGGCACGATCTGCCGGGACTGGGTCCAGCCGAACACCCAGGGGATCGCGCGCAGCCCGTCGAGGCCCGCGCCCGAGTCGGGGCGGCGCGAGGGCCGCGAGCCGAGGTGCAGCTCGGCGAGCTGGTCGACGGGGGTGGAGGCGAAGAAGTACGCGGGCAGGTCGGGGTCCTCGACCAGCCTGCGGTACGCCCCGTGTGCCGCCTCGGACACCGTGTCCATCGCCGCGTCCCAGCGGGCGAGTGCCTCGTCGGACTGGCGGGGCGCGGTGTGCAGGGCGGAGGCCTGGAGGGTGGCCGCGACGGTGAGTTCCAGGTTCTCCCTGGCCAGCGACGGGATGAGGTACTTGTCGGAGATGACCTCGCCCTGCTCGGTCACCTTGATCTCGCCCTCCAGGGTGCCCCAGGGCTGGGCGAGGATGGCGTCGTGCGAGGGGCCGCCGCCGCGGCCGACGGTGCCGCCGCGGCCGTGGAAGAGCCGGAGCCGCACTCCGTAGCGGTGGGCGACGTCGCGCAGTCGGCGCTGGGCGCGGTGGATCTCCCACTGGCTGGTGGTGATGCCGCCGAACTTGGAGGAGTCGGAGTAGCCGAGCATGACCTCCTGGACGTCGCCGCGCAGCGAGACCAGGCGCCGGTAGGAGGGGTCGGCCAGCATGTCGTCGAGGATGACGTCGGCGGCGCGGAGCTCGTCGGTGGTCTCCAGGAGCGGCACGATGCCGATCTTGGCCCAGCCGCCGTGCAGGTCGATGAGTCCGGCCTCGCGGGCCAGTACGGCCGCCGCGAAGACGTCGTCGGCGCCCTGGCACATGGAGATGATGTACGACTCGATGACCTCGGGACCGAACCGCTCGAAGGCTTCCTTGATGGTGCCGAACACGCCGAGGGTCTTGTGTCCGGCGGCGTCGAGCGGGGCGGGGGTGGGGGCGAGCGGGCGGCGCGAGCGAAGCTCCTTGGCAAGGAGCTTCTGCCGGTAGTCGCGCGGCATGTCCGTGTACCGCCAGGACTCCTCGCCGAGCCGGTCGAAGAGCTGGCCGAGCGCGTGGTGGTGGGCGTCGGCGTGTTCGCGTACGTCCATCGTGGCGAGCTGGAGGCCGAACGCGGACAGGGTCCGGATGGTGCGGTCCATGCGGCCGTCGGCGAACAGGGCGCCGCGGTGTGCGCGCAGCGAGGTCTGGATGAGGGCGAGGTCGTCGATGAGCCCGGCGGTGCCGAGGTAGTCGCGGCCCGGCTGGTGCGGGGTGCCCTTGGCGAGGCGGTCCTTGGTGTGGACGAGCTTCTGGCGGATCGCGGTCGCCTTGAGGCGGTAGGGCTCCTCCGCGTTGAGGCGCTTGTAGCGGGGGCTGATCTCGGGGAGCGCTTCGAGGTCGGCCTGGAGCGAGGAGAGCAGCTCTTCGGTGGCGCCGGCGTAGCGGATGGAGTTGGAGAGCAGTCCGCGCAGGTGGTCGATCGTGTCGAGCGCGTCGTTGATGCCGTGCTCGTGCTGGAGGATCAGCACCTCCCAGGTGACCGCCGGGGTCACGTTGGGGTTGCCGTCGCGGTCGCCGCCGATCCAGGTGCCGAAGGTGAGCGGGCGGGTGCCGGCGGGCAGTTCGATGCCGACCCGCTCCAGTTCGGCGGCGAGGTCTTCGAGGACGTCGCCGACGGCGCCCGCGTGCAGCTCGTCGAGGTAGTAGATGGCGTTGCGGGCCTCGTCGGCCGGTTCGGGCCGTACGACGCGGAGCTCGTCGGTCTGCCAGATCAGGTCGATGTTCTCGGCAAGCCGCAGGTCCAGGCGGCGCCGGTCGGACTCGATGACCGGGGTTTCCAGGAGTTCGGCGATGCGGCGCAGCTTGTTGAGTACGGAGCGGCGGGCGGCCTCGGTGGGGTGGGCGGTGAAGACCGGCCGGACGTTGAGGTTCTTGACGCTCTGGCGGACGTGGTCGGGGTCGCCGTCCTTGAGCATGTCGGCGGTGCGGGCGAGCAGTCCGCCCTCGGCGGCGCGGTGGGCGCGCAGTTCGCGGCCCCGGTGGACCTGCTCGGTCACGTTCGCGAGGTGGAAGTAGGTGGAGAAGGCGCGCACCAGCTTGGCGGCGGTCTCCACTTCGGTGCCGCCGAGCAGTTCGGCGGCGGCCTCGCCGTCGGTCCGGGTGAGGGCGCGGACCCGCTCGACGAGCTCCAGGAGCTCGGGGCCCTCCTGGCGGACGAGGGTCTCGCCCAGGAGGTCACCCAGTCGGCGGATATCGGCGCGCAGCTCGTTGCTGGCGGCGGGAGTCTGGTCGGCACTGCTCACAGGTGCGGCTCCTTGCAGTGTTTGAGCACGTCTGGAGGGGTACTGGAGGCTGCGGACCGCGCTGTCCGACGACACCCAGGATAGGTGTCCGTCCACGCCCCGCCGTCCACGGGCTCTTGTCCCGCGCCACGGCGCTGCCATACTTACGTTGCCGTAGGTTACGCACCCGTAGCCAGGCGTCTCCGCTCATTTTCCTCACCCTGCCGGGGGTACTTCCCCATGACCACCTCTCCCGATCTGCTCAAGTCGCCGGACGGGTCTCCCCAGCCGTCCGCGACGCTGGGCGGCGAGAGCAAACGCTCCGTCGAACAGATCGCCCTACTGCTGTTCATCACCGTGCCGTTCGTCGCCCTGCTCGCGGCGGTGCCGCTCGCCTGGGGCTGGGGGGTCAGCTGGCTCGATCTGGGCCTGCTCGTCTTCATGTACTACCTGGGCTGCCACGGCGTGACGATCGGTTTCCACCGCTATTTCACGCACGGCTCGTTCAAGGCGAAGCGCCCGCTGCGCATCGCGCTCGCGGTGGCGGGTTCGATGGCGGTGGAGGGCCCGCTGGTGCGCTGGGTGGCCGACCACCGCAGGCACCACAAGTTCTCGGACGCGGAGGGCGATCCGCATTCGCCGTGGCGTTTCGGCGAGACGCTGCCCGCGCTGCTGAAGGGCCTGTGGTGGGCGCACATCGCCTGGATGTTCGACGAGGAGCAGACCTCGCAGGAGAAGTACGCGCCCGATCTCCTGGGCGATCCGGCGATCCGCCGCGTCTCGCGCGACTTCGTCTACTGGACGGCGCTGTCGCTGGCGATCCCGCCGCTGGTGGGCGGTCTGGTCACCTGGTCGTGGTGGGGCGCGTTCACGGCGTTCTTCTGGGGCTCGCTTGTGCGGGTGGCGCTGCTGCACCACGTGACGTGGTCGATCAACTCGATCTGCCACGCGGTGGGCAAGCGGCCCTTCAAGTCCCGTGACCGCAGCGGCAATGTGTGGTGGCTGGCGGTGCTGTCGTGCGGCGAATCCTGGCACAACCTGCACCACGCGGACCCGACGTCGGCCCGGCACGGGGTGCTGCGGGGGCAGATCGACTCCAGTGCCCGCATCATCCGCTGGTGCGAGCGGCTGGGTCTGGCGTACGACGTGCGCTGGCCGAGCGCGGCCCGGCTGGAGTCGAAGCGGAACGAGGAGCCCCGGTCCCGGCGCAAGGAGAAGGCCGCCGAGGCGGCATGATGGACGACGTGGCGACCGACTCCAGCACCACCCGTACCACCAGCACCACTGGTTCCTCCCGCTCTGCGGGCGCGGCCGGATCGGCCGGTCCGGCCGAGAAGCCGAGGCGTACCCGCAGGACCCGGATGACCGGGGCCGAGCGGCGGGAGCAATTGCTGGACATCGGTCGCACACTGTTCGCGGAGCGGGGTTTCGAGGGGACCTCGGTCGAGGAGATCGCGGCGAAGGCGGGCGTCTCCAAGCCGGTGGTGTACGAGCACTTCGGCGGCAAGGAGGGCCTGTACGCGGTCGTGGTGGACCGGGAAATGCGGTCGCTGCTCGACCTGGTGACGGGCGCGCTGACCGCGGGCCATCCGCGGGAACTCCTGGAACAGGCGGCATTCGCGCTGCTCGACTACATCGAGACGAATACGGACGGGTTCCGCATTCTGGTGCGGGACTCCCCCGTCGCCCAGTCGACCGGCACGTTCGCCTCACTGATCTCCGACATCGCCACGCAGGTCGAGGACATTCTGGGCCTGGAGTTCAAGGCCCGCGGTTTCGACGCGAAACTGGCGCCTTTGTACGCCCAGGCGCTGGTCGGCATGGTGGCGCTGACCGGGCAGTGGTGGCTGGATGTGCGGAAGCCCAAGAAGGCGGAAGTCGCGGCGCATCTGGTGAATCTGGCCTGGCACGGTTTGGACGGCCTTGAGGCGAAACCGCGGTTGATAGGGCACCGCAAAAGCTGAGCGCCGCCGCACACCGGCTTAATTTTCACTTCAACTGCACAAGATTCGCCTGTAGTCTTCACGCGCAATCCCGGGGGGGCGCCATTCCTCGCGTGCCTCCGTCCGCGTCGGCCCGTTGTGCCGCCACGGTGTGTGCCGCGCCTTTTCTCTGCGCGCCGACGCGACGACGAATACCCGGCGAACTCATTTCCCCCGGCTCTACCCGCTTATTCCCATGGGGGAATTTTGTCCGCTGTGCGCACCGAGCGCGCGAGCCGCCTCGCGGCCTGCACCGCCCTCATCCTGTCGGCGGGCATGCTGCTCGCCGGCCCGGCCTCGGCCGACAGCCCCGCCCCGCACGTGCCCACCGCCTCCGCGCCCCGGCCCGCCGCCTCCGCGTCGGCGACCCTGCCGCACCAGCCGGCCACCCTCAAGGCACCGCGTGCGCCGGCCGCCAAGGGCGCCGTCCGGGCCAAGCCCCGCTTCGACGTGAACGGCGACGCCTACACCGACATGCTGTACCGGGATCCGAACGACAGCCTCTACCTGGAGACCTGGACCGAGAAGGTCAACCCCCAGTTCGCGAACAGCCTGGGTGCCTACAAGGACCTCATCCTGCCGGGCGACCTCGGCGGCGGCGCCGCTCCCGAGGTGCTCGACCTGTCCCCGACCGGCGTGATGGCGCTGCACGCAGACGTCAGCGGCAGCGGCGGCCTCGGCTACGGCGGCTGGTCCAGCTCCGGCTGGAACATGTACAACAAGGTCATCTCGGTCGGCGACGTCAGCGGCGACGGCAAGCCCGACCTGATGGCCCGTACGCCGAGCGGCGGCTGTACCTCTACGCCGGCACCGGCAACCCGAAGGCCCCGCTCAAGGGCCGGGTGAAGATCGGCACCGGCTGGGACATGTACAGGTACGGCATCTACTGAGCCGGACACCCGTAGCGGCCAGTGCCCTGCCCCTGCGGCTCGCGGGGGCAGGGCACTGCTGTGTCACGCCACCGGCGCCAGGAACTCCAGCCGGTTGCCCACCGGGTCCTCGGAGTAGAACCGCAGGTGCCCCGGCAGGTTGTCGTCCCAGACGACCTTCGCGCCGCGTTCCTCGATGCGGCGCGCGTACGCCTCGATCTCGGTGACGCGGAGCCCCGGATGGGCCTTCTTCGCCGGGCGGAAGTCGGCCTCGATGCCCAGGTGGAGCTGGACCGGACCGTACTGGAACCAGCAGCCGCCACGGGCCGCGAGGGCCGGGGGCTTGGGGATTTCGGTCATGCCGAGTACGTCCTCGTAGTACGTCCTCAACTGCGGTTCGCTGCCCGGCGGGGCGGCGAGCTGCACATGGTCGACGGCGGCAAGCATGGTGTCAGTCCTGCTTTCTGGCTACGGCGAAGATGCGGCGGAACGGGAAGACCGTGCCGTGCGGGCCCGGCGGATAGGCCTCGCGGAGCCGGTCGCGGTATTCGGCGAGGAAGGCGGCGATGGCCGGCTGGTCCCCGTCGAGGGCGGTGAGCACGGGGCGCAGGGCCGTGCCCTTCACCCAGTCGAGGACCGGGTCCTGGCCGGTGAGCAGCTGGCAGTAGACGGTCTCCCAGACATCGGTCTCGCAGCCGAGGTCGGAGAGCCGGGTGAGGTAGTCGGCGGGTTCGAGGATGTGGACATAGCGGCGGCCGTGGTCATTGAGGCGGGTGCGCCAGCGCGGGGATTCGCAGATTTCGGCGAGGATGGCGTGGCTGGGCGAAGTGAAATTCCCGGGCACCTGGAAGGCGAAGGTGCCGCCGGGGGCGAGGCCGTCGATCCAGTCGGCGAACGACTCGGGATGGTTGGGGACCCATTGCAGGGCCGCGTTCGAGACGATCAGGTCGTACGGCTCGGTGGGCACCCAGTGCGCGGCGTCGGCGAGCTGGAAGTCGAGCCAGCCGCCGCCCGCCGTGGTGCCGCCGTGGTCCTTGTCGGCCTGGGCGAGCATCTGCGGGGACAGGTCGAAGCCGGTGATGCGGGCGTCGGGCCAGCGGTCGGCGAGGTGGGCGGTGACGTTGCCGGGGCCGCAGCCGAGGTCGGCGATCCGGGGCGAGAGGCCACCGGCCGCGGGGAGCTCCGGGATGCGGGTGAGCAGGTCGAGGAACGGCCGGGTGCGGTGGCCGGCGTGCCGCAGATACTGCTGCGGGTCCCAGACCGGCGGCCCCGGTGACGGAGCGGGCGACAGTGGTTCGGAATACATGTTCGAGCCCCCTTGCAGGTACGGGCTGGCCGAATCGGAACAGGCCTCCGGCCCCTCCCTGCCCAATGGTGGCTCGATATATATCTTGACGTCAAGAGACTTCATGTCGACAGACCCTCTACACTGATCGACATGGAGGACGAGGTCGACCGACTGGTCGCAGCATGGCGCCGCGAGCGCCCGGACCTCGACGTGGAACCACTCGAGGTGCTCAGCCGTGTCAGCAGGCTCGCCCGCCATCTCGACCGGGCCCGCAGGATCGCGTTCGCCGAGCACAATCTGGAGCCCTGGGAGTTCGACGTACTGACGTCGCTGCGGCGCGCGGGCGCCCCCTACCAGCTCTCCCCCGGACAGCTCCTGACCCAGACCCTGGTCACCTCGGGCACGATGACCAACCGCATCGACCGGCTCGCCAAGAAGGGCCTGGTCGAGCGGCTGCCCGACCCCAGCGACCGGCGCGGGGTGCTGGTCCGGCTCACGCCCGAGGGGCGCGACCGGGCCGACCAGGCACTCGCCGGGCTCCTGGAGCAGGAACGCGCCATCCTCGCCGAGCTCAGCCGCCACCAGCGCGGCGAACTGGCCGCGCTGCTACGCCAGTTGACCGCCCCGTTCGACAACGTCCCCGGCTAGGTCGACCGGCCCCACCCCGGCCCGGCGGGCCAGCGCGACGGCCGCGAGCGTGGAGTGCACACCCAGCTTGCCCAGCACGTTCTGCATATGGGTGCGCACCGTGTGCGGCGACAGGAACAGCCGCTCGGCGACCGCCTTGCGGCCGAGCCCGGCGACCATGCAGCGCAGCACCTCGCGCTCGCGCGGCGTCAGCGACTCCACCAGACGCTCGGACTCCGTACGGTGCTTGCGCGCGGCGGTCAGCTCCCGCAGTACGCCCGTGAGCAGCGCGGGCGGCAGATGCGTCTCGTCGCGCAGTACGCCCCGGATCACGGCGAGCAGCCGTTGCAGCGAGCAGTCCTTGGCTACCCAGCCGCACGCCCCGGCCTGCAGGGCGAGGGCGGCTCGGCGCGGGTCGTCCTTCTCGGCGAGTACGACGGTACGCACCGCGGGCTGGCCCGAACGCACGCCCGCGACCAGTGAGATGCCGTCCACCAGGCCCTCCGCGCCGCCGCCCTCGGGCACCGCGCGGGCCACCGGCACCGCCGCCGACGTCCCCAAGTCCGCGTCCACGAGCATCACATCGAATCTGCGGCCGTCGGCGGCGCCCCGCTCCAGGCAGCGCAGCGCGGCCGGGCCGCTGCCGGCCGCGGCGACATCGACGTCGGGCTCGGCGGCCAGGGCCGCGGCGAGCGACTCGGCGAAGATGCGATGGTCGTCCACCACGAGAACTCGGACACGTACCAAGTGACACCCCCAGGGTCGGGGGACGGACCGGTACGGGTACGGCGCCCGGAGCCGGGTTCACCGCAGTCGCACGGCCGCCGCCGTGCACTGAGTACTACCCCACCCCGGGCGACGTACCCGACTGTCTCGCCCCCTGATCAACACCGGCCCCCACCGGTGCTGTGCATCAGCGTAGGGCCGCGGGCCGTGAGCGGAAGGCACTTTGCAGAACTGATGGCATCCGGACCGCTACGGGGCGTGTGCGGATGTTTAGGGTGAGTTCCATGTTTCGTATCGAGACGGAAGTGGACAAGGACCGCCAAGCGCTGCTCACGCGGCGGCTGCGCGACACCAACACCGAACGCTCGCCGGTGCTGCGGGCCCTGCGCGGGCCGGCCGAGCGGGAAGTCCCGCTGCACGTCTGGGCGTTGGACGACGCCGGCGAGCTGGCCGGGGGGCTGACCGGGCGCACCTGGGCGGGCTGGCTCCACGTCGACCTGCTGTGGGTCTCGGGCGCGCTGCGCACGGCGGGGCTCGGCACCCTGCTCCTCACCCGCGCCGAGGAGCTGGCCCGCTCCGAGCGGGGCTGCGGGTGGGCCCGCCTGGAGACGTGGGACTTCCAGGCACCGGACTTCTACCGCGGCCGGGGCTACGAAGTCGTCGGGGTGGTCCCCGACTACCCCCCGGGGGTTACGGAGTTCACCCTGACGAAGCGGCTGGGGTGAGCGGGGGGGGCCGTTTTCCACCCGCCCGCCCGTGCAGCGGGTTGAGAAGGCTGAGCCCTGGGGCTCCGCCCCAGACCCCCTCCGGGGCTCCGCCCCAGACCCCGCTCCTCAAGCTCCCCCAAGGACTACGTCCAGGGGGGACCCCCAAGGGGCTGAATTTTCGGCTGAGCTCGACGTTCCGCCCGTCAGGTCACCCGGCGCGCCCCCGCCGACGGGGTCGCCTCGAACACCCTCGGGGCCGCCCACCCCGCCAGGGCGAAGGCGGAGGTCAGCGCCTTCTCGACCACCTCCGCAAGCTCCGCCTCCACCAGCACGATCGCCGAGCCGCCGAAGCCGCCCCCTGTCATCCGCGCACCCAGCGCCCCCGCCGACACCGCCGTCTCGACCGCCGCGTCGAGTTCCGCGCAGGACACCCGCAGGTCGTCCCGCAGGGAGGCGTGGCCCTCGGTCAGGACCGGGCCCACCTCGCGGACCTCGCCCGCCGCGAGCAGCGCCGCGACCCGCGCGACCCGCTCGTTGTCGCTCACCACGTGCCGTACGTAGTCCCGTACGGTCGGGGAGGACAGCTCGCGCAGCGCGTCGGGGAGTTGTGCGGGGGACACTTCGCGCAGGGTCCGTACACCCAGCTCCCGCGCGCCGCGCTCGCAGCCGGCGCGCCGCTCGGCGTACGCGCCGTCTCCCAGCGCGTGCTTCACGCGGGTGTCGACGACAAGCAGCCGCAGACCGTGCGCGGGCAGGTCGAAGGGGATCTGATGCTGGGTCAGGTCGCGGGCGTCCAGGTGCAGCACATGGCCCTCGGTGCAGCACGCAGACGCCGTCTGGTCCATGATTCCGCAGGGGACGCCCACGAAGGAGTTCTCGGCCTGCTGAGACAGTTCCGCCAACTCCGCCATGGACAGCGGGAGTTCGTACAGGTCGCGCAGGGCAAGCGCCGTCGCGACCTCCAGGGCCGCCGAGGACGACAGGCCCGCGCCCGTCGGCACCGTCGACGTCAGGTGGATGTCGGCGCCGGTCACCTCGTGGCCGGATGCGCGCAGCGCCCACACCACGCCCGCCGGGTACGCCGCCCAGCCCGCCCCGGAGCGCGGCTCCAGCTCGTCCACCCGCAGTTCCACCACGGGGCCCCCGATGTCTGCCGAGTGCAGCCTCAGCACCCCGTCGGTGCGCCGGGACACCGCCGCGAGCGCCCTGTGCGGCAGCGCGAGCGGCATGACGAAGCCCTCGTTGAAGTCGGTGTACTCGCCGATCAGGTTGACCCGGCCGGGCGCCGCCCACACCCCGTCCGGCTCGGATCCGTACAACTCCCGGAAGGCGGACGCCACTTCACCGGCGCCCGCTCCGCCCGATGCCACGCCACTCGCCGTCACGTCACTCACCCGCATGCTCCGCTCTCCTCGCGAACGCCCACGCGTCCGCCACGATGCCGGCGAGGTCCGCGCGGGACGGCTGCCAGCCCAGGCGTTCGTGGGCGCGCGACGCGGAGGCCACCAGGACCGCCGGGTCGCCGGGGCGGCGGCTCGCGACGACCTCGGGGACGGGGTGGCCGGTCACCTTGCGTACGGTCTCGACGACCTCGCGGACCGAGAACCCGTTGCCGTTGCCCAGGTTGCAGACCAGGTGCTCGCCCGCCACCGCCGCCTCCAGGGCGAGCAGATGGGCTTCTGCCAGGTCGGCCACGTGGATGTAGTCCCGTACGCAGGTGCCGTCGGGGGTGGGGTAGTCGTCCCCGTAGACGGAGATGAACTCCCGCTGGCCCAGCGCCACTTGGAGCACCAGGGGGATCAGGTGCGATTCCGGGGCGTGGCGTTCGCCGCACCTGCCGTACGCGCCCGCCACGTTGAAGTAGCGCAGCGACACCGCGGCCAGGCCGTGGGCCGCGCACTCGCCCGCGATCATGTGGTCCACGGCGAGTTTCGAGGCGCCGTACGGGCTGGTCGGGGCCGTCGGGTCGGTCTCGGTGATCGGGGTCGCGACCGGTTCGCCGTAGGTGGCGGCCGTGGAGGAGAAGACCAGCTTGCCGACTCCCGCCCCGCGCATCGCCGCGAGCAGCGCCATCGTGCCGCCGACGTTGTTCGCCCAGTACTTCTCCGGCTTCGCCACCGACTCGCCCACCTGGGAGAACGCGGCGAAGTGGAGCACGGCGTCGTAGTCGGCGTCCAGCCACCTCGCGGCGTCCTGGACGCGGCCCTCGATGAACGCGGCGCCGGCCGGGACGGCCTCGCGGAAGCCGGTGGAGAGGTCGTCCAGGACGGCCACCTCGTGTCCGGCCTCGACCAGGTGGGCCGCCACCACGCTGCCCACGTACCCCGCACCGCCCGTCACCAGGTACTTGCTCACTCGCTGGCCACCTCTCGCAGTCGCTCGGCCGCAGCCTCCGGCGGCACGTCGTTGATGAACACGCTCATACCGGATTCGGAGCCCGCGAGGAACTTCAGCTTGCCGGAAGTGCGTCGAATGGTGAAAAGCTCAAGATGGAGCCCGAACTCCGCACGGCCGACGGCCCCCCCGCCCCGGAACGGCGCCTGGTGCCAGGCGGCGATGTACGGGGTGGGCGGCTCGCCGGGGCCGAAGATCCGGTCGAAGCGCCTCAGGAGTTCCAGGTAGATCCGTGGGAACTCGGTGCGGGCCTCGTCGCCGAGGGCCCGCAGGTCGGGGACCCGCCGCTTGGGGTGAAGGTGGACCTCGTAGGGCCAGTGCGCGGCGTACGGCACGAACGCCACCCAGTGCTCGCCATCGAGGACCACCCGGTCGCCGTCCGCGAGCTCCTTGGCGACGACGTCCTCGAAGAGGTTGCGGCCGCCGGTGCGCTCGCGGTGCTCGGCGAGCGAGCGGAGCATGAGGGCGGTGCGGGGGGTGGTGAAGGGGTAGCCGTAGATCTGGCCGTGCGGGTGGCCGAGGGTGACGCCTATTTCGGCGCCCCGGTTCTCGAAGCAGAACACCTGCTCCACCTGCGGGAGTTCGGCGAGTTCGGCGGTGCGGTCGGTCCAGGCCTCCAGGACGAGCGCGGCCTGTTCCTCGGTGAGGTCAGCGAAGGACGCGTCGTGGTCGGAGGTGAAGCAGACGACCTCGCAGCGCCCGGACTGCCCGGCGAGCGAGGGGAAGCGGTTCTCGAAGACGACGACGTCGTAGTCGGCGGCCGGGATCTCGCTGTGGCGCCCGTCGCGGGACGGGCACAGCGGGCACTCGTCGGCGGGCGGGTGGTAGGTGCGGCCCTGGCGGTGGGAAGCGATGGCCACCGCGTCGCCGAGCAGCGGGTCGCGGCGGATCTCGGAGGCGGTCGAGACGGGGTCGAGCGGGCGCGGGTCCACCTCGTCCCGTACGCGGTCGTCGCGGGTGTCGTAGTAGAGCAGCTCACGACCGTCGGCGAGCCGGGTCGACGTCTTCTTCACCTGCAACCTCCACCATCCAACAGAACCCAACACAACAAACCACAAGCCAACAGGCCCCGTCAATGGGCACGCAAGCGGTTACTACGGATGATCAGGTCCGACGGAAACCTTGCGCTCGATCACAATCAAACAAACAATCTCATCAAAACTGTTCAGTTTCTGAACATCGAGGCGTAGGTTCCGTGCCGGATCAGTAAGCGCGACGAAGCGAGTACGCATGCAATACCTGGCCGCGGGGCTCCGGCTCCCCACCAACGGGCTCGATTACACGATTCTGGCGATCTACTTCATCGTCGTCCTGGGCATCGGCTTCGCCGCCCGCGCCAGCGTGAAGACCAGCCTCGACTTCTTCCTGTCGGGCCGCTCGCTGCCCGCCTGGGTCACCGGGCTCGCGTTCGTCGCCGCCAACCTCGGCGCCACCGAGATCCTGGGCATGTCCGCCACCGGCGCCCAGTACGGCGTCGCGGTCGTCCACTGGTACTGGATCGGCGCCATCCCGGCCATGGTCTTCCTGGGCCTGGTGATGATGCCCTTCTACTACGGCTCGAAGGTCCGCTCCGTACCGGAGTTCCTGCTCCAGCGCTTCGACAAGTCGGCGCACCTGCTCGCCTCGGTGCTGTTCGCCTTCGCCGCCGTGCTGATCGCGGGCGTCAACCTGTACGCGCTCTCCATCGTCGTGGAGGCGCTGCTCGGCTGGCCGCAGTGGGTGGCGATCGTCGTCGCCGGGCTGTTCGTGCTCGCCTACATCACCATCGGCGGGCTCTCCTCGGCCATCTACAACGAGGTGCTCCAGTTCTTCGTGATCCTGGCCGCCCTCATACCGTTGACCATCCTCGGCCTCAAGCGGGTCGGCGGCTGGGACGGCCTGACCGGCTCGCTCAGGAGCAGCCACGGAGACAACTTCCTGTCCGCGTGGGGCGGCACCGGCATCGGCGAGGCCAACCCGCTGGGCGCCAACTGGCTCACCATCGTCCTCGGCCTCGGCTTCGTGCTGTCCTTCGGCTACTGGACGACCAACTTCGCCGAGGTGCAGCGGGCGCTGTCCGCGAAGAACCTCAGCGCCGCCCGGCGGACCCCGCTGATCGCCGCCTTCCCGAAGATGTTCATCGTCTTCCTGGTGATGATCCCGGGCCTGGTCGCGGCCGTCCTGGTGCCGAAGATCGGCACCCCGGGCTCGGACCTGACGTACAACGACGCGATCCCGATGCTCATGCGGGAGCTGCTGCCCAACGGTGTGCTCGGCATCGCGGTGACCGGTCTGCTCGCCGCGTTCATGGCGGGCATGGCGGCCAACGTGTCGTCCTTCAACACCGTGTTCACGTACGACATCTGGGCCAAGTACGTGAAGAAGGACCAGCCGGACGGCTACTACCTGCGGTTCGGGCGGCTGATCACCGCGATCGGCGTGCTCGCCTCGATCGGCACGGCGTTCATCGCCTCCTCGTTCTCGAACATCATGGGCTACCTCCAGACCCTGTTCTCCTTCTTCAACGTCCCGATGTTCGTGGTCTTCGTGATCGGCATGTTCTGGAAGCGGGCCTCGGTGAAGTCCGGGGTGTGGGGGCTGTTCGCGGGCACCACGGCGGCGATGGTCAACTACTTCTGGATCTACAAGCAGGGCGTCGTGTCCATCCCCACCGACCAGGGCGCCAACTTCGTCTCCGCGATCGTCGGCTTCGTCGCCGGCGCCGTGGTGATGGTCGTGGTCACGCTGTTCACCGCGCCCAAGCCGGCCGCCGAACTCGCGGGCCTGGTGTACGGGACGAAGTCGCCCGGCGTCGAGGAGCCGCCCGCCGAGGGCGACAGCGCCTGGTACCGCAGGCCCGCCCTGCTCGGCTGGGCCGCGATCGTCCTGGCCGCGCTCTGCTACCTTCCCTACTCCCTCTGACCGGAGGCCCTCACATGTCCGAACTGCAGCGAGAAGTCTCCGAGTTGGAGCAGAAGTCGGCCACCGCGGCCCGGCTCTTCGACATCCGCCGGATCATCGGCGGCCTGTTCACCCTGTTCGGGGTGATCGTCACCGGCGCCGGGATCATGGCCTCCGACGCCGACCTGAAGAAGGCCCAGGGCATCAACATCAACCTGTGGACGGGCCTGGGCATGCTGGCCCTCGGCCTGTTCTTCCTGGTCTGGCTGAAGCTGCGGCCGACCGCGCCGCCCACCCCGGACGCATAGCTCAGTCGCCCGTCGGCGGTGCGGCCCGCTGGGGCGGCAGGCCGGCGGGCTGGGCGGCCCGGTCGAGCAGCCCGGTCCGCGCGGCGAGCGCGGCCGCCTCCAGGCGCGATCCCACGCCGAGCTTCATCAGGACCCGCTGGACGTGGGTGCGCGCGGTGGACGGGGCGATGCCCATGCCCGCCGCGATCAGCCGGGTGTCCTCACCGTCGGCGACCCGGACCAGGACCTCCACCTCGCGCGGGGTCAGCAGCTGCAGCAGGCGCTGGCCCTCGTCGTCGGGCTGGGCCGCCG
Source organism: Streptomyces sp. NPDC050485 (assembly GCF_044458185.1). Taxonomy (NCBI): domain Bacteria; kingdom Bacillati; phylum Actinomycetota; class Actinomycetes; order Kitasatosporales; family Streptomycetaceae; genus Streptomyces; species Streptomyces sp. NPDC050485. The sequence continues at coordinate 35,881 of NZ_JBITHR010000037.1, read as the reverse complement.
GGTTGAGGAGTTCGGCGAAGGCGCCCTGGAGGAGCTGCGGCGCGACCGCCGCCTCGCCCGCCCTGGCCTTCACCATGGCTCGCTCCACACCCTCTATGCGCTCGTCGTGGCGTACGTATCCCGACGCCCCGGCCGCGAACGCCGCGGCGATCCCGCGCGGGCTGGGCACCGGCCCGAGCACCACCACGGCGACCTGCGGCCGCTCCCGTTTGATCCGTACGATCGGGTCGAACACCCCCGGTTCGGCGGGCGCGGCGGTGCCGAGCAGGCACACCTCGGGTGCCCGGCTCACCACGAGCTCGGCGGCCCCGGCCACCGGAGCGGTCGCCGCGAGCACCCGGTGCCCGCGCAGTTTCAGCGCCGAGGCCAGTGCCTCGGCGAGGAGCCGGTGGTCGTCGACCACCATGAGCCGCACGCCCATCGAGCTACCCCCCATCCCCCTGGGCCCTTCCCCTAGCTCTTCCCGAGCCAAGGGCACCCCACGCGGACCCCCCGGCCCCCGGCCCTCTTGCCCCGGCAAGCTACACGCTTGTTCGACGCCGCGCGCCCCTTACCGGCGAGAAGCCCCCAGAATGCCGAATTCTCCGGTATTCAGGCCCGGTTGAGGAAGTACGCGGGGAGATATGCGGCCAACGCGGCCAATGAAGAAGGCCCCGGCGGCGAGTGTGAACTCGCCGCCGGGGCCCCGCTGTCCGGTCGGCTCAGCCGGTGCCGGTCGCCATGAACAGGAACTTCTTCGCGGCGTCGTCCGCCGAGTACGGCTTGCTCAGCATCGTCACACCCAGGTACAGCCGGCCCTGGCCGTAGAGGATCTCGGAGTACTTCGCCGAGAACGAGGTCAACGCGTCGCGGACCGTCCGGTCGGCCGGGTTCTCCAGGAGCAGCGTCGAGGCGAGGCTGCCGCCGTCGATGCTGACGACCTGGGTGCCCTTGTTGTACGGGGCGTCCTTGTACCCGATGACGTTGTTGCCGTCCATGCGCAGCGGGTACAGCGTGTAGCCGTCGCCGGCGTCGGCCTTGCCGGGCACGAGCTGGCCGGTGGTCAGGTCGAAGGCGACGAGCTCGTTGGTCCGGCCGAACGAGTCGGAGCCGCTCGCGGCGTTCGCGTGCTGCTGGGTCGGCACGTACAGCCTGCCGTTGCCGGCCGCGACCATCTTGCACTTCTCGACGCTCGTGCTGTCGCAGCTGGCCGCGTACTTGGCGCCGGGGGCCGGGATGCGGGCGAGCAGCTTTCCGGTCTTGTCGTCGACGGAGAAGAAGTCCGAGATGCCGCTGCCGTTGCCCGCGGTGTCACCGACGTCGGCGGCCAGCACCAGCGGCTTGGCCGAGACGATGTGGGCGTACTGGATGCCGGGCAGCATCTTGTACGTGGAGATCGGCTGGCCGGTCTTGGGGTCGAGCGGCTGCACGTTGATGGTGGGGTGGTCGTAGTCGCCGCACTTGCGGACGGCCACGAGCGCGTCACCGCCGCCGTAGCCGACGTCCTTGCACTGGTCGGTGGTGGTGGTCGACTTCCACAGTTCCTTGCCGGTGTTCAGGTCCCAGGCCGCGCCGCCGTCGAGACCGCCCGCGGCGACGGTGCCCGCGCCGAGGGTGACCTCGTCGAACCGGGACTTGCGGTCGCCGCTGGCGCCCTTGATGTCGTTCTGCCACAGCAGCCTGCCGGTGTTGAGGTCGAGTCCGGCGACCTCGGTGCAGGAGGCGTACTTGCTGCCGTTCTCCATGGTCTCGAAGGCGAACGCGGTCTTGCCGTCGGCCGAGACGTGCGTGGTCGCCTCGCAGACGTTGCCTGTCAGCGGGAGCTTCCAGAGCTGGGTGCCCTTGGCGGGGTCGTAGCCGACGATCTCCTTGAGGCCGGACTTGACGTACACCTTGTCGGTGAGCCAGGAGCCGTGCACCTGGCTGAGGTCGGTGACCTGGGGCTGGGGCGTCTGGAAGAGCACCTTGGCGGCGGTGTTGGCGGGCGCCTTCTCCTTGCCGCCGCCACCGGTCGCGCTGCCGCCCGCGTCACCCTTGTTGCCGCCGGTGCCGGACGTGGCGTCGTTCTTCTTGCCGTCGTCCTTGCCGGTGGCGTACCAGATGCCGCCGCCGACGATCAGGGCCACCGCGACGACCGCCGCGATGATGATCGTGAGCTGGGTGTTCGGCTTCTTGCGGCCGGGGTCGGGCGCGCCCGGCATCCCGTACTGCGGCGCCATCGGCTGGGTGGGCGGCTGGGTCGGGTAGCCGTACCCGGGCTGGCCGCCGGGCTGGCCCGGGTAGCCGTAGCCGGGCTGCTGCGGCGGGGTCTGCGGGTAGCCGTAGCCGGGCGGGCCGGCCGGCGGCGGGGTGCCGGGCGTCTGCGGGTAGCCGTAGGCGGGCGGGGCCGCGGGGGCCGGGGGGCTCGGCGGGGCGCTGGGCGGCAGGGAGTTGGGCGGCGGCGGGGTGGGCGCGCCGAAGCCGCCGGCCGGGGGCTCCTGGGGCGCGCCGAAGCCGGACGCGGGTGGCTCCTGCGGGGCGCCGAAGCCCTTGGGCGCGTCGTTCGGCTGCTGCGGCGGCTGGGGTGGCTGGGGTGGCTGGCTCATGGCGTAGAGACCTCTGACTGGAAGGCGGGGGCGGGGAGTTGGGGCGTCACTTGCCGAAGGACAGGAGCGCGTTGTCCTTCTGGTCGCCCTTGGGGCTCTTCACCCTGTCGTTGAGGACGAAGAGGCGCCCGCTCGACCACGCCAGGCGGGGGCTGAAGAAGTTGCGTTCGGTACTGGCGGCCGCCGCCGGGCTCTGCAGGGTGATCTGCGCGGTGCCGCCGGTGGGGGGCAGGCTCGCGATCGCGGCCGCCTCCTCGACGCCGGGCTGCACATAGAGCACGACCTTGCCGCCCTCGATGGTCAGCGGCGCCATCATGCGGCCCTTGGGCGCGGCGGCGTGCCACTTCTCCTTGCCGGTGCCGAGGTCGATGGCGACCACGTCGTTGCTCTGGCCGACCCCGAGGTCGCCGCTTTCCTTGCCCTCGGTGGAGATGTAGAGGGTGCTGGCGTCGGCGGCGATGCCCCAGCAGTCCTGGAGCTGGCGGTCGACGATGCCGAAGCCGCTGCAGTTCGCGGTGAGCTGCGACTTGGAGTCCACCTGCGAGCGGACCTTGCCGTCAGCGGTGAAGGTGGAGATGTTCCACGACTTCTTGTCCTTGTTGGTCGCGTACACGACCAGCGGGTCCATCGAGTAGATGCGGCGGATCGACCAGCCCTTGTCGTACTGGTAGTTCCACTTGGAATTGCCGGTGGCCGGGTCGAGCTCCTGGAGCAGCTCCGACTGCGGCGCGTCCATGCTGGTGTTGTTGGGGTCGGTGCAAGTGCCGACGGTGATGAGCTTGGGGCCGCCCGCGAAGGCGTCGGAGCGGCAGTTGCCGGTCTTGGGGGTGCCGAAGAGCTTCTTGCCGTCAGTGATGGAGAAGCCGCTCGCGCCGCCCATCCGGGCCAGCGCCACGGTGTTGCCGCTGATCGCCATGTCGAAGCTGACCATGATGTCGAAGGCGCCCTCCGAGGGCACCGGCGCCTTCCAGCCCGCCTTGCCTGCGGCGAGGTCGACCATCTGCATGGTGTTGCACTTGGCGTCCTTGGTGTTGCTCTCCTGGACGCCGAAGACGATCTTTCCGTCCGCGGTCGGGTTGTGCGGGGCGCCGCAGATGGGGGTGTCCAGGGGCACCGACCACTTCTGCTTGCCGTCGGCCGCCGCGTAGCCGACGACCTCCTTGTACATCGCCTTGACGACGGTGTCGCCGAGGATCCAGGGGCCGTACTGCTCGGCACCGTTCTGGGTCAGCGGGGTGTCGTTCTCGTGCAGCCAGGCCCGCGCCTCGCCGTCCTTGATCCCGGCGTTGATGTCGTTGCTGTCGGAGCCGCCGTTGCCCCTGCCGTTGCCCTGGTCGACCGAGGCGGATCCGCTGGGGGCCGCGCTGTTGGTCTTGCCGGCGACGGGCTTCTTGCTGTCGCCGCCGCCGCTCGTCGCGAAGTACACGCCGCCGCCGATGACCAGGAGGCCCGCGACCGCCGCGGCCACGATGACCGCGGGCTTGCCCTTGAACGGGTTCTTGCCGCCACCGGCGGGCGGCGGCACCGGGGCGCCGGGGTACGGGGGCTGGCCCGGGTATCCGTAACCGCCCTGCTGGGTCTGCGCGTACGGGTTGCCCTGTGCGGGGGGCTGGCCCGGGGCCTGCGGGTAGCCGTAGCCGGGCTGCGGCGCCTGCGGGTAGCCGTATGCGGGGGCGCCGGCCGGCGGCGCCTGCGGCGGCTGACCTGGCGGTACGGGCGGCGCGGCCGGCATCTGCGGCGGCTGGGGCGGCGGCCCCTGCGGCGGTGCGGGCGGTCCTTGCGGCTGCGCAGGCGGTCCCTGAGGCTGGTCCTGCGGTGCTCCGAAGCCCCCCTGCGGCGGCTGCGAACTGGGCGGCTGGGTCACAGCGAGATACCCCCGAATTTGCGTCTTTGCGTCTTTACGTCAGTCGAACGGAGCTACTTTCTATCACTCGGAGCGCCCAGCACTACGGGCCGGTCCACCCCTGTTCCCAAGGGAGAACCGGCCCGTGATGCCGCCGTTACTGACTCTGTACGCCGTCTCTACGCAAGTGTCGCAAGACGTTCGTACGCATATGCCTCAGGCCTCTTCGGCCAGTTCGAGCCAGCGCATCTCCAACTCGTCACGCTCGGCGAGCAGTTCGCGCAGCTCGGCATCCAGTTTCGCCACCTTCTCGAAGTTCGTGGCGTTATCGGCGATTTGCGCGTGCAGACTGGTCTCCCGGTCGGAGATCTTGTTCAACTGCCGCTCCACCTTCTGGAGTTCCTTCTTCGCGGCCCGGGCGTCCTGCGCGGAGACGGCGCTCGCGGGCTTGGCGGCGGGCGCGGCGGTGGCCACGGGCGCCGACTCGATCATCCGCCGGCGCCGCTCCAGGTACTCGTCGATGCCGCGCGGCAGCATCCGCAGCGTGGTGTCGCCGAGCAGCGCCCACACGTGGTCGGTGGTGCGCTCGATGAAGAACCGGTCGTGGGAGATGACGACCATGGAGCCGGGCCAGCCGTCGAGGAGGTCCTCCAGCTGGGTGAGCGTCTCGATGTCGAGGTCGTTGGTGGGCTCGTCCAGGAAGAGCACGTTGGGCTCGTCCATGAGCAGGCGCAGCAGTTGGAGCCTGCGCCGCTCACCGCCGGAGAGGTCGCCCACGGGCGTCCACTGCTTCTCCTTGGAGAAGCCGAACTGCTCGCAGAGCTGACCGGCCGTCATCTCGCGGCCCTTGCCGAGGTCCACGCGGTCGCGTACCTGCTGGACGGCTTCCAGGACGCGCAGGGCCGGGTCGAGCTCGGCGACCTCCTGGGAGAGGTAGGCCAGCTTGACGGTCTTGCCGACCACGACCCGGCCCGCGGTGGGCTGGGCCTCGCCGGCGGTGCGCCAGGCCTCGGTGAGCGCGCGGAGCAGCGAGGTCTTGCCCGCGCCGTTCACGCCGACCAGGCCGATGCGGTCGCCGGGTCCGAGCTGCCAGGTCAGATGCTTGAGGAGCAGCTTCTCGCCGGCCTGGACGGTCACGTCCTCCAGGTCGAAGACGGTCTTGCCGAGGCGGGCGTTGGCGAACTTCATCAGCTCGCTGGTGTCGCGCGGCGGCGGGACGTCTGCGATGAGCTCGTTGGCGGCCTCGATGCGGTAGCGCGGCTTGGAGGTACGCGCGGGGGCGCCGCGGCGCAGCCAGGCCAGCTCCTTGCGCATCAGGTTCTGCCGCTTGGTCTCCTCGGTCGCGGCGATCCGCTCCCGCTCGGCGCGGGCGAAGACGTAGTCGGAGTAGCCGCCCTCGTACTCGAAGACCGAGCCGCGCTGCACGTCCCACATGCGGGTGCAGACCTGGTCGAGGAACCAGCGGTCGTGGGTGACGCAGACGAGCGCGGAGCGGCGGGCCTGGAGGTGGCGGGCCAGCCAGGAGATGCCTTCCACGTCGAGGTGGTTGGTCGGCTCGTCGAGGACGATGAGGTCGGGGTCGGCGATGAGCAGTTTGGCGAGCGCGATACGGCGCCGCTCGCCGCCGGACAGGGGCGCGATGACGGTGTCCAGGCCCTGCGCGAACCCGGGCAGGTCGAGCCCGCCGAACAGGCCGGTCAGCACGTCGCGGATCTTGGCGTTGCCGGCCCACTCGTGGTCGGCGAGGTCGCCGATGACCTCGTGCCGGACGGTGGCTTGGGGGTCGAGCGAGTCGTGCTGGGTGAGCACGCCGAGGCGCAGCCCGCCGACGTGCGTGACCCGCCCGGTGTCCGGCTCCTCCAGCTGCGCGAGCATCCGGATCAGGGTCGTCTTGCCGTCCCCATTGCGCCCGACGACGCCGATCCGGTCCCCCTCGGAGACGCCGAGGGAGACCCCGTCGAGCAGGGCACGGGTGCCGTACACCTTGCTGACTGCCTCGACATTGACCAGATTGACGGCCATTTCACTCCTGAGCAGGGGACTGGATCGACCTCCCAGCCTAGGCCCTGCGAGCCGGGGGGCCGTACGCACGGCTGCCGTCACTCTTCGTGAGGGTTTGGTCGTTTCAGCCGAGTACGGTCGCGCCCGCGGCCGGGGAGGTGGCCACCCGGGCGGTGCGGCAGGTGCCGGAGGCGGTCAGGGCGGCGGCGACCTCGTGGGCACGGGCGGCGTCCTGGGTCAGGAACGCCGTGGTCGGGCCGGAGCCGGAGACGATGCCCGCGAGGGCGCCCGCGGACACCCCGGCGGCCAGGGTGTCGGCGAGGGCCGGGCGCAGGGACAGGGCGGCGGCCTGTAGGTCGTTGGTGAGCGCGGCCGCAAGCGCCTTCGCATCGCCGGTACGCAGTGCGTCGAGCAGGGCGGGCGAGGCGGCCGGGGCGGCGGCGTCCGGGGTCAGCCGGTCGAACTCCCGGTAGACGGCGGGGGTGGAGAGCCCGCCGTCGGCGACGGCGAACACCCAGTGGAAGGCGCCGCCGACTTCCAGCGGCGTCAGTTGCTCGCCGCGCCCGGTGCCGAGCGCCGCGCCGCCGACCAGACTGAACGGCACGTCGCTGCCCAACTCGGCGCAGATGTCGAGGAGTTCGGCCCGCGAGGCGCCGGTGCCCCACAGCGCGTCGCAGGCGAGCAGCGCGCCCGCACCGTCCGCGCTGCCGCCCGCCATGCCGCCCGCGACGGGGATGTCCTTGGCGATGTGGAGGTGCACGCGGGGGTCGATGCCGTGCCGGGCGGCGAGCAGTTCGGCCGCGCGGGCCGCCAGGTTGGCGCGGTCCAGGGGGACCTGGGCGGCGTCGGGCCCGGCGCAGGTGACGCGCAGCTCGTCGGCGGCCGTGACGGTGACCTCGTCGTACAGCGACACGGCGAGGAAGACGTTGGCGAGGTCGTGGAAGCCGTCGGGGCGGGCGGGGCCCACCGCGAGCTGGACGTTGACCTTGGCGGGGACGCGGACCGTGATGCTCAACTCTTGGCCTCCGCGATCCGCGCGAACTCCTCGACGGTGAGCGCCTCGCCCCGCGCCTGCGGGGAGATTCCCGCCGCGACCAGGGCCGCCTCGGCGGCGGGCGCCGAACCCGCCCACCCGGCGAGCGCCGCCCGCAGGGTCTTGCGGCGCTGCGCGAACGCCGCGTCGACGACCGCGAACACCTCCGCCTTGGAGGCGGTCGTCTCGACCGGCTTCGTGCGCCGGACCAGCGAGACGAGCCCCGAGTCGACGTTCGGCGCGGGCCAGAACACATTGCGCCCGATGGACCCGGCGCGCTTGACGTCCGCGTACCAGTTGGCCTTGACCGAGGGCACTCCGTACACCTTGTTGCCGGGCTTCGCGGCGAGCCGGTCGGCGACCTCGGCCTGGACCATGACGAGCGTGCGCTCGATCGTCGGGAAGCGGTCCAGCATGTGCAGGAGGACGGGGACCGCCACGTTGTAGGGGAGGTTCGCGACCAGGGCGGTGGGCGCGGGGCCCGGCAGTTCCTGGACGGCCATCGCGTCGCAGTGCACGAGGGAGAAGCGGCTCGCCCGCGCGGGCATCCGGGCGGCGACGGTCGCGGGCAGCGCGGCCGCCAGCACGTCGTCGATCTCGACCGCGACCACCCGGTCCGCCGCTTCAAGCAGGGCCAGGGTCAGCGAGCCGAGGCCGGGGCCCACCTCCACCACCACGTCGTCGGGGCGGACCTCGGCCGTCCGCACGATGCGGCGGACCGTATTGGCGTCGATGACGAAGTTCTGGCCGCGCTGCTTGGTGGGGCGTACGCCCAGCGCTGCGGCCAGTTCACGGATGTCGGCGGGGCCGAGGAGTGCGTCGGGCTCAGTGGTGCTCACCGATACAGCCTACGGCCGCAGTGCGGCCACGGACTCGACCCCCGCTGCACGAAGAGCTTCTTCGCCCGGTACGTCTGCTCCCCGGACGGCGCCTGCTCGGCCCGCCCGCTGCCGCCGAGCGCGTGCCAGGTGCCCGGGTCGAACTGGTAGAGCCCGCCGTAGGTGCCCGAGGGGTCGAGGGCGCCGGGGCGGCCGCCGGACTCGCAGTGGGCGAGGCCGCTCCAGTTGAGGTGGTCGGCGCCGCCCACCGAGGAGGGCAGCGCCTTGGTGCCGACCTTGACCTGCTGGGTGACCGGTTCGCTGACGATCTCCTCGGCGATCTTCTTCGGCTTCTGCTTGACGCCGTTGACGGTCCACAGCGCGTACGTGACCTTGCGGGCGCCCCGCTCCCCTTGGCGGACCACGACCTGGGTGCCCGCGAACAGGCTGGCGTCCTTGGTCTTCTCGACGTCGAAGGGGATCGGCTCCTCGCGTACCTCCTTCGTACCGCTGATCCGCATGACGGTGACGGTCTGCCCGTCGCGCGGGAAGGAGGACGGCGGTACGGAGGTGGTGTCCTGGCCCTGGAGGGTGACGCCGGCCTCCTGGAGGGCCTGGGTGACGGTGGCCGCGTTGGTGCGGATGGTGCGCTGGCGGCCGTCGGCGAGGAAGGTCACCGAGCGTTCGGTGCGTACGTCCAGGGCGAGGCCCGCGCGGCCGATCTCCGAGGAGCGGGACGCCGAGAGATAGGCGCCCTCGGCGCGCACGCCGAGCTGGCGCAGCGCGCCGTCGACGGTGCGGGCGGTGGTCCACACCTGCCGGAGCTGCCCGTCGAGGGTGAGCTGGACGGGGCGGCCGTAGCGCACCACGACCTCGTCGCCCCCCGCGATCGCGGCGGCGCGGCCCGGCGCCACGATGTCGTGCGCGCCGATGGGGACGTGCTCGTCGGCGAGGAGTTCCTCGACGCTGCCGGCGAAGGTGTGCATGGAGCGCGGTACGCCGTCGATGGTGAGCCGGACCTCCTTGTCGCTGACGAGGAAGGCGGAGGTGCCGCCCGCCAGGAACGCGACGACGAGGGCCTGCGGGACCAGGCGGCGGACGGCGGCGGGCCTGCCCGACGTCTTGCGGCGGCGCGCCGCCCGGCGCGATCCGCCCCGCCCGCTTCCGGCCGCCGGGTCGCGCGGGGCCGGGATCGGGGTCCGGTCGATCTGCGTCGGTGCGCTGCGGGTCTCGCTGCCGGTGTACGGGGGCGGCACGGCGGCGCTTCCGAAGGGTGGTGTTGCCGTGGCGCTCGCGGCGCGGTGGCTGCCGCGCGCGGCACGGTGACTGCCCTGCGAATTGCTCACGACGCTCCAGGGTCCGGTCCGATGGTGCGGGCCGGGACAATAGCGGAGCTCCGGTCACTCTCCAAAGTGGCTCGACTACGCAGCGTCGCGGCACTACCCTGTACGCCGCCCCGTGGCGGCTGATTCTGTTATCGGTCAGTAATCAAAGGCGCGCGCGGTGTTGTCCGCGATCGCCGCGGCCAGCACCTCTTCACCGACGCCCCGCACGGCCGCCATGGCGCGCACCGTGACCGGAATGAGATAGGGCGCATTGGGCCGTCCGCGGTAGGGCGCCGGCGTGAGGAAGGGCGCATCCGTCTCCACGAGTACGAGTTCCAGCGGGGCGACGGCGAGCGCGTCGCGCAACGGCTGGGCGTTTTTGAAGGTCACGTTTCCCGCGAAGGACATGAAGTACCCGGATTTCGCGCAGAGTTCGGCCATTTCCGCGTCGCCGGAATAGCAGTGGAAGACGGTCCGTTCGGGGGCGCCTTCCTCGCGCAGAATGCGCAGCACATCGGCGTGCGCCTCGCGGTCGTGGATGACGAGGGCCTTGCCGTGGCGCTTGGCGATCTCGATGTGCGCCCGGAAGGACCGCTCCTGGGCGGCCTTGCCCTCGGGCCCGGTGCGGTAGTTGTCGAGACCGGTCTCGCCGACAGCCTTCACCCAGTCCAGCGCCGCGAGCCGCTCGATCTCGGCGAGCGCGTCGTCCAGCGCCGTGTCGCCGCCGGGGCCGCGGGCGCCCTGCCGCGACCAGCCGTCGGGGTCGCCGTGCACGATGCGGGGGGCTTCGTTGGGGTGCAGGGCGACGGCGGCGTGCACGTTCGGGTACGCCTCGGCGGTGTCGGCCGCCCACTGGGAGCCCTTCACGTCACAGCCCACCTGGACCACAGTGCTGACACCGACGGCGGCGGCCTTCTCCAGGGCCCCCTCGACCGTGCCGTCCTGCATGTCCAGGTGGGTGTGTGAATCGGCCACCGCCACCGCGAGCGGTTCGGGCAGCGGCGGTGGGGCATCTTTGGCGGCACTCATGCGCCGATCCTACGAAAGGCGCGCGCTCGGGGTCACTTGCGGTGGAAGGGGTGCAGGAGGTCGGAGAGGTGCCAGTGGTGCTCCGGCTTCGCGTCGCTCTGCGCCGCGCCCTCCGGCTCGGGCTCGGCCGGCTTGGATTCGTGGTCCTTGAGCCACTGCTGGGCGATGGATACGCGCCCGGCACGCATGATGCGCACCACGTGACCGCCGCAGTTGAGGCAGGTGGGGGCGGACAGCGGGGACGGCACCCGTTCGCCGTCGGCCTTGTATACGACGAATGCCTGGCCACTGGCGTCTGTGTGGTGCTCTATTTCGTACGCCTGCTCCCAGCCGTATCCACACCTCATGCACGCGAAGGCATACGCCTCGTGTGCTGTGGTCTCAGCGATCTCACTCATGTGCCGGCTCCTCTTGTCCGCTGGACAAGCTCTTGCGAGCGCTCTTGCGAGCGGGGGCGAAAGCGTCCCTGATCCAGGAGACGCCTTTCGCAGCCAAAACGCATCAGGGGCTGTCGAGAGTTGGCGCGGTCTTGGCCTTTCCTAGGGCTGCGTGCTTTTATCCGCCCTGGTGCCCGGCCTGCGTTTTACTTTTTACGATAGTCCTTTACCGTCCACGGGGCCCTGGCGTGCCGCGTTCTTTGCCGCCACCACCGCGTCGAACACCTCCCGCTTGGGTAGACCCGTCTCGACGGCGACGGCCGCGATGGCCTCCTTGCGCCGCTCCCCCGCCTCTTCCCGGACCTGTACGCGTCTGACCAGCTCGGCGGCGTCGAGGTCGGCCGGTCCCGTCTCGGCCGCGCCCTCGACCACCACGGTGATCTCGCCGCGCACCCCCTCCGCCGCCCACGCCGCGAGGTCCTTCAGCGGCCCGCGCTTGACCTCCTCGTACGTCTTGGTCAGCTCCCGGCACACCGCGGCCCGCCGCTCGGCGCCGAACACCTCGGCCATCGCGGCGAGGGTGTCGTCGAGCCGGTGCGGGGCCTCGAAGTAGACCAGCGTGCGCCGCTCGTCCGCGACCTCGCGCAGCCGCCCGAGCCGTTCGCCCGCCTTGCGCGGCAGGAAGCCCTCGAAGCAGAAGCGGTCCACGGGCAGCCCGGACAGGGCGAGCGCGGTGAGCACCGCCGAGGGCCCCGGCACGGCCGTGACCTTGATGTCCTTCTCCACGGCCGCCGCGACCAGGCGGTACCCGGGGTCGGAGACCGACGGCATGCCCGCGTCGGTCACAAGCAGCACCCGGGCGCCGCCCTCCAGGGCCTCCACCAGTTCGGGCGTGCGCGCCGACTCGTTGCCCTCGAAGTAGGAGAGGACCCGGCCCTGCGGGTGCACGCCGAGCGCCTGGGTGAGCCGGCGAAGCCGCCGGGTGTCCTCGGCGGCCACGACGTCGGCCCGTTCCAGTTCGGCGGCGAGCCGGGGCGGGGCGTCCGCGGTGTCGCCGATGGGGGTGCCTGCGAGTACGAGTGTTCCGGTCACACCGCCCATCCTCGCAGCCCCGCGACCACGCGGGCGCCGGGCCCGGAACCCGGACTCGTACAGCCCGGTGACCACGAGGGCGCCGGGCCCGGGCACGGGACTCGTACAGCCCGGTGACCATCAGGCCCCGGGCCCGGGCACGGGACTCGCACAGCCGTGTTCCCTACGATGGCGCGGTGACCAGTACTGCGCCACCGACCCTGCCGGGCCATGACGCCGGGGAAGATCCGTCCTCCTGGCAGCTCCGCATGCGCCGATTCGGCCATGCCGCGCGGCCGAGAACCGGACTGCGCGACCGCCTCGTGCCGCCCTTCACCCGGCCCTCCGGCCAGCTCTGGACAGTGCTCGGGCTCTCCCCGCTGTGGGCGGCGCGCATCGTGCGCTGGTCGGCGTGGGCGGGGCCGCTCCTGGTGACGCTGGTCGCCGGCCTCATGCGGTTCTGGCACCTGGGCGCCCCGCACGCGGTGATATTCGACGAGACGTACTACGCCAAGGACGCCTGGGCGCTCATCAACCACGGCTACGAGGGCGACTGGCCCAAGGACATCGACAAGTCGATCCTCGCCAACCCCGATCTGATCTCGGTGCCGACCGCGCCCGGCTATGTGGTGCATCCGCCGGTCGGCAAGTACCTCATCGGCATCGGCGAGAAGATGTTCGGCTTCACGCCGTTCGGCTGGCGGTTCATGGTCGCGGTGCTCGGCACCCTGTCGGTGCTGCTGCTCTGCCGGATCGGGCGGCGCCTGTTCCGCTCGACGTTCCTGGGCTGCCTGGCGGGCGCGCTGCTCGCGGTGGACGGGCTGCACTTCGTGATGAGCCGCACCGCGCTGCTCGACACCGTCCTGATGTTCTTCGTGGTCGCCGCCTTCGGCTGCCTCCTGGTCGACCGCGACCGCACCCGGGCGCGGCTCGCGGCGGCGCTGCCCGAGGGCGAGGACGGCGAGCTGCGCCCCGACGCGGAGATCGCCGCGACGCTGCGGTTCGGGTGGCGGCCGTGGCGGATCGCGGCCGGGGTGATGCTGGGCCTGGCCTGCGGCACCAAGTGGAACGGCCTCTACATCCTGGTCTTCTTCTGTGTGATGGCCGTGCTGTGGGACGCGGGCGCCCGGCGCACGGCGGGCGCGGTCAGCCCCTACCGGGCGGTCCTGCGCCGGGACGCCTTCTGGGCGTTCCTCTCGACGGTGCCGGTGGCGATCGGCACGTACATGGTGTCGTGGACGGGCTGGTTCGTCACCGACAAGGGCTACGGCCGGCACTGGGCTGACGGCCGGGCCGGGCTCTCCCCCGACCACATCAAACTGCCGGTCATCGGCACGATCAACCACCTGCCGCAGTTCGACATGAGCTGGGTGCCGGCGGCGCTGCGCAGCTTCTGGCACTACGAGACCGAGGTCTACAGCTTCCACGTCGGCCTCACCGAGGGCCACACCTACCAGTCCAACCCGTGGAGCTGGATCGTCCTTGGCCGGCCCGTCTCGTACTACTACGAGAGCCCGAACCCCGGCACCGGTGGCTGCCCGTCGGACGCGGGCGGCAAGTGCGCCTCCGAGGTCCTCGCGCTCGGCACCCCGCTGCTGTGGTGGGCCGCCTGTTTCGCGATCCTGTACGTCCTGTGGCGCTGGATCTTCCGCCGCGACTGGCGGGCCGGCGCCATCGCCTGCGGCATCGCGGCCGGGTACCTGCCCTGGTTCATGTACCAGGAGCGGACGATCTTCTTCTTCTACGCGGTCGTGTTCGTGCCGTTCCTGTGTCTGGCGGTGGCGATGATGATCGGCGCGATCATCGGGCCGCCACAGGTGACGCGCGGCGCGGCCGCTCCGGTGGAGCCGGGGCTTGCCGCCGGGGAACGGCGGCGCGCGGTGGGCGCGATCGGCGCGGGCGTGCTGGTGCTGCTGATCGTCTGGAACTTCGTGTACTTCTGGCCGATCTACACCGGCACGGCGATCCCGCTGGACTCCTGGCGCAGCCGGATGTGGCTGGACAGCTGGGTGTGAGGCCGGTCGCGTTCCGGTAACCGTTCGGACAACAGCAAGCCCCGTTGTCACTGCTGTCCCGTAGAGTCGCTCCCAAGCAAACCTTGAACACGTTCAAGATGTTCGGGGACTCCTGGGGAGGGGACTGCGGGATGCGCAGTGGAGCGAAGGTCGCCATCGTCGGCGGGGTGTTCGTGGTGGCCGCCGGAGGTGTGGCGTACGGGAGCTACTCGCTGGTGGGCGGGGGCAGTGGCACCACATCCGGCGGCACGCACACGCAAGGGGCGCCGGCGCGTACCGGCCCGCTGGGCGCGGACGAGATCAAACAGGCGTCCACCGGCTTCCTGGACGCCTGGGCGAAGGGCGACGCGGCGGGGGCCGCCGCCCTGACCAACAACCAGGCGGGCGCCACGACCGCGCTGGCCGGCTTCCGCGACGAGGCGCACATCACCAACGTGACGGTCACCCCGGGCGCCCCGAACGGGCCGGTCGTGCCGTACACGGTGAAGGCCGAGGTCTCCTTCCAGGGGAAGACGGCCCCGCTGTCGTACGCCTCCCAACTGACCGTCGTACGCGGCCAGTTGACGCACAAGCCGCTCGTGGACTGGCAGCCCGCGGTGCTGCACCCGCAGCTGAAGGCGGGCGAACGCCTGGAGACGGGCGCGGCGCAGCACCCCGAGATCCAGGCCGTCGACCACCAGGACCGCCCGCTGACCAAGGAGCAGTACCCCTCGCTCGGCGCGATCCTGGACGGGCTGCGCGAGAAGTACGGCGCCAAGGTGAGCGGCACGCCGGGCATCGAGCTCCAGATCAAGGGCAACGCCACCCCGGCCCGCACGTTGATCACGCTCCAGAAGGGCACCCCCGGCAGGCTGAAGACGACGCTGGACGCGGATGTGCAGGCGGCCGCGGAGAAGGCGGTGAAGGGCTTCGGGGAGTCGTCGGTGGTCGCCGTCCGGCCGAGCACGGGCGAGGTCCGGGCGATCGCGGACAACCGCAACGACAAGTTCCCGGCGTCACTGCAGGCCCGGGTCGCCCCCGGCTCCACGATGAAGATCGTCACCGCGGCGATGCTGATCGAGAAGGGCAAGGCCGCCGCGGACAAGCCGGCCGAGTGTCCCAAGGACGCCATCTGGCAGGGCGTCACCTTCCACAACCTGAACAACTTCTCGATGGACGGCCAGCTCTTCTCCAAGAGCTTCGCCCGGTCCTGCAACACCGCGTTCATCAAGCTGGTCGACGACGTGGCCGACGACGGGGCGCTGGGCCGGGTGGCGCAGAACTACTTCGGCATCGGCCAGGACTGGAAGGTCGGCGTGCCGTCCTTCGACGGCAGCGTGCCCGCGTCGGCGGGCGCCGAGACGGCGGCGGCGTACATCGGGCAGGGCAAGGTGCAGATGAGCCCGCTCGACATGGCGTCCATCGCCGCGACCGCGAAGTCGGGCCAGTTCCGCCAGCCGGTGCTCGTGCCGCAGTCGCTGGACGGACGGCAGCTGGCCCAGGCCGATCCGCTGCCGTCGGGGACCGCCGCCCAGCTGCGCGACATGATGCACATCACGGCGACCGCCTCGTACGGCACGGCCACCAACGCCATGTCGGGAGTGGGCGGCGACAAGGGCGCCAAGACCGGCTCCGCCGAGAAGGACGGCCAGAACAAGTCCGACAGCTGGTTCACCGCGTACAGCGACGACCTCGCAGCGGCCGCCCTCGTCCAGTCCGGCGGCCACGGCGGCGACGCGGCGGGTCCCATCGTCGCGCAGGTGCTCCGCGCGGGCTGAAACCACCTCGCACGGCCCGTAGGTGACCACTAACGTGCGGGCCATGAGCTCTCACGACGATGCCCACCCCCGATTCGCCGAGGCCCTGCGCGCCTTGGGTCTCCAGGTCGAGGTACGCCGCTTCCCCGACGCCACCATCCCCCAAGGCCTTAAGGGCCAGGGCGGCACCCTGGTCGACGTGCGCGAGCAGCGCACGTGACCGTCACCGTCACCTTCGCGGTGCTGTTCGCGGCCATCACGCACGCCAGCTGGAACGCGCTCGCGCACCACCTCAAGGACCAGCTGCTCTCGTTCACCCTGATATCGGGCGGCGGCGCGCTGCTCGGGCTGCTGGCCGCCCCGTTCCTGCCGCTGCCCGCCGCCGGGGCGTGGCCGTATCTGCTGACCTCGGCGGTACTGCACATCGCGTACATGCTGCTGCTCATGCGGTCGTTCACGCTCGGCGACTTCGGGCAGATGTATCCGATCGCGCGCGGCACGGCCCCGCTGGTGGTGACGCTGCTCGCCGCCGCGTTCGTCCACGAGACGCCAAATCCCTGGCAAATGGCCGGAGTTGCCGTCGCCTGCGCCGGTCTGGTCGGGGTCGCCCTGTGGGGCATCCGGGGTTCGCGGCCGCACTGGCCCGCCATCCTCGCCGCGCTCGCCACCGGCCTGACGATCGCCGGGTACACGGTGATCGACGGCGTGGGGGTGCGCGCGTCGGGCTCCTCGCTCGGCTACATCGCCTGGCTGATGATCCTGGAGGGCCTGGCGATCCCGGCGTACGCCGGGTACCGCCTGCGCTCCCAACTGGCCCCCGCGCTACGCCCGTTCGCGGCCCGCGGGCTGCTCGGCGCGGCACTCTCGGTCACGGCCTACGGACTCGTCCTGTGGGCCCAGACCAGAGCCCCACTCGCCCCGATCGCGGCGCTGCGCGAGTCCTCGATCATCGTGGGAGCGGCGATCGGGGCGGTGTTCTTCAAGGAACGGTTCGGGGCACCCCGCATCGCCGCGGCGGGCCTGATGGTGGCGGGCATCGGCTTGATGCTGCGGGCAGGCTGAGGGGCTGGATTCATACTCCCAGCACCTGCTGGGCCGCCGTATTGACCGCGAGCAGGCCCCCGTCGACACGCAGCGTCGTGCCCGTGATCCAGGCCGCGTCCGCGGAGGCCAGGAACGCGACGGCCGCTGCGATGTCCTCAGGCTCGCCGACCCGGCCGAGCGGGTACACGCGGGCCAGCTTGTCGAGGTGGGCCTCGCGGCCGTCCCAGCCGGGCGTGCGGACCGTGCCGGGCTGCACCAGGTTGACCCGCACACCGCGCGGCGCGGCGTCCCCGGCGAGCGTACGGGTCAGGGACGCGAGGCCCGCTTTGGCCGCGCTGTAGGCGTGGTTGCCGAAGTCCTGCTCGCCGTTGACCGAGCCGATACCGACGATCGCACCCCGGCCGGACGCGGCGAGGTGCGGCAGCGCGGCGCGGGCGCAGCGGAAGGCGCCGGTGAGGGTGACGTCGAGGTCGCGGGCCCACGTCTCGTCGTCCTGGTCCTCGAAGAGCGGGGTGTCGGGGTGGCACGAGTGGGCGTTGTTGACGAGGACGTCGAGCCGCCCGAACTCGGCGACCGCGTAGCCGACCGCGCCCTCCACGGAGTCCCGGTCGGACACGTCGCACCGCCGGGCGAGGGCGCCCTTCAGGTCGGCGGCGGTCGCGGCGGCCCGGTCCAAGTCGGCGTCGGTGACCAGGACTCGGGCGCCCTCGGCAGCGAGTCTGCGCGCGATGGCGGCGCCGATGCCGCGCCCCGCGCCGGTGATCAGTACCGCGTGTCCTTCGAAGCGTGCCGTCTGCGGATGCGTCATGACACCGAACGTACTGCCCGCACCAGCGCCTGGGCACGGGGATCCGCGGTCACTCCCTTCTGGAGGCCGTTGGTGACGTATCCGAACGCGATCCCCGACTCGGGGTCGGCGAAGCCGAGCGAGCCGCCGCGGCCCGGATGCCCGAAGGATCCGGGGGCGAGCAGCGGGGACGCCGGGCCGTGCAGCATGCAGCCGAGCCCGAAGCGGGTGTTGACGACCAGGACGCGGTCCGGCCCCGAACTCTCCTCGGTGCGGGCCAGGGTGAGCGTCGCGGGCGCGAACAGCCTTGCCCCGCCGTCGACTTCGCCCATGGTGGCGGCGTAGAAGCGGGCCAGCGCGCGGGCGGTGGAGATGCCCGCGGAGGCGGGGAGTTCGGCGGCACGGTAGGCGGGGTCGTTCTCGTCCGGCAGCGGATCGATCGCGCCGAACGCGCGCCGGGTCAGCGAGCCGGGGTCCTGGTACGCCTCGGCGACGCTCCGCTTGGGCCGCAGCCGCAGCCCGCCGTCGCCGCCCTCGGGCGCCTCGACCGGGCCGACCCGGCCGACCCGGTGCGCCTCTTCGCCCGGCACCCCGAGCCAGAAGTCCAGGCCGAGCGGCCCGGCTATCTCCTCGGCGAGCCAGCGGCCGATGGTGCGTCCGGTGACCCGCCGGACCAGCTCGCCGAGCAGCCAGCTGTAGGTCTGCGCGTGGTAGCCGTGCGCGGTGCCGGGCTCCCAGAACGGGGCCTGCGCGGCGACGGCCGCCGGGCCGGACTCGCCGTCGGCGGCCTCGGCGGGGGTCAGCGGCCGGTCCAGGGCGGGCACACCGGCCCGGTGCGACAGCAGGTGCCGCACCAGGGCGCGCTCCTTGCCGTTGGCCTTGAACTCGGGCCAGTACGTGGACACCGGCGCGTCGAGGTCGAGCCGGCCGCGCTGGTGCAGGAGCAGGGGGACGGCGGCGGCCACGCCCTTGCCGGCCGAGCGGACGATCTGGGCGGTGTCGACGGCCCAGGGAGCGGTGCCGTCGACGTCCTTGGTACCGGCCCACAGATCGACGACCTTGCGCCCGTCCCGGTACACGGCGACGGCGGCCCCGCGCTCGCCGCGCTGCGAGAAGTTCCGCACGAAGGCGTCCTCGACCGGCTCGTACCCCGGTGCCACGGCGCCCTGTACGTCGACCACGATCCGCTCCCCACTCAGCCGGCGCCGCACTGACGCACCCGTCCATGGTGCCCGACCCCCGGTCGGCGGAAATCAGCCCCTCACGGGGGTCCCCTGGCCCTTATGACCTTGGGGGAGTTTGAGGAGTGGGGGGCCAGGGGCAGGGTGCCCGCTACGCGCCCCGTTCCGCCGTCGCCGCCGCGGCGAGTACGGCCGTGCAGTAGATCACAAGTCGACTCGCAGAGGTTTCGCCAGCGAAATATGGGACATTGGAGACTAATAACGCGAACTGCCGCCCGGTAGTACCCAGCGTGAGGAGCGAGCGATGTCCCCCGCAGCCGAGAACCACGCCGAGGATCACGCTGAGAACTACGCCGAGGGCCACGCTGAGGGCCAGCCCGCGGGTCGCGGCGTCGAGGACCACGCCCGGGCACGGATCGTCACGGACGCCCCGCTGTCCAACCCCGTCCCGGTGGCCCTGCGCTACGACCCCGCCGGCTCCCCCGGGGCGGTCTGCTTCGCCTTCCCCGGCGACAACGAGTGGACGTTCCCGCGCGACCTCCTGGAATCGGGGCTGCGCGCGCCCGCCCGCCGCGGCGATGTGGAGGTCTGGCCGTGCGGCCGGGCCCAGACGGTGCTCGAATTCCACTCGCCGGACGGGGTGGCCGTCGTGCAGTTCGACAACTCGCCGCTGGTCCGCTTCCTGCGCCACACGTACGCGACCGACGCCAGGGCCGCCCCGCACCCGGCGGGCACGTCCTGAGCCGAGAGCCGGTGTCTGAACCTCGCCCGCACCCGGACGGGGTTCAGACACCGGCTCTGAGCATGCGGAGGCCCCCCGTGCGCCATGACGCACGGGGGGCCGAGGGGCGCCAGCGGACCCGTCCCCACAGGCCGTTGGCGTCGGCCGGGGCCCTCCGCCGCTCATTTCGGTCGGCCCCGGCGTTTGTGGGGGTGGGGATCAGACCCCCACCAGCTCGCGCCGGCCGGAGTCGCCGTCGCCGTCGCGCTCGGCGGCCTCCTGCCGCTTGCGCAGGCCCTCGCCCTCGACGTCGACGTTCGGCAGCACCCGGTCGAGCCAGCGCGGCAGCCACCAGGCCTTCGCGCCGAGCAGCGCGAGCACCGCGGGCACGATCGCCATCCGGACGATGAACGCGTCGAAGAAGACCGCGATGGCCAGGCCGAAGCCGATCATCTTGATCATCTGCTCGCTGGAGCCGATGAAGCCGGAGAAGACCGCGATCATGATGACGGCGGCGGCGGTGACCACCCGGGCACCGTGCTTGAACCCGGTGACGATCGCCTGCCCCGGCCGCTCGCCGTGGACGTACGCCTCGCGCATCCGCGTGACCAGGAAGACCTCGTAGTCCATCGCGAGACCGAAGACCACGCCCACCATGAAGATCGGCATCATCGACATGATCGGGCCGGTCTGCTGGACCCCGAACAGCGAGCCGAGCCAGCCCCACTGGAAGACCGCGACGACCGCGCCGAGGGCCGCGACCACCGAGAGCAGGAAGCCGAGGGCCGCCTTCAGGGGGACGAGGACCGAGCGGAAGACCACCATCAGGAGCAGGAAGGCGAGGCCGACGACGAGTGCCAGATAGGGCAGCAGCGCGTCGTTCATCTTCTGCGAGAAGTCGATGTTCATCGCGGTCGAGCCGGTCACCAGGAGCTTCGCCCCGGTGTCGGCCTGGAGCGTCCTGCTGGTGTCCCGGATCGAGTGGACGAGGTCCTCGGTCTGGGTGGAGGACGGCTTGGACTTCGGTATGACCGTGATGGTCGCCGTGTCGTTGCCGGTCGTCTTGTTGAACTGCGGCCGAAGGACCGGACCCGCGTCCGGGAGCTTCTTGATCGCGTCGACCGTGCGGTCGGCGGCGGCCTGCGCGTCCTTGCTGCCCTTGCCGTCGACGACGACCATGAGCGGCCCGTTGAAGCCCGGCCCGAAGCCGTCGGAGAGCGTGTCGTAGGCGCGGCGCTGGGTGGTGGAGGTGGGCTGCGAGCCGTCGTCCGGCAGACCCATCTGGAGCGAGCTGGCGGGCAGCGCGATCGCGCCGAGGCCGAGGACGCCGACGAGCAGCACCCAGACCGGCTTGCGCAGTACGAAGCTGGCCCAGCGGGTGCCCATGTTGGGCTTGCCCTCGGGGGCCCCCTCGCCCTTCTCGTACGCCTTGCGGGCCTTGCGGCCGAGCACCCGCTTGCCGGCGAAGCCGAGCAGCGCGGGGATGAGGGTGAGCGCTATGAGGACGGCGATGACGACCGTGCCGGCCGCCGCGGCGCCCATCTTGGTGAGCATCGGAATATTGACGACGGCGAGGCCGACCAGCGCGATGACCACGGTCAGACCGGCGAACACCACGGCGGAACCGGCCGTTCCGACGGCCCGTCCGGCGGCTTCCTCGCGCTCCCTGCCCTCGGCCAGCTCGGCCCGGTAGCGGGAGACGATGAACAGCGCGTAGTCGATGCCGACCGCGAGCCCGATCATCATCGCGAGCGTGGACGTGGTGGACCCGAGGTCCAGGACGTTGGCGAGCGCGGTGATGGTGGAGACGCCGATGCCGACGCCGATCAGCGCGGTGAGCAGCGGCAGGCCCGCCGCCACCAGCGAGCCGAAGGTGATCACCAGGACGAGGCCCGCGATGACCACACCGACGATCTCGCCCGAACCGCTCTTCGGCATCGACTGGAGCGCGTCACCGCCGATGTCCACGGTGAGCCCGGCCGACTTCGCCTCGTCGCCGCTCTTCTTGAGCGCGTTGCGGGTGTCGTCGGTCAGCTGCATCGCGTTGGCCTTGTACGACACCTGGATGTACGCGACCGGACCCTGGCCGTTCTTCGAGACGGCGTTGGCCTTGAACGGGTCGGTCACCGAGGCGACCTGGTCGGAGCTCGCCCGGAGCGAGGCGACGGTCTTCTCGACCGCGGCCTTGTTGGGGGCGTCGGCCATCTTCTGGCCTTCGGGCGCCTTGAAGACGATCCGGGCGGTTGCGCCGTCCGCGGTGGCGTTCGGGAACCGCTCCTTGAGCAGGTCGAAGGCGCGCTGCGCCTCGGTGCCCGGGATCGAGAACGAGGAGGAGGTGGCGGTGGTCGCGGAGGCGGCGCCGAACCCGGCGAGGGCGAGCAGCGCCACCCACACCAGAGCGACATAGCGGCGGCGCCGGAAGGCGAACCTGCCTAGGCGGTAGAGGAACGTGGCCACGAGGGCGTACTCCCGGTCAAGTCGTATGGAACCAGCAGGGCATGGGGAACCAGCCCGACGACGAGAGCGGCGTACGTCAGGTGGGGCGGGTACTGCGCGGGGAGGCCGGGCGGGGAGGCCGGGCAGGGTGCCTAACGAGGGTCGCCGAGGGCGGGGAGGACCACGGCGTCGATGTAGTCGGCGAGGAAGGCCTTGTCCATCGGCCGGTCCTCGATGAGCTGCCGGGCGACGAAGGCGCCGACCAGCATGTGTACAACATAGGACAACGCCGGGTTGTCGCCACGGACCTCGCCGCGCTCCACGGCGCGCCGCAGCAGCGCGTCGAGACCGGTGATCTCCGGCTCGATCAGCACTTCGCGCAGCGCCTTGTGGAGTTCGGGATGGTCGTGGACGGCCCGCGTCAGACCCCGCATCAGCGCGGAGTCCTTCTCCATCTGACAGTCGTCCTCGCGGGCGACCAGCTCGTGGAAGTCGCCGCGCAACGAGCCGGTGTCGATCTCGGCGAGACTGACCGGCTTGTTGTGCCGCAGCGCCCGCGCGACCAGCTCGGGCTTGCTCCCCCACTGGCGGTAGAGGGTGGCCTTGCTGGAGCGGGTGCGGGTGGCGACGGCGTCCATGGTGAGGGCGTCGTAACCGACCTCGCGCAGCAGGCCGAGCACGGCTTCGTAGAGTTCCCCCGCGCGTTCCGCGGTGAGCCTGCCCGCCATGATCGACCTCCCTTCCTGTGCGTACCGTACGAAGGTAACCTCGCCCCGCAGCGAAACGAAACCGTTTCGCTTGTGTTCCTGACCACAGGTGTCGGAACGGAATAAACCCCTCCCAAAAGTTGCCGCACCCCCTTCCCGCGGAAAGCATTGGGGGGTGAGTGACGACGCCGCGTACCTCCGGTTCCCGCATCTGCACGCCGACTTGCTGTGCTTCGCCGCCGAGGACGACCTGTGGGTCGCCCCGCTGGTCCCGGCCGGGCACAGTCCCTCGCGCGCCTGGCGGGTCACCGTCGACCGCACCAAGATCGGCCACCCCCGCTTCTCCCCCGACGGCAGCCAGATCGCGTACACGACCTGGCGCAGCCTCGACCCGGAGATCCATCTGGCCCCGGTGACCGGCGGCGCGGCCCGCCGGCTCGGCTACTGGGGCTCGTCCGACACCCGGGTGTGCGGCTGGACGCCCGACGGCCACATCCTCGCGGTGTCCTCCCACCGCCAGCCGTTCTCGTACTTCTCCTGGGCCTACAGCGTGCCCACCGACGGCTCTCCCGGCGGCAAGCTCCCCTGGGGCCCGGTCTCCGACATCGCGGTCACCGACGTCGACGGCGAGCGCCGCACCCTGCTGCTCACCGGAAAGCCGCCGCACGAGCCGGCCGCCTGGAAGCGCTACCGCGGCGGCGCCACCGGACGGCTGTGGCTGCACGGCAAGCGGCTGCTGCCCGACCTGGGCGGCCACCTCGACGCGCCGATGTTCGTGGACGGCCGCATCGCCTTCCTCTCCGACCACGAGGGCGTCGGCAACCTGTACTCCTGCCTGCCCGACGGCAGCGATCTGACCCGGCACACCGACCACGACGCGTTCTACGCCCGGCACGCCTCCAGCGACGGCCGCCGGGTGGTCTACCAGTGCGGGGGCGACCTGTGGATCGTGGACGCGCTCACTCCCGACTCGAAGCCGCGCAAGCTGGACGTACGCCTCGGCGGGCCCCGCGCGGGACGGCGCACCTACCAGGTCCCGGCCGCCAACCACGTGGACGCGCTGTCCGTCGACACCACGGGCCGGGCCAGCGCCGTCGTGGTGCGCGGCAGCCTGTACTGGCTGACCCACCGCGACGGCCCGGCCCGCACCATCTCGGACACCCCGGGAGTACGGGTGCGGATGCCCGAGATGCTGGGCAGCGGCGGGCAGGTCGCGTACATCACGGACGCGGACGGCGAGGACGCGGTGGAGATCGCCTATCTGCCGCGGGCGAGCGGCGACCGCGCGCCGCGGCGGCTCGCGGCGGGCGCGCTCGGCCGGGTGCACGAGATGGTGTCCGACCCCGACGGCGAACGCCTGGCGGTCGCCGCGAACGACGGCCGCCTCCTGCTCATCGACGCGACGGAGGAATCCGAGGGCACCTCCGGAACGGAGGAATCCCGGGACACCGCCGCGACGGAGGCCTTGGGCACCGCCGGGACGGAGTCCGGGGGAGGCGAGGTCACCGAGCTGATCAGGTCCCTCAACGGCCCGGTCCGCGATCTCGCCTTCTCGCCGGACGGCGCCTGGCTGACCTGGTCGCACCCGGGCATCGGCCGCTCCCTGCGGCAGATCAAGATGGCCCGCATCTCGGGCCCCGGCGCCCGCACCGTCGTGGACGTCACCAACGGCCGCTTCGAGGACGAGAACCCGGTGTTCACCAGCGACGGCCGCTATCTGGCGTTCCTGTCCTGGCGCGGCTTCGACCCGGTGTACGACGTGCACACCGGGGACCTTTCGTTCCCGCTGGGCTGCCGCCCCTATCTGGTCCCGCTGTCCTCGGCGACGCCCTCGCCGTTCGCGCTGTCACCGGACGGGCGGCCGGCGGCGGGCGGTCTCGACCCGCAGGACGACTCCGGCGACGGCACGGTGACGGTGGAGGTGGAGGGCCTGGAGAGCCGGGTCACGCCGTTCCCCGTCGCCGCCTCCAAGTACTCGGCGCTGCATCCAGTGTCCGGCGGCGGACTGGTCTGGCTGCGCTGGCCCATCTCGGGCGCGCTCGGCGAGACCTTCGCCAACCCGGCCGACACCTCGGGCCGCCCCACCCTGGAACACTTCAACATCTCCAAGGCCCGCAAGACCGAACTGGTCGACCACCTCGACTACTTCGCGGTCAGCGGCGACGGCAGCCGCCTTGTCGTGGTCGACGAGGGCGAGCTGCGGGCGGTCCCCGCCACCGAGCCGGGCGACAGCGACTCCACGGTCTACGTCGACCTGCGCCGCATCCTGCACCAGGTCGACCCGGCCCTGGAGTGGCGCCAGGCCTACGACGAGGCGGGCCGCATCATCCGCGCGTACTTCTGGGAGCCGAGGATGTGCGGCATCGACTGGCCGGCGGTCCTCGACCAGTACCGCCCGCTGGTCGAACGGGTCGCGTCCCCCGACGAGTTCGCGGACCTGCTGCGCGAGGTCCTCGGCGAACTGGGCACCTCGCACGCCTACGTCACGGCCGCCCGCCGCAACGAGGGCCCCCCGCACTACCAGCGGGCGCAGGGCCTGCTCGGCGCCAACCTGGCGTGCAGGGACGGGAGTTGGCTGGTCCGGCGCATTCTGCCCGGCGACTCCTCCGACTCCAAGGCGCGCTCACCGCTGGCGGGCTCGGGCATCCGGGAGGGCGCCATCCTGACCCACGTCGACGGCCGCCCGGTGGACCCGACGGCGGGCCCCTACCCCCTGCTCGCGGGCACCGGCGGCACGACCGTCGAGCTGACCTTCCAGCCGGCCGAGGGCGAGGGCCGCGCGCGCCGGGTGGCGGTGGTCCCCCTGGTGGACGAGCGCCCGCTGCGCTACCAGGACTGGGTGGCCAAACGCCGGGAAGTGGTACGGGAGTTGAGCGGCGGCAAGTGCGGCTACCTGCACATCCCGGACATGGGCGGCTCGGGCTGGGCCCAGTTCAACCGGGACCTGCGCCCGGAGATGAGCTGCCCCGCCCTGATCGTCGACGTCCGCGGAAACGCGGGCGGCCACATCAGCGAGCTGGTCGTGGAGAAACTGACCCGCCGCATCCTGGGCTGGGACCTGACGCGCAACGCCCAGCCGGTGTCGTACGCGTCAAATGCCCCACGGGGGCCCGTAGTTGCCCTGGCCGACGAGGCGACATCCTCCGACGGCGACATGATCACCGCGGCCTTCCGCCTCCTGAACCTGGGCCCGGTGGTGGGCCAGCGCACCTGGGGCGGCGTGGTGGGCATGACGGGCCGCCACACCCTGGGCGACGGCACGGTCATCACCGTCCCCATGAACGCGGCCTGGTTCGACGAGTACGGGTGGTCCGTGGAGAACCACGGCGTCGAACCGGACCTGGAGATCCTGCGCACCCCGCTGGACTGGGCCGAGGGCCGCCACGCCCAGCTGGACGACGCGGTATGCCTGGCCCTGGACCTCCTGAAGACCCACCCCGCCTCGACCCCGCCGGGCTACACCACAACCCCCAACCGGCAACGTCCGGTACTGCCGCCGCGCGATACACCCAGCCGACCGATCATCTGACGTGGCGTCACAACCAAACCCTCGGGGCTCACCGCCACGTCGCCGTTGAAGAACTGGTCGGCGAAGTGGAGGGAAGCGGCCTTTCGCTTTCATTGCGGTATGGACAGCCCGTTGAGCGTTGAGGCTGCCCCGGGAAGGGTGGATTCCTCGGTGTACCGGTAGGCGTTGCCCACCACCGGAATCAGCGGGAGCCGGTGGGCCGGAGGGGAGTCCCCCCGGTCGGGCTGCGCCCCATTTCCGAATTGGCTTCGCATTCGCGGCAGCCCAATCACCCGGTTGACGCTTCGCGGTCTCTCTGTCGTGACAGTGAGTACACAACGGCCGTTGTCGATTGAACGCGTCCGGCACCCGCTCTGCACTCGCCCCGCGCTGCTGCTCGGCCTCGCGTCGGTGCTTCTCGCAGCGTCCACCCGTGGCCAGCTCAGGGCACCCGGGGATAGAAGACGGGGGGCGGGGTCGTCTGGGCGTGGGGGGATCACCTCCCAAGGGGCGGGGGGAATCACTTCATCTTCCCCATGCGGGTGAAGCCAGGCGTGTCCATTCAATGGGTGAGGCAGTTACAACAGGGGTGGCTCGAACGAGCCGCCGAGTCGGCTCCAAAATCCATTTCATAGCAAGGGGATTACTGTGCCAATTCTCTCCGTCCTTGGTGCTGTCGTAGTCGGGCTTGTCCACGTCGTAGGCGCCCTCCTGAAGGCCCTGCTCGGCTAGCAAGGGAGCCAGGACGGGCGAACTCGAACCGCCACCACTCTCCGTTCTGGCCGGTAACAAGTTGACTGCCCGGGGCAAGGTCTGCGCCCCTTCTGCACCCGTACGGGCCTGGTCAAGGCCTGTGCGGGTGCAGTGCCATGGGGAGTCGCACCAGCGCCCACCACGGGTCAGCTCGGGGCACCCGGGGACTCTCTGTTCAATAAGCGCCTCTCCGTGAGAACCAAAGCCCTTGAGCAGGCTTACGGAACCGTGCTCGGCATCGATGTTCGCCCGCCCGCCAAGCCGAACGGCGATCCGCAACGACTTGCACAAATCAAGTTCCCAGACGGGTCCGAGACGAGCGCATACATTCCCAGGGGCGTGAAAGGCATCACGGAATGGTCGCCCGTACTGATCCGTTCCAGCCGATCTCCCGGGGCTTCCGGAATTCACCTCAGAGTGGCACCGCAAGGGAATAGCTGAAACCTGGTCGTGAACTCCGCAGCGTCCACGCCGAGTTGCCGCCTCGCTGCACTCAATGCGTGGGGTCGTGATTCACCGCCTGGTGCTCGTTGTTGTCGAGTGCCCGCCCCCCGGACTCGAACCGGGGAACTCTGCCGATTGGGGCGGAGTCAGGGCATAGCCGCATCCCGCGCCCCCGGGACCTCAGCCCCGACGCGCCTCCTCGTCCGCCGCGCCGCCCGCGCCGACGAGTCCCCGCGAAACCCCGCCGAGCCGCGGCTCGAACCGCCGCATCTCCCGCTGCCCGACCGCCCCGATCACCCCCGGCAGATACCCCCGCACGGACTGCATCCCGCGCAGCCACCACTGCGCGTACACATGCGAGGAGCGCCGTTCGATCCCGGCGACGATGCGGTCGACGGCGGGCCCGAGCGGATACGTGCGGTTGGCCGGCCAGGGCAGCCGCGACCTCAACTCCCGCATCACCTCGTCCTGGTCGGCCCCGCGCACCATGTCCGTGTCGGTCCACGACAGGTAGCCGACGCCGACCCGCACCCCCTTGTAGCCGACTTCGGCGCGCAGGCTGTGGGCGAAGGCCTCCACGCCGGACTTCGAGGCGCAGTACGCCGTCATCATCGGCGCCGGGGTGATCGCCGCGAGCGAGGCGATCTGCAGGAAGTACCCGCGCGACTCCATCAGTACGGGCAGGAAGGCGCGGGCCGTCACCGCCCCGCCGATCAGGTTGACCTCGATGACGCGGCGCCACGCGTCCGGGTCCGAGTCGAGGAACGGCCCGCCCGAGGCGACCCCCGCGTTGGCGACGACGATGTCGACCTTCCCGAACCGCTCCTTGACCTCCGTCGCGACCCGCGCCATCGCCTCGTGGTCGGTGACGTCCGCGTACCAGGACTCCGCCTCGGTGTGCAGCCGGGCCGCGACCCGCTTCAGCTCGTCGGGTTCGAGGCCGACCAGGGCGACCCTGGCACCGCGCGCCGACAGCTTGCGCGCGAGGAGTTCGCCGACGCCCCGCGCCGCGCCCGTGACGACCGCGACCTGTCCTTCCAGACCGACCCTGCTCATACGGCACTCTCCTCGGCGTCGACGGCGGCCGGGGCGACGAGATGCGTACGCACCAGCTCATGGATCTTCTCGGTGATGAACTCGGGCGCCTCGACGGGCGTCATGTGCCCGACGCCGGTCAGCATGTCGAACGAGCGGCAGTCGGGCAGCGCGCCCGCGAGCCGCCGCGCGTGCACGGGCGGCGTGAGCCGGTCCGCGCTACCGGCCACCACGGCGGCGGGCACCCTCAACTCCCGTACCAGCGCATCGAGTTCGAGCTCGGCGAGGACGCGGGACCAGTCCTGCCGCACCCTGCGCGGACACGCGTGGACGATGCGGGCGCACGCCTCGACACGGTCCGGCGCGGCGCCGGGCCCCATCGTCGCGTACCGCAGGATCTTCTTGGCGAGCGGGGTGACGGGCCCGAGCGGCGCGCCCGATCCCAGGATGCGCCGGGTGATCCCGGTCCGGGCCCGCCCCGCGCGGATCGGCACCACCCGCGCCTCGGCGACAAGCCGCGAGCTGCCCGTGCTGCACAGCAGGACCGCCGCCGCGTGCGCACGGAACCCGGGGCGCGCGGCGGCCGCCATCAGCGTCATGCCGCCCATGGAGTGCCCGGCGAGGACCGCCCGTTCGCCCGGCGCGAGCGTCGCGCCGAGCACCGCTTCGAGATCGTCGGCGAGCGCGCCGGTGGAGCAGACCTCGGCTGCGGGCGTACGGCCGTGGCCGCGCTGGTCGTAGGCGATGACCCGGCATTCACCGGCCAGCGCCCGGATCTGCGCCGCCCAGAACGCGGTCGAGCAGGTCCAGCCGTGCGCGAGGACGACG
Organism: Streptomyces sp. NPDC050485; assembly: GCF_044458185.1. NCBI lineage: Bacteria > Bacillati > Actinomycetota > Actinomycetes > Kitasatosporales > Streptomycetaceae > Streptomyces > Streptomyces sp. NPDC050485. Next base: position 6,625 of record NZ_JBITHR010000037.1, on the reverse strand, counting down.
GCGGGCGCGTCGGCGGGGCCGTGCACCTCGACGTGCAGCGGGGTTCCGTCGGCGGAGAATGCGGTCACTTCACGGTCGGCGACGGGCGGGGCGTACACCGCGTCGCGTGCGGAGCCGATCCGGCTCATGCCGACACCGCCTGCTCGCCGGCGGCACTTGCCGCGTCCTTGGTGGGGTCCGCTGCGGGCCGGGCCCGTACGACCTCGTACTCCGCGAGGTCCACCTCCCGGGTCGCGCGGCGGAACTCGCTGGTGGTGCCCGGCCAGATGGTGGTGTTGCGGCCACCGGCGTCGAGGTACCAGCTGGTGCAGCCGCCGGTGTTCCACACGGTCCGCTTCATGCGTTCCTGCACCCGCCGGTTCCAGGCGCCGACGGCGGACGGCCGGGCGGCGAGCGCGACCTTGCCGCCGAGCACGTTCAACTGCCGCAGATAGTCGGCCATATAGCTGAGCTGGGACTCGATCATCAAGATCATGGAGGAGTTCCCGAGGCCGGTGTTGGGCCCGATGATGGTCATCCAGTTGGGGAACCCGGCCGCGGTCGCGCCGCGCAGCGACTCCATGCCGCCCTTCCACGCCTCGGCGAGCGTGTGCCCGTCCGCGCCGACGACCCGGTCGGCGATCGGCAGGTCGGTGACGTGGAACCCGGTGCCGAAGATGATCGCGTCGACCTCGGTCCCGGTCCCGTCGGCGGCGACCAGGGTCGAGCCGCGCACCTCGGCGAGCCCGGAGGCGACGACGTCCACATTGGGCTTCGCGAGCGCCGGATAGTACGAGCTGGACAGCAGGATCCGCTTGCAGCCGATCCGGTAGTCGGGCGTCAACTTGGCACGCAGGACAGGGTCCTTGATGGCGCGGGCCATGTTGGACTTGGCGAGCGACTCGATGAGGCCGAGCTCATTGGGCCGCTTGGTGAACGCGCTGACCTGCAACTCCCTTATGCCCCAAAGGAGTCCGCGCCGGGCGGCGCCGGTGGCGGGCAGCTGACGGTGCAGCCAGCGCTCAACTCCCGTTATCACGCGGTCCATTCGGGGCATGACCCAGGGCGGCGTCCGCTGAAAGAGCGTCAGCTTACCGACCTCGGGCTGGATGGAGGGCACGATCTGGATGGCGGAGGCACCGGTTCCGATCATGGCGACGCGCTTGCCGCGCAGATCGTAGTCGTGGTCCCAGCGCGCGGAGTGGAACACCTTCCCGGGGAAGTCGGCGAGCCCGGGTATCTCCGGCATCTTGGGGTCGGAGAGCGGCCCGGTGGCGGACACGACGACATCGGCGGTCAGCCTGCGGCCGTTGGCCGTGTCGATCTCCCACCGCACCTGTTCGGCGTTCCACCGCATCATGGTCACCTCGTGGTCGAGGCGGATGTGCGGGCGCAGCCCGAAGGTGTCGGCGACGTGGTCGAGGTAGGCCCGGATGTGCTCCTGCCCGGAGAAGGTGCGGGGCCAGTCCGGATTGGGCGCGAAGGAGAACGAGTACAGGTGCGAGGGGACGTCGCAGGCGCACCCGGGGTAGCTGTTGTCGCGCCAGGTGCCGCCGACGGAACCGGCCCGTTCCAGGACGACGAAGTCGGTGATCCCCTCGCGGCGCAGCCGGACCGCCGCCCCGAGCCCGCCGAACCCCGACCCGATCACCGCCACACGTACATGCTCGTACTGGGCCATGCCACCGCCTCCACGGTCCGTCCCGCAACCCTGCCAGCAATCACTGGCACTGTTGGGAGGGTAGAGCAGTCGCATACCGAACGGTAGGGGTCCGGGGCGGGAAGTTACCGCCGGTACAACGCGGCGCCCCTATGCGGTGGCCACCGCATAGGCTGACGCCCGTGGCAGCAGACCAGACAGGTACGGGGATGGGTACGGGTACGGGCACGGGCACGGGCACAAGCGAAGGTGTCCGCGAGTACCGCATGTCGGAACTGGCCGAGAAGGCCGGGATCACCGAACGTACCCTGCGCTTCTACCGCGAGCGCGGCCTGCTCCCGCCGCCCCGCCGCGAGGGCCGGATCGCCTGGTACGACGACCACCACCTGGCCCGGCTGCGCACCATCTCGGCGCTGCTCGACCGGGGCCACACCCTGTCCGGCATCGCCGACCTCACCTCCGCCTTCGAGTCGGGCCGCGACGCGGGCGAGGCGCTCGGACTGGTCGAGCCCACCGAGGAGACCCCGGTCCGCCTCACCCCCGAGGCGCTGGCCGACCACTTCGCGGGCGAGGCCACCCCCGAGAACCTCGCGGCCGCCCTTGACCTGGGCTACCTCACCGTCTCCGGCGAGGAGATCGTCCACGTCAGCCGCCGCCTCCTGGACGTCTCGTCCTCCCTGGTCCGCGAGGGCGTCCCACTGGCCGCGGTCCTGGCGGCGGCCCGAGAGGTGAGAGCACACGCCGACGCCCTGGCCACCCTCTTCACCGACCTCCTCCACACCCACGCGCCCAGCAGCGACGCGGAACGCATGCGCCCTTTGGCGAAGGCGGTGGTGGACGCGGAACTGTCCCTGGCCCTGGACCGGCATCTGCCGGGGGAGGCTTGAGGGGCTGCCGACAGCCGGCCGCCGGCAGAGGTAGCGGCCCGGCCCGGCCTCCCCCGAGGTGGCCCGTGCGATGCGGACTCAGGGCCGATATTCGTACCCGATCGTGAAGCGGGGCGGAAGGCACCACTCCCCGTACTCGATGACGCCCTCCGCATCCGTCCAGCGGTGGGCGCCGGCCAGGATGGGGGATCCCGGGGGAAGCCCCAGCGCACTCGCCTCGCGGGCGTCAGCTTCCCTGGCGTGCATGTCGTCCCTGGCGTGCGTGATCGTGCGCCCCGTGGCTTCCAGGACTCGCGCCGTGAGCCCGTGGTTCCGGCCCGGTGAGGTGTTGAGCAGATCGGGGACCAAGGCGGCGAACGGGGCGAGATACCAGACGACCGCGAACACGGTCCGGGTCCTGCCCCTGCCTGCGATCCACTCGCGCCGCACGGCCTGGTCGCCCGTCTCCAGGTCCAGGATGTCGGCCACGTACAGCGGCGGCTTGACCAGCTCGGCGGCCGTCACGCGCGATGTCTCGCCCTCCGCAAGGAAGCTCTTCACTCGTTGGACCCGTTCCAGACGGTCCTTGGGCGTGAGGGTCCACACGGGGTCGTCGGCGACGAACGTCCCCCGCGCCGTGGTCCTGATGTAACCCTCGACCTGCAACGCTTGCAGCGCCCGGCTCACGGTCGCGGCGGCAGTTGCCAACTCTCCGCGATTTCCCGGTTGGTTGGGATCTGAACACCAGGGGCGAGTTCCCCGGACATGATCCGTTCCCGGAAGTGGTCGGCGATCTTCGTGAACGTCTTCTCTGACGGCATCTGCCGTTCCTCTCAACGGAGTTGAGGCGTTCCGACGCTCGGCACACTAGTGCACAGGCCTGGGTACGGGTGTCGGGATCGCTGTCGGCTCACGCGGCGCTGTCGAGGAGGGCGCGGACTTCGGGTACGTCTCGGAACGGCTCAAGCCGTGCGAGTACGACCCGCACCCGCTCCGCCGTCCTCTCGCTGGCAATGCCGGCGGACAGGATGATGACGCGCTCTGCCGTGGCTGCCGCCTCCTCCGGCTCGTTGGCGTCCGCGAGGGCTACGGCAAGCCACGACAGGTACAGCGCGAGCTCCCGGGTGTGCGTCGCGTCGTACCGGCTGAGTACGTCCCGGAGCAGCGGAACGGCGCAGAGGGGTCGGCGCAGTTCCGTGTAGGCGCGCGACTCCATTACCTGTAGTTCTCCGGCGTCCACCCAATAGAGGTAGGCCGGGGACTCCTGACGGTCACTGTCCTGGCTCAGCGCCTCGCCGGCTTCGCCGAGCGCCCGCATGGCCGACTGAGCCTCACCCGCTTTGGTGTGCGCCCATGCCACCCGATCGAGATAGAGGGCCCGCGCCTTGGCCGGTGAGTCCGTCCCTGCCTCGTCGAGAGCGGCGCGAGCAAGCTGGACGCCCTCAACTTCCCTGCCAATATTGCTGAGTTGGTAGGCGAGAGAGCCAGCGAGGTTGCCCGTTAGCGTGTGGTCGTCCGTCTGTCGGGCGGCGCTGATTCCGAGCCGGTAGATGTGCTCAGCCTCGCTGTACTGTCCGGCATCGCTCGCGATCCATCCAGCGATCTGGGCCAACTCGCCAATCTGCCTGAGCAGTTCGCGGCCCACCTCTTCGCTGTGGCTGGACTCCCGGAAGAGCTTCACGGCAGAGCGGAGTTCCCGGAGGGCGGGCCGCATCAGGTCGCCACCCGCAATCACGTCGTCGGCAAGGCGGAGCCCGTGTACCCGTTGCTGCAGATCAGCCACGGCACCCATGCCGACCTGTCGCCCATCACGGGCACTGAGAGGGGCTAGGGGATCACCGGCGGGCAGATAGTCGGCCAGCGCCGGCAGCGGGGGTTCAGTGGGCTTTTGTACCGCTGCGAACACGTCTGCCGATACCCCGAGTGCGGCAGCGATGAACGGTAGCCACTCGCGAGGAGTGCGCTTGCCCGTCTCGTACCGACTGATCTCCTGACGCCCGATCGGGTCGCCCTGAACTCCGGCAGCGCGGCAGACCTCACGCGCCAACCGCGCCTGGCTCCATCCCCGCTGCTCGCGTAGCCACCGGATGTTGGCCCCGATACTCCCCGCCATGTGACCAGTCTGGCCGACAGGTGGCCTACACGGGGCCGCTAGCCGGAGATCCACTCCAGCCGGAAGCTGATGGCATGACCGAATCGACGCGACACAGCAACGCGCAAGCTGCACAGACCCTTGCGGCGGACCCGAAGGTGGGCGCATAGCCGTGGAGATGCAGGAACGGCGGAGCGGCTGGGACAGAGCCACGGAGGCTGCGGGCACACTTCAGAGGGCTCTACGGGCAGCGGGAGCCACGGAGGAGCAAGCGAACCGCCTCCGCCCGCTGGTTAGCGGCAGAGGAACCCCGTGGGTCGACGTCGGAATGGTCCCCGCCTCGCTCGCCGAGAGGATCGCGGACGTCATCCGGCTGGGAACCACGGAGTCCTCCGGCCCGAGCCCCCGCGAGTAGCGGCGCCGCGCGCGGGCACAGATCAGCCCCGTCCGGCGACGGTAGGAAACACCGCCGGGCGGGGCTTCATGCGGGCCGCCCCCTACAGGTCGTAGACCACCGTCACCGGCGCATGGTCCGACCACCGCTCCCCATGGCTCGCGGCCCGCTCCACCAGCCCCTTCACCGCCCGCCGGGCGAGGCCGGGTGTGGCGACCTGGTAGTCGATGCGCCAGCCCGTGTCGTTGTCGAAGGCGCGGCCCCGGTAGGACCACCACGAGTACGGGCCCTCCGTGTCCGGGTGCAGGGCGCGCATGACGTCGACGTAGCCGCCGTCCTCCGCGTCGAAGACCTGCGTGAGCCACTCCCGCTCCTCGGGCAGGAAGCCGGAGTTCTTCTTGTTGCCGCGCCAGTTCTTGAGGTCGGCCTCCTGGTGGGCGATGTTCCAGTCGCCGCACACCACGACCTCGCGCCCGTCGGCGGCGGCCCGTACCCTGAGCTCGCGCAGGTACACCAGGAACTCGGCCATGAAGCGGATCTTCTCGTCCTGCCGCTCGGTGCCGACCTCGCCGGACGGGAGGTACAGCGAGGCCACGGTAACGCCGGGCAGGTCCGCCTCGACGTAGCGCCCGCTGCCGTCGAACTCCGCGCTGCCGAACCCGATCCGCACCCGCTCGGGCTCGCGGCGGGTGAGCAGCGACACACCCGCACGCCCCTTGGCGGTGGCAGGCGCGTGCACGACGTGCCAGCCCTCGGGCGCCCCCGCCTCGGCGGGCAGCTGGTGGGGTTCGGCCCGCACTTCCTGCAGGCAGATCACATCGGCCCCGGTCCCCCCGAGCCACTCCACGAAGCCCTTCTTGGCGGCGGCCCGCAGCCCGTTCACATTCACAGAGGTAACAGTGAGCATCCCGGCACCCTACCGACTCGACCCACGCATAGAAGTACGATGATACGCATGCTTATCCGCCAGGTCGGCTACGACCACCCCGACGCCGTCAAGCTCAACGACCAGGTCCAGCTCGAATACGCCGAGCGGTACGAGGGCGAGGGCGATGTCACGCCGCTCGACGCCGCCATGTTCATACCGCCGCGCGGCCTGTACCTGATCGCGTACGACACCGAGGGGCGCCCGGTCGCCACCGGCGGCTGGCGCAGGCAGGAAGCCAACGAGGAGAACTACCGCGACGGCGACGCCGAGCTGAAGCGCATGTACGTCGTCCCCGAGGCGCGCGGCCTCGGCCTCGCCCGCCGCATCCTCGCCGCCCTGGAGGCCGACGCCCGCGCGGCCGGCCGCACCCGCATGGTCCTGGAGACCGGCACCAAGCAGCCGGAGGCCATCGCCCTCTACGCCTCGACGGGCTACGAGCCCTGCGAAAAGTTCGGCCACTACCGGACGTACGACTCCAGCCGCTGCTTCGCCAAACCGCTCAACCATTCCGGAGGATGAGCGTCGGGGCGGCGGTGCCACCCCAACTTCGTCCGGAAACGACGGAATCCCGTCCGATCGATTGATCGGACGGGATTCCGTGTTGTTGTTGTCGGGTGTTCACGAGTGCTGTTGACCTGCGACGTGGCGGGGTGTTGGAGATCGCTTCCCGTGCAGCAGGTGATCGTTTCCCAGGGCTGGAGGCGGG
>NZ_JBITHR010000036.1:0-52222 GCF_044458185.1 Streptomyces sp. NPDC050485 | reverse complement strand
ACGGACAACGCCTTCGTCTTACGACCGTCAGCCGACAGCCGCTCGACGACTGCGGCCACTGCGTCTTGGGCGCCCGAAACCACCACGGACGAGGGCCCGTTGACCGCAGCGATACCCGCACGGTCCCCGTACCCGGCCAGCAGTTCCAGCACCTCGTCCTCCGAGGCCTGCACCGCCACCATCACACCCCCACCGGGGAGTACCTGCATGAGGCGGCCACGCGCAGCCACCAACCGCGCCACATCCTCCAGCGAGAACACACCCGCCACATGGGCAGCCGCGAACTCGCCCACCGAATGCCCCGCCAGCAGATCCGGCCGAACCCCCCACGACTCCACCAACCGAAACAACGCCACCTCAACCGCGAACAACGCCGGCTGCGTATAGGTGGTCCGGTTCAACAGCTCCGCGTCCTCACCGAACACCACACCTTTCAGGGGCTGTTCGAGGTGCCCATCCAGTGCGGAACACACCGCATCAAACGCTTCGGCGAACACCGGGAACGCCGCGTACAACTCACGCCCCATCCCCAGCCGCTGGCTCCCCTGCCCCGAGAACAAGAACGCCAGCGTCTGCCGGGGCATGACGACCCCTGTCACCGCACCCGCTCCCGCGGCGTCGACTCCGGTGTCGGCTCCCGCCTCGTCCCGGGCGAGCAGCTCCAGCGCGCGGCGCAGCTCCTCGCGGTCCGATGCCACGATCGCGGCGCGGTGGTCCAGAGCGGCCCGGGTCGTCGCAGTCGACAGGCCGAGGTCGGCCAGGGACTCGTCGGGGTTGTTCTCCGTGTGGAGGAGGAGCCGGGCGGCCTGGCCGCGCAGCGCGGCCCCGTTCTTTCCGGAGAGCAGTACGGGCGTCGCGCGCGCCGGGAGTTGCACTGGCGCGCTCTCGTCGTCGGCCGGCCCGGGCTCCGGCTGCGGGGACTCCTCCAGGACGACGTGGGCGTTGGTCCCGCTGAAGCCGAACGAGGAGACCGCCGCCCGCCGGGGGCGGTCGTGTTCCGCCCACGCGACGGGCTCGGTGAGGAGGCGTACGTCTCCGGCCGACCAGTCGACGTGCGGGGTCGGCGCGTCCACGTGCAGGGTCCTGGGGAGGACGCCGTGCCGCATCGCCTGGACCATCTTGATGATCCCGCCGACACCGGCGGCGGCCTGGGTGTGCCCGATGTTCGACTTGAGCGAGCCCAGCCACAGCGGCCGGTCCTCGGAACGCCCCTGCCCGTACGTGGCCAGCAGCGCCTGCGCCTCGATCGGGTCGCCCAGCGTGGTTCCCGTGCCGTGCGCCTCCACCGCGTCCACGTCGGCGGTCGACAGCCGGGCGTCCGCGAGCGCCTGACGGATCACCCGCTGCTGTGCCGGCCCGTTGGGGGCGGTCAGGCCGTTCGAAGCGCCGTCCTGGTTCACGGCAGATCCGCGCACCACCGCCAGCACCTGGTGCCCGTTGCGCCGGGCGTCCGACAGCCGCTCCACCAGCAGCATGCCCGCGCCCTCGCCCCAGCCCGTGCCGTCGGCGGCGGCCGCGAAGGGCTTGCAGCGGCCGTCGGCGGCCAGCCCGCGCTGCCGGCTGAAGTCGACGAAGGACGTCGGGTTGAGCATCGCGGTCACCCCGCCCGCGAGCGCCAGGTCGCACTCGCCCCGCCGGAGCGCCTGTACGGCGAGGTGCAGGGCGACGAGCGACGACGAGCACGCCGTGTCGACCGTCACCGCCGGCCCCTCCAGACCGAAGGTGTACGACACCCGCCCGGATACGACGCTTGCCGCGCTGCCCGTGCCGATGTAGCCGTCGACGTCCTCCACGGCCTGCTGGAGCACCGACGTGTGGTCGTGGTACATCACGCCCGTGAACACGCCGGTGCGGCTGCCCTTGAGGGTCGTGGGGTCGATTCCGGCCCGTTCGAACGTCTCCCAGCAGGACTCCAGCAGAATGCGCTGCTGGGGGTCCATGGTGAGTGCCTCGCGGGGCGATATCTCGAAGAGGCCCGCGTCGAAGAGGTCGATTCCGTCGAGGAATCCGCCTTCCCTGACGTGGCTGGTGCCACGGGTGTCGGGGTCGGGGTCGTAGAGCGCTTCGAGGTCCCAGCCCCGGTCGGCGGGGAATTCCGTGATGGCGTCCCCGCCGTCCGTCAGGAACTGCCAGAGGCCCTCGGGTGACGTGATGCCGCCGGGGAAGCGGCAGCTCATCGCAACGATGGCGATCGGCTCGTGCTGTGCCGTGTCGATGTCCCGCAACCGCTCGCGGGCCTCGTGGAGATCGGCCGATACCCGCTTGAGGAAGTAGCGCAGCTTTTCCTCGTTGTTGTTCGCCTGAAGGTCAGTCACCTGAGGTCACCTTTTGCATTGAGCCTGTGGGGGCCATTGAGCCTGTGGGGGCCGGAAGTCGGCAGAGGGGCGATGCGTGGCGAGTTGCCGCCAACTCCGTGGTTCAGGAGATCCCGAATTCCTTGCCGATGAAGTCGAACATTTCGTCGTCGGTGGCGGATTGGAGTTCATCGGCGGCATCCGGGACTTCCGCTGTCACCGCCGCGGCCCCTTCACCCGTGCTGACGGCCGAGGCCCACTGGTCGAGCAGTTCCCGGAGGCGCGAGGTGATGGCGCCGCGGCCTTCCGCGTCGGCCGCCGCCGTGATCCGGAGCGCCGTCTCGATCCGGTCGAGTTCGGCGAGCATCCCGGTGACGCCCGGGCCGGACGGGGCCGCCTCGGCCTTGAGGTACTCGACCAGTTCGGCCGGGGTCGGGTAGTCGAAGACGAGCGTGGGAGGCAGCCGCAGCCCGGTGTCCTGGCCCAGCCGGTTGCGCAGCTCGACGGCGGTCAGGGAGTCGAACCCGAGGTCGCGGAGGGCCTGACCGGGCCGGACCGCCTGGGGCGACGCGAGGTCGAGGACTGCGGCGACGTGCTCGCACACCAGGTCGAGCAGCAGCTTGCGCTGTTCGGCCTCGGTGAGACCGGCCAGGCGCCCCGACAGGTCCTCGGGCCCCGCAAGTTCCGCCCCTGCACCGGTCGCGGCCGCGCTCGCGGCCGTCCGCCGGGCCGGAACCCGGACGAGCGAGGTGAGCAGGGCGGGCAGTGCGCCGGCCGCGGCCTGACTGCGGAGTTCCGCCTGGTTCAGCCGTATCGGAACCACAGTGCTCTGGGGGTGGGCCGTCGCGGCGTCGAAGAGACCGAGGGCCTCGTCGGTGGCCAGGGGCAGCACCCCGCTGCGGGCCATGCGGCCGCGGTCCGCGTCGCTCAGCTCGCCGGTGATCCCGCTGCTTTCGGCCCACAGCCCCCAGGCCAGCGATACGGCGGGCAGGCCTGCCGCGCGGCGCTGCTGGGCGAGCGCGTCCAGGAAGGAGTTGGCGGCGGCGTAGTTGCCCTGGCCCGCCGCGCCGAAGACGCCGGCGGCGGAGGAGAAGAGGACGAACGCGGACAGTTCCATGTCGCGGGTGAGTTCGTCCAGGTGCAGGGCCGCATCGACCTTGGGCCGGAACACCCGGTCGATCCGCTCGGCGGTGAGGCCGGTGACGACGCCGTCGTCGGTCACCCCCGCCACGTGCACCACCCCGGTCAGGGGGTGCTCGGCGGGTATCGCCGCCAACAGCCGCGCCAGCGCCTCACGGTCGGCCACGTCGCAGGCGGCCACGGTGACCCGGGCCCCCCGTGCGGCGAGTTCCGCCTCCAGTTCGGCCATGCCTGCCGCCCGGCCGCCGGTCCGGCTGACGAGCAGCAGGTTCCGTACGCCGTGCTCGGTGACCAGGTGCCGCGCGACGTGGCGCCCCAGCAGGCCCGAGGCGCCGGTGACCAGGACCGTACCGGCGGCGGTGAACGCGGGGCTCGTGTCGCCGAGGGGGACCGGGTTCTCGGCCCGCGCCAGCCGCGGCACCAGTACCGACCCACCGCGTACGGCGAACTGCTCCTCGCCCGAGGCCAGCAGTCCGGGCAGCGCCCGCACGGAGGCCGCGTCGCGGTCCAGGTCGACCAGGACGAAGCGGCCGGGGTTCTCCGACTGCGCCGAACGCACCAGGCCCCAGATCGCGGCCTGCGCCGGGTCGACCTCCTTGTCGCGGTCCTCCTGGTCCCGGTCCTTGGCGACGACGGCGTTGGCGGTCAGGACGACCAGCCGGGTGTCGGCGTACCGTTCCTCGGCGAGCCAGCGCTGGAGCAGCTCCAGCGTCCGGTGTGCGGTCTCGTGGACGTGCGCCACCGGGTGGTCGCCGTCCGGGTGCACGTCGACGGCCGCGAGCACGACCCCCGGCAGTGCCGTTGCGCCGTCCAGACCGGGGCGGTACGAGACGGTCATGCCGGAGTCCTCCAGGGCGGCGCGCAGACCGTCGTCGCCGCCGATGAGGGTCCACTGCTCGCCCGGTTCGCTCACGGGGGCCTCCGAGGTGCGGGGAAGGGCGGTCCAGTCGACGCGGTAGAGGGAATCGTGCTGCCCGTGCTCGCGGCTCGCCTGGGCGAGTTGCTCCGCCGAGACGGGGCGCAGCACCAGAGAGTCGACCGAGGCCACGGTCCGGCCTGCCTCGTCGGTTGCCAGCAGGGCCACCGCGTCGGCGCCGGCCGGAGTGAGCCTGACCCGCAGGGCCGTCGCGCCGGTGGCTTGTACGGTCACGCCGCTCCAGGCGAACGGGATCCGTCCCTGTCCGGCGTCGGGCAGCAGGCCGCCGAGGCCGATCGCGTGCAGTGCGGAGTCGAGGAGGGCCGGGTGGATCCCGAAGCCCCCGACTTCCGTCTCGTCGGGCAGCCGTACCTCGGCGAACACCTCGTCGCCGCGCCGCCACAGGCCGTGCAGGCCCTGGAACACCGGTCCGTAGCCGAAGCCGAGGCCGGCCAGCCGCTCGTAGGCTCCGCCGGTCTCCAGGCGTTCGGCCCCGGGGGCGGGCCAGTCGGCGAGGTCGCGCGGCGGCTCTTCCTGTCCTTGTGGCCGCGCGTCCACGGACACGACACCGGTCGCGTGGCAGGTCCACGGCTCGACGGCGTCGGCGCTCTCGGGGCGGGAGTAGACGTCGACCGTGCGGTGCCCGGTCGCGTCCGGCCCTCCGACGACGGCCTGGAGCCGTACGGCCCCCTGCTCGCGCAGGACGAGCGGGGCTCCGAGGGTCAGCTCGTCCACGCGATCGCAGCCCACCTCGTCGGCGGCACGCAGCGCGAGATCGACCAGCGCGGTGCCGGGCAGCAGGATCGCGTCCATGACGGTGTGGTCGGCGAGCCACGGGTGCGTGGCCAGCGACAGCCTGCCGGTCAGCAGCGCCCCGGCGCCGTCCGCGAGGGCGACGGCGGCACCCAGCAGGGAGTGCTCGGCCGCCACGAGCCCCGCGGACGCCACGTCACCGGCAGGGGAACCCGATGCGAGCCAGTAGCGGCGACGGTGGAAGGCGTAGGTGGGGAGGTCGACGTGCTGGGCGCCCTGTCCGGCGAACACGGCCGTCCAGTCGACGGCCGTTCCGTGGACGTGGAGTTGAGCGAGGGCGGCGGTGACGGCCACCTCCTCGGGGCGGTCCGCACGCAGCAGGGGAACCGTGACCGCGTGCTCGTCCAGAGAGTCCTGCGCCATAGCGGTCAGCACCCCGCCCGGCCCGATCTCCAGGAACGTACTCACGCCTTCCTCGGCAAGGGAGGTGACGGCATCCGCGAAACGGACCGCCTCGCGGACATGCCGCACCCAGTAGTCGACGGAGCAGAACTCCTCCGCAGACACCAGACACCCGGTGAGCGTCGACATGACGGGGAGCCTGGGAGCCCCGAAGGCGACCTCTTCGACGGTCTCCCGGAAGTCGGCCAGCATCGGCTCCATCAACGGCGAGTGGAAGGCGTGGGAGACGGACAGTGCCTTCGTCTTACGACCGTCAGCCGACAGCCGCTCGACGACCGCGACCACTGCGTCTTCGGCGCCCGAAACCACCACGGACGAGGGCCCGTTGACCGCAGCGATACCCGCACGATCCTCGTACCCCGCCAGCAGTTCCAGCACCTCGTCCTCCGAGGCCTGCACCGCCACCATCACACCCCCGGCCGGGAGCGCCTGCATGAGGCGGCCACGAGCAGCCACCAACCGCGCCGCATCCTCCAGCGAGAACACACCCGCCACATGGGCAGCCGCGAACTCACCCACCGAATGCCCCGCTAGGAAGTCCGGCCGAACACCCCACGACTCCACCAGCCGGTACAACGCCACCTCGACCGCGAACAACGCCGCCTGCGTATAGGTGGTCTGGTTCAGCAGTTCCGCGTCATCGCCGAACACCACACCCTGCAAAGGCCGTTCGAGATGCACGTCCAACACCGCACACACCCCGTCGAAGGCATCAGCGAACACCGGGAAGGCCGCGTACAGTTCACGCCCCATCCCCAGCCGCTGACTCCCCTGCCCCGAGAACAAGAACGCGGTCCGGTTTCCGGCGCCGGACGTAGCGGGCTCCAGTTCACCGCGTACGACCCCGGCTGCCTGGCGGCCGGCGGCAAGAGCCGTCAAGCCCTCCAGCAGATCCTCGCGCCGGGTGCCGACGACCGCCGCGCGCACCTCCATCGCCGCACGCGACGTGGCGAGCGACCGTCCAACCTCGCCGATGCCCAGGGTCGGGTGCCCGGCGAGATGGGACGCGAGGCGCTGTGCCTGTGCGCGCAGGGACACTTCGTCCTTGGCGGAGAGGATCCACGGGACGGCGCCGGGCGCCGGAGCGTGCTCGGCAGCCGACGCGGGCTCCGCGCTCGGCACGTGTTCCAGTACGACGTGCGCGTTGGTGCCGCTGACCCCGAACGACGATACGGCCGAGCGCCGGGGCCGCCCGTACTCCGCCCATTCCACCGGTTCGGTGAGCAACCGCACCGCACCGGACGACCAGTCGACGTGCGGCGACGGCTCGTCGGCGTGCAGCGTCTTGGGCAGCACACCGTGCCGCATCGCCTCGACCATCTTGATCACGCCGGCGACGCCGGCCGCGGCCTGGGTGTGCCCGATGTTCGACTTGAGCGAGCCGAGCCACAGCGGCCGGTCCCCGGGCCGGTCCTGGCCGTACGTCGCCAGCAGCGCCTGGGCTTCGATCGGGTCGCCGAGCGTGGTGCCCGTGCCGTGCGCCTCGACCACGTCGACGTCACCGGCCGACAGGCCGGCCTGCGCCAGCGCCTGGCGGATGACCCGCTGCTGCGCCGGGCCGTTCGGAGCCGTCAGGCCGTTCGACGCGCCGTCCTGGTTCACTGCGGAACCCCGTACGACCGCCAGCACTTGGTGGCCGTTGCGGCGGGCGTCCGACAGGCGCTCCACGAGCAGCATGCCGACGCCCTCGCTCCAGCCGGTGCCATCGGCCGAGGCCGAGAAGGCCTTGCAGCGGCCGTCGGCGGCCAGCCCGCGCTGGCGGCTGAACTCAACGAACGTGTTCGGGGTCGCCATGACCGTCACACCACCGACCAGGGCCATCGAGCACTCACCCTGACGCAGGGCCTGCGCCGCCAGGTGCAGGGCGACCAGGGACGAGGAGCACGCGGTGTCCACCGTCACCGCCGGCCCCTCCAGACCGAAGGTGTAGGAGAGCCGTCCCGAGGCCACGCTGCCGGACGTACCCATGCCGAGGTGACCTTCGAGTCCTTCGGGTACGGCTCCGCCGAGCTGTGATCCGTAGTCGTGGTACATCACCCCGGCGAAGACACCGGTACGGGAACCACGCAGCGTGGCGGGATCGATCCCGGCCCGCTCGAACGCCTCCCACGACGTCTCCAGCAACAACCGCTGCTGCGGATCCATCGCAAGCGCCTCACGCGGCGAAATCCCGAAGAACCCGGCATCGAACTCGGCCGCGTCATACAGGAACCCGCCATCCCGCGCATAACTCGTCCCCGCGTGATCCGGATCCGGGTGATACAGCGAATCGACAGCCCAGCCACGATCCACCGGGAAGCCACCGACCGCGTCACCGCCCTCCGCGACCAGCCGCCACAGATCCTCCGGCGACCGCACCCCACCCGGATAACGGCAGCTCATCCCGACGATCGCGATCGGCTCATCGGCGGCGGGGACCGGTGCCGGAGCATGCTCCGCGGCGCCGGGTGCCGTACCGACAAGTTCAGTCAGCAGGGATCGGGTGAGCGCCTCGGGGGTGGGGTGGTCGAAGACGAGGGTCGCGGGCAGCCGCAGGCCGGTGGCGGTGTTAAGGGAGTTCCGGAGTTCGACGGCGGTGAGCGAGTCGAAGCCGAGGTCCCTGAACTGCCGGTCCACCGCCACCGATCGGGCGGATTCGTGACCGAGCACCGCCGCCGCCCGGGTCCGGACGAGGTCGAGCACGACGTCGTACCGCTCGGCGGCCGGCAGGGCGGTGATCCGCTCGGCCAGCGAGGACCCCGTCGCGGTCTGGTGCGTCGCATCCTTGAGCGCACGCCGTACGGAGCCTCGTACCAGCTTCCGGAACAGCGGGGGCAGGGCTCCGGCGCGTGCCTGTGCCTGGAGCACGCCGGTGTCCAGCCGGACCGGAACCACCGTGGCGAGGGCGGAGCGGCACGCGGCGTCGAACAGCGCCAGGCCCTCCTCCGCCTCCAGCGCGATCAGCCCGGACCGGCTGATCCTGCGCCGGTCCGCGGCGGCCAGGTCGGCGGTGAGCGCGCTGGTCTGCGCCCACAGGCCCCAGGCGATCGACACCGCGGGCAGCCCGGCGGCCCGGCGGGTTTCGGCGAGGGCGTCGAGGAAGGAGTTCGCAGCTGCGTAGTTGGCCTGTCCCGCGCTGCCGAGGGTGCCGGCGGCGGAGGAGAAGAGGACGAAGGCGGTGAGGTCGGCGTCCCGGGTCAGCTCGTGGAGGTTCAGGGCGGCGTCGGCCTTGGGGCGGAAGACGCGGTCGACGCGCTCGGGGGTGAGCGCGGAGACGATCCCGTCGTCGGTCACGCCCGCCGCGTGCACCACACCGGTCAGCGGCTGGTCGGCCGGAATCGCCGCCAGCAGATCGGCCAGCGCCGTACGGTCCGCCACGTCGCAGCGGACGGTCCGTACGTCGGCGCCCAGCGTCCGCAGTTCCTCGGCGAACTCCGGCGCGCCCGCGGCGTCCGGGCCGCGACGGCTCGCCAGCAGCAGGTGCCGTACCCCGTACGCGGTGACCAGGTGGCGTGCGACGAGGCGCCCCAGCACACCGGAGGCACCAGTGACCAGTACGGTCCCTTCGGCCGAGAAGGCGGGGAGTTCGGCGGAGACGGCGTCGATCCGCGTCAGACGCGGAACGAGCAGCGCGCCGTCCCGGATCGCCATCTGCGGCTCGCCCGAGGCCACCGCGGCCGCCAGCTGGGCGGTGTCGAGGGCGTCGGAGTCGACGTCGGCGTCCACCAGCACGAACCGGCCGGGGTTTTCCGACTGCGCCGATCGCACGAGTCCCCATATCGCGGCCTGCGCCGCATCCACGTCGACGGCATCGGCAGCGTCGGCGGTGGAGGCGTTCACGGCGCCTCGCGTCACGATGACCAGGCGCGATGCGTCGAACCGGCCCTCCGGCAACCACTCCTGGAGCAGTACCAGCACATGCTGCGCGGCCGAGGCGGCCGACGCGTCGTCGCTGCCGCAGGGTATCCCGTGCACCGCTACGGCCACGGCGTCCGGAGCCGGAGCCCCGTCCGGACCCAGCTCCGGCGCCGACAGGCTCTCGCACACCACCACACCCACGGGCTCCGCGCCCGGGTCGGGCTCGCACCGCTCCCAGTCCACCCGGAACAGCGAGTCCCGGAGCGTCGACGCGCCGTGCCCGCTGCCCGCTTCGGCGAGTTGCCCGGGAGTCACCGCCCGCAGCATCAGTGACTCCACCGATGCCACGGGCCGCCCCAGACCGTCGGTGAGCTGCAGCGACACCGACTCCGGCCCGGACCCGGCACGGGTCAGGCGCACCCGCAGCGTCTCGGCGCCGGTTGCGTACACGCTCACGCCGCTCCAGGCGAACGGCAGCCGGCCTTCGTGGCCCGCCGTGAGGAACTCGCCCACGATCATGGCGTGCAGCGCCGCGTCGAGGAGGGCGGGGTGCACGGCGAATCCGGCGACCGAGGTGTCGTCGGGGAGAGCTACCTCGGCGAAGAGCTCGTCGTCCCCCCGCCGCCATACTCGGCGCAGGCCCTGGAACACGGGCCCGTACGCGAACCCGGCCTCGGCCAGCTGCCCGTAGCAGTCGTGGATGTCGACGGCGGTGGCGTCGGCCGGCGGCCAGGCAGCGCCCGTCCCGGGCATGCCCGGGACGTCGACCGCCGCCGTCCCCTCGGTGTCCGGTACGAGGAACCCCGTGGCGTGGCGGGTCCAAGGGGTCTCCGCAGCGGTCTCGTCCACGGCGTCGGCACGCGAGTAGATCCGCACCGTGCGCCGGTCCGTGGTGTCGTCGGCCGCGCCGACCACCACCCGTACCTGGACCGCGCCGTGCTCCGGGAGCACCAGGGGCGCGGCGAGGGTGAGTTCGTCGACGCGACCGCAGCCCAGCTCGTCGCCGGCCCGGACGGCCATCTCCAGGAAGGCGGTTCCCGGCAGCAGTGTCACGTCGGAGACGGCGTGGTCCGCCAGCCAGGGGTGGGTGGCCAGTGACAGCCGGCCGGTCAGCAGCGATCCGGCGTCGTCCGGCAGCAGGGCTGCTGCTCCGAACAGGGCGTGTCCGGCGGTGGCCAGGCCGGCCGCGGCGACATCGCCGGGGGCGGTCGGCGCTTCGAGCCAGTAGTGCTCGTACTGGAAGGCGTAGGTGGGCAGGTCGACGCGTCGGGCGCCGTGTCCGGCGAAGACGGCCGTCCAGTCGACGGAAACGCCGTGGACGTGGAGTTGGGCGAGGGCGGTGGTGACGGCCAGGTCCTCGGCGCGGTCCGCACGCAGCAGGGGAACCGTGACCGCGTGCTCGTCCAGGGAGTCCTGCGCTATGGCGGTCAGCACCCCGCCCGGGCCGATCTCCAGGAACGTACGGACGCCCTCGTCGGCGAGGGAGGTCACGGCACCCGCGAACCGCACGGCCTCGCTGACATGACGGACCCAGTAGTCGGTGGAGCAGAGCTCTTCCGCAGATGCCAGACGGCCGGTGAGGGTGGAGACGACCGGAAGCTTCGGGGTTGCGAAGGAAGCGCTCTCCACGACGGCCCGGAAGTCGGCCAGCATGGGTTCCATCAGCGGGGAATGGAAGGCGTGGGAGACGGAGAGGGCCTTCGTCTTGCGGCCTTGGGCAGCCAGCCGACCGACGACCGCGGCCACTGCCTCTTCGGCGCCCGAAACCACCACGGCCGAGGGGCCGTTGACCGCCGCAATACCCGCACGGTCCTCGAACCCGGCCAGCAGATCCAGCACCTCGTCCTCCGAGGCCTGCACCGCCACCATCACACCCCCAACCGGCAGCGCCTGCATCAGTCGGCCGCGCGCGGCCACGAGCTTCGCCGCATCCTCCAACGAGAGCACACCCGCCACATGGGCCGCGGCGAACTCGCCCACCGAATGGCCCGCCAGGAAGTCCGGCCGAACTCCCCACGACTCCACGAGACGGAACAACGCCACTTCGACGGCGAACAACGCCGGCTGCGTATGGACGGTCTGGTGCAGCAGTGCCGCGTCATCGCCGAACACCACGCTCTTCACCGGCTGTTCGAGGTGCGCGTCCAGCGCGGAGCAGACCGCGTCGAAGGCATCCGCGAACACCGGGAAGGCCGCGTACAGTTCACGCCCCATCCCCAACCGCTGACTCCCCTGCCCCGAGAACAGGAACGCGGTCCGGTTCCCCCCTGCGGGCGCGCCGGTCGGCGTCTCACCGCGCAGGAGCGCGCCGGCCGCCGGTCGGCCTGCGGCGAGGGCGTCCAGGCCGCTCAGCAGGTCCTCGCGGGTGGTACCGACGACTGCGGACCGCAGGTCGAGTGCGGACCTGGAGGTCGCCAGGGACAGGCCGACATCGGCAAGGCCGAGGTCCGGGTGTTCTGTCAGGTGCGCCAGCAGGCGGGCGGCCTGCTCGCGCAGGGCCGCCGGGTCCTTGGCGGACAGCGGCCACGCGACCGCCGTGCCGGCCGTCGGCGAGGTCTCCTGATCGTCGCTCGGCGGCTCATGCTCCGCCGACTGCTCGATGACGACGTGGGCGTTGGTGCCGCTGACCCCGAAGGAGGACACTCCCGCCCGGCGCGGACGCCCGTACTCCGCCCACTCCACCGGCTCGGTCAGCAGCCGCACCGCACCCGCCGACCAGTCCACGTGCGGCGACGGCTCATCCACATGCAGCGTCTTCGGCAGCACACCGCTACGCATCGCCTCGACCATCTTGATCACACCCGCCACACCCGCAGCCGCCTGCGTATGACCGATGTTCGACTTGAGCGAGCCGAGCCACAGGGGCCGGTCCTCCGCACGCTCCTGGCCGTACGTGGCGAGCAGTGCCTGCGCCTCGATCGGGTCGCCGAGCGTGGTGCCCGTGCCGTGCGCCTCCACCACGTCGACGTCGGTGGCGGACAGGCCGGCCTGCGCCAGCGCTTGGCGGATGACCCGCTGCTGCGCCGGGCCGTTCGGAGCCGTCAGGCCGTTCGACGCACCGTCCTGGTTGATCGCCGAGCCCCGCACGACCGCCAGCACCTGGTGGCCGTTGCGGCGGGCGTCCGACAGACGCTCCACGAGCAGCATGCCCGCGCCCTCGGCCCAGCCGGTGCCATCGGCCGAGGCCGAGAAGGCCTTGCAGCGGCCGTCGGCGGCCAGCCCACGCTGGCGGCTGAACTCAACGAAGATGTTCGGGGTCGCCATGACGGTCACACCACCGACCAGAGCCATCGAGCACTCGCCCTGGCGCAGGGCCTGCGCCGCCAGGTGCAGGGCGACCAGCGACGAGGAGCACGCGGTGTCCACCGTCACCGCCGGCCCCTCCAGACCGAAGGTGTAAGCCACCCGGCCCGAGGCGATGCTGCCCGCGCTCCCGTTGACCAGGTATCCCTCGAACCCCTCGGGTACGACGGACAACCGCGAGCCGTAGTCGTGGTACATCACCCCGGCGAAGACACCGGTACGGGAACCACGCAGCGTGGCGGGATCGATCCCGGCCCGCTCGAACGCCTCCCACGACGTCTCCAGCAACAACCGCTGCTGCGGATCCATCGCAAGCGCCTCACGCGGCGAAATCCCGAAGAACCCGGCATCGAACTCGGCCGCGTCATACAGGAACCCGCCATCCCGCGCATAACTCGTCCCCGCGTGATCCGGATCCGGGTGATACAGCGAATCGACAGCCCAGCCACGGTCCACCGGGAAGCCACCGACCGCGTCACCGCCCTCCGCGACCAGCCGCCACAGATCCTCCGGCGACCGCACCCCACCCGGATAACGGCAGCTCATCCCGACGATCGCGATCGGCTCATCGGCGGCGGGGATGCCACCGGGCAGCAGGTTCGCCGGGGTCACCGTACGGATGCCGGTACCGCCGGGCCCGTCCCCGAGGATCTCGGCGCGCAGGAAGCGGGTGAGGGCCAGCGGTGTGGGGTGGTCGAAGACCAGGGTCGCGGGCAGCCGGATGCCGGTGACGGCGTTGAGCAGGTTGCGCAGTTCGACGGCGGTGAGCGAGTCGAAGCCGAGGTCCTTGAACGGGCGCTCCGCTTCGACCTGGTCCGGTGAGGCGTGGCCGAGCACCGTGGCGATCTGGAGCCGCACCAGGTCGGCGAGGACGCGGTCCTGCTCCGCCTCGGGGAGCCCGTACAGGCTCTGGGCCAGAGCCGTGGCACGGTCGGCCGCCCCGACGGCCGAGTTGTCGCGCGGGCCACCGGCCCTGCGGACCGGGGCCTTGACGAGACCGCGCAGCAGTACGGGCACCTTGTCGTCGGCGGCCTGGACCCGCAGCCCCGCGTGGTCCAGCGGAACCGGGAACAGGACGTCGCCTCCGGCCGCGCACGCGGCGTCGAACAGGGCGAGGCCCGTGGCCGAGTCCATGGCGGCCAGGCCCATGCGGCGGATGCGCGCGAGGTCGGCCGAGTCCAGCTTGGCGGTCATCCCGCTGCCCTCGGCCCACAGCCCCCAGGCCATGGACACGGCGGGCAGCCCGGCCGCGCGGCGCTGCTGGGCGAGGGCGTCCAGGAAGGAGTTCGCGGCGGCGTAGTTGGCCTGTCCGGCGCCGCCGAGGGTGGCGGACACCGAGGAGAAGAGGACGAACGCGGACAGGTCCATCTCCCGCGTGAGTTCGTGCAGGTTCAGTGCGGCGTCCACCTTGGGGCGGAGCACGTGGTCGACACGCTCCGGGGTGAGCGCGGAGACGATCCCGTCGTCGGTCACGCCCGCCGCGTGCACCACACCGGTCAGCGGGTGCTCGGCGGGTATCGCTGCGAGCAGCCCGGCGAGTGCCTCACGGTCGGCCACGTCGCAGGCGGCGGTGACGACCCGGGCGCCGAGTCCGGCCAGTTCGGCCTCGAACTCGGCCGCGCCTTCGGCGGTGAGACCCCGGCGTCCGGTCAGCACCAGGTGCCGGACGCCGTGGCGCGTGACGAGGTGCCGGGCGACGAGGCGGCCCAGCGTTCCGGTCGCCCCCGTGACGAGGACGGTCCCTCCGGCCCGGAATGTCTGGCCCGGGCGCCCTTCGGCTTCGCCCGTCGTCCGCACCAGGCGGGGCAGCAGAACCGCGCCGCCACGCACCGCGAGCTGCGGTTCGCCCGTGCTCACGGCGGCGCGTACGGTCGCGCGGCCGAGGTCACTGTCCGTAGCCAGGTCCGGGTCGAGGTCGAGGAGGACGAAGCGCCCCGGGTTCTCCGACTGCGCCGAGCGGACCATGCCCCAGACGGCGGCCTGGGCCGGGTCGAGCGCCTCGCGTTCGCCGGCGTCCGTCGCGACTGCGTGGTGGGTGACCAGTACGAGCGGCGCCGCGTCGGACCGGTCTTCGGCGAGCCACTGCTGGATCAGCCGGAGTGTCCGGTGGCTCGTGGCCCGTACCTCGGCGGCCGTGTCGTCCGCCTGCGCGCTTCCTTCGGTGGCCGGCCGGCCCGGTGTAGCCACGGTGAACTCGGGGACGGGTCCGTCCGCCGGCCGTTCGGCCGGGGTCCAGTCGAGGCGGAAGAGGGAATCGTTGCGGGGCTTCGCCGCCCGTCGCAGCTGGTCGGCGGAGACCGGGCGCAGGACGAGCGCGCCGATCGTCGCGAGCGGCTGCCCCGATCCGTCGGCGACGAGGACCGACACCGCGTCCGTCCCGGCCGGGGTCAGCTTGATCCGTACCGCGGGGGCACCGGCGGCCCGCAGGTGCACCTCGCTCCAGGAGAACGGCAGCAGGCCCTGGCCGGTCTCGGACCCGGACAGCAGGCCGAGCCAGGAGGCGTGGAGCCCGGCGTCGAGGAGCGCCGGGTGCAGTCCGTACGCACCGGCGTCCGGCGCCGACTCCTCGGGGAGGGAAGCGGCGGCGTACAGGGAGTCGCCCTGGCGCCAGGCCTCCTTCAGGCCTCGGAAGACCGGGCCGTAGCCGAAACCGAGGTCGTCGAGCAGGTCGTACAGGTCGTCGGTGGCGACCCGTACGGCGTCTTGCGGCGGCCACACGGTGAGTTCGGACGAGGCGGGCTTCGGCGGCTCGGCGGACAGCGTGCCGGCCGCGTGACGTGTCCACTCCTGCGCCCCGGAAGCGTCCTCCGGCCGGGAGTACAGCTCCATTGCGCAGCGCCCGGACGCGTCCTGTGGCCCGACCGTGAGGCGGAGCTGGACCCCGCCGTGCTCGGGCAGGACGAGCGGCGCCTCCAGGGTCAGCTCCTCGATCTGCTCGCAGCCGGCTTCCTGCCCGGCCCGCAGTGCCAGCTCCACGAAGGCCGTGCCGGGGACGAGGACGACTCCGGACACCGCGTGGTCCGCGATCCAGGGATGTGTGGCGAGCGACAGCCGACCCGTCAGCACGATGGCACCGTCCGGGAGCACAACAGTGGCGCCCAGCATGGGGTGTTCGGTATCGGCGACACCGATCGCTGTGACGTCGGCGCTCGCGGGAACGTTGAGCCAGTAGTGCTCGCGCTGGAAGGCGTAGGTGGGCAGGTCGACGCGCCGGGCACCCTGTCCGGCGAGGACGGCCGTCCAGTCGACGGGCGTTCCGTGGACGTGGAGTTGAGCGAGGGCGGTGGTGACCGCCACATCCTCGGCGCGGTCCGTACGCAGCAGGGGAACCGTGACCGCGTGCTCGTCCAGGAAGTCCTGCGCCATAGCGGTCAGCACCCCGCCCGGGCCGATCTCCAGGAACGCACTCACGCCCTCGTCGGCGAGGGAGGTAACGGCATCAGCGAAACGAACCGCCTCACGGACATGCCGCACCCAGTAGTCCGCCGAGCAGAACTCCTCCGCAGACACCGGGCGACCGGTGAGGGTGGAGACGACCGGCACGCGCGGCGCGTCGAAAGCCACCGTCTCCACGACCTTACGGAAGTCGGCCAGCATGGGGTCCATCAACGGCGAGTGGAACGCGTGCGAGACGGAGAGGGCCTTCGTCTTACGGTCCTGAGCCTCCAGGCGTCCGACGACTGCGGTTACGGCTTCCTCCGCGCCCGAAACCACCACAGCCGAGGGCCCGTTGACCGCGGCGATACCCGCACGGTCCTCGTACCCCGCCAGCAGCTCCAGCACCTCATCCTCCGAGGCCTGCACCGCCACCATCACACCCCCACCCGGGAGTGCCTGCATCAACCGCCCACGAGCCGCCACCAACCGCGCCGCATCCTCCAGCGAGAACACACCCGCCACATGGGCAACCGCGAACTCACCCACCGAATGCCCCGCCACCAGATCCGGCCGCACCCCCCACGACTCCACCAACCGAAACAACGCCACCTCGACCGCAAACAACGCCGGCTGCGTATAGGTGGTCTGGTTCAGCAGCTCCGCGTCCTCGCCGAAGACGACATCCCGCAACGGACGCTCCAGATGACCGTCCACATGAGCACACACCGCATCGAAGGCATCCGCGAACACCGGGAACGCCGCGTACAACTCACGCCCCATCCCCAACCGCTGACTCCCCTGCCCCGAGAACAAGAACGCGGTCCGCACAGCCTCGTTCCCGCCACCGGAGTCGGTGCCTCCGGTGATGATGTGGGACGAGGCACCGGCGGGATGTCCGTCCGCGAGGGCCGCCAGCCCGCGGAGCAGTTCGTCTCGGTCGGTGCCGACGATGGCGGCGCGCCGTTCGAGGGCCGCCCTGCCCGTGGCGAGGGAGAGGCCGATGTCGGCCGGGGCAGCGTCCTGGTGGTCGGCCAGGTAGGAGCGCAGCCGGTCGGCCTGCGCGCGCAGTGCGGTGGCGTTCTTCGCGGAAAGGAGCCAGGGGACGGCCGTCACCGGTGCGGCCGGGGCGGCTGCGGTGTCGGCAACGGTGTCGGGCTCCGGCTCGGGGGCTTGCTCGACGATGACGTGGGCGTTGGTTCCGCTCACGCCGAAGGCCGAAATGCCGCCCCGGCGGGTGTGTTCGCGGCCGTCGGGCCATGCCACGGGCTCGGTCAGGAGCTCGACCGATCCCGTCGTCCAGTCGACGTGCGGGGTCGGCGCGTCCACGTGCAGGGTCTTGGGGAGTTCGCCGTGCTGGAAAGCCAGCACCATCTTCATGACGCCCGCGATGCCGGCGGCGGCCTGGGTGTGGCCGATGTTCGACTTGAGCGAGCCGAGCCACAGGGGCCGGTCCGCCGCACGCTCCTGGCCGTACGTGGCGAGCAGCGCCTGCGCCTCGATCGGGTCACCGAGCTTGGTGCCCGTACCGTGCGCCTCCACCACGTCGACATCACCGGCCGACAGGCCCGCGTTCGCCAACGCCTGCCGGATCACCCGCTGCTGCGCCGGACCGTTCGGGGCGGTCAGCCCGTTCGACGCACCGTCCTGGTTGATCGCCGAGCCCCGAACAACCGCCAGCACCTGATGCCCGTTGCGGCGGGCATCGGAGAGCCGCTCCAGCAGCACCATGCCGGTGCCCTCGCCCCAGCCGGTGCCGTCGGCCGACGCGGCGAACGCCTTGCAGCGGCCGTCGGCGGCCAGCCCGCGCTGGCGGCTGAACTCGACGAAGATGCCGGGGCTGGACATGACGGTGACACCGCCCGCGAGGGCCAGTTCGCACTCGCCCAGGCGCAGCGACTGGACGGCCAGGTGGAGCGCAACCAGGGACGACGAGCAGGCCGTGTCGACGGTCAGCGCCGGGCCTTCCAGGCCGAAGGTGTAGGCGAGGCGGCCGGACACGACGCTGGCAGCCCGGCCGGTGAGCAGGTAGCCCTCGACGCCTTCGGGTGCCTGGCGCAGACCCGACGCGTAGTCCTGTCCGTTGGAGCCGATGAAGACTCCGGCCTGGGTGCCCTTGAGGGTGGCGGGGTCGATGCCCGCGCGTTCGAAGGCTTCCCAGGTGACTTCGAGCAGCAGCCGCTGCTGCGGGTCCATGGCGAGGGCCTCGCGCGGGGAGATCCCGAAGAATCCGGCGTCGAAGTCGCCGGCGTCGTAGAGGAAGCCGCCTTCACGCGAGTAGGTGGTGCCGGGGTGTTCCGGGTCGGGGTGGTAGAGGGAGTCGAGCTGCCAGCCGCGGTTCTCGGGGAATCCGGAGAGGACGTCCCTGCCCTCGGCGAGGATCTGCCACAGCTCTTCGGGGGAGGTCACTCCGCCCGGGAAGCGGCAGCTCATCGCGACGATGGCGATCGGCTCGTCGTCGGCGGGCCGGGCGAGCGGCGCGGCCGAGTGGGCGGCCTGCGGGCTTCCCGATATCTGGGCGTGGAGGTACCCGGCGAGTTCTGTCGGGTTGGGGTAGTCGAAGACGACGGTGGTGGGCAGGCGCATCCCGGCGGCGCCGGCCAGCCGGTTGCGCAGCTCGATCGCGGTGAGGGAGTCGAATCCGGTGTCCCGGAAGGCACGTTGGGGCTGGATGGCGTCGGCGCCGCCGTGCCCGAGCACGGTGGCGGCCTGGGTGCGGACGAGTTCGAGGACGGCCCGGAGCTGTTCGGTGTCGGACAGTCCGGCCAGCCGCTGGGCCAGCGCGGGGCCACCCGCGGTGGCGGGGGTGCCGACGGCGTCGAGGATGCGCTGAGCTTCGGGGAGCCGGCGCAGCAGCGGGTAGTCGCCGCTGATCGCGAAGGCGGGGACGAAGCGGTCCCAGTCGATGTCGGCGAGTGTGACGGCCGTGTCGTGGTGTTCGATGGCCCGGCGCAGTGCCGCGATGCCGAGGTCGGCGGGCATGGGGAGGATGCCACGCCGGGTGAGGTGCTGTTCGGCGAGGTCTCCCATCATGCGGCCGCTGCCCCAGGAGCCCCAGGCGATGGCGGTGGCGGGGAGTCCCTGGGCGCGGCGCTGGTGGGCGAGGGCGTCGAGGAAGGCGTTGCCGGCGGCGTAGCCGCCCTGGCCGCCGTTGCCGACGACACCGGCGATGGAGGAGAAGAGTACGAAGAAGTCCAGGTCGTGCCCGGCGGTGAGGTCGTGCAGGTGCAGTGCGGCGTCGACCTTGGGGCGCAGGACGTGTTCGAGGCGCTCGGTGGTCATGGCGTCGAGGACGCCGTCGTCGAGGACGCCCGCGGCGTGGATGACGCCGGTGAGGGGGTGTTCGCCGGGCAGCGAGTCCAGGAGCCGGCTGAGGTCGTCCCGGTCGGTGACGTCGCAGGCGGCGATGGTGGTGCGGCTGCCGAGTGCGGTGAGTTCGTCGCGGAGTTCGGCGGCGCCCTGGGCGGCGAGGCCGCTGCGGCTGGTGAGGACCAGGTGCGCGGCTCCGGACCGGGCGAGCCAGCGGGCGACGTGGGCGCCGAGCGTGCCGGTGCCGCCGGTGATCAGGACGGTGCCGTGCGGGTGTGCGAGGGCGTACTCGGGGGTGGGCGCGCTCGTGTTCAGGTCCGCCCGTACGAGGCGGCGGGCGAGGGTGCCGGTGGCGCGCACGGCGATCTCGTCCTCGCCGTCGGAGTCGGCGAGCAACGCGGTGAGGTGGTCGAGGGCGCGCTCGTCCAGGGTTTCGGGAAGGTCGACGAGGCCGCCCCAGCGCTGCGGGGATTCGGCGCCGACTACCCGTCCGAGGCCCCACAGTTGGGCCTGCGCGGGGTGGCGCGGCGGGTCGGCGGGTCCGGTGGCGACGGCGCCGGAGGTGGCGCACCAGAGGGGGGCGCCGATGCCGGTGTCGCCGAGGGCCTGGACGAGGGCGAGGGTGGCGGCGAGGGCGGGCAGGACCCGGTGTCCGGGCGGGCTGTCGGCGGCTTCGGGGTTCTGGGCGAGCAGCGAGAGCACTCCGCTGACCGCGTCGCTCTCCAGGCCGGACTGGCTCAGGCTGTCGGTCAGGAGCCCGGCTACGGTCTTCCGGTCGCTGTCGGTGGCCGGGTCGAGGGTGATGTGTTCGACGCGGGCGCCGCGCGCGGTGAGGGCGTCAAGGACGGCGGTGGTGTCGGCGCTGTCGCGGTGGGCGGCGGCGGTGACGAGCAGCCAGGTGCCGGTCAGCGGGGACCGGCTGCCGCGCTGGGCCTGGGTGGCCGTGGGCGTCCAGGTGACGCGGTAGCGCCAGTTGTCGATGAGCGTGGTCTCGGTGGACTGGCGCCGCCAGTGGGCGAGCCGGGTGACCATGCTGTCGAGGGAGGCGTCGGGGGCCAGGTCCAGCGAGTTGGTCAGGGCCTGTACGTCGGCGTTCTCGACGGCTGCCCAGAAGCGGGCCTCTTCGTCGCTGTGGGCACCGGCGGCGAGCGCGGCCGGGGCGGTGGCGTCGAGCCAGAACCGGCGCCGCTGGAAGGGGTAGGTGGGCAGGGCGACGATCCGGGGGCGCAGCCCGGCGAACGCGGCGGACCAGTCGGCGGGCACGCCGCGGACGTACGCGTCCGCGAGCGAGGTCAGGAAGCGGGCGGAGCCGCCGTCGCCACGGCGCAGCGAGGGCACGACGTCGACGGTGGCGCCGGCTGCCTCGGCGGTCTCCTGGAGGCCGATGGCGAGCACCGGGTGCGGGCTGCACTCGATGAAGACCTGGTGGCCGTCCTCCATCAGCCGACGGGTGGCGGGCTCGAACCGCACGGTGGTGCGCAGGTTGGTGTACCAGTAGGCGGCGCCGAGGTCCGCGGACTCGACTGTCTCGCCGGTGACGGTGGAGTAGAAGGGCACCTGCGGGGGCTTCGGGGTGATGCCGGCGAGCTCCTCGGCGAGTTCGCTCTCGATGATCTCGACGTGGGCGGAGTGCGAGGCGTAGTCGACGGGGACCCGTTTGGCCCGGACTCCGTCGGCGGTGCAGGTGGTGAGCAGTTCGTCGAGGGCGTCCGCGTCGCCGGAGACGACGATGGAGCGGGGTCCGTTGATCGCGGCGATGCCGAGCCGGTCGCCCCACTGTTCCAGGCGTCGGGTGACGTCGGCGAGGGGCTCGGGCACGGACACCATGCCGCCGAGTCCCGCGAGTCTGCCCAGCAGGCGGCTGCGGAGGGCGACGACGCGGGCCGCGTCGTCAAGGCCGAGAGCGCCCGAAACGGCCGCTGCGGCGATCTCGCCCTGGGAGTGGCCGACAACGGCCGAGGGCTGGACGCCGAAGGAGCGCCACAGTTCGGCGATCGAGACCATGACGGCCCACAGTGCGGGCTGGACGACGTCGTCGGCGCTGTCGAGGGCGGGCGCGCCGGGTGCACCGCGCAGCACGTCTTCCAGGGACCAGTCCACGTACGGGGCCAAGGCCTCGCCGCAGGCGCGCAGCCGCTCGCGGAAGACCGCGGAGCTGTCGAGGAGTTCGACGGCCATACCGGCCCACTGGGAGCCCTGGCCGGGGAAGACGAAGACGACGCGGCGGTCGTCGGCGGCGGCACCCTGGACGGTGCGGGGCGTCGAGCCGCCCTCCGCCAACGCCCGCAGGCCTTCGGTCAGTTCCGCGTCGGTGGTGCCGACGACGACGGCGCGGTGCTCGAAGGCCGCACGGGTGGTGGCGAGCGAGTGGCCGATGTCGGCGGGGTGCGCGCCCGGGTGGGCCCCGGTGTGCGCGAGGAGGGCGCGGGCCTGGGCGGTGAGCGCCTCGGCGGTGTGGGCCGACAGCAGCCACGGCACGGCGCTCGGGCCTGCGGTTTCATCGGCCGGGGCGTCAGGGGCAGCGGCGTCAACGACCGTTTCGGGGTCTGCGGGGGCCTCTTCGATGATGGCGTGCGCGTTGGTGCCGCTGATCCCGAACGAGGACACGCCGGAGCGGCGCGGGCGGCCGGTCGCGGGCCAGTCGGCTGCCTCGCTGAGCAGCCGTACGTGCCCGCCGGCCCAGTCGACGTGCGGGGACGGCGTATCGGCGTGCAGGGTCTTGGGGAGTTGCCCGTGCTGGAGGGCCAGCACCATCTTCATGACGCCCGCGATGCCGGCGGCGGCCTGGGTGTGGCCGATGTTCGACTTGAGCGAGCCGAGCCACAGGGGCCGGTCCTCCGCACGCTCCTGGCCGTACGTGGCGAGCAGCGCCTGCGCCTCGATCGGGTCGCCGAGCTTGGTGCCGGTGCCGTGCGCCTCCACCACGTCGACCTCGGAGGCGGACAGGCCCGCGTTGGCCAGCGCCTGCCGGATCACCCGCTGCTGCGCCGGACCGTTCGGGGCGGTGAGCCCGTTCGACGCGCCGTCCTGGTTGATCGCCGAGCCCCGTACGACGGCCAGCACCTGGTGCCCGTTGCGGCGGGCGTCGGAGAGCCGCTCCAGCAGGACCATGCCGGTGCCCTCGGCGAGGCCGAATCCGTCGGCGTCGGCGGAGAAGGCCTTGGAGCGGCCGTCCGGGGCCAGCGCGCGCTGCTTGCTGAACTCGATGAACGAGCCGGCCGACGGCAGGACGGTGACGCCGCCCGCCAGCGCCAGCGAGCACTCACCAGTGCGCAGCGACTGGGCGGCCAGGTGCAGGGCGACCAGCGAGGACGAGCAGGCGGTGTCCACGGTGACGGCGGGACCCTCGAACCCGAAGGTGTAGGCGAGGCGGCCGGAGGCGACGCTGGCGGTGTTGCCGGTCAGCAGGTAGCCGCTGACGTCCTCGGGCGCCTCGTACAGCCGGGGCCCGTAGTCCTGGGTCATGGCGCCGACGAACGTGCCGGTACGGGTGCCGCGCAGCGTGCCGGGGTCGATGCCCGCACGCTCCAGCACCTCCCAGCCGGTCTCCAGGAGGAGCCGCTGCTGCGGATCCATGGCAAGGGCCTCGCGCGGGGAGATCCCGAAGAACTCCGGGTCGAAATCGGCGGCTTCGTGGAGCAGGGCCGCTTCGCGCTGGTAGTAGCGGCCGGGGCGTCCCGGCTCCGGGTCGTAGAGGCCTTCGACGTCCCAGCCGCGGTCGCCGGGCAGGGCGGATACGGCGTCGCCGCCTTCGGCGAGCAACTGCCAGAGGGCTTCGGGGGTGTCGATGCCGCCGGGCAGCCGACAGCTCATGGCCACGATGGCGACGGGTTCGTCCCAGGCAGCCGTGGTGGTGTCGTCGGCGGTCTCGTCGTGGGTGCCGAGGGCTTCGGCGATGATGCGGCCGGTCAGCGAGCGCGGGGTGGGGTGGTCGAAGACGACGGTGTGCGGCAACGCGAGGCCGGTGGCCTCGTTCAGCCGGTTGCGCAGTTCGATGGCGGTGACGGAGTCCAGGCCCAGGTCCCGGAAGGCCTGCCCGGCGCCGACCGCCGCCGGGTCGGGCAGGCTCAGCAGCGCGGCGGTGACGGAGCGGACGAGTCCGGCGACGGCGCGCTCGCGTTCGGCGTCGGGCAGGGCGGCGAGCCGGCCGCGCAGGGCCGGACGGTCCGCGACGGCGCCGGGCCGCTGGAAGGGGTAGGTCGGCAGCGGCACCCGGCCGGCCGGGCCGGCGGGGAATGCCTGCGCCCAGTCGATGTGCACTCCCTGTACGTAGGCCTCGGCGAGTGCGGTACGGAAGCGGCGCGGCCCGCCCTGGTCGCGGCGGAGGGTGCTGACGGTGACGGCGGGCAGGGCAGCGGCGGAGGCGGTCTCCTGCATCGCGGCGGTGAGCGACGCGTGGGGGTTGACCTCGATGAGGGCTTCGTGCCCGTCGGCGAGCAGCGCGTGCGTGGTCTGCTCGAAGCGCACCGGGCGGCGCAGGGCCTCGAACCAGAAACCGGCGTCCAGGGTGCGGCCGTCGACGATGCCGCCGGTGGCCGAGGAGTAGAGCGGGGTGTGGGTGGCTCGCGGGGCGACGGCGGCGAGTTCGGCCAGCATCCGGTCGCGGACGCCGTCGACGTGGGACGAGTGGGCGGCGGCTCCGACGGCCACGCGGCGGCAGCGGATTCCCTCCGCCTCCAGCGCGGCGCGCAGTTCGTGTACGGCGTCGGTGTCGCCGGAGACGACGACGGACTCGGGGCCGTTGTACGCGGCGACGCCGAGCCTGCCCTCCCAGGGCCGCAGACGGTCGGCCATCCGGTGGCCGGGCAGGGTCACCGCGAGCATGTCGCCGCCACGTGCGGCGAGTTCGGCCAGGCCGTCACCCCAGGAGGTGATGACCCGGGCGGCGTCTTGCAGGGTCAGTGCCCCGGACAGGTGGGCGGCCGCGATGTCCCCGATGCTGTGCCCCGCGAACGCGGCGGGCCGGGCGCCGTAGGCCAGCCAGGTCCGCGCGAGCGCGACCTGGACGGCGAAGGTGGCGGGCATGCTGACGTCGGGGGTGTCGAGGCCCGGGGCGCCGGGGGCGCCGCGCAGCACATCGGTGAGCAGCCAGCCGGTGAACGGGGCCAGGGCTTCCTGGCAGTCCAGCGCGGCGGCGCGGAACTGCGGTGAGGAGTCGAGGAGTTCGACGGCCATGCCGGGCCACTGTGCGCCGATGCCGGGGAAGACGAAGGCGGCGGGGCGGTCGGCGGCGGGGCCGGTGATACCGCGGACGACCTCGGCTGCGAAACCGCCCTCGGCCACCGTGGCCAGCGCGTCGAGGAGCTGCCCGGTGTTCTCGCCGAGGACGACGGCGCGGTGCGAGAAGCGGTGCCGAGTGTCGGCGAGGGCCCGCCCCACGGCGGCGGGGTCGAGGCCGGGGTGTGCGGTGAGGTGGTCGTGCAGCCGCTGGGCCTGGGCGCGCAGAGCCTCGGGCCCGGCGGCGGAGAGGATCCAGGGCAGCGGGAGTTCGACGGCGGTGTCGCCGTCCCCGGCCCGGCCGGTGTCGCCGTCGTCCGCCGCGAGGGCGGCCCCGGGGGCGGTGAGCCGTCCGTCGGCGGAGAGTACGGCGTGTACGCGGTCGCCGTCGGCGATGGCCCGTGCGAGGGACGTGAGCAGGACGGCGCCGTAGCCGCCGGACGCAGTAGCCTCGGGCGCGTTGCTCCCAGGCCCGGGGGTCCCGGCACCCGGCAGCAGGACGTCCGGGCCCGCGGCCAGGGCCAGGGCGCTCTCGCCCTGGCAGAGGCTGTCGTGGGCCGCCCGCAGCGCGTGTGCGCCGGAAGGGACGCGCCGGATCACCGGGACGGCGCCGGGGGCGGTCCGCAGGACGGCGCTGACGGCGGCGGCCGCCTCGTCGTCCTGCGGGAGTTCCGCGCCTTCGGGTACGGCGAGGAAGGCGCCGATCCGCACGCCCGGCTTCGCCGCCAGGACGACGCCGGCGTCCTCCAGCGCCTGCCACCACGCCTCCGCCGCGGCGGGCCCGTACGGCAGCACCCCGGTTCGGCTGTGGTCCAACGGGGCTCCGGTGGAATCCGCGACGAATTCCGCGTCGAATGCCTGGGACGCGTCGGTCCCGCCCGGCGGGCGGTGCGCCGATCCGATCACCACGATCACGTCGTGTGTGCTGATCCCGGATTCGTCCGGCATCGAAACAGACTCGCGCATAATGTGCTCCATCGACCCGTTGAACTACTGCCAAATTGCTGGTTCCGCAGCGCATTTCGGCGTGCGGGCATGCCGGGGGGACCCCGTGCTGATTCCCGATGTGATGACCCGGACGGCCCGGAAGACCGGCCGGACCGGTGCCGGCGGCCGCTTTACGACGCGGCGATGTCCTGCTGGATGACGCGCTCGATATTCCGCTCGGCGAGTGCGGTGATGGTGACGAACGGGTTCACGCCGATGGAGCCGGGAATGAGGGAACCGTCCGTCACATAAAGGTTCTTGTAGCCGGAGACCCGGCCGTAGTCGTCGGTCGCCCTGCCCAGGACGCAGCCGCCGAGCGGGTGGTAGCAGAAGTCGTCGGAGAAGGCCTTCAGCTGCTTGCCGAAGAGGTCGTACCGGTACATCGTGAAGTTCGCCTTGTTCACGCGGTCGAACAGCGACTTCGCCGCGTTGACGGCGGGGGTGTTCTGGTCGCGGGTCCATCGCAGGTTCGCCCGGTCGTTGGCCGCGTCGTACACGAAGGTGCCGCGCTCGGGGTTCTTGGTGATCGCCAGGTAGAGGCTGACCCAGGTCTCCAGACCGGCCGGCATGGGGGCGATCTCGGCGAAGACCGGGGCCGCGGGGTTGTCCCAGTCGTCGATGCCCAGCGCGGGGATGGACGACTGGCTGGCGCCGGTGGGGTTCCACACGTGGTTGGCGCGGGCGGTCATGATGTTGCCGTTCGGGCCCCAGCCCGCGCCGACCTCGGAGCTGAGGTTGGGCAGCGTGCCGGTCTCCCGGGCGCGCAGCAGCAGTTCGGTGGAGCCGAGGCTGCCGGCGCCGAGGAACAGGTGGCGGCAGGAGATCTCCTTGGTGGCGAGCAGCCTGCCGTCGGCGTCCTTCTGCTCGACGGTCAGCAGGTAGGTCCCGTCCTTCTGCTGCCGGATGGTCCTGGCCTGGTGGAGCGTCTCGATGGTGACCTTGCCGGTGCCGAGGGCGGCGGCCAGATAGGTCTTGTCCAGGCTCTGCTTGCCGTGGTTGTTGCCGTAGATGACCTCGGCGGCCAGCGCGGACTTGGGGACCTCGCCGTTGGCCTCGCGTCGCATGTAGTCGAAGTCGTAGACGTTGGGGACGTGCACGGTGCCCAGGCCGGCCTTCTGGGCCTGGTCGCGGGAGACCCGGGCGAACTTGTACCAGTCGGTGCTCTCGAACCAGCCGTTGTCGATGTTGTTGACCCGGAGCATGGCGTTGGCGCGCGGGAAGTAGCGGGCGTACATCTCGGCGGAGTCGACGCGCGGGAGCACTTCCTCGAAGTACGAGCGCTTCGGGGCCACCGCCATGCCGCCGTTGACGAGGGAGCCGCCGCCGACGCCGCGGCCCACGTACACGGACATCTGGTCGAAGTTGACCCGGTCCAGGACACCGGCGTACGGGTCGATGTCCCGGTTGGCCAGGTCGAGCCAGAGGAAGCTGCCGAGCGGTGCCTCGGTACGGGTCTTGAACCAGCTGGAGCGCTTGTCCGGCTTGAGCATGCCCGAGAAGACGTTGCCGTCGGGGCCCGGCTGGTTCCACAACTGGCCCATTTCGAGCATGACGGTGGAGACGCCGGCCTCGGCGAGGCGCAGGGCGGTGACGGCGGCGCCGTAGCCCGTCCCGATGACGACGGCGGGGACGAACGCCGGGCTGCCGGAGCGGTCGGCGGCCAGCGCCCGGGTGACGCCGATGGTGGGGCTGCCCGCCAGGGCGGCGGCGCCGAGGGCCGCGAGTCCGAGCATGCGGCGGCGTGACAGGTGCTGTTCCACTGTGTGTACCTGGCTTTCCAGAGGTGGTGCGAGCGGTGGTGAACCCGTTCCAGCTGGGGATGGATCTGGGTGAGCAGGCCGCGCAGCCGGTTGGCGACCCGGGTGACTTCGCCTGCGGGGTCGTCGTCGAACCCGACGATCATGTGGAGTTCGGCGACGGTCTCGTCCGTCAGCTCGATCGGGCGGAGCGTGTGGGGCATGGTGCGGGCGGCGCTCCTGCCCCTGTCAGCGATCTACCGGCGCCTTCCGGCCCGGTGAGCGGCACGACCCCCTGGTCGCTCTGGCCGAAGACCTCGGGGGCGAGCAGGGCGCACACGCCCTCGCCGCAGCACGGCCGCCGGCCGACGTCGGCCCTCGATGGGCCGCGGGTCACCAGGCGACGGGCAGCGTGTACACGCCGTAGACCTGCATGTCGTGGCGGAGCCTGATCTCCTCCGGCGGGCAGGCCAGGCGCAGTGCGGGGAAGCGCTCCAGGAGGGCGGTGAAGCCGACACGCAGCTCGATGCGGGCCAGCTGCTGGCCGAGGCACTGGTGGATGCCGTGTCCGAAGCCGAGGTGACCGGCGGCACGCCGGGTCACGTCGAAGGACTCGGGGTCGTCGAAGCGGTCGGGGTCGCGGTTGGCCGCGGCGAGGGAGACCATCACGACCTCGCCCTCCTTGATGAGGACGCCGTCGATCTCGACGTCCTCCAGGGCGGCCCGGGTGGGGCCGTGGTGGACGATGCTGAGGTAGCGCAGCGTCTCCTCGACGGCGCCCTCGATCAGGGACGCGTCGGCGCGCAGCGCGGCGAGCTGTTCGGGGTGGCGCAGCAGGGCGAAGGTTCCGAGGGCGAGCTGGTTGGCGGTGGTCTCGTGGCCGGCGACCAGCAACAGGAAGGCGATCGAGGTGAGTTCCTCGTCGGTGAGGCCCGGGGCGGCGGCGATCAGGCCGCTGAGGATGTCGTCGGCGGGCTCGGCGCGCTTGAGTTGCACCAGGCCCTGCAGGTACGCCCCCAGCGACATGAAGGCCGCGGTCACGACCTCGGTGGACTCGCCGAAGCTGCTCCAGACGTGGGTGTCGTGCTGGAAGCCGGCGCGGTCGGCGTAGGGCACGCCGAGCAGTTCGCAGATCACCAGGGACGGGATGGGCAGCGCGAAGTGCTCGAAGAGGTCGGCCGCGGAACCGAGCCGCTCCATGGCGTCGAGGCGCTCCGCGGTGATCCGCTCGATCCATTCGGTGAGCATCCGCATCCGGCGGACGGTGAACTGCCCGACGAGGAGCTTCCGGTACCGCATGTGCTCGGGGTCGTCGTGCTGGATGAACATGCCGGGCGGCGCGGCCGGGGCCTCGTCCAGGGTGGCGGCACGCGGTACCGGCGGGTGCTTGAGTTCCCCGCGGGCGCTGAACCGGTTGTCGGCGAGGACGGCTCGGGCGGCGGAATATCCGGTGACGAGCCAGCCGAGGTGTCCGTCGGCGAATTCCATCCGGGTAATCGGCTCGGTCCGGCGCAGCGACTGCGTCATCGACGGCGGATTGAAGTATCCGTCTCGGACCGTGGAAAAAGTCACCGGTGCACCCTGGCTCATTTCCGCCCTTTCCTGGCTGGCACGCATTCTTTGACTGCGGCGTCTTCGACCGAGGCGCGTTCGGCTGAGGCTCCGTCGGAATCCGGCCTCAACACGGCCTCGGCCAGGCAGTTCGATCACCGCCAAAATGAAGGTATGAAGATGCGGTGAAGAGTGTCAACGAAATCAATCCCCGGTGCGCTAACCCTGTGGGCGCGGGGCGGGAGGTACGGTTACCGGCGGTACCGTAGGGGCTTCGGTTCGGTTCGGTTGTCCCCCGCCGCCCGGGGCGCTACGGGCGGACGGGGCCGGTCTCGTCGGAGAGCAGCCGGGCCATCGCCGCGAGTCCGGTGCGGCCGTCGATGCGCAGTTTGCGGTAGGCGTGCGTGAGGTGTTTCTCGACCGCGCGCGAACTCACCTCCAGCCGCTCGGCGATGGCCTTGTTGGAGGCTCCGCGGGCGGCAAGGCCGGCCACCCGGCGCTCCGTACGGGTCAGCGCGGCCACCGCGTCCGCGCCCTGGGAACCGGCGATGCCGTGCAGCGCCCGGCCGGCTCGTTCGGCGATCCAGGGCGCGCCGCAGGCAAGGCCTTCCTCGCGGGCCCGGGTCAGCCGGTGCTCGGCCTCTCTCTCCCGTCCCGCGGCGAGCAGCCGCCGGCCGAGGAGCAGCGAGGTACGGGCCCGTTCCAGGGCGTTGACCGTCCGCTCCAGGGTGGCCGCGGACTCCCGCAGCAGCCCTATGCCCCGCGCGCCCTCGGTGATGGCGCCCCTGCCCCGCTGGGCACGGCCGATGGCCACCGGGCTGCCCCAGCTCAGGGCGCGCGCGTACTCCTCGTCCATCAGGTCGTGGGCCCGGTCGGGCCTGCCCATCCGGTAGTGCAGCGCGGACGCCCACGAACGCCAGGGCGCGATGGCCGGGTTGCGCCAGTGGGCGCGCTCGGCGGTGCGGCCCCAGTCGAGAAAGCAGTCCAGGGCGGTCGGCAGGTCGTCGCGCAGTGCCGCGGCCGAGCCGTGGATGAGCCTGCGCAGCGAGGGCCGGTAGCCCTGGACGGTGTCCTCCCGGGTCCCGGACAGCAGCCGTTCGCACAGCGCGGTGTCCCGGGCCTCCAGGGCGGCCAGCACGACGGCGGCCAGGGTCTGGAGCGTGGCCCAGTCGGTGATGTCCAGGGCGAGTGCCTCTCCGGCGTACGCCCGTGCCTTTGTCAGTTCGCCGCGGGCCAGGGCGAGATGGCTGAGTTCGACGGCGATGACGGCGCGCGGTACGTCGGCGTTCTCCCGGCCGGCCCGGTCGTACGCGGTGTGCAGCCAGGGGCCGATGGCGCCGAGGGAGTCGGAGGCGATCAGGATGTCGGTCAGCAGCGGCAGCGCGGTGTGCACGTGGCCGGGGGCGGCGGGCTCGTGCTGAAGCAGGCGCTCGGCGAGCGGTACCGCCTCCGCGGCGGTCACCTGCTGGGCCATGGCGGCGCCGTGCAGCAGTACGGTGACCAGTTCGCGTTCGGCGGCGGTGTCCAGGCAGGGGGCCGGGCCCAGGGCCCGCAGCCGGTCGGCGCAGCCGGCCAGCTCTCCCGGACCGGCCAACGCCGCGTGCCGCAGCCGCGCCTCCAGCCGCAGCGCGTGCCTGCGGGCGGTGCCGGTGAGCCTTGCCGCGTCACCCAGTTCCGCCGCCGTCCTGACCACGGTGTCGATGGTGGCGGGCGGGCAGCCGTCGAGCAGGAACGGCGGGATCCGGCCCGCCACCAGGGCACGCTGGTCGGTGTCCGGGAACAGGAGCAGGGCCTGGGCGAAGTGCCGTAACGCGGCCCGGGGCGCAAAGTCACGCTCGATCGAGGCCAGTTCGACCAGCAGCTCGGCGCGGTCGGGCCCTTCGGGCGAACAGCCGAGCAGGGCGCGGCGCAGATAGCGGGCCGCGGTGTCCGGGGCCGAGCGCCGCTGGGCTGCGCTCGCCGCGGCCCGCAGTACGTCGAGCGTCCAGCCCTCGTGGCAGGAGGCGGCGGCGAGCAGTTGGGCGGCGGCCCGCTCCGCCGGGTGGCCGCCCTGGTGCAGCAGCAGAGCCGCGTGTACCCGGATGCTCTCGGCCTCGCCGGGGGTCATCGCCTCTTCGACGGCGTCGCCCACCACGGGGTGGACGAACCGGGGTACGGGGCCTTCGGCGAGCAGGCCGAGTCTGCGCAGCACTCTGACGGCCTCGGTCCGGCCGGTGTCGTCGAGGCCGGCGAGCCGGCCGGTCAGCTCCTCGTCGGCGCCGTCGCCGAGGACCGAGAGGGCGGTGGCGAACTCCCGTACCGGCATGGGCTGGTCGCGCAGGACGACGGCGAACCGTTCGTGCAGGGCCGCCGGCCGGGCCTCGTGGATGGCTCGGATGTCGTCCGCGGCGCCTTCGCCGGCGCCGGCCAGCGCGTCGAGGGTGGCGGTGAGCAGCAGCGGATGGCCCCCGGTCAGCTCGTGGCAGGCCTGTGCGTACGCCGGGTCGACGGGGCGCCCCGCATGGGCGCCGACCAGGTCGGCGGTGCCCTCGGGGGGCAGCGGGCGCAGCCGCAGGACCCGGGAGGCCTGTTCGGCGAGCTGATGGAGCTGGGGTCCGTCCTCGCCGGGGTCGCCTTCGCGCAGCGTGACGACCAGGGTGACGCGCAGCTCCGCCACCCGGCCGGCCAGCCGGCCGAGCCAGCGCAGGGAGGGGGCGTCGGCCCACTGGAGGTCGTCGACCAGCATGAGCAGCGGCGTGCGCGCACTGTGCTCGGCGACCAGGGCGAGAAGCTCGCCATCGTGCTCGGATCCGGCCGACGGGCCCGCGCAGTCGCCGGGCGGCGCGATGGCGGTGCCCGGTAGCACGGGGGTGAGCAGCTGGCCGAGCACCCCGAAGCCGAAGTCGCGTTCGTGCACGGCTCCGCTGGCGGTGACGACGCGCATGCCACGGCGTTCGGCGAGCGCCGGCAGCGCTCGCAGCAGGGCCGTCTTGCCCATCCCCAGGCCTCCGGTGACGACCACCACCGAGCCGCCGCCGGCGCCGTGGCGTACGGCGTCCAACGCGCCGGTGATCAGGTCGAGTTCCTTCTGTCGGTGCAGCAGGGGCCTCATGGTTTCTCCCTCGATGTCCGCCCCAGCGCCGCGGCCAGCTGGGGGCGTCCTTGAATGCCGAGCTTCCGGTAGGCCTTGGTCAGGTGGAGCTCCACGGTGCGGGGGGTGACGGCCAGTTCCTCGGCGATGGCCCGGTTGGCCCGGCCGTCGGCGGCGAGTGCCGCGACGCGCAGCTCGGCGCGGGTCAGCGCCCCGGGGCCCGCCGCCGGCCGGCCCGGGGGCGCGCTGCCCTGGGACGGCGGCACGGCCGGGGACGGGGATGCAGGCGCATGCGTAGGCACGGACGCGGACGCGGACGGCGGCGGGGGCTCGGCGGCCGCGGGCCGCAGGGCCGCCACCCGATCGCTGCCGAGCAGGGAGTCGACGGTGAGGTGGCCGGAATACGGGGCCGTGCCGAGGGCGACCAGCGCCTGCCGGTACTGCCAGCTGGCCGGCCTCCCCGGGCCCGGAGTGGAGGTCGCCCCCGCCTCCCCGGGCCCGGGGCCCTCCCCCAGCGCCGCGGCCATGGCGGCGGGCGAACCCCACAGCAGAGCCCGCCGGCGCTCCTCGGCGAGCAGGCTCACGGCCACCGGATCTCCGGGCTCGCGGGTCTGCGCGGCGGCCGAACGCCACGGCAGCAGGGCCGGGTTGGCCGCCTGCCGGGCGAGCAGCTGCCGCCCGCACTCCAGCAGGTCGGCGAGCGCCGGCTCGCGCAGCCCGCCCGCGAGCCGGACCCGGCCGCGGGCGTACAGCAGGTACGCCCAGGGCAGCCCGCCCTCGGCGCCGGGCGGCAGCTCCGTCCCGAGGACCCGTTCGGCCGCGCTCCGGTCGCCCCGCCGCAGGTGGACCAGGGCCCGGAGTGCGAGGGGTCCGGGTGCCATCAGCGGGTGCCAGCAGCGGCTCGGCATGATCTCCTCACACCGGTCCAGGGACTCGGCCGCGGCGGTGTCGCGGCCGTCCCGCAGTTCGGCGAGGCAGGTGACGAGCAGGGCGAGGCCGGCGACCGCGCGGGCATCGCGCTGTTCGGCGCACACCAGGATCTCGTCGAGCGCGCCCCGCGCCTCCACGGTGTCCCCGGTGAGGACGAGTGCGTGTGCGGCCGCCGCCCGGACGGTGAGCGGGACGTGCTCGCGGGCCCGCGGGGCCAGCGCCGCACGGGCGAGCCGGCGGGCCCGGGCGATGTCCCGGCCGCGCTGCGCGGTGCGCCAGGCGGCGACGGCCGCCTCGGCGGCCTGTTCCGGCTTCGGCGGGCAGGAGTCGGGCAGGGGCGGCGCGCAGCCGTCCGCCGGGTCGGGCCGGCTGTACTCGGTGATCCAGTACAGGGCACGCAGTCCGGAGTGCTCGGCGGTGCCCGTGCGGGCGTCGGCAGCGGCCCGGGCGATGCGGGAGCGGGGGGTGACGATGTCGCCGCGGGCCACGAGGAGTTCCGCGGCGCGCAGCCGGGCGCGGCCCGTCTCGGCGTCGGCGGTGGCGGCCCCGGAGCCGTCGCCGGGGGTGTGCAGGGCGCGGTACAGGTGGCGGCTCGCGGCCTCGGGCGCGGTGGGCAGGACGGCCGCGCTCAGGTCGGTGAGCAGCCGGACCCGCAGCGCCGGTGGCACCGGCTCGCGCAGCGCCCGTTCGAGCAGCCGGGCGGCCCGGGCGGGCCTGCCGGTGGCCCGGCATTCGGCGGCTTCGCGGCGCAGGGCCTCGGCCGCCCAGGCCGCGCCGATCCGGCGGGCGTCCAGCAGCATCCGGGCGAGCGCGCGGTCCGGGAGGGCCGCGCGGTGGGCCCACTCGGCCGCCCGGGCGTGCAGTTCCTCGCGGTGTTCGGTGCCGAGATCGGCGAGGACGGCCCGGGCCGCTGCGGCGGTCCGGAACGCGGGCCGGGGTCCCGGGGCGAGCAGCCCGGTTCCGGACAGCAGGGCCAGGGCCCGGGCGGTGCCGAGGGTGCGGGGGCCGTCCAGCGCGTCGATCAGGCCGGGCGTGCAGTCGGGTCCGGCGACGGCGATGGCGCGCAGGACGCCGAGGAGTTCGTCGGGCAGCAGGGCGAGGGTCCGTACGGTGCGCTCGCGGACCGCTTCGGCCGCGCTCTCGGCCAGCCGGCCGAGGTGGTCGGCGCCGGGCGTCCAGCCGTGCCGGACGAACCGTCCGACGACCGAGCGCAACAGGGCCGGGCTGCCTTCGAGGTGCTGGACGGCGCCGGCCAGGAAGGCCTCGTCCACCGGGGTGTGCCAGGTCCTGGCGAGGGCCTCGGCGACGGCGTCGGCCGACAGCGGGGCCAGCGTCAGCGCGTGCCGGGCCACGGCGTCCTCACCGGCCAGTGGGCAGGGCTCGATCCGGTCGTGCGCGGTGGCCGGTACGGCGCTGTTGCGGGAGGTGAGAAGCATGAGCGGCGCCCCGGCCAGCCGGCGGGCCAGCGCCTGCAGCCAGCGCAGTGACTGCGAGTCGGCCCATTGGGTGTCGTCGACGACGAGCAGCAGGGGCCGGCTGCGGGCCGCCTCGATGAAGACGGCGCACAAGTCCGCGGGACGGCAGGTCCACGCGCCGCCTGGATGCGCGGGGCCTTCCCGCAGGGTGGTGGGGCCGGCCTGGGCGAGCGCGGGAAGGAGCCGCGCGTGGAGCTGGGCGGCGACGCCATAGGGCAGTCCGGCCTCCTCCGGCACCGCATGGGCGACGGCTACCCGCATCCCCGCTCCTTCGGCGAGGGCCGCCGCGTGGTGCAGCAGCGCGCTGCGCCCGATGCCGGGCGGCCCGTTCACCTCGACGAGCGCGGGCCGTCCCACCCGTACGTCCGCCAGCAGGCCGCGCAGCAGCCCGTCCTCCGCGTCCCGCCCGATGGGCGCCGCCGGTTCCCCGGGGCTGCCCGGCTGCGTCCGGCGAACCGGGTGCGCCGCTGTCGTCCGCGCCATGGCTGTCCGTCCTCCAGGGGGTGTCTTGTCGATCGGGGCTCCCCGGCTGCTGCCGGGACGCACCCCCGGGCTCCGCGACATTCCCCGAGGACTCAGGACGTGGCTGACAGGCCGTCGGCCGGTCTGGGCGCGCCGGGGTGGCCGTCGAGGCCGCGCGGCAGGTCGGCGCGGCCGCGCACGTCGAGCTTCCGGTAGACGTTGGTCAGGTGCATCTCCACCGTGCGCGGGGTGATGAACAGCGCTTCCGCGATCTTCTTGTTGCTGTGGCCGCGCTGGGCCAGCGTCGCGATCCGGCGCTCGCTGTGGGTGAGGGAGTCGAGGGGGACGGCGGCGAGCTGCGGCATCCGGCCCCCCGCGGTCACCAGCGCGTCGCGCGCGATGGCGGCGAGCACGTGATAGCCGCAGCGGGTGGCGAGGCCGATGGCCCGGCGCAGATGACCGCGCGCGCCGCGGGCGTCCCCGAGTGCGAGCAGTTCACGGCCCAACTGGTATTCGGCCTTGGCGAGTTCCAGCCGGGCCGGGGATTCTGCCAGCAGGCTGACGGCCTCGGCGAGCAGAGCCGTACGGCCGCGGCCTTCGACGACCGAGGCCGCCGCGACCATGCCCAGGCCCAGGGCGCGCGCGGTGCCCCAGCACCGGGCGCGTTCCCTGGCGGCCGCGACGATCCCGGCGGCCTCGGCGCCCCGGCCCAGGCGGCCGAGCGTGGTCGCGGTGGGCAGCCACCAGGGGGCCAGCACCGGGTTGGCGATGCCGGCCTCCTGCTGGCTCCGGCCGCATCGCCGCCACAGTTCGAGGGCGCCTTCCAGGTCGCCCAGTTCCCGCAGGATCCGGCCCTTCGTGTACAGGTAGTGGTGCCACTCCCATACGCTCCGGTCCAGGTCAGGGGCGGTGCGCGCGAGCGCGTCGAGCACGGCGCCCGCTTGCGGGGCCTCGCCCTGGGAGAGGAGTACGGAGCTCAGCGCGATGTGGGCGATCGGCGGGGCGCCGGCCGGTCCGACGACCTCGACGGCGGCCCAGGCGTCCCGTGCGGCGGCGGGTACGTCGCCGATGCCGTGCAGGATCAGGGACCGGCCGGCCAGCGCGGCGCGCCGCGGCCACAGCGGGGGGTGGGCCTCGGCCGGGGACAGCGCCTGGTCCAGTGCGGCCAGTGCTTCGTCGACGGAGTCGGCGAGTGCGAGGACGGCGGAGGAGCAGAACACCCCCCAGCCCGCGGTGCCGGGCTCATCAGCGCACAGGGCCTGCCGGGCGAGCGCGGCCGCCCGGCGGGCGGATCCGCCGTCCAGTGCGGCGAAGGCGCTCAGGGCGGCGAGCAGCCGGCGGTCGGCCGGGCTGTGTCCGCTCGGCACGGGCATGGCGGCCGCCCGGACGCGGGCGGCGGGCAGCGCGGTCCGGTCGTTCACCGCGGTGGCCAGCAGGGCGGATTCGACGGTGACCCGCACCTCGCGGTCGGCGGGCTCGGCGTCGGCGCCCGCCGCGGCGCGCAGGTCATCCAGCACCCGCTCCAGTAATCGGAGCGCCTCGGGAGCCCTGCGGGTGCCGAGCGCCATCATGGCGTACTGCACCGCGACGGGGGCCTGTTCGCGCGGGCCGGGCGTCACGGCGAGGGCCTGGCGGAGGTGCCACAGCGCGTGCGCGGGTGCGACGACGGTACGGCTGGCCGCGCGGGCCAGTTCGACGTGCAGGTCGCTGCGTTCGGTGGGCGTGAGTTGGCGACCCGGGCCGCCGCGCAGCCAGCGGCCGGCGGCCCTGACGGTGGCACGGGTCGGGGCTTCGGCGAGGGCGTCGCGCAGCACCGCGAACATCCAGGGTTCGTCGATCCGGTCCAGCAGGGCGAGTTGCTCGGAGACTTCGGCCGCGGGACGCCCGGCGTCGCTGAGGACCCGGGCGGCCCGGACCCGCAGCTCCTGCAGTTCGGGGCCGCCCAAGGTGGCGAGGACGGCCGTACGGATCCCCTCGCGCATCCGCGGCGGAGAGCCCGGCAGTACGGCCTCGATGTGGCGCAGGCAGCTCAGCGCGGACTCCACCCGCCGACCGCTCAGCCCGCTCAGCGCGGCGAGCGGCTCGACGGCGGCGCGGCCGAGTACCGCGAGGGCGGTGGCGACCTGCCGGGCGGGGCGGGGCCCGGCAGCGAGGAAGTCGGGGATCAGGGAGGTCAGCACGGTCTGGTGGACGGTGGTCAGCTGGTGCAGGGCGTCGGCGTCGGGCGGGATCCCCACGGTGCGCAGGGTGTTGAGCAGTCTGTCAAGGAGCAGCGGGTTGCCGCCGGTGA
The DNA here is from genome assembly GCF_044458185.1 of Streptomyces sp. NPDC050485. Taxonomy (NCBI): domain Bacteria; kingdom Bacillati; phylum Actinomycetota; class Actinomycetes; order Kitasatosporales; family Streptomycetaceae; genus Streptomyces; species Streptomyces sp. NPDC050485. The sequence continues at coordinate 15,115 of NZ_JBITHR010000036.1, read as the reverse complement.
TCTCCGTGCAGCGCCGGACGAACAACTGGTCGGCCGGGCCGCCGAATACGCGGGTGATCAAGCGCTGGGTGCCGGATTCGTCCAGCGGCCCGAGTTCCAGCAGGGCGCAGCGGTCCTGGGCGAGGATCTCGGCGAGCACCTGGGTTCCGGGGCCCGGGGCACCGGTGCGCTGGGCGAGGACGATGAGCAGGGGCTGGGCGGCGGACCGGCGCAGGATGAAGTCGGCGCAGCGCAGGGAGGCTTCGTCGCACCACTGGGCGTCGTCGATCACCAGCGCGGTGGGGCCGCCGGCGAGCAGGTCCAGGGTGTGCCGGTGGAGCCGCTGCCAGTCGCGGTGCCTGTCGTGCGGTCCGGCTGCGGCGGTCGGCCGCGCGGGCGTCGTCCCGGGTGACGTCGCGAGGGGCTGCTCAGGCGGCGGTTCGAGGAGGGCATCGACCGCACGGACCCCGGCGGCGCCGTCGGGAAGGCCGGTGGCACGTCGTACGGTCATGCCCTCGGCCGCCAGGCGCTCGCTCGCGGCGTTCAGCAGGTGGGTCCTGCCGATTCCGGCCGGCCCTCGGACGAGGACGGCGCGCGCCGCGCCCGCCCGGGCGTGGGCGGCATGGCGCAGCAGGGCGTCGAGCTCGGCGGTTTGGGTGTCCAGGGTGCGGGTCGAGCCGTGGGCCCGGACGGCGCCGGCGGTGACCACCACAGCGTTGTCCCTCTTCCTCCGTGAAACCTCTCCCGGCGTCCGGTGCCCGAACGCCGCAATCCCCCTGTGACAACAAGATCGTAAGCGATACCGAGGGGGAACTCGGAGGAGATCCACCGCATTTGAGCCAGAATGCACTGACACTTGGCCGAGGCTCGCCCCACACCCCTCGACAGCCGCCGTAAAGGGTGCACCTCATTTCGGCCGTTCCGCTCCGCCGAATTCCGGTGCACCCGGAGAAACGGCCGGAGTATCACCACGCCGGACGGCCGGCTCGGCCGATATTCGGCCATCAATTTCCTCCCTGTCGGCTGCGCTACCGTGCCCGGGCAGCCGTCCGCCGACGCCGACAGACCGGAGTGTCCCGTGCAGTCCTCCCTGGAGCTCGCCTGCCCGCCGCCCGGCTGGGCCGCCTCGGCCTGGCCCGCGGCGCGGCCCCGGCCGGCCGAAGGCTCCCTGGATCTGTGGCTGTTGCACGTTCCCGACGCCGGGCTGCGGTCCGTCGTCCTGGACCGGTCCCCGCTGGACGAGGAGGAACGCGCCCGGGTCTCCGCCTTCGTCTACCCCGTCGACCGTGACCGCTACACGGCCGCGCACCTCACGCTGCGCCGGGTGCTCTCCGCCTACCGGGGCGTCGCCCCAGCGGAGCTGAGGTTCCTGCGCGAACCCTGCCCCTGCTGCGGCAAACCGCACGGCCGACCCGCCCTGACCGGCCACGACGCGCCGCACTTCTCGCTGTCCCACACCGGTGGCCTGGTGCTGATCGCGGTGGCCGGGCAGCCCGTCGGCGTCGACGTGGAGGGGCTCCCGGCGCCGCACAAGGCCACCACCGTCAGCGAAGCGCTGCACCCGGCCGAGCGGAGGGCGATCCACGCCGCACCGCCGTCGTTGCGTCCCGCGGTCTTCGCCCGGCTGTGGGCGCGCAAGGAGGCGTACCTCAAAGGCCTCGGCACCGGTGTCGGCCGAAGCCCGGACCTGGACTACCTCGGCGACCCGGCACCCGGCGCCCCCGCCCGGCCGCCCGGCTGGACGGTCAAGGACATACCCGTCGGACCGGAACACGCGGCGGCACTGGCCCTCCAACGGGCGTCGGCCGACGGCCCCGACGTCGCGGTGCGCACCCACTTCCTCGGATCGCTGGACCGGGCCGCCGCCCTGGCATTGGCCAGTTCCTGACCGGGGCTCCTCGGGTTTTGCCCGTACAGGACGAGTTCCGGGGAGCGGACTTCACGCAATCCGTGCAAGCGAGCCGTCCCGGCGGAAAGTTTAGGCAGCAACGGAATGAACTCCCGGAGCCTGCTCCGGAACTCCCTCGGAAGGAGGCCGTGTTCTCCCTCCGATCCCTGGATTGAGTTTGAACTCGTAGGGGTGGACTGTGCGGGGCCCCGGCCCAATGCCGGGTAGTCAACGCTTTCGCAGGTCCCGCAAGTGGGGGCTGGAGAGCAGGATGTTGCGGCGTAGAGGCCGGGGCCGAGCTTGTGAACGAGGCTGCTGACGGCCCATCAATTCAGTTGCCTGTACTTGGTCTCCAGGGTGATATCGCCGAAGTGGGCTGCGATGTCGCGGGGTTGCCAGAGACACGTGGGCTCTTCCTGGAGCAGTGCCAGGATGCGGTGTCGGCGCCGCGAGGCAGGGGTAACGTGCCGGTCGTCCCGGGATGCGGTCGGCGGCGCGGGCGACTGATCCACGGGTTCAAGGACGGTGACGTCGAGGCGGGTTACGGTGCGGCTGGCATGTGCTGTCCGGGTCGGATGCCGGGGAGCGGCTCGGCGGCGTCGACCATCACGACGTGACCCGATTCGCTTTCGCCGGACGCTGCTCGGCCGAAGACCTCCAAGACCCGGAAGCCTCAAAGAACTGGCAACTCCTCCGCGCCAAGAGGCGGACGCCCACCGTACGGCTACACGCTGGACGACGCAGGCCCCCACCCCAACCCCGCCAAAGCCGCCGACGGCAAGCGTCTGCAACGGCTCGTGCCCGATCCCGTGTCCGCACCCATCGTCCAGGCCGAGCGGAGTTCACGAAGCCGGCGGCGGGATCACCCACGACCTCCACGGACCGTCACCCAGCTCGGGAACATCCCCAGCGCCCCGGCGGCCGCCGCCCCGGACAATCTACGGGCCCTGTACGAAACTCTCGGGCTGAAACTCACCTACTACGCCAAAGAGCGAGTCATGACCGTAGAGCCACAACCCGCTCTTCTACGTGCGCATAGCCAGTGCCCAAGGGGGGCCCGAAGCGGAGAGCTCCCGGCCAGCGCCCGATTTCCTTCCAGCCGAGGTGCGTCCGCGGTCCGTCGGTGGCCGCCCGGGCCGCAGGCGCAGCCACACCCGAAAGCGAACGTTCTTGGCCGCCGGTGCCACCGGCACGGACCCGCATGTCCGGCGCCCCGGCCCGACGAGCGGGGCTCTGGAGGGTGCAGGGTCCCGGGGCCGCATCCGGACCTCGGGACCCTTGTGCACTCTCCAATGCCCCGGGCTCAACGGCTCTCCGCAGCCCCGGTCACCCTGGTTGCCCCACCCAGCCCATTGCGCGTTCTGCGGGCTGTTGTTCGTTCATTTGCCGTGTGGGGCTTTGGTGGGAGACCCGTACGCCGGCCGCTGTCAGAGGAGCTTCTGGGGGGCTTGGTACTGGTCGACGGGTGCGAGGTTGCAGGCGGCCTTGGGGCTGCCGAGGGCGTGTCCGCCGATGCCTTCGCCTTCGGGCAACGGTACCGCGCAGCGCAGGTCGGCGTTGATGAGCGGGGCGCCGTAGGTGTTGCCGATGCCGCCCGCCTCACCCGCGATGGAGGTGTTGCCGTTGCGGGTTGCGAAGTCCGTGGCGCCGTTGCCGCCCATGGCACCGGTGCCGGTGCCGCTCGCGGTCGCGCCCTGCGCAGCGGCGGCGAGGAGGGTCTGGAGTGTGCTGGTGGGGATCTGGAGTGGGGTGGTGTTGGCCTGGGGCTTCGGGGCCTGCGCAGAGGCGGGCATGGCGACGGCCATCGTTGCGGCGGTGGCGAAGGCCGCCCCGGCGAGGATCTTCTTGATCACGGTGGTGCTCCCGTTCGGTGGGTCAGAGAAGGGGTGACAGGCCTGTCATGGGAACCCGTCGTCCCTGAAACGAGGAACCTGCACAACACGTCACAAATTGTGCCCATTCGGACCAACGCTCAACTCGCCGACGCAGCAGTCACAAGGCCCGGGCGCTCCGCGACATCTCTGCCTGCCCCGCCGGGGCCGGGCGGGAGACCGGGCTGTCGGTGGTGGGCCCGCTGTCCGCCCGCGGCCTGTGCCGCGGGCGGACCCGCAGGAGCCATTGTTGTGACCGCCGACGCCACCGGCACGGACACACCTATCCGGTGCCCCAGCCCGACCGGCGGGGTTGTGGGTGTGCCGGGTCCCGGGGCGACTGGTCAGACCCCGGGACCCTTGGGGGCACTCTCCATCGTGATCTTGCCCCGGGTTCAACGACTCTCCGCAGCCCCGGTCACCCCGCTTCCCCCGCCCAGCCCATGGCGGGGCCGCCGAGGCACGCGCGGCGGCACTCGGCTGGCTCTCCGGCGGGGATCCCGAATTACCGGCGAGGCCGCCGCTGAGCCGCTCCAGACCCCCGGGCTGCCCCCACCTCAACGGCAGCTACCCCAGCGACTCCGCCGGCACCCCGGCCGACGACGGCAGCTCCAGCCCGGCGTACTGGACGGCCAAGCCCACAGCGGGGATCTCCCGCCCCGAACAGCTACACCGACGTCCGGGCACTGCGCCTGGACGTCCAGCACGGGCACGGCTACTGGTTTCCCAAGTAGCCGCCGGCGGGCGGCTACTTCTGCGTCAGGAGTACCGGCTCTCTGCCGTCTTCGGGCCCCCGAGCCGCCAGAGCGCGACCGTTCCTGCGCGATCAGCAGGGCCTTTGTGGCGGCAGCAGGATGCCCCAGATGCGGCATGGCCCGTGGTGGATCGTGAGGTGCAGTTGATGGCCAACCCGGTTGATGCGTGCGGTAGTTCCGTCTGGTGGGCGTGGTGAGCCCGTAGGTGCCGGAGAAGCGGTCGAAGACCTCGCTGACAGCCGCGGCGACCTCGGTCAACCGCATCGGCGTCGGGGCCCGTTGCGGCCCGGCTCGCTGCGGAGCGGGATGTGTTAAGGACCTGTCACAGCGGTGAGCCGCCGTCAACCCCTTTGTGGTGCCCGGGCTATGCTCACGTCCATCGTCCGATGATCATTCGTACTCGATGGGTTTGAGGCTCCTGATGGTCCGAGAGGAATCGTCACCCGGAGGCGGAGGCAAGCGGTCCGCGGCCTCTTTCGGCTGGCTGGCACCCGCATTCCTGACCGCGGCCGCATCCGGCGTCGCTGTCGTCCTGGTCGACCGGGCGGCCCGTACCCCGGTGGCCGTGATCGGCGGGATCGCTGTGATCGTGGTCGCGCTCATCGGCGCAGAGGTAGGACGGCGGGGCCGGGCGATCGCAGGGCTGCGGCGGACCGTCGACGAGCAACGCGCCGAACTCGCCCGCCAGAAGGCCGAGACCGCGCGCCTCGCGGGGGTACTGCTGCCCGAGGTGGTGGAGCGGCTGCGCAAGGGCGAGTTCCCCGAGGACGTCCTCGCCTCCCTCGACGCACCGTCCGAGCACCGTGCCGTCGTCGGCGCCGTGCTGGATGCCGTGGTGGCCGAGGAGGACCTGCGCGAGTCCGCGCAGCGCGCCTTCGTGAACATCGCCCGCCGAGTGCAGGCCATCGTTCACCAACAGGCCCAGGAGCTACGGGAGATGGAGGACCGGCACGGCAAGGCCCCGGATGTCTTCGGCGACCTGCTGCGGCTGGACCACGGCACCGCCCTGATCGGCCGCCTCGCCGACTCCATCGCGGTGCTCGGCGGTGCCCGCCCCGGCCGCCAGTGGTCCAAGGCCGTACCGCTGTACAGCGTCCTGCGCGGCGCCATGTCCCGGATCATCGACTACCAGCGGGTCGAACTCCACTCGGTCTCCGAGGTCGCCGTCACCGGCCCCGCCGTCGAACCGCTGATCCACACGCTCGCCGAGCTTCTGGACAACGCCACCCGCTACTCGCCGCCGCAGACCAAGGTCCATCTGACCGCCGTGGACGTCCAGTCGGGCATAGCCATCGAGATCGAGGACGGCGGCGTCAGCATGAGCGAGGAGGCCCGCAACCGGGCCGAGCGCATGCTCCGCCAGGCCCAGGAGGGCATCGACCTCAATGACCTCGGCGAGACGCCCCGCCTGGGGCTCGCTGTGGTCGGCCGCCTCTCCCAGGCCTATGGCTTCCAGGTCTCGCTCCGCTCGTCCGCGTACGGCGGTGTCCGCGCCGTCCTGGTCGTACCGCAGGAACTGATCACCACCAGCGCCGCCGCCACCGGCCTCGCGCACGGCATCGGCGCCGCCTCCGGTCCACGCCCCGCCGTCACCGCGGGCCCTGCGCGCGCGGCAACCGGGCCGGTCGCGGACGACATCTTGCAGGTCACCGAGCGGACCACGGGCGGACTGCCGCAACGGCACCGCAAGACCCGCGTCACCGCGCCCGCCGCCACCCATGACCCGGCGCCGACCACGCCGAAGCCGGACACATCTGCACCGCAGGTGCAGCCAGGCATGTGGCTGGCCGCGTTCCAGAGCGGCCTGTCCGGAGAGACCACAGACAAGGGGACCACGACGCCATGATCCAGCAACAGGCCAACATGGACTGGATGCTCAAGGACCTCGCGGAGAGCGTGCCGCAGACGAGGCATGTCGTCGTGCTCTCCGCCGACGGTCTGCGCATGGCCCAGTACGGCACCGATACCGACACGGCCGACCGGCTTGCCGCCGCCTGTGCCGGACTCCAGTCCCTCGCCAGTGCCGTCGGCGCCGAACTCCCGCACAGCGACGGGCAGATGAGGCTCGTGGTGATCGAGATGGACGGCGGCTTCTTCTACTTGATGGCGGCCGGCGCCAGGGCCTATCTCGCGGTCCTCGCCGACGAGGGCGTGGACGCCGGCCTGATGGGCCAGCGGATGCGCGACCTCGTCCTGCGCATCGGGGAACACCTGAGCAGCCCGCCGCGTCAGGAGGGGCAGGACAGGTGAGCCACCCCGGCGGCCGGGACTGGCAGGAGAGCAGTCCCGAGCGGCTGTACGTGATCACTGGCGGCCGCAGCGGATCCGGCACCGCCGACCGCGAACTCGACCTGGTCACACTGATCGTGGCCAGGTCTGGTCCCAGGCCCGGAATGCAGCCGGAACAGGCGGCGATACTGCACATCTGCCAGGCGCCGCTGTCGGTCGCCGAGATCTCCGCACACCTGAGCCTGCCGGTGAGCATCGTCACCGTACTGCTGGGCGATCTCATCGACGACGGCCGACTGATCGCCCGTGCCCCCGTGCCCCCCGCCCAACTCCCCGACCGCGCTTTGATTGAGGCAGTGATCGATGGACTTCAGAAGCTCTGAGCAGGCCCCGGTGGCCGTCGGGCCGCGGAGCGAGGACGCCCTGCCGCAGACCGCCGCCGCTGCCGTCAAGGTGGTGATCGTGGGCGGCTTCGGAGTCGGCAAGACCACCCTGGTCGGCTCGGTCAGCGAGATCAGGCCGCTGACCACCGAGGAGACCATGACCCAGGCCGGTGCCGGGGTCGATGACACCCGGGGCCTCGCGGGCAAGACCTCCACCACGGTCGCCATGGACTTCGGGCGCATCAGCATCAACGAGGAGCTGGTGCTCTACCTGTTCGGCACGCCCGGGCAGGAGCGGTTCTGGTTCCTGTGGCGCGGGCTGTTCGAGGGCGCCCTCGGTGCGGTGGTCCTGGTCGACACCCGCCGACTCGAAGTGAGCTTCGACGTCATCGGCCGTCTGGAAGAGCGCGGCGTGCCCTTCGTGGTGGCCGTCAACTCCTTTCCGCAGGCGCCGAGTTACCCCGTCCAGGAGCTGCGGGGCGCGCTCGACCTGCCCGACGACGTACCGATCGTGCTGTGTGACGTCCGGCAGCGCGCGTCCAGCCGGGACGTCCTGATGACCCTGATGCGCTATCTCCAGTCCCTCGCCACCACCCAGGGAGCGTCATGAGCACGCCCACCCCGCCGCCGGGCTGCCCCGCCCACCGCCTTTTCGGCCCCGAGGCCGAGGCCGACCCGACGACCCTGTACGAGAAGCTGCGCGCCGAGCACGGCGCCGTGGCCCCGGTGCTCGTCCCGGGCGACCTGCCGGCCTGGCTGGTCCTGGGGCACCGGGAGAACCTGGATGTGGCCCGCACCCCGTCCCGCTTCTCGCGCGACTCGCGGCGCTGGCGGGACATGCGGGAGGGCAGGGTTCCGGCGGACCATCCGCTGACCCCGATCGCCGCCTGGCAACCGGTGTGCAACTTCGCCGACGGGGCGGACCACGAGCGGCTGCGCGGTGCGGTCACCGCGTCCCTCGAACGCTTCGACCGTCGTGGCATCCGGCGCTATGTCACCCGGTTCTCGAACCAGTTGATCGACGCCTTCGCCGAGCAGGGCCGGGCCGATCTGGTCCGGGACTTCGCCGAGCCGCTGCCGATGCTGGTGATGACCCAGCTGGTGGGCATGCCCGACGAGTACGGGCCGCGCCTTGTGGAGGCGGCCCGCGACATGATCAAGGGCACCGAGACCGCCGTCGCCAGCAATGAGTACGTCACCGTGGTGCTGCGCCAGCTCCTCGAACGCAAACGGGCCGCGCCCGGGCGCGACTTCACCTCCTGGCTCCTGGAGCACGGCACGCCCCTGACGGACGATGAGATCATCGAGCATCTACGGCTGGTGCTGATCGCGGCGTTCGAGACAACCGCGAACCTGATCTCCAACACACTGCGGATGGTCCTGACGGACAGCCGCTTCCGCGCGCGCCTTTCAGGCGGTCACATGACGCTGCCCGACGCGCTGGAACAAGTCCTGTGGGACGAACCGCCGTTGACGACGATCCTGGGCCGCTGGGCCACCGGTGACACGGTCCTGGGCGGGCAGCAGATCAAGGCCGGCGACATGCTGCTGCTCGGCCTCGCGGCGGGCAACCTGGACCCGGACATCCGCCCGGACCTCACTGTCCCGGTGCACGGCAACCGTTCGCACCTGGCCTTCAGCGGCGGCCCGCACGAGTGCCCCGGCCAGGACATCGGCCGGGCGATCGCGGACACCGGCATCGACACCCTGCTCAGCCGGCTGCCGGATGTGGCCCTGGCGGTGGACGAGGCGGCGCTGCGGTGGGACACCTCGCTGATGTCCCGTCATCTGACCGCGCTGCCGGTCACCTTCACACCCAAGGGGCCCTCGACCACGGGCGCGACCCCCGCCCCCCGCGAGACCGAGCCCCCGGTCACCGTTCCGGCCTCCGCCTCGGCCCCGGTTGCGCCTTCGGCGCCGAAGCGGTCCCTGTGGGCACGGCTGTTCGGCGGCCGCTGAGCCCTTCCCGCCGGGTGGCGCCGCGGCGGGAAGGGCGGGGCTAGACCTCCAGTTGGTCCCACCACCACGCGATTGCCGGGATCGGCGGTGGCTCTACGGTGGTGTCGGAGGGGGTCGCCCGCCAGGTGATGTCGTACGACGACCCCTCCACCGGCAGCGGGTTCCGGTTGCGCGGGCTTGTGTATCGCGGCGCCAGGTTCTGCCATTCGATGCAGCCGCTCACATAGTGGCCGAGCGAATCCACGTAGCGGCACAGCTCCGGGTCCCCGGACCGGCGGAGGCGTTCTCGCAGGCGTACGAACAGTGTCATCACCCGGTCCCGCAGTGCCACCGCGTGCGGCAGGGCCTCGCGCGGGGTGCAACCCCGTTCCTGGGCGACGACGTTGAGGAGGTTCTGCTCCCAGGGGTCCTGGTGGTCCTCCTTGTTGTACGAGAACAGGTCGTTGTCGCAGGAGACGATGAACCCGGCCGCGTCGGTGAGCGCCTGCACCTGCGGTGAGTACAGCACGTCGGCCGGTACGTGGACGCCGTTCGCCGCGTCGCACCAGGTGAGCGTGAACCGGGTGCCGTTGACCGACATCCTCATCGCCGCGAACTCGTTAAGCGACGGCATCACGCCCCGCTCGGCGTTGGCGGTCTGCCATCCCGCCCCGAACAGCCAGTCCCGCGTTCCCTCGGTGAACCGCCGCAGCTGGAACGGGGTGAGCACCGCCCTCGTACGGGCCACCAGATCGTCGAGGGCGAGGGTCAGCGGCCCGGGCGGCAGCATCCGGGAGCCGGGTGCCTCGATGGACCGTACGAGGCGGGCACTGTGGTCGGCGATGGACGCGCTGCTGGTGGCGGTGGAGCCGGAGTCCTGCCAGTCATCAACCGCGTTGGCCCAGTAGTTCCACTCGGTGAAGAGCAGCACCGGCTCCACATCTCCGTACGGGATGATGCGCGCGGTGAACTCCGCGCTGTGCGTGGCCAGGCCCCAGGCACGCTCGGTGGCATCGGGGTAGATCCCGAAGGTGTCGATCCACTCGACGGCCCTGGCTTCCAGTTCGGCGGCCTTGGGGTGGATGAGCCGCTCGTTGAACGGGCAGTAGAACGGCGGCAGTTGCCAGCCGATCCGGGAGGGCGTGCTGTTCGCCGTGTACACCGCAGGCATGAGTCACCGGCCCCCGGCCGCACCGAGGCGGAAGAGCAGCAGCCGGGTCTCCATCGCGTGGTCGCGCCAGATGCGGAAGAGCTTGCCGTGGGTGACGGCCGATTCCATCAGCCGCTCGCGCGACCAGGCAGTGCGGTCCGTCCGCTGTTCGCCGCGTTCGATCCGGTCGAGTTCGGCGGTGTTCCAGGCCATGGACTGCACCCAGAACTCGGCCACCCGGTCGGTGACGTCCTCGTCCCGCTCCAGTGCGAAGCCGGCCGACTCAGCGGCATGGAGGTACTCGCCGAGCGTGCCGAGCCGGGTCTTGTAGTAGCCGTCGATGAATTCGGTCCAGTCGGGGCGGCGGATGAAGTGCTCCTGGATCCCGAACCAGCCACCCGGTTCGAGGGAGTTGGCAACGACCTGGAAGAGGCGTTCGCGGTCCATGTAGCCGGAGGACTCATTGGCGTACGCGGCGTCGTAGCGCCGGTCCGGGGTGTAGTCGTGCACATCGGCGAGGACCGGGGTGACCCGGTCCCCGACCCCGCCGAGGCGGGCGAAGTCCCGGATGAGGGGAAGGTGTTCGGCCGCAACGGTCAGGCCGGTGACGGTGGCGCCGTGCTCCTGTGCCCAGTAGAGCGAGCCGCCGCCGATGCCGCAGCCTATGTCGAGGACGCTGGCGGGCGGGGTGGTGTAGGCGCCCCAGCTGCGCGCAGCGTAGTCAACGATGGCTTCCTGCGATGCCACGATGCGCTGTTTCAGGACACCCTGCGAGACGGTGGTGTTGGGGGTGGTACCGGCGGCGAACAGGCCCATGTGGAAGTGGACGCGCGGACCTGGACCGTACTTGTAGAGGATGTCGGCCGTCTTGCGCGAGTAGTACAGGGGCACTTGTGTCTCGTCGAAGGCGACGAGGCTTCTGTTGTCCATCAATTCTCCGGTCATGCTGGCCGCGGGGGGTGTCACGCCGGGCTCAACTCTGCCCGAATCCGATCGTTTCCGTCACCCCTGTCTCTGCCGTCACGCGTCACATCCGGAGGAACCCCCTCCTGTGCCCCGTACGCCGACGACATGCCGCAGCGCCATCAGCGCACGCGACACCCCGACCCCTCCTCTCCACGCCGTACCGCGGCGAGGCAGGCGTCCACCCATCCACGTCAACGACATCACCGCCGGCCCCCGATACCGTGTGCGTCGCTGAGCATGCCACGCAGCGCGTCCCGGTCCTCGGCTGCTACCCCGCACGCCAACTTCCGTGACTGGGCCCGCCTGACCACCCACACCTGCCCTCAAACACACCGGCCGCACCGTATCGACCAGGAAGTACGGCGGTGGGCGTTCAGCCGGGCTGGGCTCCACCGGGTAGCCAGCGGCTCCCCTTCCCCCTGACACCCCCATAAGCCGCCCAACGCTAGTGTTGTTTCAGCTACTTGACGGAGTATCAGCTCAGTCGGCGGCCTGGCTGCACATTCAGGTATGAACGGCCTCCTTCGTGCCCGCTATCGCCTCGCCGGGCAGGGGATGCGGAGTGCCGTGTGGCGCACGCTGCCCGAGCTGCGTGCCGCGCTGACGATGTCCTCCGCAGAGTCCGCCGCCGTGCTGCGCCGCAAGGTCGCGGGGGCGGGCGTTGATTCCCGTGCACTGTTCCGACGAGGCCGAGAAGGTACGCACCGAACTCACCCGGGATGAGCGAGCGGCCGTCGCGGATGTCCGGGCGTCGTTGGAACTGGACCCGCACAGGGGTGACCCCCGCCCCGGCTATGACCCCGATGTCGAGGAGCGGGTCGTACGCCTCACCACCGAACAGACGCGGGGGCATGGTGTCTCGGTGCTGTACCGGTATCACCGGGACATGGATGCGGTGCTCGTCACCTGGTTGATCGTCGGTCCGTAGGCCCCGCAAGCTGTGGTGTTGTCGCCAGGTCGGCAGGGTCGGAGTTCGGGGCGGCGCCGCCGTAGCGCGAGGCGTCGAGGGCAGTCGTCGCGGCATCGGCGATCTCGCCGCGCGTCGCCGCAGGGAGGGCGCACGGCCGGCCCAGGACCGGCGCGGCGACAGCAGCGGCGTCCGGTGTGGTGACCACGGTTCTCACGCACAGCGGTGAACGAGCCCCAGGCCGACTCGACTTGGCCACCGCAGCCCGGCGCGAACCCCGATCCTCGGCCGCGGCACCCGGCGTTCGTCTTCCTCTCGCCTCGGAAAGGCTTCGCCGGACGAGCGCCATGCGGTGGAGCAGACGCGTGCTATTTGGTATGCACGACCATCAGGTCCGCGCCACCGTCACGTGGGCGGATGCCAGCGTTCCCTCATCCGTGAGGGTGGAACCTTCCCGGGGGAACGGCTGCTGTGCTACAGGCCGGAGTTGGGCCGGGCGGCCCTGCGGAGTAATCAGGATATGGCTGCGTCGGCCGACGGGTCCGGCCGAAGCCGGGGCTCAAGAAAAGTGGCGGGCGGAGCGCCGACCGCGGAGCGAGGCTGGGCCCAACCCGGGCGTACCGGCTCGGGAGAACTGAAGCAAGGGGCGTCGCTGTCCAGGGGACTGCGTGGGTCTGTGGTCACCCGCCCAGTCTCCCCTATCGCGCGTGCTTGCCCTGGGTACGGCCCTCTGCGAGCTGCCGCAGCGCTTCCGGGCCCTGTCCCGGCGCGACAAGCCGAAACGAACAGCAGCTCGCCGGGCTCGGGATGGGCTGGGCGGGGCAAGCGGGGTGACAGGGTCCGCGGAGCGTCGTTGAGCCGGGCGGAGATGCACAAGGGTCCCGGGGTCTGACCATTCCAGCCCCCGGGACCTCGCACGCGCACGACCCCGCCGACCGGTCCGGGACACCGGACATGCGCGTCCGTGCCGGTGGCATCGGTGGTCAGGACGTTCGCTTCTGCGGATGCGCCTGCGGCCCCTGAACCCGTCGGCGGACAGCACGCACACCAGCCCCCGCCACTACCCACGGCCCGCCTCCTGTCCGGCCCTGACGGGGCACACACAGTCGCTGCGGGGCGCGCCGGTTTTCGACTGGCTGCTTCCGTGTCCGCCAGGCAGACCCAGGGATCGCGAGAAGAGGAGAGGCGCAGCCTGGTCCCGTCAGCGGCTGGCTGCGCCGCCTTGCGTCACGACTGGATCACCGAACGGTCACCCATGGCCAGAGCAACAACCACCGATGGCAACGGCTTACGTGCAGACGCCTTCCGCATCAGGCTCTGAGCTGTCAAGGAGAAGAGTGCCGGGGCAGGCGGCCACTATCAGGCCCGCCAGGTGAGTATTGGCCCGAATGGGCACTATTTATCACGTATTGTGCATGTTCATCGCTCCAGGGGGTGTCTGGTGGATCAGGGTTGGACAGGCGCGGTGTCTGGTGCGGCGCATCGCAAGGCGTCGGAGCGCGTTGATGGCGGAGCTGTCGGGGCGGTTCGGCAACGCGGCGAGGTGGCGTGCCGGACACCGCGCCCCCGCCCGTGGTCCACCTGCCCCTCGGGGCGGCAGGTGTTCCCCATGACGGGCCTGTCAGCCCTCGCCGATTCACCGAATGGGAGCACAACCGTGATCAAGCAGGTTCTCGCCGGGGCGGTTTTCGCCACTGCCGCAACGATGGCCGTAGCCGCGCCCGCCTCGGCCACCACGGGGCCCCAGGCCCAGACCACCCCCACCAACGCGCACGAAGCCATCCGCGCCGCCCGTATCGCGTCGGGCACGACCGTGAGCGGCACCGGTGCCACGGACTTCGGGACCCGCAACGGCGACACCGCCATCGCGGGCGACGCGGGCGGCATCCTCAACACCTACGGCGCCCCGCTCATCAACATCGACCTCCGCTGCGCGGTACCGCTGCCCGAGGGCGAGGGCATCGGCGGACACGCCTTCGGCGGCCCCAAGGCCGCCTGCAACATCGCACCCGTCAACCAGTACCAGGGCCCGCAGAAGCTCCTCTGACGCCTCGGCCACCGACCTCGCCCCCCACAAGCAGCACAGCCTCTCGCACAGCCCGTAACGTCCAGCCCGAGCAGCACACTGTGATCCCGTGCCGGCACACCCAACAGACCGTTGTGGACGGCCAGGACCACGCCGTACGGCTCGGGGTGCGGGTGTTCCACCAGAAGAGCCGCTGCGACAAGCTGAGTAGTGGGCAACTCGCCGAGCGCGCGCTGGGCTGGGCGGGGGAAGCGGGGTGACCGGGGCTGCGGAGAGTCGTTGCACCCGGGGATCAGGATGGAGAGTGCCCCCAAGGGTCCCGAGGTCCGGACACGGCCCCGGGACCCGGCACACTCAAGACCCCGCCGGCCGGGCCGGGGCACCGGATGTACGCGTCCATGCCGGTGGCACCGACGGTCAAGACATTCACTTTCGGGTGCGGCTCCTCTTGAGTGACCGTGATCAGGCTGCGTGATCACGGTCACTCAACAAGAGCCGCACCCTTCGCGTTTGCGGGTGCGCCCGCGGCCCGGGGAGGCCACCGGCGGACAGCAGGCGCACCAGCCCCCACTACGTGTTGGTCCGAATGAGCGCACTTTGTGACGTGTTCTGCACGTTCCTCGTTTCAAGGAGCGGCAGGTTTCACAAGGCGGGCCTGTCACCCCTCACCGATCCACCGAATGGGAGCACAACGTGATCAAGCAGGTTCTCGCCGGGGCGGCCTTCGCCACCGCCGCAACGATGGCCGTAGCCGCACCCGCCTCGGCCACCACAGGGCCCCAGCCCCACAAGACCCCCGCCAACGCGCTCCAGAGCGTCCTCGCCACCCCTCTCGCGCAGGGCTCGACCACGAGCGGTACCGGCTGCGGCTGCGTCGGCGGCACCGTCAGCGGCATCACCGGCAGCGGCACCACCGGCAACCTCGCCGGCACCACCGGTGGCCTCACGGGCAACGGCACCACCGGCAACCTCACCGGCACCGTCACCGGCACCACCAGCAACCTCACCGGCAACGGCACCACC
>NZ_JBITHR010000035.1:0-52743 GCF_044458185.1 Streptomyces sp. NPDC050485 | reverse complement strand
GCCTTTAGGACTTGCTTGAGCCGTGTGCCGCGACGAGTGGCACGCACGGTTCTGAGGGGGGACCGCCGCAGCAATGCGGTGGTCCTACCCGACACGGGCGACTGGTCACGGGAGCTAGCCTCCATGGGGTTGTCCGTCACGGGCATCGACTTTTCTGCCGTGGCCGTGGCGGAGGCGCGCGGGCTGAGCAGTGGCCAGGGCACCGCGCGGTTCATCGAGTGGGACGTGAACAGCGATGCGGCCCCGTCGTTCCTTGAGCCCCACAGTGTCGACATCGTCACCTGCCGCCTGGTCGCCGATGTCCTCCCCATGCAGCGGTTCCTTGTGCGTGCGCCCGGCTGGCTCAAGCCCGACGGCGTCGTGCACATCGTCACCCCTGTCCGTGAACGGCTGGACCCCGCCCAGAAGCACCGCGGCTTGATGGAGCGGCAGATCGCGAAGCTTGGCGCGGGCTGGAAGGACGTGCACCGGTACGCGGTGACCGCCGACAAGGCAATCGAAGCCATCGTGCTCCAGCACTACGCGTAGAAACGTCCGCCTTCCGGACCGGATGCCGGGGCCAGATGCCTGTGACGGGGCCCGGCTGGAAGGCGGATTCCACCTCGGCGCGGCACGGCCGCCGGACCTCTGCGGTCGTCATTCTTCGGCGGCCGCGCTGCGCCGAGCCCAGCTGTACCGCCAGCCAGTGAGGGATATGCCATGAACGGTCTCGTCTCCGCCGCCGCCTACCGCCCCGCACCCGCCCCGTCCGCGCGACGGGTGCCGCTCGCCGCGCGAGCCGCTGCCCAGCACGCAGGGCATGTGCCCGCCACCCTCGACCGCATCACGGAAACGGCCCTCACCGTGCCGTCAGCCTCGGCGTTCCAGTCCGCGCTCTGAACCGGGCCTAGCCGTCCGGGGGCCTGTGGCCGACCGGCGCGGCCGCTCGGACGACTACGCCTGGAGACTCTCCGCGGTATCGCGGTCACCTACCCGTCATGGTCCAGCTCGCCGCCCAAGTTTCCCGTCTCCGCCACTCATCGGAAAGGCCATGAACACGGAGCCCGACCACGCTGATCACCCGCTTCTCTGTACTGATCTGCGGAGCCTTGCCGGGCTTCAGTATCTGGTGAGTGCAGCCCAAGGAAGCTACCTCGTCCGCGACGAACTGTCTGGATGGATGAGCCGACTTGCGCTGTGCGAGCGTCGGGCGGCTTCGGTCCTCGTGTGGTCGGGGTGGGCCGTCCCCGCGCTCGTGCGGACCCCGGCGTATGCGGCCGCTATCTGCGACGGGCCACATTTCCCCAAGTATCAGGCTGAGATCGCGACGTGCCCCGACCGGTCCGTGCCAGTGCCATGCGCCCGGCCCGTCACCGTCGTGCTCGACGAGACGATCCTGACCCGGTGGATCGGTGGTGCGCAGGTCGCGGCCGAGCAGCTTGGTCATCTGGCAGAGCTGACCGAGTCGGGCCACGTCCTCGTGCAGATCGTTCCGCTGACGAGCCCCGTGATCCTCCCGACCGAGGCAGTCAGCCAACTCGGCTTGGTGGAGGGGTACTTGTACACCGAGGAGAGCAACGGCGCGACCTACTCCACGGGCCCGATCGAAGGCGCCAAGCGGCAGCGCCTTCTGGAGGCTGCGCTCGCCGCTGCCCTGCCGATACGGCAGAGCCTTGACCGACTGCGCCAAGCCCGAGACGAACTCCGCGGCAGGGCAATCCGACGTCCGTGATCTCCCCGCCACCGAGGCCTGTTGCCAAGTCGGCCCGTTTGACTTCCCAGAAGGGAGCCCCATGACCAGTGAAGACAAATCAATCGAAATGGCCGACAGGGTCAGTTTGCGCGCTCGATGGAAGGAGCCCAGTACCGCTCAAGCATTTCGTCGACCCATTTCGGTACATGGATGGGTCCTTGAGGGCCCATCTGTGGGAACCAGGGGGCGAGGACGAGGACGGGGGTGCCGTGGACCGCGTCGAGATGGGTGACGTGGACGTCCCGGCCGTCGACACGGACGAGGTTGGGGTGGGAGATGCCGACCTGGTCGGGCCTGCGATGGTTGCGGTGGACGAAGGTGCCGGTGGGCGGCCACTCCGGGTTGCCGCGGGGGCTGCGAGCGTGGAGCTCGACGTCTTCCGGGGCCGCCAGGTGCATGCGCCAGACGACCTGGACGTGGCTGAACTCGGCGAGGCCCTGGACGGCTTCGAGGGGGTACGTCTGGTGCAGCCGGATGATCGACTCCACGCCGCCCTGGTAGTCGTCGTGTTTCATCATGTGGCCGCCGACCACGTGACCGATGACGGGCAGGGTGTAGGTCTCGGGTGTCTCAAAGGTCTCGGACATGGTGGTCCCCTCGCTCCCCCGGGGCGGCCGGCGGCGCGGCGGGGGTTCGCTGTCGTGGCGCGGTCAGCCTACGGTGCGCAGGAACGCGGCTGCGCGCTGGTCGAGTTCGGCTGCTGCGCGGCCGCCGCGGGCGCGGACCGGGGACAGTGCGCGCCGCATCTGGACGACGGTGTCGCTGACCCGGCCGGACTGGATGCCGGTCATGGAGTCCAGGGCGCGGGACCAGGTGGCGCAGGCGGCTTCGACCTGTCCTTGGCGGACTTGGACGTCGCCGAGGTAGCCCAGGGTGACGGCGTGGGTGCGGGCGTAGGGCAGGGCGCGGGTGCGGACGCTGTGCTCGAACTCTTTCTCGGCTGGGGCGAGTTCGCCCAGGTCGCGCAGGGTGCATGCGGTCTCGTGGGCGAGGCTGGCGTCGCTGAAGAAGGCGACGCGGGCCGGTTCGTTGTCGTGGGGGGCGGCTTTGCTGAGGTCGTCGGCGGCGCGGTGCAGGGCCTGGCGGGCTTCGGGTTTGCGGCGGGCCAGGGCGAGGGCCCGGGCGTGGACGACGCCGAGGAGGGCGCGTTCGCGCGGGGTGGCCAGGCTGTACCGGTGCTGGGCGAGGGAGCCCTCGGCGAGTTCGAGGGCTCGCTGGGGGTGGTGGAGGTCGACGGCCTGGTGGGCTGCGGCGCGCAGGATGTGCCCGGCGAGTGGTTCGTCGCCGGCCTCGGCGGCCGTGCGCAGCGCGAGGTGGAAGCTGCGCTGGGCGGGTCCGTGGTCGCCGGCGTCGAAGGCCATCCATCCGGCGAGGTAGACGAGTTCGGAGGCGGCGGAGAACAGCTGGCGCCGTATGTCCTCGCTCGGGATGCGGCGGGAGAGGTAGTCGGCGACGTCGGTGCGGAGGTAGGCGAGGAGGGCTGCGTGTCCGGCTCGGCCGCCGAGGCGCTGGTCTTGGCGCGAGTGGTACTGCATGGCGTCGCGGACGGCCTCGACCTGGGCGGCGGTGACGGTGAGCCGGGAGAAGGAGGGCCGGGCCTGGGCCTGGTGGAGGGTCTGTTCCCACCAGCGTTCCGGGGGTACCGCGGCGCCGGCCGCCGTGTACGTCAGAACTTGCCGACGGGTCATGTCCACCATGCTGTCGCCCCCGAGATCTACCAGCGCGGCCACTGTGTCAACGTCCCATCCGGCAGCCGGCGTTACCTCCGGCGCATCGGGTGGGAACCCGATCTGCGACAGGGTGACGACTCGCCCGAGTCCTCGCGAGAGCGTTTCGACCAACATATCCAGAGCGACCGGTCCTGGACGGCTGCCCCGGACCCACTGGTTGATGTGCGACTTGCCCACGGTGAGGCAGTCGGTGGCTCCGTGCTCCTGGGCCACGCGCCGGAAGCGGCCCGCGAGCTGTTCATACGACCAGCCCAGGTCGCTGATCACCGCACGCAGACGGTCATTGCGGGTTCGCGCCACGGTCGGCCCCTGTCCCGAATTGATCTTTACACGCGTTACACGCATGCGTGCCGGTGCGGGGATACCGGCAGGCCGCGAATCGCGGTTCTCTCGTCCAGACGATATTCCTCAACTCGCCCTGGCAGCACGCGAATCGGCGACTTCCAGCCGGGCGTGAGTCCGTCGCGGGGGCCCGCCCGGGTCCTCCTGGTGCTGTTGGTCCGCCTATCACCTCATGGAGACGACGTCGTGTTATCCACCTCTGTGGCACTCGGTCCGGCCAGGCCGCGCATTGGTGCCTTCCGTTTCGCTGCGGCGCGGGCGCCGTGGGGCGGCCGACCGCGCCGCAGCAAAGCGGCAGGCCGTGCGGCCACAGGGGTGCGCGGTCCGGCGGGGCTGGCGCGGGCCCTGTCCGCCATCGACGGCGCGGGCGGCCTCGTGGCCCAGGTGCTGGTCACGCAGGATCCGCTTCCCCGCAATGATGCCGAGCTGACCCTCCTCGTCGCTGGTCTACGGCACCACCTCCCCACCCTCATCAAGGCTGCTGGGGGCGGCCCCGCGGGCTCGGGCGGACCTGCTCTGGTCGCACGGGCCCGGCAGCTCGGCGCTCTCCGGGCCCCGCCCGACCACATGCCGCTGGTGATCCACCTGATCCAGCTCGCGGAGATCACTCAAGAGCTGATCGACACGATCACCAGACCTCTCGGCCCCATGGGCAGCCGAGCTGACGGCCCGTCCATTGTCCGGAAGGCGGATATCGGCCCGGCCGGGACGACTGCCCGGGACGCCTGGGCCGGGCGGTCGGGCAGCGGTCTCGGATCCGACATCCACCAGGTTCCAGAGGGCGAGGCCGTCCATGCCTGATCACGCGCTGCCCTCCCGCACCGGGAATGGCCGCCGACGGTCCGACACCGAAAGCAGCTCCCTGCTGAGCCCGCAGCGGCTGCAGTCCCTGGCCAGCCGCCCCACCCTGGCCGCCGGCACGGCCGTCGCCGTGGCGTGGACACTTCACGATGCCGGGCAGGTGCCCGTTGTCCTGACTGCTCCGGCGGCCGCCGCGCTCGGCGTCGGCATCTGGTGGCGTGCACGCCGCGCCGGCCGGGCGGCGGCCGCCGCGTACCAGCAGCACGGCGATGGGAACGCCGCCGTGCTGAACGCGCTGCTGGACCAGATCGAACACGGCCGGAAGGCCATCAGCGACGTCCTGGAGCAGACGCGCCGGGGAGACCTGTCGGCGTCCCGGTCCATGCCGCACCACCTTCCGGCGGGCCTGGACGGGGAACTGCCGGTGGCTGTCGGGCAGTTGCTTGCCCTGGCGCATGCGGAGGCCGGCCAGGCCGTCCTCGCGGCGGCCCGCGACCAGCATCGCCTGGTGGATGCCGAGCGGGCGCAGATGGACATGGTGCTGGCCATTGCGATGCGGCTGAGCTCGCTGGTGGGGCGGACCCTGGAGGCACTGGAAGCCGCCGAGCGGGACATCGAGGATCCCGATGTGCTGCGCGACCTCTTCCGGATCGACAACCTGGTGACCCGGGTCCGGCGGCAGGCGCAGGGCCTGGCGGTCCTGGGCGGACGGGCCCTGACTGCCAGTCACGAGCCGCTGTCCGTCTCCACCGTGCTGCGGCAGGCGGCCGAGGAGATTGAGCAGTATCCCCGGGTGAAGATCGCCCCCGCGCCGGACCTGTCCCTGCCCGGGCAGGCGGGTCCGAGCGTCGTGCATCTGCTGGCCGAACTGGTCGAGAACGCCGCGCAGTTCTCCGAGCCCGCCACCCAGGTCCTGGTCCGCGCCTCGGTGGTACCGGCCGGGCTGGTGATCGAAGTGGAAGACCGCGGGCTGGGGATCGGCCACGGCCGGCTCGCTCAGCTCAACCAGCTGCTGACCGCGCCGGACACCGCAGACCCTCGGGCCCGCCTGGCGGAGGGACGGATCGGTCTCCTCGTCACCGGACGGCTCGCCCAGCGCCTGGGCCTTCATGTCGAACTGCGGCCCAGCGTCCTGGGCGGCACCGAAGCCCTGGTCCTCGTCCCGGCACGGCTCCTTCTTGCGCCGAGAAATCCTGCTGCGGACGCCGCCACCCACAGCCGACCTGAGGCTCACGGCGCGGTCCCCAAGGACGTGGTTCCCACGCCGGCGGCGATGTCCGGGCCGCAGGCCGGTCCCGTTCCGCACCCGTCCCCGGCGTCGCCCCACCCACCGCAGCCGCTGGACCAGGCGGGGAGCGAGGGCCGGATACCCCTGCCGCGCCGTACCAGGCCCCAGCCGCAGTCTCGCGGCGTGGGCTCCGTGCCCCCGGCCGTGTCCGCCCCGGCTCCCGCAGGGCCCACGCCGTCGCTCATGGCCCGGTTTGCTGCGGGCGCCCAGGAGGCGGCCCGGCGCACTGCCGGGCACGACGGCTGAGGCCGCACCCCGTCCCGCACCATCCCTTCCGCTTGCCTGGAGATGCTCATGTCGCACACCTACAAGGCCTCGTTGCACGATCTGACCCCGCTGCTGGAGGAGTTCGTCGCCCGGATCCCGGGAGTGACGGCGGCGCTGCTGGCCACCCCCGACGGACTGCGTCAAGCGAAGGCGGGGATGGACACGGACGACGCCGACGGCATGGCCGCGCTGATCGCCGGTCTGCAGAGCCTGGCCCGTGCTCAGTTCCGAGCCTCAGCAGGCAGCGTCCGCCAGGTCGTCATTGAGCACGACGCCGGCTCGCTGTACCTGATGAGGGCCGACGCCACCGACCCGGCCGCCGCCGGGGCGCTGCTGGCCGTGCGGACCGAGCCGGGCGCGGATCCGCAGGTGGTGGGCTTCGAGATGAGTCGGTGGATCGCCGGCATCGACGCCCATCTGCAGAGCGCGCTGCGGGCCACCGCGGCCTCCAGCCAGTGAGCCGGGCCACTCCGCCCCCGGGCGCGCCCCCCGGTGCCCCGGCGCGCCGGCTCAGGCCGTACACCCTCACCGGCGGTCGCACCCGAGCACGGCACCCGCTGAACCGGGACTCCCTCCTGGCGGCCAGGCCGCAAGAGCCGTTTGGCGACGTGGGCCGGGACGGCGAGCAGATCCAGCTGCTGTGCGCATCGCCGTGCTCCCTCGCGGAACTCTCCGGCCGCCTCGCCCAGCCCGTCCAGGTCACCAAGATCCTCGTGTCGGATCTCCTCGATCAGCACGCGCTGGTCCTGGTCACACCCACCGCACGCTCCCCTCGTCCCGACACCGAACTGCTGGAGGCATGCCTTGCAGGCCTACGCCGCCTGTGACCAGGACCCACCACGCGCCCACCGCCCCGCGACCCTGAAAGTCGTGATCGCGGGCGGCTTCGGCGCGGGCAAGACCACCCTGGTCGGTGCCGTCAGCGAGATCCCGCCGCTGACGACCGAGGAGCAGCTGACCGAGGCCGGCCAGGACATCGACAGCCTGACCGGGGTGGGCGCCAAGACCACGACCACCGTCGCCATGGACTTCGGCCGGATCACCTTCACCGCCCCGACCAACCTGCAGCTGATGCTGTTCGGCACACCGGGGCAGAACCGCTTCAAGACCCTGTGGGACGACTTGTCCTACGGAGCGGTCGGCGCCGTCGTGCTGGCCGACACCCGCCGCCTGGCCGACAGCTTCGAGGCCGTCAGCCACTTCGAGCAGCGGGCGGTGCCCTTCGTCATCGCCGTCAACCAGTTCGACGGCTCCGACCGCTACCCCCTCGACGAGGTCCGTGACTCCCTCGACCTCGACCCGGGGGTGCCGGTCGTGCCGTGCGATGCCCGCAGCCGCCAGTCCGCAGTCAACGTCCTGATCGCGCTCGTGCGCCATGCCCTGACCACCGCCCCGGGAGCCCGCCCATGACCACCGACCCCCGCCCCGCCCCCAGCGCCACCGCGCTGGAGGAACACCTGCGCCTGCTGCACCAGTTGGGACTGGGCGGGCCCGACCCCGAACTGGACGCGGTGGCCGCCCGGCTCGCCGAGGACGCCCAGGTCCCCTACGCCATGATCAACATTTTCGACCCGGCCACCGGCGTCCAGCACTTCATGGGGCTCGCCTCACCCACCGACGGCGACCTGCCGACCATGACGCGCACCATGGCGCCCGACTGGGGCTTTTGCCCCGAGGTCGCCCGCACCCGCACCAAGCCGCTGCCACTGCCCGACGTGTACGCCAAGCCGCGGTTCGCCGGGAACCCGGTGGTCGACCGTCTCGGCATCCGTACCTATACCGGCGCGCCACTGATCCACGAGGAGACGCAGACGGTCCTGGGCACGGTGTGTTTCGTCGGGCCGGAAGCAATGGAGCAGTCCACCGGCCAGCGGTCACTGGCGCTGATCAAGGCCTACCGCGACGAGGTCATGCAGATCCTGCACCAGCGTGCCGCCCGCATACCGCAGTAGCACCGACTCCACCGGCGGGCCACCGCGGCCGTCTTGAAGCGAAGGGGAAACACGGGATGTCCGACTGGCTGTTGACGCCGCACCACAAGGAACTGCGCTCACACGTACGGGAGTTCGCCGAAAGCGTCGTGGCACCGCGCGTCGCGGACATGGAGGCGGCCCGCGGGGTCGAGGAAGGACTGGCCCGGCAGATCGCCCAGCAGGGGTGGATCGGGGTCACCATCCCGGCCGACCACGGCGGAATGGAAGCAGGACACCTCGCCAAGACCCTCATCATCGAGGAACTCTCCCGCATCAGCGGCGCCACCGGCGCCATGGCCCAGGCCTCCCAGCTCGGCGTCGCCAAGATCCTCCACTTCGGCAGCCAGGAGCAGCAGGAAGCCTGGCTGCCCCGGATCGCGGCCGGGACCTGCCTGCCGACCATCGCGGTCACCGAACCCGGATCCGGCGGGCACGTCCTGGGCATGGCCGCCCGGGCCGTACGCGACTGCGACGACTACGTCCTGACCGGGCACAAGGTGTATGTCGGCAACAGCCACATCGGGGACCTGCACGGCGTCGTGGCCCGCACCGGCCCCGGCGCGACCGGACTGTCCGCGTTCCTGGTGGAGAGCGACCGGCCGGGCCTCACCCTCGGCCGTCACCAACAGGCCCTGGGCCTGCACGGCTTCAGTTTCGGCGAGCTGCACTTCGACGGCTGCCGTATCCCCGCGGCCAACCGGCTCGGCGCCGAGGGCGACGGCCTCAAGGTGGCCTACTCCTCCAGCGTGCTGTACGGGCGGCCGAACCTGACCGCCGTCGCGCTCGGGATCCACCAGGCGATCCTGGAGGAGACCACCCGGTTCTGCGCCGGCCGCACCCGCTACGGCAAGCCGCTCCATGAACTGGCCAACATCAAAATCAAGTTGGGGCAGTTGCAGTCCCGGCTGATGACGGCCCGCCTCGCGGCCTACCACGCAGCCCACCTCCTGGACCGCGGTCTCTCCTGTGACGACGAGCTGATGAACGCGAAAGTCGTCAACGTCGAGACCGTACTGGATTCCGCCCGCGCGGCGATGGAGATCCACGCCGCAGCCGGGCTGTTCACCGACCGCCCCATCGAGCGGTACCTGCGCGATGCCCAGCACATCTACGCCCCGGCCGGCACCTCGGACGTCCAGCTGCTGCGGCTGGCCGAGACCGCGCTGGGCACTGCACGCGGGCAGTGGTCCGAGCGTTTTCCCGCCCGCCCGCACACCACGTCCCCGGTTCCCGCTGCCCTGTGACCCTTTGTCCTTCCGGAGTCCCCGTCATGTCGTTGTCCGCCGCGCCCGTCAGCTCGATGAACCTGTGCGACGCCCGGTTCCTCGCCGACCCGCACCCCGTCCAGGAGGCCCTGCGCCGGATGGGGCCCGCCGTGTACCTGACGCCGCACCGCGTCTGGGCCATCCCCCGCCATGGCGGGATACGCCGCATCCTGCGCGACGAGAACGGCGAGTTCACCGCGGACCGCGGGATCACGCTGCCCGGCCCGGCCGATCCCGGCATCCAGCCCGGCGCCATGCCGGCCGTCGACAGGGAGGCGCGGTCACAGCTGCTCCCCCTACTGGCCCGGCAGCTGGGCCGCCGGGCCGTTGCCAAGCTGGCGGAGCAGGTCCAGGGCCGCGCAGACCGTTTGGTGGGCGAGCACACGGCCTCCGGCACGTTCGACGCGATCGTGCTGGCCCGTGAGCTGGTCGCCGGCACCGTCATGGAGTTGATGGGACTGCCCGAGGGCATCCGCTCGCAGATCCTCGCCCAGGCGAGCGCGAGCGCCGACATCTCCGGGCCCTTCCCCCACCGTGGTCCGCACGGCCTGCCGGGCAGTGCCGCACTGGTGCCCCTCCTCCGGCAGAACGTCAGCCGCGGCCACGTGCAGCCCCGTTCCTGGCTGGGGGTGGTCCTCCGGGCCGTCGACGCGGGCCGGCTTGCCGAGGCGGAGGCGATCCCGTTCGCCTGCGCCTTCCTGACGGCTGGTCTGGACACGACGATCCTGGGCCTGGCGGAGGCGATGACCCAGCTCGCCCGCCACCCTGGGCAGTGGGCCGAGCTCCGCGGTGACCCGAGCCTGGCCGAGTGGGCCTTCCACGAGGCGCTCCGCCTGGAGGCCCCGGTCCTGGCCGCCGCACGGCGGGCGGTGCGGGACGTCGACCTGGATGGCGTACGGATCGACGCGGGCGAGGCCGTGTGGCTGTTGTACGGGTCGGCCGGGCGTGATCCGTTCCGGTGGGGGCCCACGGCCGATGTCTTCAACGTCCACCGCCCTTTTGTCGAACACCACTTGGCGTTCGGGTCGCAAGTGCACCAGTGCGCCGGGGCGCCGCTGGCGGTGTTGCAGGCCGGGTGCTTGTTGCGCGCGCTCATCGACCACTGTGCGGGCCTGAGCCTTTCCGGCGAGCCGGTCCGCTCCAGCACCAGCGTCGTGCGCGGCCTGGTGAGTTCCCCCCTCGCCGTGGAGGCCAAAGCCTCCTCCCGCCGGTGCCGCGCGCCCCGGTGGGAACAGCCGGCTGCCTCCGGCACGGTTGCTGTCCGGTGAGCCGCCCCCCGGACCGGCCGATCGCGGACGGCCCCCACCTCCTCGCGGACACCTTGCTGCTGACCGCACCGGCTGCGGTGCAGGTGGGGGACGGCTTCGAGGTGGTGCTCGTGCCCGCGCATCACGCCCGCCAGGCCGTCGCCCTGCTCGACGCGCTGCCGCTCGATCCCGTCGGGGCGATTGCTGCCGTCGAGGACCGCTGGGCATTCTTCGTCCCCGAGGAATCCCACGATCCGCCCTGGCCGCCGGGCACGCTCTACCTCGCCGCCGGGGCCCGCCTCACCCTCCCCCCGGCGCCGCGGGCCTGGCCCGTGGCCGGATGGATCCGCTGGCTCCCCACCGGGCGCATCCTGACCGCGCCCCTGCTGCTCCTGCCCGTCCTTGCCGCCATCAGCGACCGGGCCCGCGCATCGTCCGCCCGGCAATAGCCGTGCACTGCCTGAGCACCGTGCCCGATGGCCGCCCGTACCTCCCGCCCCGCCGCCCCCAGGAGTAGCAATGCCCCCCGACGCCCCCGCTGCGGAACTGCCCGTCACGGCGCCCGCAACCGTGCTGTTCGACCTGGACAACACCCTGACGGATCATGACGAGGCCTTCCGCCGATGGGCTACGGAGTTCTCCGTCCGCTCCGGCATCCCGGAGTTGGAACTCCACCTCGCCGAACGCTGGTACGCCGGACGGCGGCACGCGTTCTTCACCTCCCTCAAGACGTCCTTCGGCCTGGATGCGTCCGTCGCCGCCCTGCACACCCAGTACCGGCGCCGCTCCGCCGAACTCGTCCCTCACCGGCCCCGCCTCTGCGCGGCCATCATGGCGCTGGCCGAGGCGGACTGGCGGCTGGGTGTGGTCACCAACGGAGACCCCACCACACAGCGCCTCAAGCTCCGCACCAGCCGCCTGGAGGAGTACTTCAGCACCGTGGTGGTGTCCGGCGCCTACGGCCTGCGCAAACCGGACCCGGAACTGTTCCGCCTCGCACTCGGCGACCTGCGCACCCAGTCCGCAGTCGTCGTGGGCGACGACCTGTACACCGACGTCGCCGGGGGAAGGGCGTGCGGTCTGACCACGGTGTGGGTCACCAACGGCCGGCTGCGCCAAGCCCACGACCCCACGCCCCACCAGGCGGTGCGCACCGTCCTGGACGCCGTCCACTGGCTCCGTGCCCACGACGATGTACTGGCCACGGCTCCGGCCTAGCGCGCGGCGCACCGCGCGCGCTCTGGCCCGGATCTCCGTGCTGAACCGGTGGCGCATCGCCGCGTTCCTGCTCACCTTCGTGGTCGTCATCGCCGCCGCCGAGTCAACACCCCGCTGACCCACTCCCCTTCGACCAGGACAGCCCCGATGACCCCCACCACGCCGGACTCCCGGGCCCCGCCCCAGCCAGCAGTCACGACACCACCATCCGCACATCCACCCGCGCCCCACACCGACGTGGCGGCGCCCAGAAGGACGGATCGTCATGCCCGCGCGTATCGAGGACTACGCACTGATCGGCGACATGCAGACCGCGGCGCTCGTCTGCCGCGACGGCGCGGTCGACTGGACATGCCTGCCCCGCTTCGACTCCGATGCCGTCTTCACCCACCTCCTGGGCGGCGAGGAGCACGGCTACTGGCGCATCGGCCCCGCCCACCGCACGGACGACCCGGCTCCGCCCGCGACCCGGCGCCGCTACCGGAGCGACACCCTCATCCTCGAGTCCGAATGGGACACCCCCACCGGAACCTTCCGCGTCACCGACTTCATGCCGCCGCGCGGCGGGGCGGCACCGCAACTGATCCGGATCGTCGAAGGCCTCGCCGGGACCGTGGAGGTCCGCAGCGCCCTGCGGATGCGGTTCGGCTACGGCCGTGTCGTGCCCTGGGTCACCACGACCGGTGACGGCCGCCTCCAGGCGGTGGCCGGCCCCGACTCCCTGTGGCTGGACACCGACGCCCCGACCTACGGCAAGGACCAGACCACCTACGCCGACCTCACCCTCCACGCCGGGCAGCAGGTCGCCTTCGCCCTCAGCTGGCAGCCCTCCCACCTGCCCCCGCCCCTCGTCCCCGACCCGGCCACTGCGCTGGAAACGACCGAGAAGTTCTGGACAGCCTGGGCCGGCCACTGCACCTATGACGGGCCCTACCGCGAGGCCGTCCTGCGCTCCCTCATCACGCTCAAGGCGCTCACCTACGAGCCCACCGGCGGGATCGTCGCCGCGCCCACCACCTCCCTGCCCGAGGACATCGGCGGCTCCCGGAACTGGGACTACCGCTACACCTGGCTGCGCGACGCCGCCATCACACTGTCCTCGCTGCTGCGCACCGGCTACCGCGAGGAAGCCCGCGCCTGGTGCGCCTGGCTGATCCGCGCGGTGGCCGGGGACGCCGAGAACCTCCAGATCATGTACGGCATCGCGGGCGAACGCGAGCTGGGCGAGGCCGAGTTGGACTGGCTGCCCGGCTACGAGAACTCGGTGCCGGTCCGGGTCGGCAACGGCGCCGCGGACCAGCTGCAGCTGGACGTCTACGGCGAGGTCACACAGACCCTGCACACCGCCCGTACGGCCGGCCTGGGGCCGGGCGAGACCGCCGCCCACCTCCAGGTGAAACTCATCGAGTATCTGGAGACGGTCTGGGACCAGCCGGATGAGGGGATCTGGGAGATCCGCGGCCCGCGCCGTCACTTCGTCCACTCCAAGGTCATGGCCTGGACGGCCGTGGACCGCACCATCGCACTGATCGAGTCGGGCGGTGCCACCGTCAAACCCGGTGTCCTGGAGCGGTGGCGGACCCTGCGTGCCACCATCCACACCGACGTGTGTACCAAGGGCTACGACCCGTCCCGCAACACGTTCACCCAGTCCTACGGGTCACAAGAGCTGGATGCCTCGCTGCTGCTGATCGCGCAGACCGGGTTCCTGCCCGTCACCGACCCGCGGATCACCGGCACGATCGCCGCGGTCCAGCGCGAACTTTCCACACCCGACGGGTTCCTGCTGCGCTACCCCACCATCGGCGAGGCGACCGGTTCGGATGGCCTGACCGGCGACGAGGGTGCCTTCCTGGCCTGCTCGTTCTGGCTTGCCGACGCCCTGGCAATGACCGGACGCAACGAGGAGGCGCACACTCTGATGGAAAGGCTGCTCAGCCTGCGCAACGACCTGGGGCTCCTGTCCGAGGAATGGGACCCCCGCCTCAAGCGCCAGGCCGGAAACGTACCCCAAGCCTTCTCCCATGTCGCGATGATCGAGACTGCCTTGACACTTGAGGCCCTGGCGGCCGGCCGGGAGGCAGCATGATGCCCGGCTCGATGGCCGACCTGCTCTGTGCGGCGTACCTGGCGGCGCCCGCCCTCCCCCAGCTCCTGGCGGCTCTGCATGTGGAGCGGATCGCGCTCCGTGCTCCCGCGGCCGGCTTCCGCACCGATGCCGCCCTGGACCGCCCCGACCGCCGGCCGGGCGCGAGCGGGGCTGCTCTGACCGGAGGCGCCGGATGAAGGCCGAATCCGCTCCGACGCGCCTGTCCCGCCTGGCACGCCAGTGCTACCACCGCGCCGAGAGCGCCCGCCGCCTGCGGGGACGCCGCGAACGCCAACTCGCCGCTGTACTCCAATCGTTGGACACGGCTCCGCGCGTGGGGGTGTACGCCCTGGCCAATCCCGGCCACAACCCGAGCATCCGCAGCGCAGCGGCCACCGCCCTGGCCGCTCACCATCGCTGGGACGTCGCCACCACGCTCCACGACACCACCGGCATGACCGACCCGGTGCTGCGCCCCGGACTCAGCCAAGCGCTCCGTCGCCTGGCCCGCGACGAGATCCACGGCCTCGTCATGGTCTCCCGCACGGACATCACCGCCTTCGATGACCTCTACGGCGAAGTACTCGACCTCATCCACCACAACGGTGGGTTCCTCGCCCTTGCCCATCCCGAAACCACACCCTGACCCCTGGAGATCACATGTCCGCCTCCGACAGACAGCAGACCGCCCCGCCACCGTCGCCGCTGGACCTTCCCACCATCGCCAAGGGCACCAAAATGACCGGCCTCCAGCGCGAAACGTTCATGAACCAGGTCGTCCGTGCCTACACCGATGACCGGCAGCTCTCCATCAAGAAGATCTGCGCAGCAACCAACCGGTCCTACGGCGCGATACACCAGCTCCTGAGCGAAGCCGGCGTCTCGATGCGCGGCCGGGGTGGCGCCCGGCGCGCATCCACGGCACAGCCCATCAGCGCCCGTCCCGCCCCGGCGCCCACCATCGCGCTGGCAGATCACGGGATGGAGAGCGCGCCATGCTGAACGACGAACGGTCGTGGAAGGGGCCGGGAGCTCTCGCAGACACGGGCAACGAAACCTTCCGCCGCCCCAACCCCGCCCGCGTCCACCACTTGCTCAGCGGGGGCCGGGATTCGTTCCAGGTCGACCGGGACTTCGCACAGGCCCTCTTCGACGCGGACAACACGATCGTCTCGGCCGCCCACATCAACCGCGACCACAGCACGCTGACGGCGCGGCTCCTCGTCAAGCGGGGGTTCGAGCAAGTCCTCGACCTGGGCTGCGGTTACGCGTACGACTGGTCAAAGCCGCTTCAGCGGCACGACCCGCCCCTGCTCCGAGAGGTGCTGCCCGACGCCACGATCGTGCACGTCGATATCGACGGCATCGTCGCCGGCTGCGCCCAGAGCATCATGGCCGGAGCCAGTGGCAACCCCAGCGTCCTCCAAGCCGACATCCGTTGCATGGCGGAGATACTCGCCCACCCCCAGGTCGCGCCCCGGTTCGACCGGGACCGACCGATCGCCGTCCTGCTGCACGAAGTGCTGCCGTGGATCGAGGACGACCAGGCCGTTGCCTCCGCCCTAGCGGTACTGCGGCAGTGGCTACCTTCCGGCAGCGCCCTCTCGATCACCCACGCCACCAACGACCTGTCGCTCACGCCAGACGCGCAAACCAAGCTCACCTCCCTCTGGGACGAAGAAGCAGTCGCGTTCCGGCCACGCACCCGCGCGGCGATCGCCGCCCTGTTCGGCGACTGGCCCCTGATGGACCCCGGCCTCGTCCCGACCGCGCACTGGCACCCCGACCACCCCGATGCGCGCGCCCCCGAGGCGCACTCCGGCGCCTTTGCCGCCGTGGCGATCAAACCCGGCCCGTCCGAACGGAGTTGTTCGTGACCACCCGGCGCTCATGTCTGAGGGATGGCCACAGGCGGCAACCTGCTCGGCTGCCTCGTGCCCACCGAGCGGGCACCCAACGACCGCTCGGTGGGCAAGCAGGGCCGCAACGGCCGAGCCGACTAGGCGGCCATCTCGCCGCGCAGCCGCCCCAGGGCCTGCGCCGCAGTGCCCTGGACGTCGGGGAGACGGGTTGCGGCGGTCCGCATGATCCTCTGAAGCTGGTGGGGAAGCCGCTGCGCCGTCGCCTCATCGACCGCCTCCGCGTGCCGCTACATCCGCTCGCAGTCGTCCAGCCCGGCTTCCCGAAGCCAGAACCAGGTTGCGATCGACTGCTTGTACCCGTCGGGCATGTTCAACGCGGGCACCTCGTCGGCGGTGAACATGCCGAGCTGCTTGTGCTCGTGGCTGATCACCGGCTCGACCTCCGGCGTCAGGTTGCTGCACCCGTACGTGACAATCAGGACCCGCCGCCCGGGGATGGGCTCATAGATCCACACCCCGCCGTCGAGGAGCTGGCTGGCCGTCACCGTCCAGCCCGTTTCCTCGGCGATCTCGCGCTCCAGCGCGGCCTCGGGGCTCTCGTCGGGGACCTGGGCGCCGTCGGGGCTGCCGATCTCCAGACGGCCGCCCGGCAGTTCCCACTCGTCTCTCTCGTTGCGCAGCAGCAGGACCCGGTCGTGTGCGTCCAGGGCCACCCCTTTGACGGAGACGGGCCACAGCGGCGGCGTGTACGACATGAAGTTCCTCGTCCAGCAGCACGTTCAAGGGGCGGCCGGAACGTACCACGCCACGTTCAACTCCCGGTTGAACTACCGGACTTGTCCGACGCGGCGCGATCAGACGCCAGGGGACGGAGTAGCGGCTTCGATGAGCTGCCGGAGCGCTCCGTAGTAGACGTCGTGGTCGACGACCACGGGCAGGATCTCGCTGAGATGGCACGTCAGCGTCGGGAAGTCGTCCGGGTCGAGGGCGGCGAGCGCGGTGCGGGTGGCGGCCTGTGCGGCTTTGGGGTTGCGGTGGTCGACGAAGGTGGCGCTGCCCAGGGTGAGCAGGTACATGCGCCGGTAGGCGGTGATCGACTCATGCGGGGTCATGCCCGCGGCGATGCTGTCGGCGAGCTGGGGCTCGACGAGCCGCTTGAGGAGGATGGGGCCGAGCCAGGGGCGGCTGCCGCGCAGGGAGACGAGTCCGGGGTGGGCGGTGAGGAGTTCATACAGCGCCCGGAAGCGGGCCTCGCTGGCGGTGGCCCAGTCGACTCCGGGTTCGGTGTCCGGGATCCCACGGGCGAGGTGATCGGTGACCAGGTCCAGGAGGCCGGCGAGGTCCGTGCAGCGGCGCTGGAGGCTGGCATGAGCGATGT
The DNA here is from genome assembly GCF_044458185.1 of Streptomyces sp. NPDC050485. Taxonomy (NCBI): domain Bacteria; kingdom Bacillati; phylum Actinomycetota; class Actinomycetes; order Kitasatosporales; family Streptomycetaceae; genus Streptomyces; species Streptomyces sp. NPDC050485. The sequence goes on along the minus strand of NZ_JBITHR010000035.1, from coordinate 35,551 downwards.
CCAGCCGCGCGGCGAGACTGCGGAAGCTGAGGGCGCCAGGGCCTTCCTTATCGACGATCAACAGGGCCGTTTCGGCGATGCGTTCAGGTGTCGCGAGGTCGAGTGAAGCGGATTGCCTAGGCATGTGAGACAGCGTACGGTACACCGTATCGTCACGGTAGGTTTCAAACCCATCACCGGGAGGCGGGCCATGCCCCGCACGATGCTCGACCCCTTATTCACCGCCGTGGACGCCCCGGCATTCACCGAATCCCACCTGGCCAGACTCGCCACGGGAACCCTCGCGGCCGTCCGTGTCCCGGGCTTCCTCACCCCAGAGCAGTGCCAGGCCGCCACCACCGCGTTCGACCGCATGCCCACCGCGGGCTACGACCCGCTGCGCGTCCCCACCTCGATCCTCCACGTCGGTCCCTCGCTCAACGACTACCGCACCCTGGCCAACACCCTTGACACCAGCCGGTACTGGAAAGACGCCGACGCCGCCCGCAGCGCGTGGCACCGGGCCAGGATGCAGCCCGACCCGATCACCGTCGCCCTGGCACGCCTGGGGGACGCCTGGGGCACGGCCGTCACCCCCGCCACCATCGGCGGACGCTGCGTCTTCGGCGGCACGCTGCGGGAGATGAACGAGGGCGCCCTCGTCCACTACGACGAGGCCAGCCGCGAGTACCCCGCCGGGCTGTTCGACCAGACCGTCATCGCACAGCTCGCCTTCAACCTGTGGGCCCAGGCCCCGGTGATGGGCGGTGCGACCACGGTATGGCGCCACCGCTGGGAACCCGCCGACGAACAGCACCGCGAGGCGTACGGGTACCGGCGCGAGGCGGTCGAGGGCTGCCAGCACGTCACCCTCACGCCCCGGCCCGGGGACGCGCTGCTGTTCAACCCGGCCAACTTCCACGCTGTCGACCCCAATCCCGGCGAGCGACGCATCGCCTTCGCGCTCTTCCTCGCCATCACCTCAACTGGCCAGCTCATCAACTGGTCCTGACCCACACCCCCTGACAGGAGCCTCGTCATGCCTCAGCTCACCTACGGCGATATCAAGACCGCCGCCGACCGCATCGCCGGGCACATCCGCCCGGTCGCCGTTGCCCCCCTGGACCCCGGCGCCATCCGCACCGCGCACCGCGACCCCCTCGACGACCGCAGCAGCGAGCCGTGCGAGGTCTGGATCGCGATGGAGTTCATGCAGCACACCGGCAGTTTCAAGGCCCGCGGCGCAGTGAATTTCCTGCGCGCCCACCAGGACGCGGGCACCCTGCCCGACGCCGGGGTGACCATCGCCTCGGGCGGTAACGCGGGCATGGCCTGTGCCTGGGCCGCCGGACGGCAGGGCGTGACCGCGACGGTGTTCCTGCCCGCCAACGCGCCCGTGGTGAAGGTGAACAAGTTGCGTTCCTACGGCGCGACCGTGCACCTGGTCGGCGAGCAGTACGCCGAGGCCCTGGCCGCCTGCGAGAGCTTTGCCGCGAGCACGGGCGCACTGGCCTCCCATGCCTACGATCACCCGCTGATCGCCGCCGGTGCCGGGACCCTCCTCGATGAGATCCGCCAGCAGATCCCCGGCCTGGACACCGTGGTCGTCGCGGTCGGCGGCGGCGGCCTGTTCGCCGGCGTGGCCACCGCCGCCCAGCACCACAACATCCGCACCATCGCCGTCGAACCCGAGAACTGCCGGGCCCTGAACGCCGCCCTCGAAGCCGGCGAGCCGGTCGACGTGAGCGTGGACTCCATCGCGGCCGACTCCCTCGGCGCTCGCCGCACCTCCGCCATGGCGCTGCACGCCGTGCGCCAGGACCGCACGCACTCGGTGATCGTCCCCGACACGGACATCATCAACGCCCGCCAGGCGCTGTGGGACCACCGCCGCCTCGCCGTCGAGCACGGTGCGGCCACCGCGCTCGCGGCCCTCACCACCCAGCCCCGGCACCTCTCCGACGACACACCCGAGTTCCGGCAGACCTGGACCTCCTACACCCCCAGCCCCGGCGAGCGCGTCGCCGTCGTGCTCTGCGGCGCCAACACCGACCCCACCTCGCTCCTCACCCCGCACACCGACCCCGGCCCGCAGAAGTAACCCACGCCGAGGAGCAGTCCCGATGACATCGCGCCGAACCCGTATCGCCGTCCCAGGGGACCCGTCCGCTGTCGCTTTCGCCCGCGACCGCGTCGTCGCCCAGGTCGGCGCATGGGGCGTGGGTCTGGACAATGACCGGCAGGACGCGGTCAGGCTCGTCATCTCGGAGCTCATCACCAACGCCGTCGTGCACGTCGGCGGCATGGTCTCGGTCGGCCTCTACCTCGATGACGAACGGCTGCTCCTCGTCGTCCATGACCACAGCCAGGACCTGCCCACCCTCCAGCACCCGGACGACGAGCAGGAGACGGGGCGGGGTCTGGCCCTGGTCGCCGAGTTCGCCGATGAGATCGGCTGGGAACCCACCGACACCGGCAAGAAGGTGTGGGCCAAGTTCGAGGTCCCCCCGCTCGCCAAGACGTCCCTGAGTGAACGGCTACGGCGGCGGTGGCGGGCTGTCGGCCACCGCCCGCATCTGCTGAGCGCGCCCCCGGGCATTGCCCGTATGGGCATCCGCTGACCAGGCGCCACCCCTGAGACGGCCCGGTACGGGCGGAGGCTCCCCCGTACCGGGCCCCCGGTTCCGCCGCGTACATCCCAGGCAGTCGGCCGCGGCGGACACCAAGGGGGGTGCCGGCCGGTTTCCCACGAAGCCGGTCGGCGCCCCACCTGCCTGCCAGCGCCAGCCACCCAGCTCGTGCGCGCCACCACGGACCTCAAATCCTGGCTACCCGACCACTTCTGCCCCCAAGGAGGAAGACACATGAGTGGCAACGGCAAAACACCTGACCCCGATCCGCAGGAACCGCCCGACCCGGTGAAGCCGTCCGACAACGGCCACCAGGACAAGGACATCGGCGGCCCGCCCATCAAGGACCCGCCACCCCCGGGCCACCCGGGATAGCAACAACCATCACTGAGGAGAGGAAGCGCGGGATGTCGTACACAGCACTGCTCAACGGGCTGGCCGAGGAGATACTCCTGCCCGAGGACTGGGAGGCCCTCTTCGCCTCGACGCCCCGCGCCACGTTCGTACCCGACGTGATCTGGACCTGGGACGCCCAACAAGCCCGCTACCGCCGCACCGACCGGAACAAGAACCCTCGCCGCTGGGCCCGCCTGGTCAACTCCCGCGAGGTGGTGGTCACCCAGCTCGACGACGGCCAGGACGACGGCCCCGGCCTCGCCACCTCGTCCTCCTCCATGCCCGAGGTCGTCGCTACCATGCTGGCCGCCGACGACCTCCAGCCCGGACAGCGAGTGTTCGAGATCGGCGGAGGCGGCGGGTGGACAGCTGCCCTGCGCAAGAAGCGGGTCGGCCCCACCGGGCTCGTCGTCACCACCGAGACCGACCCGCACCTCGCCAAGACGTGCGCGGCCAACCTCGCCCGGCACGGCGCAGACGTCACCGTCCTGCACGCCGACGGCGCCGCCGGCCACCCCGACCTCGGACCGTATGACCGCACCTGCTCCACCGCGGCCGTTCAGCGTGTCCCCGCAGCGTGGATCGCTCAGACCCGGCCCGGCGGCCTGATCACCACCCCGTTCCACACCAGCCTCGCCGACTTCGGGCTACTCAAGCTGACCGTCGCCGACGACGGGCAGTCCGCCTCCGGGACCTTCGCCGGGACGGTCTCTTTCATGTGGCTGCGCCAGCAGCGGCCCCCGGGCACCCCCGACACACCGGCCAGTGACGACGAGCCCCGCGTCACCACCGCCCGCACCCTGCCCTCCTACCTCTCCAACCGCCGCGCCGCCCGCCTCTACATCGGTCTCCGCACCCCCGGCGTGCACTACAGACTGGCCTGGAACCCGCCAGACCAGTGGGAGACCAGCCGCATCCGCCTGTGGGCCGCCGACGGCAGCAAGGCCATCGCCCTGGCCAACCCCCCGTACACCGTGTACGAACGCGGCCCCCGCTCCCTCTGGCATGACGTGGTTGAACCGCACCTCGCCGACTGGGTCGCTCTCCAGCAACCCCGCCTTGACCAAATCGGCATGTCCGTCACCGCCGACGGCACCCACACCCTCTGGACCGGCAGCCCCGACTCGCCGACCACCCTCACTCTTCCGCCGAACTGACCCCCGGCCCCCTTCCGCACTCTTTCCCGGAGGCCCCGTGAACGCGCGCATACACCGCCTACTACCCATAGCTGGCGCCGCCACCCTCGTCCTGGTGGCCACCGGTGCCGTGGGTAGCGGCTGCTCTAACAAGAGGCGCCAGAGCCCTGCGGTAAGCGGCCAAATCCCGGGCGAGTGCGGGTCGGTGTTATGCCGCACGCCCAACGGGACCGCGTCGTCATGCGCGGGCGAGGAGGACGGCCGCTCGCTGGGACAACTCGCGGGCCGCGGTGACGTTCTCGTACCGGGCGAGCCGCATCCGCAGGTCCTCGGCGGCGTCGCGGACCTTGATGGACTGGATGCCGTCGGCGCAGTCCAGGAACTCGCTCCACACGGCGAGCGCACCGTCCAGGTCGCCCTGCTGGAGATGGAGGCCGCCAAGGTTGCCCAGCACACTCGCGCGGGTGCGGCGGCGGTCCAGCCCGTACGTTTCGAGGGCCTGGTGGAGGTGTTCGCGGGCGGCGGGCAGATCACCCATTTTCGCGAGAATCATCCCCGACGCGTACGCCCAACGGCCGATCGTGAAGTGGGATGCCCAGGACTGGCCGGGCGGTGCGCTGGCAGTGCGCTCGATCTCGGTCTGGGAAGCGGCGAGGGCTTGCGTGGCCAGCCGATAGTTACCGTCCAGGGCGGCGGCCTCGGCGAGCGTGGACTGGTAGTAGGCGAGGGCCCTCGGATCATCGAGGTCCTTCGCGTACGTCATGGCTTTCTCGGCCAGCGCGAACGCCTCGGCACGATGGCGCGGCCCCCGAGCGATGGACTGGACGGCTGCCCCCCGCAGGGCAGTCGCGGCCAGCTCCGGCTCGCCTGCTTCGGCGGCGAGCCGCCAGGCGTGCCCGTAGTAGTGCTGGGCCGTGTCCTGGTGTTGCCTGTCGTCGCCCTCGTCCTGGGTCATCCAGCCGACCAGGTGCGCCAGTTGGGACGTGGCGGCGTACAGCTTGCGGCCGGTGGCCTCGGTGTAGCGGCCCTCCAGCCAGGGACCTGCGTTGTCGATCAGGTAGTTGACGGCGAGGCGCTTGACATGGCCACCGCCGTACTCGGCCGCCAGGTCGCCGAGTGTGGAGACCATCGTCTCGATCGCGGCGACCTCGCCGGCGCCGACCCGGACGGCGGTGGGGGCTGCGGTACGGACGCGCCGGGTGATCGCTTCGGCGTCGGGCACGCCGAGGAAGGCGAGGGCGGTACCGCCCGAGGCGGTCAGGAAGATCCGACGGTCCACACCTTCACTCCTTCCCAGGGCCAGAACGGATTCCACGGTATCCACGAAGAGCGGCCCGGGGCCGGGGATCTCGGCTACTTGATCGGTGTGCAGGCCCAGGACTTTGGCGACGGCGGGCATCCACAGCTCGCCCGGCTGGCGCTCGCCCTCCAGAAGCTTGCGGGCGTACTGGCGGGACATGCCGGTGGGCCCCCGGGCTGCGGCGATGCCGAGTTCCCGGGCGAGCTTGGTCGGCCCCCAGCCGCGCTCGTCGCATGCCTGCCTGATCAGTCTGGTGATCCGCTCGCCGCCGGGGTCCATGGCCGGTCCGCTCCTCCCTCCGCCCAGGGTTACACGGGACTACACGGGGTTACATCTTGGGTCCTATTCCCTTACTGGGCCAGGGAGTTGAGTGGATTCCATGCCGACCGTCGGCCCTTTGGACCGGGAAACGGAGTGGACCATGACCGCCAAGCACCGGCACGCCCGCACCGCCAGCCCAGCTCAGGACGCCGACGGGAGCGGCCTCCCGCTGGTCGTGCTTCTTCTGCTCGGCCTGGCCTCCCCCGCGTGGATCTTGCGAGACCAGGCCGCCGAACTGGTCACCGGGGTCGTGCGGGAGGCCATCCCGGTGACCGTGCCGAACGCGGTGACGCCCGGCACGTGAAAAGCGCTCCGGCACCCGCACGTTGGTCCGTTCCGGGTGCCGGAGCTCCCGATACCGCCGTCCTTGCGGGCGGCGTCGGCGGCGGAGGCGGCTGCTACGGAACCCGCCGCCGCATCAAGGGAAGGCCGTCCCCCGCGCCGGAAGTGCCCATCGGCTCGGTCCCGCACGAGGGACGGCACACCACGACCCGCGGTCACAGACCCCGGCGCCAGCTCGTCTCGCGCACCACGCACCGGTCCGTCCGCCGTCAGCGGATGGGCCTTCACCCGAAGGAGACCATCGTGACTGCGATGTTGCCCCGGAGGTCTACGTGAACCAGACCAACAGGCCGCCCATGGAGAAGATCCTGGTGACGGGTGGCGCGGGATTCATCGGCTCGCACTTCGTCAAGCGGCTCCTCAAGGCTGACGACGTCGCGGCCGTCACGGTCCTTGACGCGCTCACCTACGCCGGCCACAAGGAGAACCTGGGCGTGGCGTTCCTGTCGCCGAAGCTGACATTCGTCGAGGGCAACATCCTGGACGCCGACCTGGTGGACACGCTCGTGGGGCAGCACACGGCCGTGGTGCACTTCGCGGCCGAGTCGCACGTGGACCGGTCATTCTTCGAGGCGGGCAACTTCCTCGCGACGAACGTGCTGGGCACCCACACGCTCCTGGCCGCCGCCCACCGGCACGGCATCAGCCGGTTCGTGCACGTCTCCACCGACGAGGTCTACGGGCCGCTGGTGACTGGCTCGGCCACCGAACAGTTCCGGCTGCGGCCGTCCGTGCCGTACGCGGCATCCAAGGCCGCAGGCGACGTCATCGCCCTGTCGTACTTCCAGACCTACGGCGTCCCCGTGTGCATCACCCGGTCCAGCAACAACTACGGCACCGCCCAGCACCCGGAGAAGGTCATCCCCCTGTTCATGACCCGCCTGTTCAAGGGCGAACAGGTCACCCTCCACGGCCGGGGCGAGCATGTCCGCAATTGGCTCCACGTCGAGGACAACTGCGCCGGGATCGAACTCGTCCTGCGCGGCCCCGGCGGATAGCCCCAGCGCCGGAACCGGTGCAGGATCGTTGTCCAGATCGCCCTCAGCGACCTGGACCAGGCCGACGGGCTTGGACGGTGCACTAGCAGTGCAGACCACCGCGCCGGCGCCCGTCGATCATCCGCGGGCCCCAGCCGCACGTGGCCGCCGCCACGTGCGGCTTGCACAACGGCGTCCGTCTCACGACTGTCCGTGGCACCACCGTGGTCATCTAGGAGGGCACCATGACGCAATCACAGCTTCGAACACTCCTCCATCATCTCTTGGATGCCCCGGAGCTCAACTGCGCTGCCTGGCCGAAGTTCCGGGTCTTGTGGACGTACATGGCCCACGAGGCCGCCCGAGAATTACAGGATCCACGCCTTGGCAAGATCCGTGTCTCGCAGGCCACATACAAACGGTGGCTGGCCGGGACGCACGTCGCCCGCGGCGACATGCAGGTCATCCTGGAGTTCTACTTCGGCAAGAGTGTCGAAGCGCTGCGTCATCTGGTGCCGGCCCGGACCATCGTGCGGCCGCGCCCGCTGGACCGCAGGACACGCACCGCATCGCGGACCCTGGACTACACCTGGCCCACCTCTCGCCACGTGCCCGGGGATCCGGATGCGGGGATCTTCGGCACCTGGGAGCTGTCCGGCGGACGGTACTTCGAAGGAACCGCGGTCGGGGTACAGCTCTATGAGGCCCAGCCGTGCGGCGACGTGGTGGAGCTCGGCGCCCAGGACCTGCCGCATCTGCAGGCGTTCGTCCGTTCCTCCCGGCGCGGCGTGCTCCTCGCGTCCCCGGGCGGGGCGGGCGGCTCGGGCCTGTACGTGATGGACGCCGCGCTCGCCCGCCAGAACCTCATTGTGGGCCAGGACCCGCGTGTACCGCTCGCCTACCAGCTGGACGACCTGGTCTACGCGATCATCTGGGCTCTGCACGTCATGGACGACGGCCTGCTGGCGGACGACAACCCGCTCTTTGACCGTGCCGAACAGCTTCGGCACTACGTCAGGATCAGCAATTCGGCGCCGCCACGATCCGAGATGCCCGACCTGTCCCCCATCGGCGCCGCGTGGCTGGGCTCCAGCCTCTGCGCCCAGTACATCGTCCGCCATCTCGGTGACCTTCCCGAGGTGCCGGCGTTCTGGACCCGCGAAGCCACCGGGGAGGAATGCGCACCCTGGCTGCTCTTCAGGCACAAGCACGACTACCTGCAGAACGTCGCCGATCGCTTCGCGGGACCAGGGAGCGCGCTCGGTCGCGCGTTCTGCGTCCCCGAGCCTGTCGTCCGGTCAAGCGAGAGCTATGAGCGAATTCTCCTGTTCCTCACGATCGCCATGATGGAGATGTACGGGGTCAAGGTGTGGCTGACCGCGGAGCAGGAGTACCAGGAGGTCGAGGGGTTCGTCCTGGCACGCAACCAGGCCATCCTGGCGAACTGGGTACGCGGGGAATCCGTCTGGCGGGTCGCTACCACCAGCGCGCGACGGGAGGTGGCTCCCTACCAGGAGGTGATCGGCCACGTACGAGCCCACAGCCTGGTCGACGGGCCAACCCCGGCGGCACGGCTGGCGGCCCTGGCCGACTACCTCGACCTGGACTGGGCCTGGCTGACCGGCCGGTGCCGGGGCCTCGCCGAGGAGGGGATCACCAGCATGCTGCGTCCCCGCAGCCGCCTCCTCACGCTCCAGGCACTCGACCAGACCCTGCGCTTCATTGGCAGGCTGGGCAGCCCCGCTGACGGTCGATAGGCTCAACTCGCCCTGCTCCACCCGCGATCCGAGGACTGCGCGTTGACGAAGCCAAGCTCCCCGCCTCCCACGGTGCTCGTGATCAGCCTCGGCGGCACCATCACGATGACCCCCACCACCGCGGAGGGCGCGGCGAAACCCACGCTGAGCGCGGAGGACCTGCTCGCGGCCGTGCCGCAACTGGCCGCCACCGGCATCGTCGTCAAGACGCAGTCGTTCACGACCAAGCCGGGCGCCTCCCTGACGCTCGACGAGATCGAGGACCTCGCCGGCCAGCTGCGGGCCATGGACGGGCAGGGCACCTTCGACGGCTTCGTCGTGGCCCAGGGGACCGACACCCTGGAGGAGACGTCCTACCTGCTGAGCCTGCTGTACGCGGGCGAGACGCCTCTGATCGTCACGGGCGCGATGCGCGCCCCCTACCTGGCCGGAGCCGACGGGCCGGCGAACCTGCTCGCCTCTGTCACCGTCGCGGCGAGCCCCCAGGCCCGCGGCCTTGGCGTCCTGGTCGTCTTCAACGACCAGGTCTTCGACGCCGCGAGGGTTCGCAAGACCCACAGCACCAGCACGAACGCGTTCACCGCACCCGACACCGGCCCCCTGGGCACCGTGGCCGAAGGCCGCCTTCGGCTCCTTGCCGTCCCCGCGCACAAGCCCCTCCCCCTCTCCGCAGCGATGACGCGCCCGGCCCGCGTCGGCGTGTACTCCGCGTCCCTCGGTGACGACGGCACGCTGCTGGCGCCGCTCCTCGACCAGGTCGACGGACTGGTCATCGCTGGCTTCGGAGTCGGTCACGTGCCGGCGACCTGGGTCCGCATCCTCCAGGACGCCGCGGAGCGGATCCCGGTCGTCCTCGCCTCCCGCACCGGTGGCGGCACGACCCTCACACACGCGTACGGATTCGACGGCTCGGAGAAGGACCTGCTGTCCCGGGGTCTGATCGGGGCCGGGCACCTTGACCCGTACAAGGCCCGTCTTCTGCTGACGGTCCTGCTGCGCAGCGGCGCCGACCGCGACTCGATCCTCGCCAGCTTCGCTCCCTCCGGGACGACCCCGGAGGGACGTGGCTGATGCGGCACGCAGAACTGACGATGGGGCGCAGCTTCGCGCTGGCCTTCGATGACGGCGACGACTTCGTCGCGGAGCTGACCGGCTTCTGCGCCGAGATGGGGATCCGGCAGGCGATCATCCCGATGTTCCTCGGCGGGTTCCGGCAGGTGACGCTGGTAGGGACGAACGGCCCGCTGGAGGACCCGGAAGCTCCTGTGTGGGAGGAGACGGTCCTGCACACGGTGGAGGCCGTCGGCTCCGCCACCCTCGCCTGGAGCCCGGAGAACGACGTCCTCGCCCCGCACCTCCATGTCGCGGTCGGACGCAAGGACCTCGCCGCCGCAGGGAGCGTGTCTCATCTGCTGCGGGCGGAGGTGCAGTTCATCCAGGAGATGTTCGTTCAGGAGGTCCTCTCCCCCCGGATGCTGCGACCCCTGTGCGGACCGCACGCCGTCCCGACCCTGTCCTTCGCCCCGCAACCCGAGGCCGGGCCCCTGTGACGCCACCCGGCTCCGCCAGGACTTCCGTGAAGCCGGGCGTACCACCGTGCGCCGGTGACGTTCAGCGCCCACGAGGAGCGAGGCCATGAAGACCTGCGACAACACCTCGGTCGGCATCGTCATCACCGATCACCAGGGCCGATACCTGATGTTCGACCGCGCCACCTTCCCGCCCGGCACGGCACCTGCCGCCGGCCATATCGACGACCACGGGAGCGCCGAGGACGCAGGCCGCGTCGAGGTCGAGGAAGAGCTTGGCCTCACCGTAACCGGCCTCACCCACGTCACCGGCGGCTGGCGGGACAACCCATGCCGCCGCCATCCCGGCGCACGCAGCACCGGCCACCGCCATGAATGGACCGTCTACCGGGCCACCGTCACCGGCGACCTCACCCCGAGCGCCCAGGAAACGAAGAACGTCCGCTGGATCGCTCCCGATGCTCTGCAGGAGTTGGCAGACCGGACGGTCGCCTACGCCCAGGGACGCATCACGGACGCCGAGTTCGAGGCCGCGCCCGGCATCGAGCCAGTGTGGATGCAGTGGCTCGCCAACATCGCCGCGATCAACACCAGCCCCGACGACCTGCGCCGGGTGGAGCAGCTCACCAGGTGATCGCCGTCCGCTCTCCTGACCTACCGCGGCCGCCGCCCGGCTCCATCCCGAGCTCGGCGCGCGGGCCCTGCGCCCTCGGCCGGCCCTTAAGTGCCCTGCTGCTACCGCGGGCCCGGACAGGCGAGTTCACTGTCCGGGGTTGCGGCTTGCGTGAGTTACGTCAGCCATGGGGGTCATGAACTCAGCGAAGAGCGTCATGCAGGGCCTCCTCGATCACAGGGAGCCGGTCCAGCAGCATCAGCGCTGCCTCGTGCCGCACCCGCCCGTAGGCCTCCATAGCGGCGTCGACGATGTGCGGTCGTTCCACTGGTACCGACAGCGGAAAGGCCGAGCAGAGCATGGCTGCACAGCCGACACGAAGCGAGGACACGAGGTCGCCCGCGGACGCCTTCGGGTTGGCGTCCCGGTAGGCCAGGGTGAGATCGATGTATCCGGTGAGCCAGCTCTCCGCACTGTTGTCCAACACGCTCTTGGGGTCGCAGCCAAGACGCGCGATCTCCCAGGCGAGGTACCCGGGTGCGGGCGGTCGAAAGTCCACGATCGCGGCTACCTCGTTGTTGTCCTTGAACAGGACGTTGGGGCCGGCCATGTCGCCGTGCAGGACCTGGACGGTCAGCTGTGGAAGCAAAGCGAGGGCACGCTCGACCTCCCCCAGGATGGCTTGTCGCTCACGCGCCGCCTGCAGCGCCCACGTCTCGAACTCCCCAAGCCTGGGTTTCTGCTGGTACGCATGAATCAGGCGCTCGAAGCGGTCCCATGAGGCGGCCACGTCGCACACCGCGGCACCAGGTTCCAGGGTGGGTGCGGCGGCAGGGTGAGTGGCGAGCCGGCTGTGGAGTTGGCCCATCGCCGTGCCGACCGCTGCCCACCGTGCACCCGTCAGGCCGCCTTCGGCGGTCGCGGTGTGCGGTACGTACGACCACAGGGACATCGGCAGGCGACCGTGGGTCTCGATGAGTTCATGCTCGCGCGTGCGGGTTACCCGCGCGGTCGCGACACCTCCGTCGGCGCAGTACTCGGACAGTTCGACCGACGCCAGCTCCAGATCCAGGCGATCTCGAGTCCGGTAGACCTTGGCGAAGTGCAGCCGGCCCGCCTGGTCCACGACGGCGTAGTTGTCCGTCGCGGTCCCTTCCGGGATACGCGTTATGTCGGCCGGGTGCAGCCCGTACGCGAGCACCAGCGCGGCGGCGACCGCCGTGATCAGCTCCTCCTCCGCGGTGCGGCCGGGTGCGGAAGAGGAGGCAGGCTTGGGGGCGGGCTGGTGAGATGCGGTGGACATGGTCTCCTCGTCGAAGCGCACAGTGATAGCGGTCAGATGACGGGCGGGCGCCAGGTGGTCGGGTCGATCAGGACGCGCAGGCACGGACCGTGGCCGCCAAGTGCTCAGCGTTCCGCGGCCAGCCGCGCCGGGTGCAGCGGGGCTGCAAGATCGCCGCCTGACAACGCTCCGTCAATGCGGTCATCTGATCGCGCCTCCCTCGTTCGGGTTGTCCCTGCACTCGAACCCGACCCGGAACCGCCACCAGCCTGCTGGCAGGGGACCGGCCGACCAAGCCGATACCGCGGCCCCCTGCCGCGTGACGCGGCTGATCGAGGCAGTGAAGCGGGTAACCGAGGCCGGCTTCTCGTGGCGAAAGCGACCTGTTCGGCGTCGCACAGGTGGGGCGTAGGGCCGACCGGCGGGCGCCGCGGCACCGGGTGGGGATGCTCGTCGCATAGAGTGCGGGCGCGCAGGCGTGCACGGTGTTCGCCGTGGGGCGAGCTTGGATGCCTTCGTTCTCGCCTTCACAAGCATCCCTTGGGCAGCACCACCAGGAGGAACAGTGTCGTCCCCGCAAGTGATCACCCCCGCGGACAAGCTCGCCGAGGCGAAGAAGCAGCTGAACTTCCCGCGTATTGTCGCAATCTGCGGCTCCACCCGTTTCATGGCTGAGATGGCTGAGGCCGAGCTGCGGGAGACCACCGCTCGGCCCGGGAAGATTGTCGTCAAGCCGGGTTGCGACATGAAGTCGTCGCACGATCTTTGGTCCGATCCTGTTGAGGCGAAGGCGCTGAAGGCCCGCCTCGACGAACTGCACCGGTCGAAGATCTTGCTCGCTGATGAGGTGCTCGTTGTCGGCGACTACATCGGAGACAGCACCCGAGCCGAGATCGCCTACGCCCGGTCGCTGGGCAGGCCCGTCCGGTTCACGCATCCAGCAGTCGACCCCGACGCCTGAGGGCTCGCCCCCGCCCCCTCCGCCAGCAGGCCGTTGGAGTTGATCGCCCGGTGGGTGGCGTGGTGGTGAGAGTGGGCTCACGGAGCTGCGGAGCGCATCGCGGCCGTGATGGCGGCGGCGAGAGGCTGCTGGTGGGTCGTCAGGTAGAAGTGGTCGCCGTCGTACCTCTCGACTCCGCGGAAGAGCGTCGTGAATGCTCGCCAGGCAAGGAGCCGGTCCTCGTCGATCAGCTTGTCGTGCACGCCCGCGAATACCGACAGCGGGACGGGCAGCGGCTCCGGGCTGCGGGGAGGAGTCCAGGTGTCCACGAGTTTGAAGTCGCTGCGGAACACCGGGGCGAACTTGTGCCAGACGTCGTCGTTGTCGAGGAGCTGCGGTGGGCTGCCGCCGCCGTTCCGCAGCCACGCGCGCAGTTCGCCGTCGGCCATCAGGTGAGGGCGGCTGTCGGCGCCGGCTTCGCCCTGCGGGGCGGCGTAGGAGGACACCCCCAGCCAGGTGGGGAGCGGTTTCGCCTCGCGGAGGAGTCGGCGACTGAGCTGGTAGGCGATCAGTGCGCCCATGCTGTGGCCGAAGAACCCGAAGGGCCGGTCGAGCAGTGGTGCGATAGCGGTGTGGAAGTAGTCGACCAGCCGGTCGCAGTCGTCGATCAGCGGCAGGGCCTGCAGATGGCCTCGGCCGGGGGCCTCCAGGAGGCACAGTTCCCAGTCCTCCGGGAAGTGCTCCGCCCAGCCCCGGTAGAGCAGGTGCGAGCCGCCGGCATGGTGGAGCAGGAACAGACGCGCCGCCGGGTCGCTCAGCGGCCTGGGCCGGATGAGCGGGGAAGCCGGCGTCTGGCTGGTGAGTTTCGAGGCGAGGAAGGCGTGCATCTCCGTGAGCGTGGTGGCGCCGCTGGCTGCCACGGCGTTCACCGGGACGCCGTACGCGCTCTCCACACGGGTCGAGATCTCCAGCATCAGCAGCGAGTCGATGTCGAGCTCGTGGGCGAAGTGCGCCCCGTCGGTGACCTGCTCCGGCTCGGTCTCCAGCACGCCGGCTATCAGGGCGCGGAGATCCTCGATGGTCACGCTCGTGGTGCTCATGGGCGTTGTCCTCATTCCTGCGTGGATGGGCGAGTGACCGGCACGGTCAGCAGCAGGACGGCCGTCGCGTCGTGGCGAGGGCCTCCGGCCGTGGCGAGGACGTCCCCGCTGGCGCCACCCTCCAGATGGGCAGCCGCGACAGCACACTGCAGGACACCGAGCGCCCCGGACAGCGGGCCCAGCTGGGATTCCAGGTCGATCCGGCGCGTGGCTGTGAGCAGATGGGCCTCCGCGGCGCTCGCGGCACCCGCCTCGTCCGCGAGCCACAGTCCGACGGATGCCTCTTCGGTCACCCCGGCGAGGGCCAGTGCCGCGGTGAGGTTCCGGGCCCGTGCGTAGCCGGTGATCGTGGCGCGGGGCCGTGCGCCGCGGGAAGCAGCGGTGTCCGCCGGTTCCAGTACGACCGCGACCGCCACGTCGGTGGACTGCTCGCCGAGGACCTTCGTCACCACGTCGTTGGCTGGTTCGACACCGACGACGACGGCGGCTTCGGCGCGTCCGGCCACGATGAGGTTCCGGGCCCAGGCCAGGGCGTCCAGACCGCTCGTGACGCCGTTGCAGACGGTGAGGTTGGGGCCGCGCAACCCGTAGCGGATAGCCACCCAGCCGGCGATGACATTGCTTGACGTCTGGGGCAGGCCCAGGGGGCTGAGCCCCATGACGCCTGCTGTGGCGATGGTGTCGGTGGCTTCGCAGATGCTGTCCGCGTTGCCCAGGTTGGTGCTGACCACGACGGCGGTCGCGTCACCCGCGCCCGTGAACGCGTTGTCGGTGTCGGCCAAACCGGCGTTGTGGAGGGCGAATTCGGCGGCCCGCAGGGCCAGCCGCGAGGCACGGTCCTTGTGGCGCAGCTCGCGTCTTATGAGTCCGGTGGCAGGGTCGAAGCCGCCCTCCGCCGGCAGCGGTCCAAGGAGGTCTCCGTACGTGGCGACTCCGGGGAGAGCCAGCCCGATGCCCGTGACGACGACCTGCCGGGCGCTCGGGTTCCTTGCGTGCGCGGTGCTGATCGCGTTCACCGGGCTGCCTCCACGATCGCGACGGCGTTGATCCCTCCGAAGCCGAACGCGTCGACCTGAGCAATGGTCAGGACACCGTCGGCGGAGCTGCCTTGCACCAGGCCCAGCCCTGCGGCCTCGGGGATCGGATCGGTCAGCCCAAGGATCGGGGGCACCGTCCCGTTGTTCATGGCGAGCACCGCCATGACGAGGCTGAGCAGTCCCGAGCCACCCAGGGTGTGGCCGGTCATCGCCTTGACGGCGGTCATCCGCGGACCTTCTCCGGCGCCCTGGAAGACGTGACGCAGGACGCTCGCCTCCGTCTGATCGTTGCGGACGGTGCCGCTGCCGTGCAGCATCACCAGGTCGATGTCGCGGGCCCGCACCCGCGCCCTGCTGTAGGCCTCCCGCACGGCGCGGGTGATGCCGTCGGGGTCGGGCGCGGTGGCGTGGAGGGCGTCGCAGTTCATGCCCACACCGCGCACCCGGGCATGCACGGACCTGTTCCCGGTGCCGGCGCGCTGGACGACGACAGCGACCGCGCCCTCGCCCATCAACATGCCCTTGTGGGTGGCGTCGAAGGGGCGCAGCGCGTCGGGCAGGTCGTTCTGTACCCGGTCGAGCGTGCCGAAGCCGCTCTCGGTGGCGGCGTCGGTGCCCGCGACGATCACTGTGTCGGCCATGCCGAGGTCGATCATGTCGGTGGCCATGCCGAGCGCGTACAGCGTGGCTGAGCAGGCGTTGGCGAAGGTGTACGTGGTGGACGCGCCGAAGGTCTCCTTCAGGGCGGTGCCGAAGTGCAGGTCTTCGAGGGAGACTTCCGCGTCGTCACGCCACCACAGTTCGAGGCTGCGCTGCTCACGCATGGTGGTCCCGACCAGCACGGGTACCTGTGACAGGTCCTCGCCCAGTCCCGCGTCGGCGGCCGCCTGGCGGACGACGGTGGTCAGCCAGCGGGTGGCGCGCCGCGGTACGTCGCCGCCCTCGGGCCGGTCGTCGATCTCGTAGGCGTAGGCCGCCCGGTACTTGTCCGGGTCGAACGCCTTCAGGGGCTGGCGGCTCTCCTGGCCCGCGCACAGCGCGGTGAAGATCTCCTGGGGGCTGGCTCCGATGTTGGCGACGGCGGCCATGCCCGTGATGTCCCAGGTCATGGTTGGGCTGCCGCCTTCCTCAGCTCGAAGGCGGCCAGCTTGCCGGTCGACGTGGTGGGGAGCTCGTCGAGGAACTCCAGACGGGCGGGGCGCTTGTAGGTGGCGAGGCCGCCACGGATCGCGGCGGTCACCGCGCGCCGCACCACGGCCTCGTCGGATCCCGGCTGGGCCACCAGGTACGCCACGGCCTGCTCCAGGCCGTCGGCGTCGCGGCCGCCGACCACCACGCAGTCCTGAACCCCTTCCACGTGGCGCAGGACGCCCTCGATCTCGCTCGGCACGACCTTGTACCCGCCCAGGTTGAGCACGTCATCGACGCGGCAGAGATGGGTGAACGTGCCGTGCGGCGCACGGCGCACCACGTCGCCGGTGTAGGCACCGCCGTCGGCGAAGGTGACCGCTGCGGCCTCCGGGCGACCGATGTAGCCAAGGGCAACCGTCGGGCCGGCGATGTGCAGCCGACCCTCCTGGCCGTCGGCAACGGGCGTGCCGTCCGAGGCGCGGACGGTGGCCGTGATCCCGGGCACCGGGATGCCGAAGGTGCCCGGCCGCTCCTTCCCCGGTGGTGTGCCGACGACGATGTAGAGGACCTCGGTAGCGCCGAGGCCATTGAGCAGCTCGGCCTGGAAGGCGGTGCGGATCCTCTCGCTGAGCCGGCCCGGGAGATTCTCGCCCGCCACTACGCACAGCCGCACGGAGTCGACGCAGTCGGTGGCGAACATGGTCCCGGAGGCGTTCAGCAGCGCCGCGTACAGCCGTGGGACGGAGAACAGCACGGTGGGCCGGTGGCGTTGCATCGCGGCGGCGAGTGAGTGGACGTCGACGGTGCCGCGGATGAGTGCGACGCGGGAGCCGGCCGCCAGGGGGCACAGGACGGAGCTGCCGAAGCCGTAGCCGAAGGACATCCGGGCGCTGGACAGCACGGTGTCCTCGGGCGTCAGACCCAGGACCGTGCCGATGCCGTCGGCCATGGCCGCGATCGCGCCCGCCGAGTGCCGCACCCCCTTGGGCATGCCAGTGCTTCCGGAGGTGTACTGCACGAGCGCCTCACGCCCCGCGCTCCACGCGACCGGGGGCCCGGCTTCCTGCGGGCGGTGCGCGGGGCCGGTCTCGGCCGTGGCCAGAGCAGCGCGGACGTCAGCGCCGGCGAACCGGGTGGTCGTGGCGAACAGCTCCTCCAGGGCGCGTTGCCGCACGGAGGCCGTGTCCAGGTGCACCATCGCGGCGGCGCAGTCTGCGGCGATGTAGCGGACTTCGTCGTCCGTGAGCACCGGGCTGATCACCACGGGGACGCAGCCGTGCCACCACAGGCCGAGGACGGCGACCACGGTCGCCACGGAGTCGTCGGCGACCAGCAGGCCACGGGCGCCCTCGGGTACCCCTGCTGCCCGCAGGGCGCCCGCGTACCCGCGGGCCGCCTCCAGGAGGCCCGCGTAGGTGATCTCCCCGGCCTGGGGGTCGAGATAGCTGGCCCGGTCACCCCGGCCGGCAGAGACATGGCCCGCCACCAGGCGGTCGATCAGGTCGACACCCTGCAGGCTCCTCGCCCGCTCGCCGAGCACGGCCACCGCGGCATCCAGGCTGGTGAGAGCTGCCGCTTCCTGCGCGGACAGGGCCCCGAACTCGCGCTCGGCCGCGGCCGCGACCTCGACCTTCTCCAAGGAGCTCATGCCGAGCTCCTCGTAGAACAGGGCGCCGGGCTCGATGGCTTCCTTGTCCACCTCAAGGACAGACGCCACGATCTCTCGCAGCCTGTCGCGCACTATGTCGATGTGTTCCACCGGCGAGGGTCCTTTCCGTATCTTCGTAGCCGAGAAGCGGGATCGGGGTGGACAGAAGAGAGGACGAGCAGGCGACCTGCTTCCGGGGACTGCGCCGTTCACCGAGACGCGATGCGGTCGGGGATGCGGCAGCCCCCAGCGGGTGGGCTCAGGAACCCAGGCCCACCTCGCAGGGGAAGGAGACAGACACGCCCAGGGGCTCCTCCGTGAAGATGACCCTCTTGGAAAGCGCGGCCATGAAGCCGAGCTCGAAGATGGTCCCGCTTCCGACGCGACCGCCCGGGTTGCACACGACGACAGCGTCGGCTTGCCGGAACGCGTCCATGTGCACGTACTTGTGCCGCCACGTGTCGCGTTCGTTCTTCAGCAAGTCCTGGTAGTCGAAGAGGATGAAGTCGGTGCCCGCGGTTTCCGGCTTGATCCTGGTGCTGCGGGGGCTGAGCACCTCGGTGCCGGTTTCGCGCAGCTGGGCGATGGTGCCCTCGATGTACCCCAGGGACTGCTGGAAGCTGCCGCAGACGACAGCCGTCCGGAACTCCCGCCGGATCAGGCCTTCCACCATGTCGTTCGAACCGCCTGCGGACATGCCTGTGTCCAGGTAGAACCGCTCCAGCTCGGGCCCCACGATGTTGAAGTAGAGGCCCGTGTCGACGTAGACGCTGTTGACCAGCGCGGCCGCTTCCGGCTGCGGGAGCTGCTGGAAGACCCCGGTGGCGTGCACTCGCGTGCTCTTGTTGTCAACGACCTCGGTGAACTCCTTGAGCCCGGCGCAGAACTCGCCAACGCTGTCCGCCAGCGTCTCGCCGGCCAGGCTGGCTCCGAACGGAAGCCGCTCCCTGGTGAGCAGCCTCAGCTCTCCGCTCTGGAAGCGGTAGACGCTGACGCGTTCCGAGCCGAAGTGGACCAAGACCCTGCCTTCTGTCACCACTGTGCTGTTCTCCTTCTTCTCGATCCAGCGCGTTGGGAGCCCTCGGCCTTCGGGAAGTCAGCCGAGGAATGTACTGCGGAGGGCGCCGCGGCTAATCGCCTTCTTCGCGCAGAGCGCTGAGGTACTTCTCGGCGAATTCTTCCCTTCTCCCGCCGTTGTATTGCGTGATGAAGCGCGGGTGCTCCAAGGGCACGATCTTTTTGAAGAAGCGCTGGCCCTCGTTCACCTTCGTGAGGAATTTGAAGTTCTCACCGCTACCGATGCAGCAGCACACCGACGTGTCAATTCCGAATGCCAGCTGGCGCTCCAGGGTGTCCACGAGGAAGGAGTCGAGGTACTCCAGCAGCTTCTTATTCTCATAGAAGTTGCAGTTGACCTCTCGTCCCTGAGGGTTCGTTCTCACCAGGCCGAGAGGGCACACAAAGCTCATGATGAAGTCGGCGTAGAACCTTGTCCGGCCCCCGTAGCGCGCGATGACGTCGTGCAGGAACCCGGCGGAGGGCCTGCTCACCGCATAGCCGTCGGCGACGTCGACTCCCGTGTCGCTTTCGAGGAGTTTGGCGTCTTCGAACGGGACCCCGGTCACGGCTGTGCCCCGCCGGGCAGGCGAGCTCCCCAGGACCAGACGGCGGGGCCTGTCGTCGTCGTAGTACTTGTGGTAGAACCCGGCCGTCACCTCGCGGACGCGCTCCTGCTGGGGGCCGTTGAACGGGTTGACGACCCTGAATCCGGGAGGCAGTTCGAGTGTCGTCTCCGCGAGTCCCTCGTTGAACTGCAGGATCCGATCGGCAACAGTCGTTCGCCCGTTCATTGCAGAAGTCCTTCCTTCGCGCTGGTCCCTCTGGGCCGTCCGGTCGCCCCCGGCGGTCTGCGATCCAGCCTTCCCGCAGCACTGACGGGGCGCCGCGACCGCAGCCGGCCGGAGGCCAGTGGGAGCGTTAGACGGCGACAGCCGACAGGTAAATCTCGGTACTTGTTGGAAACATGCGGGGATCCTTAAATCCAGCAGACTCGAGCCCCTCGCCGATCAGGTTCGCTGTTTCCATCCCACGGTAGAGGTCGACGAATTCAGTGCCGGGAATGATCAGTCCCGGCACGACGAAGCCCCGCTGAGTATACAGAAATCCGTTGGCCACAGAGATGATAGTCACCGCACCGGGCTTCAGAACTCTGTGCGCCTCCGAGGCGGCTGCGGACGTGTCGAAGAACGACGAGTTGTACGTCCTCAATGAGACATACAGATCGAAACTGTCATCCGGCAGGACGGACAGATTTTCAGCGCTGGAGACGACAGTTCTCGCCGAAGGAATGCGTCCGCTTATGTTTGCAAGGCCGCTCTCCGCGATATCGGCAAAGGTGATCCGCGGGCAGCCGGAGAACAGAACTGCTGCTTCGTGGCCGGCACCGACGCCGACGTTGAGGATGTTGACGGCGGGCAGAGTCCTTGTGGACGACCTCCGATACACCGACATGAAGTCGTCGGCCCAGCCCACGTTGGCGGCGCGAGCGTCGTACGCGTAGTCATAGGTGCCGTACTTCGCCTCGAACGCTTCGGCCAGTGCGTCGCCCACGGCGCGATCGGCCTCTTCGTACTCGATCCCGTACCTCTGGCAGATGCGAGAGGCGAGCGCAGCCCTCCCCCTGTTCGCGTTGACATCCCCCCTGGTCAGCTCGAATCCCATCGACCTCAGCCTGGTGGCGACGGCTTCGCTGATGCGATGGGTGGAGTAGTGGGGGTTGCACTCGATGCTCTGCTCGCTCGCCGCGTAGAGGTCTCGGTTCTGCTCCAGGATCTCGCGCTGCAGATCGTCGGGGAAGCGGAGTACGCGGCCTCGCTCGGTGACGGGATCGCCACCGAGGTAGCTCGTCAGCGCGGGGTCCGGCAGACCGATGTACACCTTGCCGATCCGCACGTCCTCCAGGAGCTCGGCCAGCTCGAACGACCGGTCCGCCGACAGGGTGTTGATCGTCAGGTAGACGCCGTGTGCGCTGGATACTCCCAGTTCGTGGACCCTGCGCCGCAGAATGCGGATCCAGGACGCGCCGTGCACTTCGCCCTCGAAGGCGGAGCAGATCAGCCGGCCGTGTTCGGAGACGAGCGCGGCGCCGACCCGCCGGCCTGGCTGTGGCGTCTGTTGTGCGAGGCCGATGGCGTATTTCATCCAGTAGGTGCTGTCTGGGTTCATGGGGTCTCCCCCTTTGCGGCGCGCACGAGGCGTCATCGCTCCTCGGGGACGTGGGCAGGCTGGCCTGCCCCGGGGATGCACGGCACGGACGCCGCCTCGCTGGAGCGGGGCTGGCCGACCTCCTCCAGCTCGGTGCGTATGCCCGCGTAGGCGGCGTCGACGAACTCGTAGTCCGGTTCGCTCAGCGCGGTCTTGAGGCCCTGGTAGTTCAGGGCCACCTGCTGTGGACTGGTGAATCCGGTCAGAACGATCGAGTCTGGGCAGCGTCGGAGGCAGTAGTGGAGGGCGACCCGGGCGAGGTCTTGCGGGGTGGGTCCGAACCTGTCTCGCAGGGGCTGTAGGCCTCGGTGGACGGCGTCCAGGACCGGCGCGGTGAGGCGGGAGCGGACGTCTCCGGGGCCGAAGGCCGTGCCCGGACTGTACTTGCCGGCGAGCAGGCCCAGGCTCAGAGGCTCGGTGATCATGGTGACGACGCCGTGGCGACGGGCGAAGCTGAAGATGTCCTCGTCCTCTTCGCTGTCGGCGGCCTCGGGTTCGGGTGGCTGGCTGAGGGGGTTGAAGGGGGTGGTGATGACCTTGGGGCTGAACTGTTGGACGAGCAAAGCGAACCGAGCCGCGCTTACCTGGTTGCGGTCGCCCGAGGCTGCGGTACCTGCCGCCAGCCGGTTCGGCGCCCTCATCCCGAGCGCCTTGACCCTGCCGAGGTCACGCAGGGCCTCCAGTGTCTCCCGTGCCTCTTGGAGGTACTGGTCGCGAGGGCCGAAGTCGGTGTGGTGCAGCGTCAGGACATCCAGCGATTCCACGCCGAGGTTCTCAAGGCTCTGCTCCACTTGTCCGTGCAGGTTCAGGGAGCTGTAGGCGTTGACGCTGGTGCCCCTGAAGGCTCCGACCGTGCTAGTGATGCTGACGCTCTCGCGGGGCACCTGGGCAAGCATGCGGCCCAACAGCCTCTGGGAGTGCCCGAGACCGTAGACGTCCGAGGTGTCGAAGACAGTTGCTCCCTCTTCGCGGGCGCGCAGGAGGGCATCGACCGCGCAGTCGTCGTCCACGGAGGCCCATCCTGCGGCGTGGCCCAGGTTGGTTGCCGGCCCCCCGATGGGCCGGCAACCAACGCCGAGAGGGTGTTCGTCCCATCCGGCGACCAGGCGTCGCCGGGGCAGGTGTGAAGCGGTCACGACGGGGCTCGCTCTCATCGCGAAGGACAGGGTGCCGGCTCGGCTCGCCGTGGTGGCAGCACAGCGACGAGGCAGCGGGCCCGGGGGAATCTGGAGAGAAGTGGGGCGGAAGCACGGCTCTCGTCAGCCCCGCTCTCACCGTCACATTTGTCCGAACGGGAAGTCCAGCTGCCCACGGGCTCATATCGGGGGTCATTTCCAAGAAGAGACGACCCGCCTACAAGAAATTAGCCCAGATATGCCCGGATTTGAGGCTGCCTGCCGCGTGGTGGAAGGCGGAACTGAATGACCCTCGCTATGAGCCCCCATGCATCTGGCCCGAACAGATGACGGCAGGGCAGGCTGGTGATCAGCTCCCAAGTGGTCAAGAGATACCGGCAGTTCGACGTGCCAGGGCGTCGTCCCTGTCCTCATTCGCCCCTAGCCACCGGGGGTTGTCCGGTGGCCCGGACGTGACGCCTTGCCGGAATGCCCTGTTGAGCAGCGTGCGACCGATGCAGTGCCGGAAGGGGTGTGACGTGGAGCCATCAGCGCGTGAGCCGGTTGCGCAGGAGCAGATCATGGCGGTCACCGGCACGCTGGTGCTCGCGTACGGACTGCACCCGGAAGAAGTAACGCGAATCCCGCAGGGCACCTCGACGGACAACTACGCCATCGTGGACCAGACGGGCCGTCGGTACTTCGCCAAGGTCTACCGCGCTCGGGATCGCTACCTGGCTGGCCACCGGCCCCCAGCGGGCCTTGAGGAGAATTCAGTTCTCGCTGGTCAAGCAGGGTGCAGGAATTGACCGGGGAACGCGTGGAGGTGTCTTGAGGAACGTCCGGTGGGTGCAGACGAGCGTGGGGCGGTATCAGCTACAGCGCAGCGATCACCTCAGCTGCTGGGCCTCGATTTACACGGGCCAGAGAGTGGTGCCGAGGGCTACCTCAAGACGAGCCAACGTGCCGATGTCGGGGAGGACTTGGCCTCGGGAGGATGCGGCCGATGGTCGTGTGGTGAACGCCCGCCTCCTCGCCAAGTCTCCGGAGCCCGATCTCGCAGGCCCAGCCACGTTGTCATCAAAGCCCGCCCCCAGCCCCTGCCCGGCCGCCCCGGCCAACTGGCCCAGGCTCACGCCACTACCGACCGCTGCATCGCACGCACCCTCCACCGCCAGGAGCCGAATCCATGACCACCAGCGCGTTCAGCGTCCACTCCATCGAACCCTTCCCCGAGATCAAGGAAGGCGCGCCCCTAGCCGATACCATCATCCGCACCCTCAGCGAACAGAACACCCAGCTCCAACCCGGCGACATCCTGGTGATCGCATCCAAGGTCGTCTCCATCAGCGAGAGCCAACACGTCGACCTCGCCACCGTGACCCCCAGCAGCGAAGCTGTCGACTTGTCCGCCAAGACCGGCAAGCCCGCCGAACTGGTCCAGCTCATCCTCGATGAATCCACCAGCCACTTCCTGACCACCGACCGGGGGCCGATCATCGCCCGCCATCGGCTCGGCCACCAGCTCACCAGCGCCGGAGTCGACCGCGCCGAACCCGGAGGCGCCTGGCTACTGCCCGCCGACCCCGACGCCTCAGCCCGCCGACTCCGCGACGAACTCACTGCCACAGCCGGTGTACCCGTCGCCGTCGTCATCGCCGATAGCGACGGTCGACCCGACCGGCGCGGCGCCACCGTCATCGCGATCGGCTCAGCCGGGATCAGCCCACTCCGCATCACCGAAGCCCCCAACGGCAAACGGCAGGAAGAGACCTTCACCGACATGGTGGCCGCGACGGCGGGAATCGTGCTCGGCCAGCGCGGCCGGGGAGTACCGGTCGCCATCGTCCGCGGCGTCACGTACGGCAGCAGCGATGACGGCGTCGGCTCGATCCTGCACCACCCTGCCAATCCCTCATCCCCGCAGGGAGCAGCCGGAAGTTGTTCTAGCGAGACCGCTGGCTGACGCCCTTGACCTGACTCGGATGCGCCGATGAACGCTCGTATACGCCTCACGCTCATCGATGCGCTGGCGCGCAGTGCTCCACCGCCATCCCTCATGTGCGGAGATCACGATGACCAGGCTTCCCCTCGCCCCTCCAACGAGGGCCGACAAGAGCCCCGGCCCCGGTACTCAAGGCGCGGAATCGGGCTCCCCATATGACCCGAGCCGAGCCGCCGGGCGGAGAACGGCCCGGTGGCAAGCCCGCCGTTGTGACCCGCGGGCTTTAAGTGCGCCGCGCCGGCACACCAGTCGTCACAGCACCCGTACACGGTGCCGGGCAATCCCCAGATCGTGTGTGATGCCTGCCCGGATACCCATCCGTGTGATCGAACAGCCCGCGCCCAAGGCCACACACGCCCCGGAGACGACATCCGTACATCCGCTCGAAGAGTTCGCCCGCTCCCAACCCGAACGCGTGCCGACGAGGGCCGTTATCCCGAGCACCTGTCCGAGAATTGCGTCAACGAGGAGGCGTCATGCATCTGCGCGCGCACCACACCACCACGCAGCGGAAATCCGAACAGCAGCAGGTGCTCCTCGCACAGCCCGTCGGTGTCCTTCCCGGCGAGCTGCAGTCTCGGAGTGCTGCCCGCCCACACATTGGCAGGCCGGGCCGCGACGGGGCGGACGTCTACGGGGGCCGGTTGGGGGCCAACGCATGAGCGGGATCTACCGGAGCGAAGTGGATCTCGTGACCGCGCTGCACAGGCCGGACGGCCGGGTGCTGCTACTGCGCCGGGCGGCGCCCAAGTACCACGGGCAGCTCACTCTGGTCGGTGGTCGCCTGGAATACGGCGAGTGGTACGACGACGGCGCGCGCCGCGAGGTGTTGGAAGAAGTCGGCGTGCAGATCGAGCCGGACGACCTTCAGCCGTGCTGGTCCGGGCAGCTGCAGGTCGGCAGCTTTGAGCGAAGCATCGTGCTGCTGTTCACCGCGCAGCGCTGGCGCGGCGAGCCGTACAACGCGGAGCCCGACCGGCACACCGCACTGGTGTGGGCGGATCCGGGCGAGCCGCCTGCCGACTGCCACCCGGCCACTGCGGCGCTGCTGCAGCATTTCGTCACCGGCTCGCTCTCCGCGCGGATCAGCGTCCCGCCGATGAGCGAGCAGCCGCGGCCATGAGGTGCCGCAGAGCGAAACCGGCGGCGGCCGGCGCACTCCACCGTCCCAAGTCGCCGGCCGTCGGTCAGGGCGCCGTGCTGCCGGGGGTGAGCGCCTGACCTTCTGAACCACCTGCTGGCCCGGCCCGTTTGACGATCCCGTTCCACTGGAGGCTCCCCGTGCACCACCCCGCCACCCCCGCCCGCTGCGCCGAGGCCCCTCCCTGCTCCGCTCCCCCTGCTCAGGCCGCCGACCCGCACGATGCTGAGACCGTTGCCGCGCGCCGGGCGATGGTCGCCGCCCTCGACACCGGTGCCCCGCTGGCCCCCGAGGTCCGTAACGCGCTGCTGGCGCTGCCGTTGGAGGTGCTGATCCCGCGCGGCTATGTGCGGCGCAACCCGGACGGGGAGGAGCCGGGCACCTGGCAGCTGCTGGACGGCTCCCATCCGGACGACCGCGAGGAGTGGCTGGCCACCCTCTACGGTGGCGGCAGCATCCGCATCCAGCGCAACGGCGAGACGCTGAGTGCGCAACGGCGGGGGACGGTCACCGGGGGCCGGATCACGGGCCTGTCCAGCACCCTGTCCATGACCACCGCGATGCTCGGCCGGCTCGGCCTGGCACCGGGGCTGCGGTTCTTGGACCTGGGGGCGGGAGCGGGAGTCACCGGGGCGCTGGCGTGCGCCGTGTGCGGCCCCGAGCAGGTCACCCTCCTCGAACATGACCCCCACTTGTGTGCGGGGCTGGAGGAACGGCTCGGCGATCTCGGCTACCAGCCGCGCGTGGTGGCCGGGGATGCGCTGGCCCCGTGGCCGCTCGACGAGCCGGTCGACCGGGCCCTGGGCGGGTTCGCCCTGCCATGTGTGCCCACCGCGTGGCTGGAGCATCTGGCGCCCGGCGGGCGGCTGTTGGTGACGATCAGCACGAGCACGCCGAGCTGGCCCGCGCTGGCCGAGGTGACCCGGACACCGGGCGGCAGGATCGAGGCCCTGCTGCACGGCGTGGCCGAGGGGCATCGTCCCGTGCACGGACTGGAGTGGCTCAACGCCCGGATACTGCGCGCGCAGATCAGCGGCGCGCACGGCCGGGAGGGCGTGACGACGCTGGCGCCGCCGCCACGCACTGCGTACGGCTTCTGGACGGCTGCGAACTACCTCGTCCCCGGGCTGGTGCGCACGGGCGGGCAGGGCCAGTTGACACTGCTGGCGCCGGACGAGGAGTCGTGGGTGGTGGTGCGGCCGGGGCCGTCGGGCACCTGGCGCACCGAGTCGGGCGGTCCGCGCGAGATCTGGGCCGAGGTGGAGGCCGCGCACGCCCGTTGGGTGTGGGCGGGCCAGCCGTCCTCCTATCGCCTGGACATCTCCACGAGCGGTGCCCAGCACGTGCTGTCCGGCCTGGGCGGTGCCGTACTGGAGTGGCATCTGCCGACCGGCGCCCTGACCCCCGGCGGACTCGCCCGCGGGAGGTGGTCATGAGCGAGACCACCCCGCCCCCGCAGGACTCTCCCGCCAGGGTGCCGCATCCGCGCGAGGAGGAGCTCGGGCTGCCGCCCGCGGTCATCGCCTCCGACCTGGACGGCGACGGGGACATCGCCGCCCAGCTCGAGGAGGCGTACTGGTCGATCTACGACGGCGCCGCCGCCCAGGCCACGGTGCGCCAGATCCTGGCGCGCCTGCCCCAGATCATGCGGCAGGTCGGCCGACTGGCTTGGCAGGTCAGCCCGTGGGCGACGTGCCTGACGGTCATGCTGCAGCTCGCCTCGGCGGCCATGCAGGCGTTCGGACTGATCGCGACGGTCGGCGTGGCCCGTGAGATGTTCGCCCAGGCTCCCACGCCCGACCGGGTCCGCGCCGCCGTCCCCCAACTCCTTATCGTCGTTGCCCTGCTGTCGGTTCGAGCGGTCCTCGAATACGGGGTATCCATCACCCAGGCTCATCTCACCCCGCGCATCCGCACCGCGCTGGAGACCGAGTTCCTCCATCTCACCTCTCATGTGCGCTTGGAGGTCGTGGACAACGCGGACTGGCACGACGACGCCTATCGCGGGCGGGATCGCGGCCTCTTTTACGCGCGGCAAATTGTCGCCCAGGTGATCTCGCTGGCGTCCGCGGTGCTCGGGCTGGTGGGCACGGCTGGTGTGCTGACCGTGCTCCACCCTGTCCTTCTGCTGCTGATGCCGTTGTCGGTGGTGCCGGTCGGGATCGCCGCCGTGCGCTCCGCCCGCGCCCGCTTCCACTCCTATCAGCGGTGGAACGCGCTGCAGCGCCGGGTGAATGTGTTCTCCTGGCTGCTGCTGGACCGCGATGCCGCCGCCGAACTGCGCTCGGACACCGCGCAGCGCCCGCTGCTGGAGGAGCACCACCGGCTCACTCAGAAGATCGCGGACGAGGACACCCGGCTCAGCCTGTCCTCGGCCCGACTGTCGCTGTTCGGGCGGGCGGCGGGCGGCGTCGGCACCGCGATCACCTATGTCGTGCTGGGGTGGATGCTGATCCGCGGCTGGGTCCCGCTGGCCACCGGCGCTGGCGCGGTACTCGCCATCCAGTCCGGTCACGGCGCGATGACCCGCGTCGTCGACGTCGCGCATCTGGTGTACGAGCACGCCATGTGGGTCGACGATTTGCTGAAGTTTCAGCAGCGTTGCCGGGACCTGCTGCCGCGCCGCACCGGGCAGCCGGCGCCGGACGGCGTTGAGGAGATCACGCTGCACAACGTGTCCTACACCTACCCGGGCAAGGACGCCCCGGCCCTGGACGGGGTCACGATGACGCTGCGCGCCGGGACCACGGTGGCCCTGGTCGGCGCCAACGGAAGCGGAAAGTCCACCTGTTCGAAGCTGCTGGCCGGGCTGTACGACCCGAGTGAGGGGAGCATCTGCTGGGACGGGGTGGACGTCCGCGAGCTGGACGGGGAGTCGCTCCAGCGACAGGTAGGCATGGTGCTGCAGGAGCCGGTCCGGTTCCCGTTCTCCGCGCTCGCGAACCTGACGATCTCCCGGGGCACCCTCACCGAGGCTGAGCCTGCCCAGGCGCTGGCCGCCGCCCGCGCGTCCGGCGCCGACCAGGTGATCGCCGAATTGCCGTCCCGCTGGCAGGCGCTGCTGTCCAAGAGGTTCCGCGACGGGCAGGAGCTGTCCGCCGGGCAGTGGGCGAAGATCGCGGTCGGCCGCGGCATCTACAAGGACGCGCCGGTACTGCTGCTGGACGAGCCGACCGCCAGCATGGACGCCCGCGCCGAACACGCCGTCTACCAGGCTGTGGTGCGTGGCGAGAAGCGGCCCGGCCGGATCACTGTGCTGATCTCCCACCGGCTGGCCAGCGTCATCGAATGCGATCAGATCTATGTCTTCCGCAAAGGCAAGATCATCGAGTCGGGCACGCATCACGAGCTCATCGCCCTGCGAGGCGAGTACGCAGAAATGTTCGAGTTGCAGGCCCAGGGCTACCGCAGCTCCCCCGCATCCGATCCGGCCCAGGCGGAGGTCGGATGACCCGCCGTCCAGCTTGTACCCCGCCGTTGTGGTCGCTCCCCGACGAAAGGCCCCCGTCGATGTCTCTGGCGTCCTCAGGAGAGGGAGGAGCGGTGAGCCGTCGCGCGGCCGAGGCGGCGGCTCCGCTGACCGCCGCGCTCCTCGCCCGTGCCTACGGCCTTGTGCCACGCCGCGTCGCCAACGGCCCGTGCGGCACCGTCACCCGCAATCTCCTGGTCACCGACGAGACGGGCATGGACTGGTTCGTCAAGGTCTACCCCAACGCCGGGGAGCGGGAGTTGGAGCGGGAGCGGACAGCACTGGAGCTGGCGGAGTTCGCCCGCGCTGCCCGCCTGCCCGTTCCCGCCGTCCGCCCCACACTCGACGGTGACCTGCTCGCCCGTGAGAACGGGGCCGCGCTGTCGGTGCAGCAGTACGTGGCCGGCGTCCGCACGGCCGAGGGCTGCCTGGCCGGACCGCTCTGGCCGGCAGTGGGCACCGCCGTCGGACGGCTGCACCACGCGCTCGCCCAGCACCCTGAGACCGTCCCTCATCTGGTGCCGACCGCCGAGGTGTGCGGCATGGGCGCCGCCGAGCACGGGCTACGGGCCCTCGTGGATGCCTACGAGACCCGCCCCGGTGGTGGCGTGTTCGAGCGGTGGGCGCTGGAGACGGCCCGGGAGCGGCTGGCGGCGCTGCCGCAGATCGCGGCCGTGGCCTCGGGCCTGCCCCCGGAGATGACCGCACAGGTGGTCCACGGGGACCTCGCCGCACCGAATGTCCTGCTGCACGCCACCCGGCCCCGGGTGGCGGCGCTGGTCGACTTCCGGCCACCGCGGCCCAGGTCGGCGGCGTGGGAACTCTCGCGGATCGGCTGCGACCCGCGCACCGTGCTCGGCGACCCGCAGTGGCCGCAGGGTCTGGCCCGACTGCTGTCCGCCTACCGCGCGGCGTATCCGGCGTTGCCCACCGCCGAGTTGATCAGCGTGCCGCGGCTCGCCGCCGTCTACACGGCATGCAGTACCTATCCGCTGTCGGTGCCGCTGGAGGCGCCGGACACGTTCACGCCGGGCCTTGAGGCCTACGCGCACGCCCGCTACCGGGCCGTCGGCCAGCTCATCGGCCGGCTCGACGAGGCGGAGGGGGTGCTGCGTGACTGCTTCGAATAGCCCTGTCCCGATGGCGCGGGCGGAAGTGGCTACCGCGTCCGGGGGGCTGCTGTGGCGCCACCGGCCATTCCGTCTCTATCTCCTGGGCGAGACCGCGAGCGTGGCCGGCACCTCGGTGAGCGGCGTCGCCGTCCCCCTCCTCGCGGTGGTGGAACTGGACGCCACCACTGGTCAGGTCGCGGCCCTGGCCGTGCTCGCACAACTGCCCACTGCGCTGTTCGCGCTGCACGCGGGCGCGCTCGGCGACCGGCTCCGCAAACGACCCCTCATGATCACCGGCGATCTGGTGTGCGCCCTGGCCCT
This sequence comes from Streptomyces sp. NPDC050485, assembly GCF_044458185.1. Classification (NCBI taxonomy): domain Bacteria; kingdom Bacillati; phylum Actinomycetota; class Actinomycetes; order Kitasatosporales; family Streptomycetaceae; genus Streptomyces; species Streptomyces sp. NPDC050485. Next base: position 5,006 of record NZ_JBITHR010000035.1, on the reverse strand, counting down.
GGCCACCCTCCCCGTCGCCGCCGCACTCCATGTCCTGACCATGGGGCAGCTGATGGCCGTGGTGATGGTGGACGCGGTCGCGGCGCTGCTCCACGACGCGGCCGCCATCAGCTACCTGCCGTCTCTGGTGGACCGGTCACTGATCCAGCAGAGCAACTCCCGGATCGGCGGGCTCTTCTCGGTCGCCGCCACCGCCGGCGCCAACCTCGGAGCAATGCTTGTCGGGGCACTCGGCGCCGCCCGGGCGCTGACCGCCGACGCGCTGTCCTACCTGGTGAGCGCCTGGTGCATCGCCCGGATCCGGCTGCCCGAACCAGAACCGTCCCCGCCCCAAGGCTCCACCACCTCCCAGATTCGCGAAGGTCTCACCTACGTGTTCGGCAATCCGACGCTGCGCACCCTGACCCTGACCAACGCGACCATGAGCGTCGCCCTGGCCGTGATGAACACCCTGTGGGCCCTGTTCCTGCTGCGCGAACTTCACATGAGCGCCACCGCGCTCGGCGGGGTCATGGGCATGGGCGGGATCGGCAGCTGCGCCGGGGCGCTTCTCGCGCCACGTTGGTCCCGCCGGTTCGGCCCCGGCCCGATGATGGTGACCGCGCTCGCCGTGACGCCGCTGGTCCAAGTGCCGCTGCTCCTCGCGGGCCCGGGCCTGGGCTGGCAGCTGTTCATCGGTGCGGCGTTGGTGGTCCAGCTGGCGTGTGCGAGCGCGGCCGGCACCACCCAGCGCTCGATCCGGCAGATGATCACCCAGGCTGGCCTCCAATCCCGGATGCAGGCCGTCTCCACCTGGCTCACTGGTGGTTCGCGTCCACTTGCCGCTGCCGTCGCGGGTGTCCTGGGCACCTGGCTCGGGCTCCGCACCACCCTCACGATCGGTGCACTCCTGCTGATCGTCCCGGTCGCCGTGTTCGCTCGCTCCCCGCTGCGCACCGTGCGGACCCTGCCGATTCCGGCCCCGCTCCCTGACGACCGCCCCAGGGAGGCCGGTCCGTGATCCGTTCCGACCATGCGCAGCAAACGGCTGCTACTCCCCGGCTTCCTTGTTCCCCGATTCGTTGGTGGTGACGTCATGACTGACCAGGCTGCCCGTCCGACCGGTGCCGCAGCGCTCATCGTCAATTCTGCGGGCGACTATCTGCTCCATCTCCGCGACTACAAGCCGGGCCTCATCTGCGACCCCGGCGTGTTCTCCCTGCTCAGCGGCACACCCGAGGAAGGGGAAAGCCCTCGCGAGACGCTGCTGCGAGAGCTGGCCGAGGAAGCCGGCCTCGTCTTCGATCAGGTGACGCCGTTCGCGCTGCTGCCGGGCACCGGACCCGACGGCGGCCTCACCGGCAAGGGGCGCATCCAGATTTTCCTCGCCCACTGGGACGGAGATCCGGAGGCGCTGCGCCTGACCGAGGGTGTCCTGCTGCGATTCTTCCCCGCCGAGACCCTCGGCGTGCTGCGCACCTCCCCCTGGGCGGCCGAGGCCGTCCGCCTTCATCAGCAACAACTCGCCCATACAGAAGAGAGATTGCCACCCAGTCAGGGCGCGGCGGGGCACGATAGTGCGGAGGGCGCCCGACCGTGACCAGCACCGCCGCCATTCCTTCGCCGACCGCACCGCGGTATGAGGTGCCCATCGACGTCCACCTCATCCTCCTTCGCTCCACACCCGCGGGGCGCGAGGTCCTGCTGTCCCGCCGGGCCGGTGACGTCTACGCCACCGGCCTGCTCCACCTGCCCTCGGGCCACCTGGACGGTCCGCACGAGGACTTGGTCACGGCCCTGATCCGCGAAGCGGACGAGGAGACCGGCGTCCGGATCGACCCGAAAGACGTATGGGATGCCGTCGTCGTCCACCACCGCAACCCCCAGGGGCGGGCCCGGATCGGCGCGTTTTTCCCGGTGACCCGGTACGCCGGCACGCCGTACCGGCGCGAGCGCGGCCTGTGCAGCCAGATGGACTGGTTTCTCCTCGATGCGCTGCCCACCGACATGGTCGCCTACTGCTGGGCCGGGTTGGAGGCCTACCGGGCCGGCTGCCGCCTTGCGCTCCACTTCCAGGAGCCCGAGGACACCATCGTCTACCGGCCTGACGCGCCCGGCCGCCTGCGGCTGCTGCCCGGTACGGAGGCCCGCTCCGGTGTCCTCGCCCTCGACCCGGAGCTGCGTGCTTTCGCCGAGCAGACCGTCGGCTCGCTCGCCGAGATCACCGACACGTCCAGGCCGCGGGCCACCAGTCGCGTCTGGCGGGTGAAGGGAGTCACGGGCGGCACCTGGTACCTCAAGCAACACCAGAACGACAGATTCCATCAAAGAGAGGTACGAGGGCTGAGGACGTGGGCCCCAGTCCTCGGTGCGGCCGCACCACGCCTGTTGGCGGCCGACGAGGCACTGCGCGCGGTGATCACCACCGCAGTGCCTGGCCGTCCACTGCACGGTCACGTCCTTGATCCCGAACAGGAGCGCGCCTGCTTCCACCAGATCGTTGCCCTGGCCCGCCGGATCCATCAGTCCTTCCCCGCACGGCCTGCCCCCAACGGGAGCGGCCCGGCCGTCCACAAGGCGGACCGGCACCTGGCTGCCGCCCGCCAGCAACTGGCGGCGGGCGACGCGGAATTCGTGCGCGCTCTGGTCCGGCAGGCCGAGCGCCTGGACCCGCTGCCCTGGGTGGAGACCCACGGCGACTTCCAGCTCCGCAACATCCTCTTCAGCGGCCAGCCCACAGGAGGCCGGGGCGACGCAGGCAGCCACCTGGCCGTCATCGACCTCGAACGCAGCGAACCCGGTCCGGCGGTCAGAGACTTGGTGCGCCTGTCCGACGCCTGGAACGGCCGCGCGGACCTGTACGAGGCATTCATGGCTGGCTACGGCAGGCCCTTGACCGGAGCGGAGGAAACCCGGCTGGTCATCGACTCCGCCCTGGACGCGGTGAGCGCAGTCGCGTTCGGCACGGCCCACTGTGATCCCGAGCTCGTGGAACGCGGCCACCGCACGCTGGCCCGGCTGCGGGCCGAACACGAGACACCGCGCTTGACGCAGGAGGAACCCGGTGAACACTGATTCCGCCGCACAGCAGGGATCGCAGACCGCCGTCGAGGCATCACCGGTGCGTGCGGCCATGCCCGAGGACGCCGGCGCCATCATCCAGCTGCGCTCCGAGCACATCCTGTCCACGCCTCTCAGCGGCGAGTGGATCCGGCGGTGCGCGGACGAGCTGGCTGCCCGGCTGGTGCCCGACGGCGACGCGCGCGCGTTCGTCATCGACTCCCCCACCGGCGCGCTGGCCGCCTGCGCTCTCGGCCTCATCCACCCCGTCCTGGCGGCGCCGGCCTACCCTCACGGCCTGGCCGCCCGCGTGCAAATGGTCGCCACCCAGCCCGAGTACCGGCGCCGCGGCTACGCCCGAGCCGTCCTGGACACCCTCCTCGACCACCTCGCTGTCATCGAGCACGTGACTCTGTTCGAACTGCACACCAGCACGGAAGCCGCGCCCCTGTACCGGGAGTTCGGCTTCAGCGGCAACCCGGCACTGATGCGGATGACCCGCCACAGCCAACCCGCCGTTGCCGCGGGCGGTGCGCAGCCGGACTCGACGTGGGTGCCGCCGCAGCAGTACGCCGACTCACTGCCCCGGGCGGCCGCGTTCGTGTGCCTCTACGTCACCGACGAGGACGACCGGCCGCTCCAGCTGCACTCCGTCTACTCCCCCGGCCACCCCTGGCACATGATCGGCGGCGCAATGGATCTGGGTGAGCGGCCCTGGGGCGCGGTGGTACGTGAGTGCCGTGAAGAGAGCGGCCTGACGGCTGTGGGGCCGCCCCGGCTGCTGGCCACCGTGTACGGACAGCCCCGGGCACAGCGTCCGTACAGCACTCTGCAGCTCGTCTTCGACGGCGGGCGCCTCACCGATGCGCAAATCCGGGGCCTCACCCTCAACGCGCGCGAGCACGACGAGGCCCGCGTCCTGCCGCTTGAGCAGTGGCAGGCCCTGATGCCGGCCCGCGAATTCGCGCGGCTGCGCGCCGTGGAGGAAGCCCGCCGCACCGGCGTGGCCGCATACGTCGACACCTGGGGTGACGCATGACCACCAGCAGCATCGTGTTGATGTCCGATCGGAGGATGGCCGAGATCCCCCTTCAGGACTGCGGCGAGGGCCTGGTCGATGTCCGCGCGCACGGCCTGCGGGTCGATGACCGCAAACGCGACGAGGCCGGGGCCTGGGCCCACGTCCGGCAGGGAGTCCTTACCCGGCTCTTGCATGCACAGTCGCTGCTGCCCACCGGTGTGCTTCTGCTGTTCATGGAGGGCTTTCGGCCGCCGGTCCTGCAGAGGCGGAACTTCGAGGACTACTCCGGGGAACTGGCCCGCGCACATCCGGACTGGGATACCGACAAGCTCCGGGAGGCAGCCAGCCGCTTCGTTTCGCCTCCGGAGATCGCGCCGCACTCCGCCGGCGCGGCCGTCGACGTGACGCTGATCGACTACCTAGGCCACGAGTTGGACATGGGCACCCCGGTCAACCCCTCCCCGGAGGAGTCCCACGGCGCCTGCTACACCGATGCCCCCGATCTCAGCGACCGGGCACGCACGAACCGGGCCACGTTGAGCAACGCGCTGTCCGTCGCAGGCCTGATCAACTACGGGACCCAGAGGCACTGGTCGTACGGCGATCGGTACTGGGCGCTACGGACCAAGCAGCCGGTCGCCCTCTACGGCCCCGTCGACCTGGCCTGACACCCCACCACGACCCTGCCTTTCACGAACGAGGAGCAATCCGTGGCAATCACCCCTACCGACTGGTCCGAGCACTACACCAGCGGGCAAGACTTCCGGGGGCTCGGGGACGAGGAGAAGGACCTGCTCGCCGTCCACGCCCCGCCGCCCGACGGCGGCCGTGCACTGGACGTAGGCTGCGGAGTGCGACACGAAGTCGCACGTGGTGAGTGGATCCGATTACGGAGGCCGGTTGAAGCCGGTATCGCGATCCCGGGTTAGTGCTCAACAACCCGTCC
>NZ_JBITHR010000034.1:0-54350 GCF_044458185.1 Streptomyces sp. NPDC050485 | reverse complement strand
TGGCCGACAGATCAAACTCAAGGCACAGGGCCAGTCGCGGCGCGAGTCAGGCCACCGCTCGGAGCAGTACCCGAACATCCTCACAGTCGCGGCGGGTTTTGGTGTTGGTGATCCATACGCCGAGCTTCACGACCACTGGCGCGGTCTCGCCCTCAATCGCGATCTCCTCCGCGTGGCCGCGGGGGACGCGGTGGTGGCCTTCGCGGGCGATGTACTGGGCGAGGGCTGCTACGCCCCGCTGGAACGCCGCTAGTGCCTTCCCTGCGGTCTTCTTGCCGCCGTTGGCTGCCGGGGCCGGGGCCTTGGTGGGGTGCTCGGCGGGTGTCACGCCCAGCTCGGACAGCCGCTGCTGCTGCTCCTTGGACAGCTGCGCCCAGGAGTTCGCCTGCTGCTGAAGCCACCGTCCGATGTCGTCGCCTTCGAAGAGCACGCCGGGCTGGATCGCGGGGAGTACGCCGTCGGCGTCGACCAGGTCGGCGAGGACGCGGTGCTGCCGTTGCCAGTCCAGCGGCCACGGGCAGTTCCAGTCGGCATCGATAGCGGTGAGCTGCTGCGCCCGCTGCTCGGCCCGTTTCTCGTCTTTGCCGAGGCCGTGGGGGCGGCGGAGGTTGGTGATGATCTGGCCGATGGGTAGGGGTTCGGTGTTTTCGCCGTCGGGGGGCCAGGTGGTGTCCTGGCGGGGTGCGAGGTGTCCGTGGGCGTGGCGGTAGGTGGCCAGTGCCCGGAGTTTGGTCTCCCATGCTTCCTCGCCGGGTTCCCAGACCATGCCCTCGTCGTCGAGCTGTTTCTTGCGGTGTGGTTCGAGTTCGCCGGTCCGGTGGGCGCGGTGTTGCTGGTGGATCCAGCGTCCGAGCGGGTATGTGGTGGTGGCGCCGGCTCGGGTTTCGGCGGTGTACGGGATCGCGTACAGGCTGGTGATGTGGTTCTGCGTACGCCACCGCCGCAGGGCCTGGAACCCTTCGAGCCACACCAGTGATTCCGGCCGGTAGACCCGGATGCGCAGGAAAGCGGCGATGGTCGCGGGGTCGCGGGGATGCGGAGCAGCGCGGACTCGGCGGCCGCCTGCGTGTCGTCCTCCTGGTCCACACCGTCACCGCCGTCCCCGTCCCCGTCGCCGCTGTGATGATTCGGCCGTCCGCGTCGCGCCTCACATGCACCCGTCGTTGCTGCGCGCCACGGGACAGGGCGTGGGAGGCGAGCTGCTCGACGAGGTGTTCGTCATGACCGCGCAGGCCTTGGAGGATGAGGGGGGGCGAACGACGCGCTGACGATCATGTCGTCGGGGTCTTCGCCAGGTTCGAGGAAGGCCGGCACGACCGGGCCGCCGCCCTCAACCTCCGCCGACTGATCAACCTCGGACTCACCCACACCGCCGGGACCTGGACCATCACCCCTGCCACCCCATGACGGCAGGGGCCATACCCACCCCCGCAGAACCCCGCTGGCCAGGCAACATTTCAGCAAACGTCTAGGCCGCCTGGCATTCGGTGCACTCGGAGATCTTCTCCAGGTGGTACGTGATCCTGCTCTCGCCCCAGTAGCAGCCGTCCGGACAGTCCTTGATGGTGTGGTCTCCCTCCCCTTGCTTTACCACGTCGATGCGGTCATCGCGGCGCATCACCCTGTCATCACCACTGGACGCATCCCAGTCGGTGAGCTCTCCCTGGAAACGGAACTCCATGTTGGGCACGCCGTTGGTGACGGTGATCAGCCGTTCGCTCCACAGCTTCCAGTCGTCGTCGGTCAGCTTGAGGTCACCGTTGTAGGTCTTGGGGTTGGCGGCGTTCTCGTAGGACCTGGACCAGATGACGTTGCCCTCGAAGGAGATCTTTCCGTACAGTTCCGCGCCCTTGTCGTCCTCCCCGGGTAGGTAGTCCCCGTTGTTGACGATTTCGATCCTCTTGATGGTCATGCGCCAGACCTGAGAGGAGCAGGCCTGCACGCGATGTCCGGCGGCGGTGGCCGCACCGCCCCCGCCGAGCAGCAGGGCGGAGGGAAGGGCGAGGGCGAGGGCCCGGGTGAGGGTACGCATGGGCGGAGGTTCCTTGCTGTGGGCGGATGCGGGCCGGGGGTTCAGCTGCCGAAGTGGAGGAAGACCGGAAGGTGGTCGGACTGACCGCCGCCGCGGTTCAATTCCGTACGGGCTCTGCGCGGCAGCGTCAGCAGGCGGTCGACGACTGCGTAGTCGATGACGGCGCCGCTCGCTGGGCGGGTGTTGTCCTCGGGGGCGAGCTGGGTGGTCGTCCCTCCGGCCTGGGATGCCCAGTTGTCCGGTTCACGGTTCCAGTCGCCGGCGGCGATCCATGTCCTTCGCGTCCCCGCCGCCGCCAGGGCGCACTCGATGGCGTTGACGATGCGCGGGGCATCCCAGCCGGCGCGGCCGGCGCCGGTCCGGGCCTGGGCGGAGGCGTGCACTGTGAAGACGTACGTGTCGATGTCCGTAGGGAGGATGCCGAGCGCCGGACGCACGGACTGGCGGGCGGGGTTGGCGTCCCAGGCCACGACGACCTCCCGGGCCCGTTGCGCGGCGGGGACGACCATGGCGAGATTGACCCGGCCCGCCCCCGTCGGGGAGGTGTCCGTACGCATCCAGTAGAGAAAGAACTCCCCGCCGCGCGAACCGCCCGGCCGCCAGCTGTATTCGTTCACGGTCAGGCCGTGCTGGGTCCATGTGATTCCTGTCGCCCGTGCCGTTCGGGGCGGCGTGCCCGCCTCCTGAAGAGCCAGAACATGGCTGTCCCGGGCGATCGGGTAGACCCGGCCGGTCCAGATGCACTCGCCCGAGGCCGAGGAACCCTGCATGTTCCAGGTCTCCACGGTGAAGGACGTCAGGACCCGCTTCGACGGCCCGCCCTCGTTCGGCGGTGGGACGGTTGGGGCACGGGGCGCTTGTGTCACGGCGAAACATCCGCCGACGGCGGGGCCGGCCGAGGCGGGAACGGCCGTCTGCACGGAGGCGGCCGAGAGCAGAGCGGTCATCGCGAGCGAGACCCATCGCCGGGAGGGGGAAGACGTCATGGTGCTCCGTTGTCCTCTCGGCCCCCTCAGCGCGTTCCGGGAGCGGGCCTTGTCCGCCGTGCGGGGGTTTCCGGCCGGGCCGGGCCTCGTGTGGTCCACCGTGGCGACGTCATCGAGGGTGGTGAGGCTCCCTGAATTTCCCGTGCTCAGTGGCGTCCCCAAACCTCCCCAGTTGATCTGCGGCCCATTGAGTGGTCTCGACGTGTCGGTGACCAGGGACACTGTGGGGAGAATGCCGTAGAAGCGGGCGGCGGCCCGCAGGGCTGGCGATGCGGGTGCGGTCCATGAGGCCAACCGGGCCATTGCCCGCCCCCCCCCACCTCACGGACCGTACGGGCCGCTTCGAGTAGCAACGCCCATCCTGGGGTGCCCCAGTGCCCTCACGAGCCCGCGCAGCGCTCGTCACGCCAGTAGCTGTGCGGAAGGGGCAGTGGGGTCCCGGACACTGTTGAGGTCGGTCGGCCGGGGCCCCCTGCTTCACCTCGCACTCGTTGGAATCGGCCCCACACGGGGGCTGCTGACCGAGGACGGACACCATGAAGAAGAACTGCCCCGGGTGCAAGGCGCTGCGCGACAGGGCCACTCAGCCTCACGCCGACCTCGGGGACCTTCTCCTGCAGGTCGCCTTGCACGAGGCGTCGCCGCAGTGCAGGGAGAAGAAGTCGGCCGTGAAGAGCGCGGACCACAAATAGCGTGCGGGCGGGCTGGTCCGGGGACCAGAACCCTGTCCTGTGCGGCCGGGCGGTTCATCGGAACGCGTTCATGAGCGCCGGGGCGCCGGGCGGGGAGCCGGCTCGCCTGGTCCGCGCCCGTAGTCGTGCGGCGGTGAGTCCCGCCATTCCAGGAACGCTGAGGGCCCGGTCACGACGTCCTCGGGGTCGGGCACGCCCGCGGTCCGGAGCAGCTCGATGAGGTCGGCGTCGCTGTAGACCACGCCTTGTATCCGGCCCCAGATGGTGACCCGGCGCCCAGCGTCCCCCTGGATCCGGTGGGCGACGATGGGCGCGGTGTTCATGGATCCAGGGTGAGCCGCACGGGCCGGTCCGGCACGCTGGCAGCTGCCGCATCGAGGATCAGCTTGTTTTTTAACTCGCGCCTCGACTGGTACCTCCAGGGCTATCGAGTTCCGTTTCCGCTGGCCCGTGTCGGCGTTAGTCAGATCATGAACCTTCGTCGCGTCCTTACCCTTGCTTCCATCGCGGTCACGATGCTGGGCACTGTCGCGCCCGCTGCCCATGCCGCTGACGACACGGCCGTCAGCGTCCAGGTGAAGGCCCCGGACTATGCGGGCTTTGTGAAGGCGGTCAGGGCTGACCCCATCGGCTTCGTCAACTGGAAGCTTGACCTTCCGATTCCAAGCCAGTACGCGCCCATCGCGAAGCCGTGAGTTTGTTCTCTGCGCCCAGGACCGTGTCCGTCAACAGGGCCGCCAGGCCGACGTAGTGGCGCTGCCAGTCGACCGTCCAGCCGAGCGCGGCCGGGTTCCATTCCGGATCGACCGCGGCGAGCTGGGTGGCCGGGATCGGCATTGGCCTACGGCCGCAGGCGGATTCCCTTGACCGCCGTGTCGAAGACCGGTCGGTACTGGTCCCATTGGGCGTTCGGCGCGGAGAGGTAGACCACGTACTGGGTGCCGTCGGTGCCGGTGAAGGCCAGTTCCACCGCGCGGTACTTGCGTGCCTTGCCCTGGAAGGTGAACTCCCAGTAGCCCGCGGGTCGTCCGCGGAAGGTCGTGGGGGCCATCCGCACCCGCTCGTAGCCCGGGTTGTCGCGGCGGGTCTGGTCCTCTTCGGTCTCGCGCCAGTGCGTCAGCGGGTCGGAGCCCGCGAACTGGACGACGTCGACGCGTAGGCCGGCGAGCCCGGACGGGCCGATGTAGGCGATTTCGTTGCCGGGTACGTTCTTGGCGGTCCAGCCGTCCGGTACGGGCACGGAGAAGCCCTGGCCAGCTGTTTCCAGGTGGTAGCCGGTGGGGAGTGGGGGCGTGCTCGGAGGCGCGGGGGTGACGGGGGCGGACGTGGCCGGGGACGCCGTACCGCTCCTGGACCAGAGCAGTGCCCCGCCCGTCGCGGTGGCGGCGACCACTGCCGCCGAGACGATCCACAGTGCCGCGCGGCGGCCGCGCCTTGGTGCTGGGACGGCCGCACCTGCCAGCCGCGTGGTGCGGGTGCGGGGAGCGGTTCCGGCGGCGGCCGCCTGGCCGAGGAGGCGTTCGGCCTCATGGGCGTTCATACGCTGGTCGGGGTCCTTGACCAGCAGGCCCTCGATCACGGGGGTCAAGTCCCCGGCGTTGCGCGGGGGTTCGTGGGCGTCGGCGGCGATGGCGTACGCCGTCTCGATCGGGGTGTCCCGGCCGAACGGGTGGTGTCCTTCGACCGCCTGGTAGAGCGTCGTGCCGAGGGACCACAGGTCGCAGGCCGGACCGGGTTCGGCGCCCCCGTCGCGCAGGCGTTCCGGCGCGAGGTAGTGGATCGACCCGACCAGTTCGCCGGTCCTGGTCAGCGACGATGCCCCGGATTCGACGGCGATCCCGAAGTCCGTGAGGACGATACGTCCGTCGTGGCCGAGCAGGACGTTGGCCGGCTTGACGTCCCGGTGCAGCACCCCGGCGTCGTGCGCGGCGCGCAGCGCGGTGACCATGATGCGGCCGATCCGGGCCGCCTCGCCGACCGGCAGCGTGCCCTGCTCCTTCATCACGTCACCGAGCGTCACGGAGGGTATGTACTCCATGACGATGCACGGCAGGCCCTCGTCGTCGACGACGTCGTGCACCACGATGATGTTGGGGTGGCTGATCCGGGCGGCGCTCCGCGCCTCGCGGCGGGTGCGCTCGTGGAGGCGCTGGACCTCGTCGACGTGCAGATGCGGCGGTACGTGCAGCTTCTTGACGGCGACGTGTCGGCCGAGCACCTCGTCCTCGGCCCGCCACACGGTGCCCATGCCGCCCCGGCCCACCCGCTCGACCAGCCGGTATCGGTTGGCTATGAGCCGCCCCAGATCGGACACCGTGAGACCTTCTACTTCCCCGTACACGCGTGCATGCCTGAAACGGAACTTCGGACTCACCATACATAGCGGCTGCCGGTCGGCGGGCCTGGGGGCGCGACGCCCTCGTGCGTGCGGGCCGGCCGGTCACGGCTCCCCGGGGGTGCGCTGCCGGGGGATCGGCAGGTCCACGGCGGTCAGTTCGGTGCGCGAGGTGACGCCGAGTTTGCGGTAGGCGTGGGTGAGGTGGAACTCCACGGTCCGGCGGGTGATGAACAGTTCCGTGGCGATCATCTCGTTGGTCATGCCGACGGCGGCGAGTGTGGCGATGTGGCGCTCGCGGGCCGTCAGCGCCGTCACGCCGGACTGGCGGGTCCGTCGCGGGCGGGCACCGGTGGCGAGCAACGCCCGGTGTGCCCGGGCGGCGAGCGGACGAGCCTCGGCGGTCGCGGCCAGGTCGAGGGCCCGGCGCAGTTGGTCCCTGGCCTCGTCGACGTGGCCGCCCTCGTGGAGCCGTACCCCGAGATCGGTGAGGACGGTGGCGAGGTCGAGGGCCGCGGGCGTGGCCTCAAGCAGCTCCACGGCCTCGCGCAGGGCGTCGACGCCGGCGCTTCCCGACCGCAGCAGCCCTGCGGCCCGCAGGCTGGTGGCAACCACACACGGGCTGCCCCAGCGCCGAGCCAGTTCCAGCTCCTCCTGGGTGAGGCGGTCCGCCTTGTCCTGGTTGCCGAGGCGGTGGTGGACCAGGGCCGCCTGGGAGCGCCAGGGCACCAGCGCCGGGTTGTCGTACCCGGCGGCCTGCTGACGGCTGCCGCACTCCTCCAGGTCGTCGAGGGCCGCCCTGTCCTGACCTTGGGCGAGCCGTAGCCGGGCGCGCGCGGCCAGCAGCGTCGTCCAGCTCCAATGCTCTTCGACGGGCCGGTCGAAGGACCGCAGACACACCTCGGCGGCCTCGTCCTCCTCGCCGAGGTCGAGTAGGCCACGGACGAGCTGGGCGTTGGCGAACGGCTCGTAGCGGCGGTCGTAGGCGTGCGACTCGACGGCGCTTCGGGTGTGGCTCACGGCGGTGCGGGCGTGGTCGACGGCCGTGCGCGGCTGTCCCGTCCGGCGGGCCAGCAGCGCGCGCAGGGACAGGAACAGCGTGCGCAATGGCGGTGCTTGACGGTCCAAGGCCGTGCCCATCCAGGCCTCGCACCAACGCGTCGCCTCGGCCAGGCGGTCGGCGTGCAGCAGGGCGGCGATGGCGAACGCACTGGTCAGTGCCGGTTCACCGGGCACGTGCCCACGACCGAGCGCACGCTCGGCCAGCGTGGTGGCGGCCGTGGCCGACTGGCCGGTCAGTGTGGTCTTGAGGGCGAGTGCGGCAAGCAGCAGGCGCTGGGCCGGGGTGTGGCCCGGCAGATCATGGCCGATCGAGCCGTGGCCGATCCAGGCGTCCGCGAGCCGGGGCGTCTCCTCCAGCAGGAGGTTGAGGCCCTGTGCCCACAGCCGGTACAGCGACTCCCGGTCGGCGGCGGGGATGCCGGCGGCGATCGCGTCGAGCAGGGTGACGGCCTCGTCGGCCCGGCCGGTACGGGCCAGCGCCTCGGCGAGATGAGGCGCGAGATGTGCGCGTTCGGCGGCCTGCGGCTGGCAGTCCATCGCCGCTCGTAGGTGCCGGATCGCACCGGCCGGGTCGCCGTGGACCTCGGCGATGCCCAACTGGCCTAGTACCAAGAGGTGTTGGGCATCGTCTGGAGGCTCGTCGAGCGCCCGGCGCAGATAGGTAGCGGCCGTGGTCGGGGCCAGCCGGTCCAGGGCTTGCCGTGCCGCCTCGCGGAAGACACCGACCCGCCACGCCTCGCCGCGCGGGGTGGTGGCGAGGAGCAGATCGGCCCCCAGCGCCACGTCCTCGCCGCAGTCGAGCGCGGCCTGAGCCGCCCGGACCCGTATCGCGTCGCAGGCCGTCTCCCCGGCCTGCGCCAGCAGTGTCTCGGCCAGCAGCGGGTGGCGGAAGCGCCAGGGCGGGCCCGCGGTGAGCAGACCGGCCCGCTGCAGTACGGTCACCGACTGCGCCACGGCGAAGCTGTCGAGCCCTGCGGCGCGCCCCAGCAGTGCTGTGGTGGATCCACCGTCGAGTACGGCCACGGCGGTGGCCGCCGCCCGGACCGCCGGACCGTGCCGCTGGAGCAGCCGGGGGAGTCGGTCCAGGAGCGCACGGGCGATCAGCGCGGCGGTGTCGGGTCGGCCCTCACCCATGGGCGGCAGGCCGCTGCGGGCCACTTCGTCACCCAGGGCGCGGACGAGGGCGGGGTTGCCGCCGGTGCCCCGGTGGCACAGGTCGGCCGCCTCGGCCGGTGGCTCGTCGCCCGTGGCTTCCTTGAGCCACAGTGCGACACCGTCCCGCGACAGCGGCAGCGGGCTCAGACTCAGGCACTCAGGGCGGGCCGCCAGCTCGGCCGTCAGCGGGTCGTCGGGGGCGCTCTCGCCCGTACGGACCGCTATGACCAGGCACATTGCGCTGCCGTGCAGTCGGCGCGCCAAGTAGGTGAGCCACTGGCGGGAGGGCGGATCGGCGTGGTGGGCGTCGTCGACGAGGAGGAGCATGGGTGGGGTCCGCCGCGCAAGCCGGGCGACCGAGCGGTACAGGTCGTGGAAGGCTGCGACAGGGACGCTGGAGGCGTCGGCGCACGGGCGGAAGATCCCATCGACATCGATGTTTGTAGCAGCATCAGCATCGTCCGATGCGAGCGTGAGCTCGAAGAGCTGGCGGACCGCGCCGAAGCCGACATCCGCTTCCGACGGGCAGCAGCGGGCCTCAAGTACCGTCCAACCACACGCATGCCCGTGCCTGGCCAGTGCCGTGAGCAGGGCGCTCTTGCCGATTCCGGCCGGGCCCTCGACCACGACGGCCGACGCGCCGCCGGACCGCGCCTGTTCGATGGCCGATACGAGTGCGTTGAACTCGGCGTCCCGTTCGACGAGCATCACGGTGACCTCCACACGCCTGTGGTCGCTCCGGGCATGGGCACGAGGGTCCAGACGGTTTTTCCGGTCCGGTTCCCGGTCGCTTCCAAAGCGAGGGCCAGGTTCGCGACGAGGTAGCGGCCACGGCCGCGCTCGTCTTCCTCGTCGGCGTGATGCGGGCTGGGCCGCCGGCGCCCGGTGTCGACGACTGCGCAGCGCAGGTGGCGGCCACGGGCGAGGGTGAGGCGGATGGGCGGAGCGGCATGACGGACGGCGTTCGCCGCCGGTTCGCTGGTGATCAGCTCGATGACGTGGACGATCCCGGCCAGGCCCCATGCCGTCAGGTGTCGTGCCCGGCGGACCTCACCCGGGTTCTGGCGCAACGTCCGGGCGACGGCGTGGGACGCTTCCGGGGCGCGGGGGCGGGGTATGCGCGGGCGGGCGGGGGTGCCACCGTCGGGGCGGGGTTCACGTCCACCGCCATCGGGATGGGCTTCGCGACTGAGCTGCTGGGGGCCGGGTGCGACTGGCATGGGGTGCATGGCACTCACCCCTCTCCGGGAGGGTCGAACAAGGGGGCCGGGGGTATGTCCGGCGGGCTCCCCTGAATGAAAAGACCCCTTCACCCCGCACTTCAAGGGGGTATGGCCAATACTGCGGTGCCCCGCAAGGGCGGCTCACCGATACCTGGGGTGGGTAGCGGGAATGGCTGCGGACCACTCGTGACGGCCCTCGGGCGCGGGGTTTACGGCGGTATCCCGCAGGTCGCGGCGCGATCTCCCCGGCATCGGCCGCAGCATTCGACGCCGCGTATTGCGTCCCGCAGGCATGAGGCTTTGACTGGGGACGTTTCCTCAGAGAGACGTTCGCAGGGAGGGACGTACTGGCCTCCCAGGAGAACGGAGATCGTCATGTGCGCTTCTGTGACACCGGAGACCTCCGGGCGCGGTATTTCCCCGGCCGACCGTGAGGCAGCGCAGGCCGAGAAGCTGGACCGGCAGCGGCTTGAGTCGCTGATCAACGAGTTGCGTGCGCGCCAGCAGCACCTGCCGGGGCTTGCCGAGCAGCGGCATCAGTTCCTCGACATAGACCCCGACCTGGCCGGGCGCGCCTATGTGCCGTCGCCCGGAGAAGCCCCGTGCCCCTGAAGGACGGGCCGCCCGGGGCCGTCCGGGCCCCGGTGAGGTGCGCGGGGTGCCATCCGGGCGGAGCCCACCCCCGTCTGCTCGGGCTGGCGTTCCGCCTTCACCGGCTCGGGCAGACGCGGCGGCGGGATCTGGCCGTCGGCCAGCGCCGCGCCCAGGTCCACTCTGCCGTCGATGGCGAGCTTGCGGTAGACGTGAGTGAGGTGGAACTCCACGGTCCGCCGACTCACATACAGCGCGGCCGCGATCGCCTGGTTGTCCATCCCCGTGGCGGCCAGAGTCGCGATGCGCTGTTCGCCCTCGGTCAGGGCGCTCACACCGGATTGGCGCCTGCGCCGGGGCCGCGCGCCTGTGGCCACCAGGGCG
Source organism: Streptomyces sp. NPDC050485 (assembly GCF_044458185.1). Classification (NCBI taxonomy): domain Bacteria; kingdom Bacillati; phylum Actinomycetota; class Actinomycetes; order Kitasatosporales; family Streptomycetaceae; genus Streptomyces; species Streptomyces sp. NPDC050485. The sequence continues at coordinate 43,890 of NZ_JBITHR010000034.1, read as the reverse complement.
CGGTGGGCGCGTTCCGACAGCGGGATGGCGCCCGAGGCGTCGGCGAGGTCGAGGGCCTGGCGTAGGGCGGAGCGTGCCTCGGCGAGGCGGTCGACCCCATGGAGTGCTTCACCGAGGTCGGCGAGGGCGAGGGCGAGTGCGTACCGGGCGGGGGTGGCCTCAAGGAGCGCGGTGGCCTCCGAGAGGGCGGTGACGGCCTTAGCTCCGGTGCGCAGTCGGCCGAGAGCGCGCAGACTGGTGGCGATCGTGTGGGGGCTGCCCCAGCGCCGTGCGAGGACGAGTTCTTCGTCGGCCAGGTCCCGCGCGGTGTCGTCGTTGCCGAGCCGTTGGTGGACGAGCGCGGCGTGGGAGCGCCAGGGGACCAGGGCGGGGTTGTCGTAGCCGCCCTCCTGCATCTGCCGTGCACAGGCGTCGAGTTCGCCCAGGGCGTCCTGATGGCGGTGGTGGACGTGGAGGGTCCGGGCGCGTGCCGCGTACAGAACGGCCCAGCTCCAGTGGTTGTCGGCAGGACCCTGGTACGAGACGTGGCAGATGTGCTCGGCTTCCTCGGCGTCACCCAGGTCGAGCAGGGCGTGGATCAGCTGGGCGGTGACGTACGGCTGGTACCGCTGTCCGACGGGTGCCAGGGCGAGGGCCTGGCGGCTGAGCGTCAGGGCGGAGGCGAGGTCGCCCATGCGGTGGGCGATCTTGGCGCGCATCGCCATGAACAAGGACCGCAGCGGAGCGGGCTGACTGTGCGTGGTGTCGCCGAGGAGCTGGTCGCAGCAGTGGGCCGCGTCGACGAGGCGGTCGGCGTGCAGCAGTGCGGCTGTGGCGAACGCGGCCGTGAGCGCCGGCTCCTCCCTCGGCGCGGGGCGGGCCAGCGCCCGGTCGGCGAAGTGGGCGGCGGTGTGTGCGCACTGGCCGGTGAGGGTGGTTTTGAGGGCGAGGGCGGCCAGCAGCAAACGTTGGCCGGAGCTGGTGCCGGCCAGGTCGTCGGCGATGTTGCTCCGGGCGATCCAGGCGTCGGCCACCTGCGGGGTCTCCTCCAGGAGGACCAGGATGCCCTTGGCCCACAGGCGGTACAGGGTCTCGCGGTCGCCCTCGTCGATGCGACCGGCGAGTTCGTCCAGCAGCGCCACGGCTTCCTCGGCACGACCGGTACGGGCGAGCGCCTCGGCCAGGCTGGGTACGAGGCCGACTCGTACGCCGGTGTCCTCTTCGTCCGCCAGGGCTGCGCGCAGGTGGCCGACGGCCGCTTCGGGGTCGAGGTGGACCTCGATCGTCCCCAGCAGTGCCAGGAGCGGCGGGCGGTCGGTGTCCGTGGGCGGCTCCGCAAGGGCTCGGAGCAGATACCTGCGGGCGGCGGGCGGATCGGGCAGCTCACGGGCGGTGCGTGCCGCCTCGTGCAGTACCGGTACGCGCCAGGTCTGTCCGTCCGGTGCGGTGCGCAGCAGCACGTCCGCGACCTCGGAGGCATCGGCGCCGAGGTCGCCCAGCGCCTCGGCCGCACGGGAGCGCAGCAGGTTGAGTGTCTGCTCGCCTGCCTGGGCGGTGAGGGCTTGCGCGATGGCCGCCGAAGTCAGCTGCCAGGGCGGGCCCGTGTGCAGCAGTCCGGCGTCCTCCAGCGCGGTGACCGCTTGCTCGGCGTCCGGCGCGTCGATCCCCGTCGTCCGCGCAAGGAGCGGCAGGTCGGCGACGCGGTCGAGGGCGGTCACCGCGGTGGCCACGGCGGTCACCGCAGAGGCGTGGCGGTTCAGCAGGGTCGGTAGGGCGCGCAGCAGAGCGCGGTCGCAGATGACGGCCGCGTGCTCCGGGGTGATCTGCGCGGCCGGACTGCCGGTGCGGGCCAGGGCCTCTACCACACCGGCGAGCAGCCCGGGGTGGCCTCCGACGGCCCGGTGGCACACGTCCGCTGTCTGCACATCGAGCGTCGGCCCCAGCTTGTCGGCCAGCCAGTGGGCCGTTCCCTGCCCGGACAGCGGTCTCGGGCGCAGCCGCGAGAAGTCCGGGCAGGCCTCCAGCTCCGCCACGAGCACGCCGCCTGCGGCCCCGGGCGCGGTACGGGCGGCCACGGCAAGGGCGATACGGGCGCCGTGCAGGCGGCGCGCCAGATAGGCCAGCCACTGCTGGGAGAGTTCGTCAGCGTGCTGGGCATCGTCCACCAGCAACACAAGGGGAGCCTGGCGGGACAGCCGCAGCAGCGTCAGATAGAGGTGGTGGAACCGGTCGAAGGGCAGGTCGGCGCCATCGTTTCCGTCCGTGGGCGACAGGCCCTGGGTACCGTCCAGCAGGCTGTGGTCCTCGTCGCCCAGGCACGGGTCGAGCAGCTGGCGTACGGCTGCCCAAGGAGTGCGGGCCTCCTGGGGGCAGCAGTGCGCCCGCAGCACCCATGTCTCGTGCTCCCGGACCCGGGTGGCGGCCTCCGCCAGGAGTGCGCTCTTACCGATGCCGGCCGGGCCGTCGATGAGCACGGCCGTACCGTCGCCCCCAAGGGCCCGGCCCAGGGCCGCGTCCAGTACCTGCAGCTCAGCGGTGCGTTCGATGAGAGACGTCATGGGTTCTCCTCGCGGAAGCCGGCGCCGCATCAAGGGGAGAAACACGCCGTACCGGGCTACACACTGCGGGATTTCCCGGGGGCTTTGCGGCATCGGTGGTCGTCTGACCAGGGCCGCCTCGCACCGGGCTCGGCGGTTGCCCCTCATCGTCACCCGCCGAGCCCACAACCCGAAGGGACTAAAGTCCCGAACTCTTCCAAGAAGTATTAAAAGGGCAGCCGGGAAGGCCGAGGGGCCCCACCGCGCGACCACCTCGCCGCCACAGGTTTACGGGTCGGAGCCCGCAGCCCCTCAGATACCGGCGCACAGGTTTGTCCGAAGGACTGGCTCACATCCCTTGCTACCCATCTGACCTGCAGTTTCTCATGCTTCCACGCCCCACGGCGAGCGACCGGCAAACCTGTCGGTCGGCGACCGGCGGTCGGCGATTGAGCAAGGGAGAGACGCCATGAGACAACAGCGTTCAGGGGTTGTACGCGCGGCCCGGCGGGTGTGCGCCGGTGCTGCCATCGCCGCTCTGAGTGTCACCGGGATCGTCGGGCTCACATCGTCCGCGTACGCGGACGACGGTGGTCGAAGCGTCTCCTTCCCGGGCGACAACTTCAACGCCTCCGACTTCAACCGCATCATGAACGAGTCGCCGGACGACTTCGCCGCGGAGGAGCGGGCGAACAACCCCGAGGGAATCCAGGACCGGCCCGTGGTGGACGGCAACGGCATCCGGTGGGACACCGACGGTTGCTCCGCGCCGGGGATCCTCAAAGGCGGCGACGCGGAAATCGCCTGCCAGCGGCACGACGTCGGCTACCGCACCCTCCAGCAGAACGGGCTGTGGAACGAAGACAGCATGAGCGACGCCAACCGGCGGTTCGACAGCGACCTGACCTCCATGGAGAACGCCGGCAGGGTCAGCACCGCCCAGGGAGAACTCCTCAGCGGAGGTGTCGCCGTCGGCACCAACCTGCCGAGCTCGGCCGGAGGTTACGAGATCAATGGGCTGCCCGCTTTCGACGGCAGCTCGGGCAGCCCCTACGACGGCGGTACGTACCAGCCCTGGGAAGGCGCCCGGTAGACCAGGACCGGACGCGGCTCCCCGGCAGCCCCCGGTGCGGCGGGATCTCATGCCCGGCCGCACCGGGGGTGGCCCCGGCCACCGCAAGGCCGACCGGGGCCACGGGGGTCACAACAGGGGGCCGGTCGGCGCGGTCCGTCCGGCGTCCGAGCGGGCGATCGGCGGCGTGGTGCGGATCCCGTACCGGCGACGCCGGGTAGAAAGAGGCGCCATGGGCTGGAGACCACGCCGCGTACGCAGTGTCGGCAACCGCTGGACCGGAGGCAGGCGCCGGACGGACGGACAGCCCGGACCGGGGCGGGGACTTCGCAGCGTGGCCGGTCAGATGTTCGCGTTCCAGGTGCTCATCGTGGTGGTGCTGGTCGCGGCGGCCGTGGTCGCTCTCGTTCTGCAGGCCCGGAACAGCCGCCTCCAGGAGGCCCGCGCCCGGGTGCTCGGGACGGCCGAATCCGTCAGCCACGCCCCCGGCCTGGCCGCCATTCTCCACGGCCCCGACCCGACCGCGGTGCTGCAGCCCGTGGCCGAGGAGATCCGCGGCCACGGCGACATCGACTTCCTCGTGGTGATGAACGCGAACGGTATCGCCTACACCAGCCCTCGTCCCAGTGAGATCGGGAAGAGGTTCCACGGCTCCATCGAGCCGGCGCGCAGTGGGCACCGGGTCATCGAAAGCGTCCATGACCCGGTCGGCGGAGAGGTTCAGGCGGTCGTTTCTGTCACGGATCCCCAGGGGCGGGTCGTCGGCTTCGTGGCGGCCGGAATCACCCTCAGCAACGTCGGCGGCGACGTCGACGAACAGCTGCCGGTCGTCCTCGCCGCCGGCGCCCTGGCACTCGCCCTGGGAACCGCCGGGACAGCCCTGCTCACCCGCCGCCTGCGCCGCCAGACCCACGGGCTCGGGCCGACCGAGATGACCCGGATGTACGAGCACCACGACGCCGTCCTGCACGTCGTACGCGAAGGTGTCGTGATCGTCGACGGCGACGGCACGGTACTGCTCGTCAACGACGAGGCCCAGCGGCTCCTGGAACTGCCCCCGGACGCCGAGGGCCGCCCCGTGGACGGGCTTCCGCTGCCCGACCGGATGAAGCAGTTGCTTCGCGCCGGGCATCCCGTCGCCGACCAGGTGATCCCGGCCGACGACCGGCTGCTGGCCGTCAGCATCCGGCCCACCGACAGCGCGGGGGGCCCGCCGGGCAGTGTGACCACCCTGCGCGACACCACTGAACTGCGCGCCCTCGCCGGACGCGCCGAAGTCGCCCGCGGCCGCCTGAAACTGCTCTACGACGCCAGTGTGGCCATCGGCACCACCCTCGACATCGAGCGCACCGCCGACGAACTCGCCCAGGCCGTCACGCCGCGCTTCGCCGACTACGCGACCGTCGACCTCGCCGAACCCGTCCTGGAAGGCGCCGAACCGGAAGCGACCCTGCCCGGCACGGCGGTGAAGCTGCGCCGGGTGGCCCTGCGGGGCGTCCGTGACGACCACCCGCTCTACCGCAAGGGCGAACTCGTCGTCTTCGCCGCAGCCACACCGCCCGCCCGAGGGTTCAACGGCGGCCCGGCCACGCTCGTGCCCGACCTCGGCGCCGACCCCCGCTGGCAGGTGCAGGACACCGAGCGCGCACAGGAGATCCTCGACCGGGGCTTCCACTCGTTGATCACCGTTCCCCTCCAGGCCCGTGGAGTCCTGATGGGAGTCGCCAACTTCTGGCGCACCCGGGACGACAGCCCCTTCGAGGACGACGATCTGACCCTGGCCCAGGAACTCGCCGCCCACGCGGCGATCTGCATCGACAACGCCCGCCGCTACACCCGCGAACACACCACCGCCGTCGCCCTCCAGCACAGCCTCCTGCCCAGCAGCGTGCCCGAGCAGAACGCCCTCGACATCGCCCACTGCTACCTGCCCGCCCACGCGGGCGTCGGCGGTGACTGGTTCGACGTCATCCCCCTGCCCGGCGCACGCGTAGCCCTCGTCGTCGGCGACGTCGTCGGCCACGGCCTGCACGCCGCGGCCACCATGGGCCGCCTGCGTACGGCAGTACAGAACTTCTCCACGCTCGACGTGCCGCCCGACGAACTCCTCGCCCGCCTCGACGACCTCGTACTCCGCCTCGACCAGGAGAGCCCCGAGGCCGGAAACGAACCCGGCATGACAGGCGCCACCTGCCTCTACGCCATCTACGACCCCACCACCGGCAACTGTGACCTCGCACGCGCCGGCCACCCCCTGCCCGCCGTCATCCACCCCGACGGCACCACCGACTTCCCCGAGCTCCCGGCCGGCCCGCCGCTCGGCCTCGGCGGCATGCCCTTCGAGGCGGCCCGGCTCCAACTGCCCGAAGGCAGCAGCCTCGTCCTCTACACCGACGGCCTGATCCACGACCGCCACCGCGACATTTCCACCGGCCTGGACACCCTGCACACCGCACTCGCCCAGAGCGGACGCACCCCCCAGCAGACATGTCAGGCCGTCCTCGACGCCCTGCCGCCCACCCACCAGAGCGACGACATCACCCTCCTCGTCGCCCGCACCCACCACCTCGCCGCCGACCGGATCGCCACCTGGGACATCCCCGCCGAACCCGAAGCGGTCTCCCGCGCCCGCAACGACGCCACCCGCCAACTCAACCAGTGGCAAGTCGACGACACCGTCTCCGCGGGCCTCGAACTCATCCTCAGCGAACTGGTCACCAACGCCATCCGCTACGGGAGCGCCCCCATCACCCTGCGCCTGCTGTACGACCGCACCATCATCTGCGAGGTCTCCGACTCCAGCAGCACCGCACCCCACCTGCGCTACGCGGCGGACGACGACGAAGGCGGCCGCGGCCTCTTCCTCGTCGCCCGCCTCTCCGAACGCTGGGGCACCCGCTACACCCCCCGCGGCAAGGTCATCTGGGCCGAATGCTCCGCCCATCCCACCGAGGAACCCGCACCGGATCCGGGGTTGTTCATCAACATTGACGACATCCCGGAGATTTGAGCCCTACTCCGGCGCTCGGCAGGTCAGGTCCTTGTCGGGAAGCCTGCCCGTGGTCAGGTAGACCGTGGCACTGGCGTCCGCGCCGGAGTTGGTGCCGTTGACGATGTGCCCCTCACCACCGGCGACGGTGCCCCTACGGCTCGGGCGGTTTGAGCGGGGTGCCTCATCAACGTGCGGTGCCTCGGTTCGTGCAGCCGCACGCTCAGCAAACCGCTCCAACACATGAATGACCGCAGGCCAGACAGCGATCGCGTCACCCACCTTCCGCACCCGCCCGCCCAGCTTCGCGGCGGCACGAGCCGCGTCACCACTGCCCACTCCATGTCGGGCAGATCCGTCGAATGCCGAGCAGCAGTCGAAAGGCCGACGTGCCGCGCAACGTCTGTGCCCGCCCTGCCAGGCCGGGCAGGAGGCCGGGCTGTGTAGGGGGCTGGTGCGTGCCCGCGGCCGGTCGTCATGGCGCTGTCCGGGGCCGCGCGCACCCGCAGAAGCGGATGTCTTGGCCGCCGGTGTCACCGGTATGGACACACGTATCGGGTATCCCAACCCGGCCGGCGGGTCTTGGGTGTGCCGGGTCCCGAGGCGGGTGAGGCCCCGGGACCCTTGTGCATCTCCGACCGGTTCAACGGCGGCCCGCAGTCCAGGTCACCCGGCTTCCTTCGTCAGCCGAGTCCGGGCTCGGTGAGCAGGCACTGCTCAACTGGTCGCGGCGCATCTTCTGGTTGGAGAGCCGCACCCCAAGCCGTACCTCGTGCTCGTAGCCGGACGAATGGGTGCGGCCGGTACCCGTCAGCGGCGTTGGCCGCGCTCATCGCATCAACGACAGCGACGGAGAATGGTGTCGGTGCGATGCGCCGGTGTGGTGTCAGTGGGGTGGTGTCGGTGACGGCCTGTCAGGTGGGTGGGTTTGTGCCGGTGTTGTGAGTGGATGAGCTGGATGTCACTGACATGGGGATGGCGCTGGGCGGGGTGCTGCTGTCATGGGCTGGTACACCCCCGGGTGCCCCCACTGCCATGGAATCGGTGCCTTCCTCCACCCAAGTCGTGTACGGACTCGGTGAGTTGGGTGAGCTGGGCACTGCTCAGCCGGTCGCGTCGGGGTTTCTGGTTGGAGACCCGTACTCCGAGCCGTACGTCGTGGTCGTGGCCGTCGATGGTGATCTGTTCGGTGTGCTGCCGGGGAACGACGGTGCGCTGTTCCCGCTGGACGTACTGCGTGAACGCGGCCAGGCCGCGCCTGAACGCCTCGGTGCCCTCTCGGTTCCGGCCTTCGCGCGAGCCAGCGCCCGATGTCGTCACCGGGCTGGGTTACTGAGATCGAAGGCTTGTCCCGCGCTGCCCCACTTCGCCTGCTCGGCAACGGCGTCGTCCCTCGACAAGCCGCTCAGGCCCTGGAGAGTCTGCTTCCCGGACCATCGACATGACGCAATACCCAGTGGGGAATCCCCTGCTCGGCCCTCCGCAGGAATCTGCGGTTGTATCCGTAGTCGTTCCTTGGGGTGGCCCGGGCCTTCTCCGAAGAATAGGGCGAGGATTCTTCCGGCGGGTGCGGTTCCGCGGGTTGACTGGTGCCTGACCAGGCCGGATGGACTGCGGGCGCGCCTTGACGGACCGATCGATGGAACGGCGGTCCGTGACGTGCCGCAATCCACTGGCAATTTCGTAGAGGAAATGGGGTTCTCCTTCATGTCCAACCGCCCACGAGGCAAGCACCGCGCACCCAGTCAGAGCCGGAGCCGAGGCCTCGCCGCGCGTGGTGTCGCCACGGCGTTTCTGGCCGCCGGGCTGGCGGGCTACGGCCTCACCACCGCGTCGGCGGCATCTGCCGCCGAGAGCACCACCGCATCCGTCGCCAAGAAGGACTGCGTCAAGGCCGGTGCGGCAGCACGCTTCAGCTTCAAGCCGATCTGCCCGGCCGAGCCTCCCAGCAAGCTGGAGCAGGGCGTCCAGCGAGGGGTCAGCGCTGTTACCAGCCTCGGTGTGTCCGAGCTGGAGCGAGCTGCCGGCGACACTGTTATCGACGGCCGCGGCCAGGAGGGATGCACCAGCGCTGTCGCGGCTCACGTCAGCACCAGGCCGCTGTGCAAGCCCAGGGAGCTGGAGCCTTACGAGAAGCTCCTGCGGAAGGGGATGTACGTGAATCCGCTGGGGTTCGGCGGCCTTCCCACTTCGGCGGCCAAGTTCGCCCCGGAAGGGCTGCAGGCAGTGGAAAAGTTCCGCGGCGCAGGTGCGGTTGCCACAGAGGTCGCGAAGAAGGTCGATGGCGCAGGACACCAGGACGCGGCGCCCGCTGAGGCCGTCGCCCACTGAACGGCCTTCCGGAACGAAAGCCCGCACCGCCGGTCCGTGACCGCCGACTTGCATAGTCGAACGGGTGACTGACTAGGCAAGGACGACGACAGGGAGGTGCCCGGTCCGGCCAAGGCCGGACCGGGCACTTCGTGCGTGCACTACGGAGAACCTGCCGTGTACGCACCCGTCGCGGCGCCCTGTCTGAGGGGCGTTGCCCTCTTCTGCCACAGACTGTTCATCGCGGTGGGGGGGACATGGGGATGGTCACGGGGGAGTTCAGTTGCATCTGGCGCAGCGGCGGCCCGCGCGGCAGCGTGGGCGGGTGACGGCGGCGGGGTGGCGCATAGATTCCTCGTTTTGTACGTCTCCCCTCACGAACGTCTCGTGCACCGCGTACGCAGATGTGGGAGTCGTGTGGGAGCCGGGTCTGGGGCCATCGCCTCGGTGGCACGACACGGCACGGTTCGGCGTGCCGGGTTCAGGGTGCGGGTCCGGAGTTTCCAAGTTCCGGCCCGCCGTGGCCGGGCGCGGGAGGGTGGGGAGGCGCATGCTCCGCAGCCCGGTCCCGGACACTGCGTTGGGATCACTCTCACGTCACAGCAAGTCGGACATTTTGCATCGTATGTGCGACGAGGGTTGATACGGGATGAGGGCCGGACGGGATACGAATGCGAGGCCGGACGTGACAGAGTCACCGAGCCGGATGAACCGGCCGGACGCGGCCTTTCCCGTAATTCCTGGGCACCTCGTTTCCCTGGGCATCTCAGCCCCCCGGCTGAGCCCGAAAGCTCTGCGGGCAGTCGCCGGCTTCCTCGGCGATGGCAGTGCCGAAGAACGGAGCGGGGTCAGTGGCGCCCTGCCTTACCCTGTCGAGCCCCTCGCAGGTTTCGGCGTGCCTCTGTGCATACTCTTCAGCCTCCTGCTGTTTCCTCTGCTGTTTCCTCTGCTGTTCGGCGGCGGAAGTCTCCTACTCCGTACCTCTGGGCAGGTAAGCCCCGAACCCCGGTTTGCAGGTGGCGGCAGACGCGTCCGGCGCGGCGGTAAGGCCGTAGCCAGTCAGGCCGACGGCGAGGGTGGCGACGGCGATGCCCCGGACGGCCGCCACGCGCCTGCTCCGGCTGGGCCCTCGATGCTTGTCTTGTCCGTGGAGGTTCACGATGTGCGTTCCTCTCAGGTAGGCAGGCCGGTGCCAGAAGGCGGTCAGCCACGGAATGAGACGATTGAACGGATACCCCGGCGCGGTGAAAGCCATTTCACGGGTTCCTGCGGTGAATTCACGATGCACCTCGAAAAACTCTGCGGAGGCGGTTGCGAAAACCTACGGGCCGTTTGGCCGGCACGGCGTGGTTTCGTGCCGGTCTTGCGGTGGGTTGGGCGTTGGCCTGCCCCTCATTGGAGGGGGCGGGGGAGTTTGCCGTCTTGAGTCGTCCACGTGTACCGACGTGGCACGGGACCGTAGAGCGCCCGGGCCCGGCAAGGGCGGTCGACCCGACTGACCCGGGCAAGGACCGCCCGGGAGATCGTCCATGGGCTCGCAATTACGGTCTCAAGCCCCTCCGCGGTCTCGCCGCTTGACTCGGTACGTATCGGTACGCAATGGTCCGTCAAACCGAACCACACCCCGGCGTTCAGCCATACAGCGTGGACCACGCATCCGCGTAGCCCTGCCGGATGCGCCTGCCGGTCGAGCCGTCGCCGGGGGCGGGGATCCTCCGGGATGCGGCGAGTGGCCAGCGCGGTGGCTGCGGGGTGCCGGCAAGAGCCCAGGCCGCTTGGCGGGCGGCGCCCAGGGCGACGTATTCGTCGGGTTCGGGGACGGTGACGGGGGTGCCGAAGATCTCGGCTGCGATCTCGCCGACCACGGGGGCTTTGGTTGCGCCTCCGATGATCAGGATCCGGTGGATGTCGACGTCCTGCCGTAGTTCGTCCAGCGCGTCGGCCATGCCGCACAGCATGCCTTCGACGGCGGCGCGAGCGAGGTTGGAGGGGGTCATGTTGGCTACCCGCATGCCGGTCAGGCTGCCTGCAGCGTCGGGGAGGTTGGGGGTGCGCTCGCCGCCCAGATAGGGGAGGAAGACCAGCCCGTCGGCGCCATGCCCGGCGTGCCGGGCCAGCCGGTCGATCTCGGCGAGGTCGGTGCCGAGCATGCGGGCGGTGGAGCTGAGGACACGTGCGGCGTTGAGGGTGCACACCAGGGGCAGGAAGCGTCCGGTGGCGTCGGCGAATCCGGCGACGGCGCCGGTCGGGTCGGCGGTGGGGCGTTCAGAGAGTGCGAAGGCGGTTCCGCTGGTGCCGAGGGAGATCACCGCATCGCCCGGCGCGATGCCCAGGCCCAGGGCCGCGCCCATGTTGTCACCGGTTCCGGCCGCGATCAGTGCGCCGCCGGCGGTGTGTCCGGCGGGCTCGGCGGGGCCCAGGACCCGCGGCACCCCGGGTGTACGGCCCCCGAATCCCAGGGCCAGCAGATCGGGGCGGTAGGCACCGGCCGCCGGTGACCAGTAGCCGGTGCCGGAGGCGTCGCCGCGGTCGGTCACCGGCTCGGCGCCGGAGCCGGGGCCGCCGCGCAGCCGCCAGGTGAGCCAGTCGTGAGGGAGCATCACCTGTGCGGTGCGGTCGGCGAGTCGGGGCTCGTGCTCGGCCATCCACCGGAGCTTGGTGACGGTGATGGCCGCGACGGGCACGGTGCCGACCGCCTCGGCCCACCTATGTGGTCCGCCGAGTTCGGTGATCAGCTCGGCGGCGGCGCGCGCGGAGCGGGTGTCGTTCCACAGCAGGGCGTCGCGGACCGGCTGCCCGGTGTCGTCGACGGCGACCAGGCCGTGCTGCTGCCCGGCGACGGAGACCGCGTCGACGTGTTCGAGCACGCCGTTCGCGGCTTCGCACAGCGCCTGCCACCAGGCCTCGGGGTCCACCTCGGTGCCCTCGGGGTGGGCGGCCCTGGCGCGGTGCAGGACCTCTCCGGTGTCGGCGTCGCAGACGACGACCTTGCAGGACTGGGTGGAGGAGTCGACTCCGGCGACTGTGGGCATGGCAGGTATTCGCTTCCTACGGAGGAGCTTCCTGAGGGGGCGGGGTCAGGCGGTCGGCCGGATCTGGATCTTCCGTCCGGTGCCCTCGCGGAACGTCTGGAGTGCCTGGGCGAATTCGTCGAGGCCGAAGCTGTGGGTGATCATGGTGTCGGCGTCGATGACCCCCTTGGCCATCAGGTCTACGGCCCGGCCGAAGCTGTGCAGTACGGCCATGGATCCCACGATGGTGATCTCGTCGTTGTACACCTTGAAGGGGGAGAAGCTCGCCTTGGCGGCGCTGGGTGCGACGCCGAACTGCTGGAAGGTGCCGCCGCGCCGGACGCGGGTGAGCGCGTCCTCGATGGCGGGGATCACCCCGGTGCAGTCGATGACGGTCTCCCAGCCTTGCGTATGGCTGAACGCGTCGGCGCCGGTGGCGGTGGCGTCGGCGCCGAGTTGTGCGGCAATCTTGAGCCTGTCCTCGTTGAGGTCGACGACGGACAGTGAGGCGGCGCCCGCGGCCTTGGCGAGTTGGAGCATCATCAGGCCCATCGTGCCCGCGCCGTAGATGAGGTAGTGGTCTCCGAGGCGGCGCGGCAGGATGTCGAAGCCGCGCACCGCGCAGGACAGTGGCTCGATCAGGGCCCCCTGGGCGACGTCCAGGCCATCTGGGAGCTGGTAGCAGTTCGCGGCCGGGACGGCGACGTACTCGGCCATGGCACCGTCCACGGTGTCGCCGATGGCACCCCAGTGCTCGCACAGGTTGCCGTGCCCGATGGCGCAGTAGTGGCAGGCTCCACAGAACAATGACGGGTCGACGGCGACCTGGTCCCCGGTGCGCAGGCCCGACACCCCCGCGCCGAGCGAGACCACCTCTCCGGTGAACTCATGGCCGGGGATGATCGGGTAGGGCGTGGGGGCGAACTCGCCTTGGACGATGTGCACATCGGTGCCGCAGATGCCCACGGCGGCCGGGGCGACGACGACTTGGCCGGGGCCCGGTGCGGGGTCGGCGACCGTGGTGACGCCGAAGTGTCCAGGGGTTTCGATGACCAGAGCGCGCATGGGACAGGTTCCCTTCTCAGTGGTGGGCTACGGCTGTGGGCGGGGCGTGGCTCATGGGCGGGGGCTGACCGTACGTATCTCGACGCCGAGGTCCGCGATGGTCCGTACCTCGTCGGCGGGGGCGGCGGAGTCGGTGACCAGCAGGTCGTAGCCGCTCACATCGCCGTACGCATAAGTGGCGGTACGGCCGAACTTGTTGTGGTCGACGGCGAGGACGGCGCGCTCGGCCGCCCGCACGTACGCCGCCTTGTTGTCGGCGTACTCGCGGATGGGGTGGAAAAGGTGGCCCTCGCTGATCGAGGTGGCGGTGATGAAGGCGATGTCTGCGCGTACGCGTTCCAGCTGCCGCAGTGTCTCCGGTCCCGCGCAGGACTCGAAATCCGGGTAGTAGCGGTCGCCCAGCAGCGTCACCTGCACATCGGACCCGTTCAACAGGTATGCCACACGGAGGGAGTTGGTGATCAGCCGCAGCCCCTCGACGTCGACGAGGCGGCGGACGAGCGGGAAGAGGGTGGAACCGCAGTCGACCAGGACGGTACTGCCGGGGGTGACCTGGTCGGCGAGTTCGTCGGCCATGGCCTCCTTGAGCTCCATGTTGGCGTGCTCGCGGAAGCGCAGTGCGCTTTCCACGGTGACGGTGGGGAAAGCCGAAGCCACTCCGCGTCGTTTGCGCAGCAGCTGTCGTTCCTGGAGGTTGTCCAGGTCGCGGTGCATGGTCATCAGGCTCACCCCGAGGCGTTCGGCGAGATCGCTGATGCGTATCTCGCCCTCGGCCGTCACCTGGCGCAGCACCAGCTGACGGCGCTCTTCGACCTCGGCTTCGGATCCCCGGCTGGGTCGCATGTCCGTACCCCCTCGCTTTCAGCTGTGCGGCCTGCGCGCCACACAACAATCATCACACACTCTATGAGAAGTTATTGCAATTATCTGAGATGCACTTCAAGATGCTGACTATCCGGCCGCCGGCTGTCCGAGGGCGGGACGCCCCTCGGCGCCGCGCCTGTCAGGAGGGTCCCTCCTCTGGCGTGCGACCGGTCGTGCGCACGAACTCCAGATCCCCGTGCGGTCTCCGCAGGGGCAGCAGCAAGGAGCCAAGGATGCGAATCCGGCAAGCTGGGCGACGTATCAGGCGACGCACTGGGAGAGGCTCCCGGCGACGCGGTGTGGCCGCGGTCGCGTCGATCGCCGCAATGCTGCTGTCGGCCACGGCGTGTGCGGGGGCCGGCGCGATGAGCGGCGGCTCCTCCGGCACCACGATCACCGTGGCGATCGTCGCCAACCCGCAGATGCAGGACGTCCAGACGCTGACCTCGTCCTTCGAGCACTCCCACCCGGGCGTCCACGTCCGCTACGTCACCCTGCCGGAGAACGAGGCACGGCAGAAGATCACCGAGTCGGTGGCCACCGGAAGCCACGAGTTCGACATCGTGATGATCAGCAACTACGAGACGCCGATGTGGGCCCGCAACGGCTGGCTGGTCGACCTCCAGCCGTACGCCGACCGCACCCCCGGCTACGACGCGAACGACCTCATCGGCCCCGTCCGCGCATCCCTCTCCTTCCACGGCGACCTGTACTCGGTCCCCTTCTACGGCGAGTCGTCGTTCCTGATGTACCGCAAGGACCTCTTCGCGGCCCATCACCTGACCATGCCTGACCGTCCGACCTGGCACCAAGTGGCCGCCCTGGCGGACAAGTTGAACGACCCGTCCCACCACATGGCCGGCATCTGCCTGCGCGGCGTCCCCGGCTGGGGCGAGAACCTGGCCCCGCTCAACACCGTGATCAACACCTTCGGTGGCCGCTGGTACGACCCGCACTGGAACGCCCAGCTCACCTCACCCGCAGTCGAGAAGGCCGTCGGCTTCTACACCGACCTGCTGCGCCGCGACGGCGAACCGGGCGCACCCACCGCCGGATTCACCGAGTGCGGCACGGACATGGCCCAGGGCACCGCGGCCATGTGGTACGACGCCACCTCGGCGGCCGGATCGCTGGAGGATCCCACCAGCAGCAAAGTCGTCGGCAAGATCGGATACGTCGCGGCACCCGTCGAGAAGACGACGTCCTCGGGCTGGCTGTACTCCTGGTCGCTGGCCGTCCCGAAGACCAGCGCACACCAGCAGGCAGCCTGGCAGTTCATGTCCTGGGCGACATCCAAGGACTACATCAAGCTGGTCGGCGAAAAACTCGGCTGGTCGCGGGTGCCGCCGGGCAGCCGCAACTCCACGTACCGCATCCCGCAGTACCAGAAGGCAGCCGCCGCCTTCGCCGGACCGACCCTGGCGGCCATCAGCGGCACCGACCCGGCGCATTCCACGGTGGACCCCGTGCCCTACACCGGGGTGCAGTTCCTGGACATCCCCGAGTTCGAGGACCTCGGCACCCGCGTCAGCCAGCAGATCACCGCCGCCATCGCCGGACAGCAGTCGGTGCACGACGCCCTGGCGCAATCCCAGCAGTACGCCCAGACCGTCGGCAATACCTACCAGCACCCCTGACCGGCCCACCGGACCACCACCAGATGGGAGGCGTCATGGCGACCCTCGCTCCACCCCGTCCCGGGCCGATGATGCCCGCAGCACGACCCCCCGCATCGGCACGCCGCCAGGCATGGCAGCGACGCCTGCCGCTGGCACCGGCACTGCTCTTCATGATCATCGTCACGCAGATCCCGTTCGTCTTCACGGTGATCTTCTCGTTCCAGTCCTGGAACCTGGTCCGCCCCGGCTCCCAGCACTGGGTGGGCCTGGCGAACTACGCGAGCGTCTTCACCGACAGCGCGTTCCGCGACGCGCTGTTCACCGAGATCGAGATGACCGTACTCGCCGTCGCGATCTCGGTGGTGCTCGGCATCGGCCTAGCGGTGCTGCTGGACCGCAAGTTCCCCGGCCGCGGCATCGTGCGCACCCTGCTGATCGCCCCGTTCCTGATCATGCCCACCGTCGCCGGCCTGCTGTGGAAGACCACGATGCTCGACCCGGTCTACGGCATCGTCAACTACCTCCTGCGACTGGCCGGCATGGCGCCCGTCGACTTCGTCAGCCGGTTCCCGATGACGTCGGTCGTCACCGTGCTGGTGTGGCAGTGGACGCCGTTCATGATGCTGCTCGTACTGGCGGGCCTGCAGAGCCAGTCCGGCGAGGTACTGGAGGCCGCACGCGTCGACGGAGCAGGCCCCTGGACCACGTTCCGCGCGATCACCCTCCCCCACCTGCGCGCCTACATCGAACTCGGTGTGCTCCTCGGCGCGATCTACCTGGTCAACACCTTCGACGTCATCTTCATGACGACGCAGGGCGGCCCCGGCACAGCCACCACCAACCTGCCCTACTACCTCTACCAACGGGCCTTCCTCGGCTTCGACGTCGGGCAGGCCTCCGCACTCGGCGTGGTCACGGTCGCCGGCACCATCCTGGTCGCCTCGGTCGCCCTGCGCATGCTGTTCACGGTGTTCTCCACGACCGAAGGGAGGGCGTGATGACCACCGCTGCGCCCGTTACTGCGACCCGCCGCCCGGTACGCCGCCTGCTCGGCCAGGCATCCTGGACCGCCGTCGCCTGGCTGGCCGCGCTGGTGTTCTTCTTCCCGGTGCTGTGGATGGCGCTCACCGCGTTCAAGCAGGAGTCCGACGCCTACACGACCACCCCGCATGTCGTGTTCTCCCCGACGCTGTCCCAGTTCCGGGCGGTGTTCCACAGCGGGATCGGCCCGTATCTCGCCAACTCGGCCCTGGCGACCGTGCTTTCCACCATCCTGGTGCTGGTGCTGGGCATCCCGGCTGCCTATGCCTTGTCGATCAGATCCGTCCGCAAGTGGCGCGACGCCCTGTTCTTCTTCATCTCCACCAAGATGCTGCCGGTCGTCGCGGCGATCATCCCGATCTACCTCGCCGTGCGCGATCTGGGCGCACTGGACAACATCGGCACCCTGATCGTGCTCTACACCGCGATGAACCTGCCGATCGCGGTCTGGATGCTGCGGTCCTTCTTCATGGAAGTCCCCCGCGAAGTACTGGAGGCCGCCCGGGTGGACGGCGTCACGCTGCGGCAGGAGATCACCCGGATCATGCTGCCCATCGTCGCGCCGGGCATCGCGGCCACCGCACTGATCTGCGTGATCTTCTCCTGGAACGAGTTCTTCTTCGCCCTCAACCTGACGACGGTCCGGGCAGCGACCATGCCGGTCTTCCTGGTCGGCTTCATGACCAGCGAGGGCCTGTACTGGGCGAAGCTCGCCGCTGCCGCCACCCTGGCCTGCCTGCCCGTACTCCTGGCCGGCTGGATCGCCCAGAAGCAACTCGTCCGCGGCTTGTCGATGGGCGCGGTGAAGTAACGCCCCGCTCTCTCGTGCCCCGGCGGACCCGTTGGAAAGCAAGGAGTGAGGAAAAGTGAGGAAACATGGCTGAGGTTCGGTACGAGCAGACATCCCGCATCTACCCGGGGACACCACCCGTGGTAGCGGTGGACCGGCTGGATCTGGCAATCGCCGACGGCGAGTTCCTGGTCCTCGTCGGCCCGTCGGGGTCGGGCAAGACCACCGCGCTGCGCATGCTCGCCGGTCTGGAAGAAGTCGATTCCGGCCGCATCTCGATCGGCGACCGCGACGTGACCCACGCGCCGCCGAAGGAACGGGACATCGCGATGGTCTTCCAGTCGTACGCGCTGTACCCGCACATGACGGTGGCGCAGAACATGGGATTCGCGCTGAAACTTCGCGGCCTGCCCAAGGACACCATCGCCGAGAAGGTCGCCGAGGCCGCGCGGTTGCTGGACTTGGAGAAGTATCTCGACCGCAAACCCAAGGCGCTCTCCGGCGGGCAGCGCCAGCGGGTTGCCATGGGGCGGGCAATCGTACGCGAACCCTCGGTGTTCCTCATGGACGAGCCGCTGTCCAACCTGGACGCGAAGCTGCGCGTGGAGACCCGCGCCAACATCGCCGCCCTGCAGGCAAGGCTGGGCACCACAACCGTCTACGTCACCCACGACCAGGTCGAGGCGATGACCATGGGCCACCGCGTCGCCGTGCTCAAGGACGGTCTCCTGCAGCAGTGCGACACCCCGCGAACCCTGTACGAACGCCCCGCGACCGCATTCGTCGCCGGCTTCATCGGCTCGCCCGCCATGAATCTGCACACGGTGCCCGTGGACGGCAAGGGAGCACACCTCGGCGGACTGACCATCCCGCTGCCGCGCAGCGCTGCCGAACGCCTCACCGAGGTCACACTGGGGGTACGCCCGGAGGCCCTGAGACTGGTCGGGCCACAGGAGGACGGTTTCAAGCTCGCCGTCGAACTCGTCGAAGAACTCGGCGCCGACGCCTACCTGCACGCCAGGGCGCACCTCGGCGACACGGACCAGAGCTTCGTCGTCCGCGTCGACGGCCGCACCCCACCGGCGATCGGCCAGATCGTCAACGCCGGACTCCGCGACGCACGCGAGATCCACCTCTTCCACCCCGGGACGGGTGACCGGCTGGAGTGAACAGGCGGTCCGACCACCGAACGCTGCCTTCAGACGTGGTGCAGCCCCCCCAGCCATCGTCGGGTAGCGGTGTGAGGCGGTCAGATCCGCCGTGACAGGTCCTGCCCGCGCACCGCGTCCTGCACCACGGCCGGGTCGTCCACCAGTGCGCCGAACGCCTCCAGTCCCGCCGCGAAGCGCTTCACGTGCAAGGAGTTGCTCGTCTCCCCGGCCGGGTCTACCTGGAACATGCACTGTATGAGGATGCGGCCTTCGTCCACCTTCCGAGACCTCGAGCCGCGTCACCCCGTGCCCCTGCCGCCGCCCACACCGAGGCGTTCACCCCGCGTCCGGGGCAGCAGCCCGTCATGGAATTCCAACCGGTTGTCTGTTCGGTGTGTTTAGTTGCCAGGCAAGGACGGCCGACGGTGATGTGAAGGCTGTCCGGGTCCGGCCTGGGTCTGCTGCGGCGCCGGGGGAACTGCCTGTGAGCGGGCCACGTATGTCGGTGCGGGGAGGGCGGGTTGCGTGCGGCGGTCGGAGGTCAGTGCCGCGCTCAGTTCTGCTCTGCCGTCGATGGCGAGCTTGCGGTAGACGTGCGTGAGGTGGAACTCCACGGTCCGGCGGCTCACGAACAAGGCGGTGGCGATGGCCTGGTTGTCCCTGCCGGTGGTGGCGAGGGTGGCGATGCGCTGTTCGCGTTCGGTGAGCGCCCTCACTCCTGACTGGCGCTTGCGGCGGGGGCGTGCACCGGTGGCCAGCAGGGCGCGGTAGGCCCGTTCGGACAAGGGGGCGGCACCTTGAAGCGTCGGCGAGGTCGAGTGCCCAGCGCAGGGCTGTCCGTGCCTCTGCGGGACGGCCGTTTTGGTGGAGCGCTTCGCCGAGGTCAGTGAGGGTGTGGGCGAGAGCGCGCCGTGCGGGTGTGCCTTGGAGGAGGGAGACGGCCTCGGAGAGGGTGGTGACAGCCTCGGGGCCGCTTTGCAGGCGGCCGAGGATGCGCAGACTGGTGGCAATCGTGTGGGGGCACCCCAGCAGCGCGCCCGTACAAGCTCTTCGTCGGCAAGGTCTTCTGCTGACGGGCACGCGTCGCGACTTCCGCCAGAAGAGCACTCTTTCCAGCTCCCGCCGGTGCGTCGACCAACACTGCCGTGCCGTTTCCCTCAAGGACGCGGCTGAGGAGGGCATCCAGTATCTGCAGCTCAGTGGTGCGCTCAACGAGAGGCGTCGTGGTCTCTCCGTGCGTTGTCGAGCCGGAACGGTCCACTCAAATGAGACGGTTCGCAGCTACGTGTTCTGTTGCTGAAGCGCTGGTTACGGGCCTGGTTTGTCGATCACACCGTGAATGACGAGCCCGCGATCTTGACCGCCATCGTGAGACATGGCTTTGGCTTCCCCGAAGGCATGCGACGGCGGCGCCACGGGTTGTGATCAGCTGCGTCGGCTCGCGCGTCATCGAAGCAGATGCTCGGCCACGGCCGTGTTGGTGACAATGCCATTGAACAAGCCGGTCTTCAGCGCTGCCGAGGTGGCGGCAGCCCGCTCGGCACCGTCGGCGAGGAGTATCACGTCGGGCAGGCGGCGCAGTTCGTCGAAGCTGATGGCGATGATCCGCGCGGTGAGCTCCGGGGCGACGGGATGCCCGTCCGTGTCCAGCAGTTGACCCACGACTTCGGCGCATGTTCCTTGGCGCCGGTACTGCTCGCGTTCGGTATCGCTCAGTGCGTCGTAGATGGTGGACAGCCCCGGCCCCCATGCTCCGACGGAGACGATGGCTTTGGTGACATGGTGGAACTGGCTGACCGCTTCGGCGATGCCTGGCTGTTGGCGCAGCAACTGGGCTGTCGCTCCGTCGGGAAGGAGCAGTGGCGCGTGGATCGGATACACGGGGCCTCGCGCGACGGAGGCGGCTCGACGCACGGCTTCCACGGCGTTGTTGTCCACGGGCCGCAGTGGGGTCACCCCGCACAGTTGCACCACCCTGCACCGGGCCAGCACGGTCAGTTCGCGACCGAGCGCCTCGATCTCGGGGCCCCAGACGAGTCCGAGGACATCGGTTTCCGTGACGATCTCGGTGAGCAGCCCTGCGGCGACCGCGCCGAGGCGCTGGGTGGCCAGCACCGCGCCGCCCGGATCCTGCTCTGCCGAGGTGAAAACGACGCAGTGGCGGAGGTTGTACCGAGTACGCAGGGCGTCGGAGCGTTCGGCGTCCAGTTCGGCGGGCAACCGCACTTCGAGTCGGATCAGGCCGTTGTTCAGAGCGGTCTCCAGCATACGGGCGACCTTGAAGCGGCTGATGCCGAACTCCTCCGCAATCTCGGTCTTCGACCTGCCCTCAAGGTAGAACCGGCGAGCCATGGCAGCGGTTTGGACCAACTCCTCCGGGCCCGTGTGGTGCGGGGGCCTGCCGACTCGTGGTCTGCGCTGCGTACTCATGGCACCCACCATCTGTTCACCAAGACCGTTCTTGGACATGTCAGCCGGGGGCGAGGGCGGCCGCCCGCGGCAGACATGCCCGGACCCACTTGCCGCCTCCGGGCGCCCATCCGGTCGTCCAGGACTCGGCGAGCGCAGCGACGATCGCAAGCCCGCGCCCGCAGTCGTCGTCGTGCCCTGCCGAGCGTGGGACTGGCAAGTCCGGCGACGGGTCATACACTTCGGCGTGGAGTGCGTCGGATCTCAGTCCCAATGTGAGTGTGATCGACGATTCCGGTCCGCGCCCATCTGGATGTGCGACGTCTCGTCGTCTGGCTCGTGCCGGTTGAGCGCCGTGGCAGACAGCATTCGTGACCAGTTCACACACGACCAGGACGGCCGCTTCGATGAGTTCCTCTGCCGCCCCCCAGCGGTGCAGAGACTTCCTGGCGAAGGCTCGCGCCTGCCGGGGCGCCGTCAGGACGGCCTGCAATTCGATGGAGGCGGAGGCGACTTCGGCATCAGCGCGCGAAACATCGCGCTCGACGACAGCATTCATGGCGTCTTCCGATCTTTCAGAAGAGTCTGGATAGCCCCTTGGGGGCTGCCCTGACTTCACCGCGGGTCTGGTTGGTGCTGCAGCGCGGAGACCGAGAGCCATTGACCCTGGACAGGTCGCCTCAGGTTTCTGCTCAACTGAGCACATAGACCTCATGCGTTTAGGTACTTCCATTAAAGGCCGCGTCAGGCCGACGTCAATGGGATGGCGTGGATATTCTCAAATAGGAGCGAATAGGGCTCATACGAGCACTATTCCTTGGGGTGCGCCGTAGACGCGTGGCGGAGGGCCATCGGGTGATTCGCCGCCCAGGTCGGGGACACCGCGGCTTGCCGAGCGCGACGCTGTCGCTGAGTGACCGGGATGGGGATGCCGAGGATCCGCGCTGTCGCCATGCCGCCGCTGCCCGAGACTGTGCACCAATACGCCCCGCGAGCGCTGGCCCTCCGGGATCGGCCATGGCGGCGGTGGGGCGGCCGCCGAAGCCGAGGGCCAACAGGACCGGGCGGAAGTCCCCGGCCGTGCAACTACACCCGACGCAGGCGCACTGGAAGGGCGAGCGGGCGCAGTAGTCCGCGGGGTTCGCAGGGACCGGCCCCGACACATGTGGGGACGTCAGCGCGCCTGGGCGCCCGTTCCGTAGGTTCTCGCGACCGACTCCACAGGGCCTTCCGGGGACTAGCCGTAACTATCACCGCAGTAAATCTGTGAACCCCTTCCGGACGTGCCGGGTAATCCCTTTACTTCTCTCATCCCACGGCTGAGCGCCTTCTGGCGACCGGTCCCCCTGCATGAGAGGCAGGAATTCGCAATGCGCCTCCACGGACAAAGCAAGCATCGAGCCCCTGGTCACAGCAGGCGGGTGGCCGCCCGGGGCACCACCGTCGCAGCTCTCGTCGTCGGCCTGGCCAGCTACGCCCTCACCGCCGCGCCAGCCGCGTCTGCCGCGACGTGCCATCCGGGATTCGGGGGTTACCTGGGGAGGTGCACGGCGCCAGCACCGTCCCAGGCTCCCACCACGACGCCGCCACCGTCCCAGACTGCCACCACCGCGCCCGCCGACGACTGCGGCTTTTTCGAGGGCTGCAACCCGAAGCCTCGGACAACCTGCGAGATGGCGGACAACGCCATGGCGAGCCCCGACACCTTCATCGGAGGGGCGCTCGTCCTGGAGGAGGCACACTGCTCCGACAGGCTGTCGCAAGCCTTTGGGTAGTCGGGGCGCACAACGTGGGCGAGGGAGCCTCGAGACGGGTTATGGCGCCAGATCTTCACTCCCTCGCCGCCACACAAGACGTGAGAGCGGCGCCCTACTGAAGGCGCACGGCCCCGTACCGCCCCAAGGTCGGCACCGGCCACGGCTCAGCGATGCCGGGTCACCCACTGCCCATGCAGGCCCAGCTCCGCTGTCCCTCCCCTGGCCGGATGGGCTGAATACGGCTACTGCTCCAGCCGCGGCTGCTACTTCGGGGGCCTGCGATTACACCTGCTCGGCACCCTGCACGGCCTACCTGTCACCTTCGAGCGGATCGGCGCCGATGCGGACGAGCGCGACACTGCGCCTGCCGAAATCCTCATCTGGGCAGCTCAAGCGACATGTCGGTACTCGTGGATGACGCCGCCGAGTCGGTCGTGCCGGCGTATGTCGAGGTGGGCGATCTGGTTGGGGTCGGTGAGCATTTTCAGCGGTAGCTCTCCAGGGTGAGGACAGCTCGTGCTGCTGTGGTGAGCCAGGTGGGACTGCACCGTGCCTTGCGGAAGATCCGCCAGGTCTTCAGTCGGGCCATGCCGCGTTCGACGGGATAACGCAGCCGGGCATGGGCCTTGTTCAACGACCTCTGCCGGACGGTGAGTTCTTGGCGGGGACATCGACGGTGCGGAGCGGCGAAGGTTCCGCCGGCGCCGAGGTAGCCCAAATCCGCCAGGACCGGGACGCCGACGGCCCGTACGGGCTGCAGCACCTGCTCTCGCGGAGCAGATGGGACCCCGACGAACTCCGGGACGACCTGCAGGAGTACGTGGCCCAGCGGCTCGGCGCCCCGGACGGTGTCCTGATCGTGGACGACACCGGATTCCTCAAGAAGGGCGTCGTCTCCGCCGGGGTGCAGCGGCAGTACTCCGGCACCGCCGGGCGGACCGAGAACTGCCAGCTGGCGCATCGACCAGCTCATCGACGACGCCTCCACCGATGCCTGGCAGCAGCTGTCCTGCGGCAACGGTGCCAAGGGCCCGCGCGTTTACAACTGGGCCGCGGCGAAGCTGCCCGTCAATATCGTCTTCGACCCCGATCCGCCCACGCACGAGCGGTGGGTGCTGGCCCGCCGCAGCCTCAAGCGCCCCGACGAGATCGCCTACTACCTGGCCTACGCGCCCGTCGGCACCACCGTCGAGAACCTGGTCGGCGTCGCCGGCTCCCGCTGGGCGATCGAGGAATGCTTCCAGGCCGCCAAGGGCCAGTGCGGCCTCGACGAGTACGAAGTGCGCCGCTATCCGGGCTGGTACCGACACATCACCCTGGCCATGCTCGCGCACGCCTTCCTCGCCGCCATGGCCACCGCGGCGATCGAAAGGGGGGCGGCAGAAACGACACAGCCGACCTGGCCCCGCTCACCGTGGCTGAGGTCCGGCGCCTGCTGGCAGCTGTCGGCCCCCGGCCGGCGCACCGCAGTGTCGGCGCATTGACCTGGTCACACTGGCGCAGACGCCACCAGGCCATCGCCCGCGCCTGCCACTACCGCAGACGCACCCGCGCCTGAACCGGCTTCCCGGAACCGGCCCGTGAGGCACCGTCACCCCGCTAGGCTCGAAAGAACGCCTCTGACCAGCAGGAATGGTGAAGTACCACTGGAGTACTAAGGCCGGGCGCGGCGAGAACACCGAGAACGCCGTCGTCCACGACCTGCCGAGGAAGCGGGCGGCGAAGACCGCGTCCAATAAAACTCCGGCAAAGAAGGCGACCGCCAGGAAGGCTTCGGCAAAGAACAGGAAGGCTGCGGCAAAGAAGACGAGCGGCCGCAAGCCGCGCTCCGCATAGGGCCCCCTCCGGCCGAAGCCATTTCGGTAGGGCGCCAGGTCGGCGCGCAGCATGATCCCGGCGAAGTACCCGACGAACCCGAGCCCTTGGCCCGCGGCCCCGCCTCACCGAAGTGGACCCGACGATCAAGGGCGGGGCGATCACCACGCCCAGTCCCGCTGACGGCCCGCTTCCCGTCCTTCCTACGGGGCCGGTCCCTTGGCATCGCGGGTCCTGTTGTGGCTGGTCAGGGCGACGAAAGAGCCTTTTTGGCCCTCGGTCATAGTGGGTGGGCGCCATGGACTATGACGTAGTGGTGGCCGGAGGCGGCCCGGTCAGTCTGATGCTGGCCTGCGAGCTCCGGCTTGCCGGAAGGGGCGGGCGGGGGACCGCGGGGAAGGTCCAGTCGACCCACCGGCCGTTCTCGACCGAGCAGACCATCACGGTCGAGGGGCGGTCGCTGTCCCGCTGGACGTCGGCAACCCAGGCCCGCGTCTCGGCGACGATCTCCGGGGCGGTGAACTCAAACGGCTTCGCGGTCAGGTCCTCCTCGCGGTTCCAGGCGTCCGTCAGGCCGTTGAACGACTCGGCGGGGGCCGCCCGGACATCGCGATCCCTCCGGTGTTGATGTGTTCATTGTTCGTGAACTGGCCTCCGGTGACCGAGCATTTCGGTCGGTACCGGGGGCGGCTCAGCCGGTGATGGAAAAGAAGATCGAGCTGTCTTCGGCCCACCACCACGCGCCCCGTCCCTCGACCCACTCCGAAGCCCAGCCGTCAAGGGCTGTGATCAGCTCCTCCAGGTCGTACCGCAGGTCGGCGTCGATCCGGTCCACCGCTGCTCGGTACGCGTCCACCGCCTGTGCTGCGTTCGACAGGGGCCAGCAGCCGATCTCCGGCGACCCCTCCAGAGGGCGGGGGATGTAGAAATCGATGTGCA
Source organism: Streptomyces sp. NPDC050485 (assembly GCF_044458185.1). Classification (NCBI taxonomy): domain Bacteria; kingdom Bacillati; phylum Actinomycetota; class Actinomycetes; order Kitasatosporales; family Streptomycetaceae; genus Streptomyces; species Streptomyces sp. NPDC050485. The sequence goes on along the minus strand of NZ_JBITHR010000034.1, from coordinate 18,542 downwards.
GGGACGGTCCGCTGTAGAGGTACTGGGCGGGCAGCAGGTCCTTCGGCACCCCCGCGGTGCTCAGCGCATCGTCCAGAGCCGAGAAGAACGTGGCAGGGCTTCGGTAGCTGCCCAGGGTCTCCGAGTCGCTGGAATTGTGGTCGATGATGATCTGGAGCGCCGTGTAGTACGCGCTGCCCGCGTAGTCGGCGGTTGAATCGGCCTGACCGGTGATCAGGTGCTCAAGCGCGTCCTGGATCGACAGCCCCCAGTCGACGTCCTGGTAGTCGAGATCCTCCTGGTGCGACCGCGCCGCTTCTCTCATGAGGCCCAGGAGCCGCGTTTCCTCTGCGCTCAAGTCCTGTGCGGGCAGGAAACGTACGATCCTGCCGGGGTTCGCCATGCTGAAGTTCACTACCTTGCTCATGGCGATCATGTTGTCAAAGGGCGCTGACACCAGGGGGTCCGGCCCCGTTCGTGGAGTATCTGGCCAGATGAAACGTCGAACAGGGACGTTGCCCGGGGCTGCATCCGGAGCTCGATGGATTGCATTCGTCTCATCGAACTCCTCTGGTCTGCGGCGTAGCTGGTGTGCTCAAGGCACAGAGCGACTCCTGGGGCGGGAAGGTTCTACGACACAGTTGTTCAGCCGTGGGTAGCGTTGCGCTCCATGGAGCTGAGTGTCGTAGTCCCTTTGGTGGTCACCGTGTTCGTGGCCGCCACCGGATACGTGGCGACTTACGGGGTGGGGAGGAATTGAGTTCGGTGCGGATCCTTTGAAGTGACGGTCGGGGTCAGGCAGTGAGGCTGTAGTTCTGCTGGTCAGGGCTGGCGTATACGCGTTGGTGTTCGCGGGCCGCGTGGAAACGCCAGTAGTCCTCGAAGTCGCTGTTCGTGATCAGCGCGCGGAGTTGGAGGACGGCTTCGGCGCCGGACAGTCCCCAGCGGGCGCTGGTGATGTTGAGGCGGTCGGCGATCAGATGTCGGCAGGTGCCTTCGATGGCGCCGATGGTCCAGCAGTACTCGGCGACGTGCACGAAATCGAGCAGGACGTTCAGGCGGTGGGCGTGGCGGACTTGTTCCTCGGTCATGGCTGACGGGCGGGCGCGGGCAGCGTCGAGGGCTTCGTGGAGGTTGGTGAAGCCGATGCTGCGAAGGCGCACCACCGACTTTCGGGGGCAGGTCGGCGTGCCTACAACGGGAGCCTGCGCCGGGGCACGCGGGCTCGCCCCCAGCGTGCGAGTAGCCGGTGCAGATGCCTCGGGTGCACGCCTGCGAGGCGTTTCCCGGGCTATGGCGATTAGCCGCTTGCGCCCCCGGGGAGCTTTGGCCGAGGGAGGACTTCGTGGATGAACTGACGGTCTCACCGGTCCGGCCCTGTCCCCTATACCGCCTGCCGGAGCCGGTACCTAGGCCCGGCCTCCAGTGACCTCTCCGAGCAGCCGCCGGGCTGTAACTGTCCTGCCCGTAGCCAGCCGTTACCAGCGACGATCCGTCACCGAGGTCAGTAAGCGATCCTTGTTCGGACACAATTTGGGAGGCCCCATGCACGAGTCGACCGTGCATCCGCTGACCGTCAATGACATCGACGGAGATGAGGCCCGGACCCCGCATCCCGTGCCTTTCTACCGCGATGCGGACCGACTGTTCCGAGCGGGCGCCGGCGGTGCGCCCGCCCTGGGGCAGTTGCTGGCTCCGGGGCCGCTTGTCCTGTCCCCGGCAGCCTGGGAGATGCGCCGGCACCGGTTCTCAGCGATCGAGACGTTCTTCCGCGTGACGCGAGACCTGTTTGCCGCCTCGCTACGGCGTGAGGCGGATCCCCGCATCGCCGAGTTGCTGATCAACGACTGTCCTGTGACCTTCGGCTTCGACCATCATCGAAGACTGGCCGCATCGCTGTTGACGACACCGTTGTTCTTCCGGACCGACGAGGCACCGGACGGGACCCTGTACGAAATCCAGTGTCCGGGCTCGGGCTGGGGCGATTACGAGCTCGTGCGGGATCTGTACGCACAGTACGAGCTGCTGGGCAGTGAGACGTCCGTGCCGAGCCTCGCCCGCGGTTTCGTGGAAGAGGTATCCGCGCTGGGGGTGGCGGACGAGCCGATCCTCCACCTCACCGACAATGCGTCCGCGCCCGCGGGCGTCCGCTATTTCATCAACCGGACCCGGCCGCACCTGCGCTACTTCGGCTGGGACCCGGGCATCAAGTCCATCGACTGCGGCTTGATCAGGACCCACTCCTTCCGCGGTGCCATGGCCGAGGACTTCGCGAGCCGACGGCTCCAGGCCGCCAAGGAGACAGGCCGACCCTTGTTCGACCTGCCACCGCATGTCACCTTCGACCAGAAGGCACCGGTCGTGCTGCCGTTCTGGTCCGTGACACGGAGCAGCTTTCCCGACAGCGTCCGTGCCCTGTTCCCGCCTACGCAGCTGGTGACACCGGACGGGTTCGAAATGCCGGACGGCGAGCACATCACACTCGTCCAGTTCGCGGCGCTTCCCAAAAGCCGCCGCTACTACTACCTGAAGTACGCCGGCTGCGACCCGGCCTGGAACTGGGGCAGCCAGTCGGTCACCCGGCTCCATGGCAGCAGTCGGTCCGTGCTGGCGGCCCTGGAACGGGCGGCGGAGCAGACAGCTGCCGGCAGCCCGTGGCTCGTTCAGCCCGAACAGACCCAGCGTGAGCCGGTCAGCTGGACGGACCCATCCACTGGTCAGGAGCGGCACGGGGTCTTCCACGCCAAGCTCTCCACCTTCTACGGTCCACGAGGACTGCTGGCGGTGCTCGCGGAGTCCCGCAACCACACCAAGGTGCACTCCCAGGCAGACACCGTCACGCGTGTGTGCGCTGTCAGCTCGCACACGGCCCGCTGCTGAGACGTCGGGCCAGATACTCCCGCACCGCGTTCTTGTCGGGCTTGCCGAGCGGAGTGAGCGGAATCTCGTCGAGGAAGGCCACGGTCCGTGGAGCGTGCCAGCGCGTCTTTTCCGCGCGTACTACGGCGCGGAGGTCTTCCTCGGACACAGCGGCACCGGGTTGCGTCACCACGGCTGCGTGGAGTGCTTCGCCGGTCTCGTCGTCAGGCAGTCCGACCACCGCGACCCCGACGATGGCCATGTCCCGCAGCCGGTCCACGAGGTACAGGTAGCCTTCCGCGTCCGCATGGCCCAGGTCGCCGGTACGGATCCAGCCGTCCGTCATCGTCCGGGCGGTGAGTTCGGGCTGTCGCCAGTAGCCGTTCATGGCATACGGCGAGCGCACCCACACCTCACCGACCGTGTCGGCCGCTACCGGGTCCCCTTCGCCGTCCCGGACACTCACCTCGACACCGTGTCGTGGCTTGCCCGCCGACCGCAACAACCCCGGCTGGCCGCCGACATGGTCGGCAGGGTGGAGCACGGAGATCATCCGGGCCTCGTTCTGGCCGTAGCTCTGCGCGAGGATCGGTCCGAGGCGGGAGAGCGCCTCCCGCAGCCGGGGCTGGGCGATGGGCGCGCCCATGTAGATGAGCAGTCGAAGGCTTGAGAGATCCGTCGTCGCCAGGTCGGGGTGGTCCAACAGGCGGTAGAGGCGGGTGGGCACCATCGTGGCCACGGTGACCCTGTCCCGCTCGATCGCTTTGAGCACATCGCCCGTCTCGAAGTCGTAGGCCAGGACGATCGTTCCGCCGTGCAGCAGCGTTGGCACCAGGCCGGTGCCGGGGACGGAACTCAAGGATGGGAATGCCAGCAGCCGGCAGGGCTGGGAGTCATGGAAAACGTCGAACTCCGGGTCGGCGCGATCACCCGCCGCCTCCCAGTGGCGGGTGAGCGCCGTGAGCCGTTCGAAGGTGTAACAGGCGAGCTTGGGCCGGCCGGTGGTGCTTCCCGAGGTGAAGACTAGTTCGCCGATGTCGTCGTCCCTTCCCCGCGCGGGCATCGGCTGGGCAGACTGGTGTGCGGCCAGCTCCAGCAGATCCTCCCCGATGGGGCTCGGGCCCAGGGACAGGGTCACAGGGGCCCTTTCCACCAGTGCGGCAGAGGGAGTCACGCCACCAAGCGGATCGAACACGAGGGCCTGCGCCTCGGCTTCCACGAAACTGGCCGCTTGTCCCGTGGGTGCCGCCAGCGCGCTGAGCCTGACGTAGTAGCAGCCGATCAGTTGGGCGGCCAGCTGGGCCAGGATGGTCCGGGGCGTGTCCGTAGCCAGCACCACGACTCCCTCACCCCGCCGGAGACCCCGGTCAGCCATGGCCCGGGCCAGCCGGAACACTTCCTCGTGCGCTTCGCCGTACCTCAGGACGGGCTGGCCGTCGCGAAGGAACATCACCCGGTCCCGGTATCGGTCGAATGCGTTCAGGAGTGCCGAGGGATGAGAGCAGACCTGCCCACCCGACCGGACTCCGGCCGGTCGCACGCCGTGGGGCGCCATCGGTTTCTCCGTCTGTAGGGATGCGTGTCGTACAAGGACTTCTACTGAGTCAGTTCTGTGCTGCCGCGCTGTGGCGTGGGGAGGGCACAGACTTCCTCGGCCTGCGTCAGCAGCGTGGTCATCAGGGAGACCGCGTCCTTCTCCGCCGCAGTGTGTTTGGGAGTGAATAGATCCGTTTCGGGGCCGGAGCCACCGGTGTAGACGACCAGGACCCGCTGGCCCTCTGGCACCAGGCCGTCCTCGACGGCCGCGAGTGCCCCGCACAGCGCGTAGAGCCCAGCCCGCTCTCTGGGCTCACCGCTGGGCGAGAGCGTGACGCGAATTCCGGCGTCCTCCAGCAGCCGGACCGCGCGCTGCTGACCACTGAGGTAGCGGCGGTTGGACAGCACGCGCACCGTGCCCGCGGTGTCGGCGCACAACTTGCGCACCTCCCGTAAGAGGTCGGGCGTGAGCACACGGCGGAAGAGGGTGGGTTCGAGCATCAGTGCGCTCGGGTTCGAGTCGACGCCCTCCAGTGCCTCGGCGTACGGGGCGACCGCTTCCTGCTGCACGCCCAGCAGACGGGGGCCGGGAGCGCACCCCAGCTCGTCGACCCCGCGGTAGAAGCCCAACGGTCCATAGGCGCTCGACAGTGCCTGCACATGCCAGTCCCAGCCGTGTCCGAGTTCCCCTGCCGCGTCACGCAAGAGGTGGGCGCGCAGCTTGTTGCCTTCGTACTGGTCGCTCAGCGAAGGCAGGACAGGGACGTTCGCAGCCTGCGCCGCCTCGCGCAGAATCTGCTTGATGCGCTGCTCGCTCGCATCCACTTCGATGAAGTCGACCAGCGGGTGCGCGGCGAGGCTCGGGAGGAGGCGGCGGCGGGAGTCCGGCGGGTAAAGGACGACGCTGCGGATGCCGACGTGGGAGGCGTAGGAGGCCAGCGCGTTCGCGGTGTTCCCCGAACTCTGCGCAGCCACGGTGGGAGTGCCCGCTTGCAGGGCGCGGGCAGTGGCCACACAGGCGACCCAGTCCTTGAACGTGCCAGTGTGGGAGAGGGTGGAGAGATCCAGCACATCCAGATCCACGCCCTGAAAGGGCGGAAGGCGCACCACGCGGGCGCCTTCGCGTTGTGAGACCCGCCGCAGCACAGTCTCCTCGACTCCGTTGACGTGCTCGGCGTAGCGCAGCACGACGCTCGCGTCTTCCCGGAAGATCTCCATTCGGCGTCCCTCCTCGGATGTCAGGGCAACGGAGCCGATACGGGACAGCAGGACGTCGTTGGAGGCGCCGACGATCGGCAGGGCCAGTGCATCGCGATAGTGGCGGCCCAGAGAGTCGTGCGGGTCGGCATAGCCGGCGCCCCCGCACAGCAGCACGCATGCCTGGACGATCTCCTGGAGGAGAGCCGTGCAGATGACTTTCGCCTCATCCGGGCCGACGGCGGGCGAAGGACCACTGAGGTCGCTCCAGATCGCACGTATCGCAGCAGTACGCGCACGTACTTCACCGACCCGTAACCGGATTGCGCCCTGTGCGTCCGGAGGCCGATGCCCGATCGTACGGGCGGCGAACCGTACGGCGCAGTCGCAGACGGCGTCTGCACAGGCAACGGCGCGAGCCGTGTAGCCCCGGAGGTCACCTGCGCGCAAGCTGTCGGTGAGGTCGTGCCCCGAGCCGCCTAGCACCTCCCGCTCCGGGTCGAAGACGTAGCCGTCGAAGGTGACCGCGCAGAGAGAGACACCGAGCACCCCAGGACGGGACAACTCCGGGCCGATCTCCACTCCGTCGGCGGAGGGGTCGACGAGGACGCCGAGCGTCACCTGCCCGTCACGGACGAGCGCCAGAATGCGATCGGCGTGCCGGGCGTTGGTCACCCAGTCCTTACGGCCGTGCAGGGTACGGTGGCCCGCCGAATCCCGTACATGGGTCTCCAGCAGTTCGGGATCGCAGCGGCCTTGCTCGTGGTAGGCCCGGGCAAAGATAGCCGCACCGGAGGCCATGGCTGGCAGCCAGGTGGATCGCTGTTCACACGTACCGTGACGCAGCATCTGACTGCACAATTTGAGGTGCGTCCCCGCCAACGAAGCAAGGGACTGCCATCCGCGCGCCAGCAGGTAGAGCAGCTGCGCCGTTGTGTCCTCACCACAGCCGAGCCCGTCGTACCGGGCGGGCACGTTGGCCCCGAACACGCCCAGTTCCCGCAGCCGCTTCACCAGCGGTTCCGGGTATTCCTCCTCACGATGGTCGGCCAAATACTGTGGGACCTCCCGCTCCGTGAAAGAACGCACTCCTTCAAGCAGTTGCCGTGCCACACCCACATCACCGTTCTGCATCCGGCCTCACTCACGCCCCACAAACATGCACAACCCCCCCCGTGTGCCAAGGGATATCGTGCCGTGCCTACACCGCGGACTCAGACCGGATCGCGGCTAAACCCCCTGATCGGATGGCTGCATTGAACGCATTATTGAGTTCGGGGCATCAGCGGCCGGATGATTCGGCTAGTGGTTGTTCAGCAGGTGGTGGTGTCTCGGGCTAGGACGAGTTCGGTGCTTGTCCGGTAACGGCTGGGGCGCTTGGCGGCTCGGTCGGAGATCAGGCAGGCGATTGCGATGTGGGTCTCGGCATATGTTTCACGGCGGCCGGTGAAGCGCCGGAGTGGTGCCCACTGCCGGAGTTCGGCATTGGTGTGCTCGACGCAGATCCGGGCCGAGGACTGGCGGCGCCGTGCCTCGCGCCAGGCGTACTTGTCGCCGTCGCAGGCGTCGTCCGTGGGCTTCTTCGGCGGGGTGGTCACCTGGTCGGGGAACTCCTTGGCCAGCCCTTGATACCCGGAGTCGGCCCTGGCCGTCACACGAGGGCGATGGCGGAACTGCTCGGCGATGCCCTCGCTGCGGACGGCGGTTTGATCGTGCATTCGGCCTGGCCGTACGACCCCGGACAGCAGCATGCGGCCCTGGCTGTCGCTGAACGTCGTGGTCTTGATGGTGTTCTGCCTGCGCTTGCCCGAGACGAATGCCCGGCGGCCGGGCCGGTCCGCCTGCGGGCGGCGGACCTGGGTCTCTGCCCCGTCCAACCGCAGTTCGACCCTCTCGGCGTCGGCGTAGGCGAAGACATCCTCCAGCGTCTTCAGTCGCAGGCCGGGACGGTCGGGAACGGCGAAGCCCCGGGCGGCGAGCAGCGGACGGACCTGGCGGATCGCAGCGGAGACGGTGGAGCGGTCCACGTCGAAGAGCTCGGCCAGGGCCGCGTGCGGCAGGTCGTGCCGCAGATGTACCAGGGTGACCAGCAGCCGGTCGGCGAAGACCAGCCTGGGCTTGCGCCCGGCCCCGACCGCCCGCTGCCGAGGTCCGCCGCGCCCGGCGTGCAGCACGGACTCCCGGGGCCTCCCACGGGTGAGCGAGCTCTTCGAGCAACTCACCGAAATGTGTCCGGGAGACACCGGTCAGGGCAGGATGGGAGCAGGCTGCACGGGCCCAGGTCAGCTTCATAACTCACCCAACCCGTGCGGCCCTTCTCATGTCACGGCCCGACCAGGCCCGCTCGCACTTCCCCCAAGGTCGTCAGACGGGCCGGCAGAGGAGTCCCTGCTGAGGAACGGGAATTGAGCACCACATCTCCTTCCTCTCTCTGGGCTGCGTCATCGCGTGCTGCCTGTGCCGTGGGGTATTCCGAGGGCGACTTGGGTGATGCCTGGCAGTCCCAATCGAGGGCCCTAATACTGCAGAACAGCAGGGTGGCGCTGCGGGGAGGTTCGATGGCTGCGGCGGGGCTGGCCAGCCCGAGGGTCAGTCCAGCCACGGCAGCGCCAGTCAGGCTGGCTGTACGTCGGACACGAATCACGAGATCCCCCTTGAGAGCACGGCGGCATACGCGTCATGGAGCAGGCAGAACCTTCCCAACGGACAGCCATCTCACATCACACCGTCACATGAACCTCAAACGCCAGTTCGACACGAGCACGAGTAGGGCCAGCCGGGGGACGAGAAATCACATCGCATGGACGGCAGACACACCGCGGACCCCGTCCAGGCTGAACGGGTCCCGCGCGAGGGTCGGCGTATCCAACACGCTGTCAAGGCCGACAGCGAGTCCATAGCCGAGCTCAAGCTCCTTACAGCCCGTCGCAAACGACCTGGTCTGCGACCGCACCTCCAACCGGCTCCGAGGGCTGCTGCCCAGTATTTTCCCCGCTCTCGTTAGTCGTGTGCAGCCCGCTGAACCTGGGCTGACTGGGTTGGATGTCGACGAGTCTGGTCGTGCTGACGCTGTTCGGGTGGCTACGGCGACGCCACCGACGGCTCCTCGCTCCCTCCAAGTGCAGCCGCCCCGTTCACCGGAGCGGCCGACCACGCTACGCACCTCGCACGGGGTGCGGTTGCAAGGGGGCACGGTGGTGAAGCCGCGCTTGCGGGCGACCTCGGTGACGCTTCGGTCGGCTGCGGACACCGACGAGGCCGCCGGACGCGGCTCCCCTGTTCTGGCTCTGCCTCACCGGATCCTCGAACGGCCGCACCACCGCAGGGGTGGAGTCACGTTTGTCCCGTGGAGAACAAGGGCCCTAGTCAGGCCCAGCAGCAGCCGCTAATCTCATTGCCGCCGTAAAGGGCAGCGGGTTAGACGCGGCGGCGACGGGGGCTTGTGAGAAGTGACGCTGAACACCGACGGCCCGGACGGGGCTGACCAACTTCGTTCACTGCACGCCTGGTTGACAGATGTCGACGAGTTGAGAGGCCGAGTCGGCTGCAAGGAGAGCCCACCCGAGAAGGGCACGCTCGGACCTTTGCTCGAGGCGCTGACGGTGGCCCTCGGTCCCGGCGCCGCGGCGACCGCGCTGGCCACGACCGTCATCGCCTGGCTGCGTACCCGGCGCAGTGAGATACGCATCAAGGTGACGCTCCCGGACCGCCGTTCGCTGGAACTCTCCGCCAGGAACGTGGCCGATCTCGACGCGGCCGCCCTACGGCAGCAAGTGGCCGACGTCGCGGCCCTGCTCGGCGCGCAGGACCAGCAAGGCGACGCGACCTTGGAGATCGCCCCGCCCGAGCGCCAAGAGGACCGATGACCGATCTGGACGGCGCGGGCGTACAGGTTCTGCTGATCGCCACCGCGACGCACCAGGACGGCGGACTGCCCTCGGTGCCCTCGGTCGCCGACAGCTTCAGGGATATGCGGACGGCTCTGATCGAGCGTTGCGGGGTACGCCCGGAGCATGTGACGGCGGTGCTCGACCCAGCTGACGCCCAGAGCATGGCCCTCGCCGTGGCCAGGGCGACGAAGCGGGCCGACACCGTTCTGCTGGTCTACTTCATCGGGCACGGTCTGCTCACCCCGGGCGGGGATTTATACCTGGCCGCCGGCAACACCGCGGAGCTCAGTCCCGGCATGGCCGAGCATCAGGCGTACTCCTTCGCCGCCTTGCGGGAGGCGGTGCTGGCGAGCCGGGCGGCGTCCAAAGTTGTCATACTGGACTGCTGTTTCTCCGGGCGCGCGTCGCTCGGCGGCACCTCATTGGTCACTGCTTTCAACGCGGCACCCGGGAACGGGATGTATGTCCTCGGGTCGGCGGAGCTACTCGCCCGCGCTCCGGAGGACGCCGAACACACCACGTTCACCGGAGCGTTCCTGGAGCTGTTGGAGCACGGCGACGCCGAGGGGCAGCAGTCGCTGACCCTGGACGCTGCCTACTACGCCTTGGATCGGAAGCTGCGGGACAGACAGCAACCCGTACCCCGGCGGGTGAACGGAGATCTCTCCGGCAACCTCGTCATCGCGCCGAACCAGGCTTTTCGGACCCGCGCCTCGACACCGGAACGGCAGCCGCCCGCTGACAGCGTCTGCCCCTACCCAGGGCTCGGCCCCTTCACGGTGGACCGGGCCGATGTCTTCGCCGGGCGGACAGCGATGACCGAGCGCCTTGTGAAGGCGACGGCGGCGGCCTTAGGCGGACCCGGCCCACTGATTCTCGTCGGGGCGTCCGGTTCCGGAAAGACCTCCCTGCTCAATGCCGGTCTGCTGGCCGGACTGCGCACCCATGGACTACCCGGCCTGCCGGGGTCGACCGGCTGGCCCAGCCGGCGTCTGACCCCCGGCAAGAACCCGCTGCGGAATCTGGCCGACGCCCTTGCGCCCGAGTCGTCCGACGCCGCCGAATTGCTGCTGGCGAACGGCCACGCGGCCGCACTTGTGGACCCGCTGCTGGACCACCCGGGGCAACGGCTGGTCATGGTCGTCGATCAGCTGGAGGAGCTGTTCACCCTCTGTACGGACCCGGAGGAACAGACGGCGTTCCTGAGGGCGGTGACCGCACTGGCCCGGCCTGGAGAAGGCCACGAGCCACAGGCCCTGGTGGTGTTCGCGTTGCGGGCGGACTTCTACGCCCAGGCAGCCGAACACCCCGAACTGCGCACCGTCCTGAGCGAGAGTCAGTTGCTGGTCGATCCGATGGACGTCGGCGAACTCCGCGCCTCGATCGAGGAACCGGCAGCCACCGCGCAGTTGGAACTCGAGGACGAGCTCGCCCCCCTCATCCTGAAGGAGCTGGGCAGGGCGACCGGCGGACGGCCCCCTGCAGAGGCGCTGCCCCTCCTGTCCCACGTGCTGCAGGAGACGTGGAAGGAGCGCGAGGGGCTACGGCTCACCGTCTCCGGTTACCTCGCCACCGGCGGCATCACGAAGGCCGTCGCGACCACCGCGGAGAACGTCTACGGCCGGCTTAGCGCGGCCGGCCAGGAGGCCGTGCGTCTCATGCTGCCCCGGCTGGTCCGGGTGAGCGAGGACGCCGCCGACACCGCGCAGCCCGTCGAATGGCCCGTACTCCTGCACGGAGTGTCCGACGACGCGGTCGCACGGGACGCGATCAAACGGTTCGCCGACGCTCGCCTGCTCACCCTCGACCGAGACACGGTCCGGATCAGCCATGAGGCGCTGCTGCGCGCCTGGCCCCAGCTGGAGCAGTGGGTCGACGAGGATCGCGACCTGCTGCGCGCCCGCCAGCAGCTCGCCTCCGACGCGGCGGGCTGGAAGCAGTCCGAAAAGGACCCCTCCCTGTTGTACCGAGGGAACCGGCTCGTCGCGATGCGGGAGCGCACGGCTGCCCCGGGCGCCCCACCACTGGGATCGGTGTCCGCCGAGTTCATGGAGAGCTCCTGGCGTCAGCACACGCGCGAAGGCCGCCGACGCCGTGCCGCGTTCACCTTCTTCGTCGTCCTGGCCCTGCTGGCGACGACCGGTCTGGTCGGCGCGGGGATCTACTGGCGGCGGGCCGACCAGGCACAACAGCGCGACCTCGCCCGCTATCTGGCCGCCGAAGCCGAAGGCCAGCGCGAGCTCCACCCCGGGCTGGCCAAGCAGCTCAGCCTGCTCTCGTACCGGATCGACCACAAAGCCGGCCGCAGCGCCCTCCTCAACAGCCAGCGCACCCCCGGCGTGATCAACGGCGACGAACCGGCCTACGACCTCTCCTACAGCGCGAACGGTCGGGTGCTCGCCATCTCCACCGGCGACTCGATCGTGCTGCGCACCCGGAACGGCGACGGGCGGATCGACGGGATTCTGTCTGGCCCGATCGCGGTGGCCGCCGACGGCACCGTGCTCGCCGCAGCCACCTACGACAGCGACGGCTCCACCTCCGCGACTGTACGGCTGTGGGACATCTCCGACCCCGGCCGACCGCGGAAGCTGGCCGCCCCCACGACGCCGGACGCCGTCACCGCGTTGGCCTTCGGCACGGACGGGCACACCCTCTTCGCCGGTACCTCGGCGGGCGAGATCCGCCGCTGGGACACCGGCGATCCGGCGGCACCGCACGCCCTGTCCCCGCTCCGGGGCAACGGCAAGCAGGTCGACTCCCTGGCCGTCTCCCCCAAGCGCGGTCTACTCGCGAGCGCGAGCACCGACGGGCAGGTACAGCTGTGGAAGGAAGCCGGCACCACCCCCGTTGCCACGCTGCGCGCGGCGCCGTACACGCCCTACTCCGACGGGCACAAGCGGCCACTGCACCGGATCGCCTTCGACAGTTCGGGCGGGCTGCTGGCGGCACCTGCCGAGGAACCGAAGAAGAAGGACGACCTCGCGCCCAGTGACGACCTGGCGCTGTGGACACTCGACGACCCCCGGGCTCCCCGGCAGGTCGTGGCGGCGGACAAAGGCGTGCCGTCCGGCTCTAGCAGATGCCCCGAGACTGTGACCTCAATGGCGTTCGCCTCGAACAGCAAACGGATCGTCGCGAGCTGCGTCGGCAGCTGGAAGGTCTGGGTCTACACCTACGGAACCGACGCGGTCCTGCCGGGCGCGTCGAACACCGTCAACGGCTCGAACGGCGGTGTGGCCCTGTTCGCCCCCGGCAACGACGAACAGCTGCTCAAGGCCACCGAACGCGGCGTCCAGGTCTGGGACCTCTCCAACGGGGCCCAGCCGGGGGCGGTGGGGTTCATACCGCCGGCGCCCGGCACCGGGAGTGGGCTCTCCCTCGCGACGTCCGGGCAGAAGCTGCTTCTCGCCTACCAGGGTGTGGGCGCGAACTGGCTGCGGGATCTCAATCTCCAGCACCTGCAGTCCAACTTGTTGGCCACGACGGACGCTCCCGACATGTTCACGGGACAGGACATCGCCCTCAGCCCGGACGGCAAGCTCCTCGCCGACACCGAGGTCTACAAGCAGGGCAAGGACACATACGCCAATCTGTTCCTGCGCAGCACCGCCAGTCCGAAAGAGAAGCTGGGCATGATCGAGGTGAACAACGGTGTGGGGGCTCTGGCCTTCAGCCCGACCAAGCCCCTCCTGGCCGTCTCCGACTGCAACGGCGTCGTGGCCAGTAACCCCAAGCCCCAGGTCGTCCAGCTCTACGACATCGCCGACCCCCGGCATCCGCGGCACCTCTCCACGATCGAGACGACCGGGTACGGACTCGGCTTTTCGCCGGACGGCAGATCGCTGGTCATGAACGAGTCCGTCCAGGGCGACACGAAGGCGGCCCGCCCGACCGCGGGGACGCTGGTGCGCAGTTGGAATGTCGCCGATCCCGCGCACCCGTCCGCGTCGTGGTCGATGCGCCTGCCCACCGGCACCAACTTAGCTCGTTTCGCCTTCCGGCCGGACGGGAAGCTCTTCGCGCTCTACGACGGCACCGGAACGCTCCGGCTGTGGGACGTCCGAGGTGACCGCCTCGTCGGTTCCCCCGCCAAGGTGTCCATCGGCAGCCTCGGCGGCGCACTGGCGTTCAGCCCCGACGGGACCCGCATCGCCCTGATCGCGTACAACAAGGACTTCGAGGCCCGCCCCGAAGTCTGGGACGTGAGTGACTGGGCCTCGCCCACCCGGCAGTTCTACATGCCGACCGCATCGGCCTTCTACTCCCTAGCATTCACCCCCGACGGCAAGACCCTCGCCGTCGTCCGCGCCTACGCGGGCATCGACCTGTGGGATACCGACCCGCAGCACGTCATCGCGGACCTCTGCAACGCGGTCGGTGACCCCATCTCCGAGCAGGACTGGAAGAAGTACCTGCCGGACCGCCCCTACCAACCGCCATGCCAGTGACGTAGATCGCTGCATTTCCAGTTCGACCGTCACCAATACGATGCCGCCCCGCGCGGACTGAACGCGGAAATCGGCTCCGATAAGACCTGATCCCCACACCGGTCAGCGCTACTGATCTTGAAAGGGTGATGTCGGATGACGGCCGTACCGGAACTGCCTCTGAGACCCTCTGTCCGGCGCTCGGAAGGTCGATTGTCCACGGACATCGGGCCGTCCGGGTGAGCGGTCATTTCGGAGGCGTCCGCCTACAAGGATCTTGCGCTGTCCGCTCTCACGGATCGGGCTCCACTTCCACGCCCGCGCCCTGGACCGGAAGGTCCAGACGATGGCCAGGGCCTACGAAATCCAGATCACCGGAGTTTGGAGACGACCGTGACTCAAGAACCGCTGCCTGTGCGTGAGCCGCTCGCCACGACCCCGGCCGGGGAGCGCGAAGCCGCGCCAACGCGGCCTCCGATGGCCGCGCCGGTGCGCGTGGTGGCTTTCCCCTGGGCGGCGGGGGGACGACCGTCAGCTATCCCGACCTCCGCGCGGCGGAGGGCTCGGAGTCGTCTCGCGCTGACCGACGATCTTCACCGAAGTCGTCCGCCCACGACCAGCACGAGCATCTCGGAAAGGCCGAGATGACGGCACGGCACGCACGTCGTACGGTGGAAATGCGCCTGTGTGCACCCGCCCCGTGTTAGGGCGCCAAAGAGCGATGCCATGAACTCGCTGTAAGAACCCCTAACGGAAAGCCGCCGTGCCGCCCTCCGCTTCCTGGTGGCTCGGTCCGGCCGCGTATGCCAGCGGAGGGGCGATTGCCTGGGCGTCCGCTCCCTCGCCGACCCATAGCGCGATGAAGAGCGCGGCGGTCGCTTCCAGGAGTCCGGCACGTTCGAGGCCGCCGCCAGCCACGGGTTCACAGCCCATGTCCCGTACCAACTCACGCACACGCTCGAGGGCAGTCTCGTCGTCTCCGCAGACCGGAACGGCCAGTGGTCGCCCATCGAAGACGGGCGGCCGCATGCGCCACACGTCCTCGTGGCAGAGGTTGAAAGCCTTGACCACGTGGGCTCCCGGTGCTGCCGCAGCCAGTTGCTGCGCGGCTGAGGGGCCTCCTTCTGTCAGCAGCCGGAAGCCCGGCCCGACCGGGTTGGAGCAGTCGAGCAGCACCTTGCCCTCCACGGCCGCGTCAAGGTCCCGTGCCACGTCTACTCCCGCCCCGAAGGGCAGCGCGGCCAACACCACCTGCCCGGACTCGGCCGCCGCGCGCAGACTGGCAGGCTTCGCGCTGCCTCCGATACGCGTCGCGAGCCGCTCCGCCTTGTGTGCGTCCCGCCCCCCGATAATCACCTCGTGCCCGGCCCGCACCCAGTGGGTGGCGAGCGCGTCGGCCATGTTGCCCGTGCCCAGTACACCGATTCTCATCACGCGGTCCCTCTCCGTGCCTGCTTCGACCGTTCACACCGACGCTAGAAGGCGGTTCGGGCACCATTTGGTACGTGACGACCGACGCCTTCCTCGCCGACTGCCGCGCCCGCCTCGCCTTCGACCTGCTCTCCAACACCTGGAACGCCGTGGTGCTCTGGGCGCTGCGCGACGGTCCCAGGCGCCCGGTCGAACTACGGGAGCGGATCGGGGGCATCAGCTCCAAGGTCCTCACCGAGACTTTGCGGCGGCTGCAGTTCAACGGACTGGTCGACCGGCAGGAATACCCCGACGCGCCATCGCGGGTCGAGTACCAACTCACCGCTCTGGGCCGGACCTTGCTGGCGCCCATCGACGCCGTCGGTGCATGGGCCTTCGAGTACGGCGATGAGGTTATGGCAGCCCAGGAAGCAGCATGTACTCCCGACCCGCAGTTGCCTCGTCCAGCTTGCTAGACGGGTTAACAGCGTGAGCGCAGACGACGCCAGCAGATGAGGGCACATCCCAGGATGAGGAAGGCTTCGTGAATGTCGTCGCGGATCTCCCAGCGGATCCGCAGGCGGCGGAACCAGTGCAGGTGGGCGAATGCGCGCTCCACGACCCAGCGTTGGGTGCCCAGGCCGGAGCCGTGCTCGGTGCCCCGGCGGGCGATCAGCGGCTTCACACCGAGATCCCAGACCATGCGGCGGTACTTGTCATGGTCGTAGCCGCGGTCGCCCAGCACCATGTCCGGGCGGCGCCGGGGCCGGCCGCGCTTGCCCCGCACCGGCGGCACCGCTTCGAGCAGCGGGATGAGCTGGGTGACGTCGTTGCGGTTGCCGCCAGTCAGCGTGGCCGCAAGCGGGATGCCAGTGGCATCGGTGATCAGACGGTGTTTGCTACCGGTTCTGCCCCGCTCAACAGGACTTCGTCCCGTCTTCGAACCCCCCTTCAACGCCCGGATGTGGGAGCCGTCGACGGCTGCCCGGGAGAAGTCCAGAACGTTCGCGCTGCGGAGCTTGGCAAGGAGGACCTCGTGCAACCGGGGCCACACCCCGGCCTCGGTCCACTCGGCCAGGCGGCGCCAGCAGGTCATGCCCGAGCCGAAGCCGAGTTCCTGCGGCAGATACTCCCACGAGATCCCGGTGTGCAGGATAAACAGAATGCCCTGGAAGACCAGCCGGTCCGGATGCCGCTTGCGTCCCGGGTGCCGGGTCCGACGCTCGACCTTGGGCAGCAGCGGCTCGATCACCGCCCACAGCTCGTCGTCGACTTCCCACGGCTTCGGCCGCACCACCCCGCACCCCCGGATCATCAGTCCCGGAGTGATCCAACCCCCTCGAAGATCATTTCGTTAGGAGTTCTTAGTACTGCAACGGTGTTTGTGGTGACTGGTGGGCAGCTTTGTCGTTGGTGTGGTTATGGGTGGGGGTCTCGCTGGTGTCGGGTTGTGAGCCGGGGAACTGAGTGCGGTGCACGGGCGGTTCGTGCACCGGTTCAACCGGCAGGAGCCGCGGGATTCGGCGCTCGCTTATATGCGGGGGCTGATTGCTCTGCTGGAGCGGAAGAACGGCTGGACGCTCTCGGAAGAAGCCGGGCACGCGGGGCCTGACCGCATCCACCGGCTGCTGAACCGGATCGAGTGGGATGCCGACGAAGTCTGGACGACGTGCGCGACTACGTCGTGGAACACCTCGGAGACCGGGATGCCGTCCTGATCATCGATGACACCGGTTTCCTCAGGAAGGGCATCCGGTCGGCCGGCGTGCAACGGCAGTACTCCGGCACCGCCGGACGCACCGAGAACAGCCAGATCGGTGTGTTCCTCGCCTACGCCACCGCCCGCGGACGCACGCTGATCGACCGCCGTTTGTATCTGCCCACGTCATGGACCGACGACCGGGAAAGGTGCCGGCCAGCCGGCATCGACGACAGCGTCGCCTTCGCCACGAAGGTGGCCATGGCCCGGGCGATGGTCCGCCGGGCGATCGCGGACAAGGTCCCGTTCGGGTGGGTGACGGCCGATGCCGCCTACGGCTACAGCAAGGGCTGGCGCTTCGAGCTGGAACAGGCCGATGTCTTCCACGTCATGGCCACCACCCGGCACGACACCGTCGTCACCCTCTGGTCCATCGACCACCCCGTCCACGACCTGTTCCCGGGCCTGCCGCGGCAGAAGTGGAAACGCCGCTCGTGCGGCCAGGGGGCCCACGGACAGAGGATCTACGACTGGGCCCGCGTCGAAGTCCGGCCCTGGCACCGCGAAGACCGCCGGCACTGGGTCATCGCCCGCCGCAGCGTCCGCCGGCCCGAGGAGATCTCCTACTACATCGTCTACTGCCCCGCCGACACCACCCTGGACGAACTGATCCATGTCGCGGGCAGCCGGTGGGCCGTTGGGGAGTGCTTCCAGAGCGCGAAGCAGGAGTGCGGCCTGGACGACTACCAGGTCCGCCGCTATCCCGGCTGGCACCGCCACATGACCCTGGCGATGGCCGCCCACGCCGTCCTGCGGGCCCGTGAACTCGACACGGACAAAGCAGAAACGGATCCTCCCCGCTCATCCACCTCAGCCTCGCCGAGATCAGACGCCTGACCAACCGCCTCACCCACCGCCGGCCCGCCACCGTCGAGTACGTCCTGCACTGGTCCCACTGGCGCCGGAAAAGGCAGTACCAGGCCCGCCTCAGCCACTACAAACGACGCGGCCACACACCACCAGAAACTGCCCACCCGTCACCACAAGCACCGTTGCAGTATTAGACGTCATCTCATTTGGTAAGTCTGCGGTAGCAGATTGAGCCGCCCTGCGTTCCTCGGACAGTGGCGTTGAGGGGTTTCTATGCCGCGGCCTGCAACTCTTCGTACTCGGCGTGCACTTCTGCGGGGGTTCGGTAGCCGAGTCCGGAGTGGAGGCGTCTGTGATTGTAGAACATCTCGATGTATCGGACGATTGCCCGGTGAGCGTGCGCGCGCGTCGGGAACGACGTTCGATGTACAAGCTCATTCTTCAGGGCCCCGAAAAATGATTCGGCCATGGCATTGTCCCAGCAGACTCCGGTGCGGCCGACTGATGCCCTGAGCCCCAACGAACCGAGTTTCGCCCGGAGTTCTCGGGAAGTGTATTGACTGCCGCGGTCCGAATGAAATATGCAGCCGTCGACGAGGCCGATGTTCCGTGCCGTCATGTCGAGTGCGTCCGATATGAGCGACGCCTTCATGTGGTCAGCCATCGCCCAGC
>NZ_JBITHR010000033.1:0-55081 GCF_044458185.1 Streptomyces sp. NPDC050485 | reverse complement strand
GTACAGAAGGCGCAGAGCGCCTTCTGAAAGACCGTCAGCGCAGAGCGCTGACCGGCCGGCCTGAAGGGCCGGCCGAGAGCCGGCCCGCGAAGCGGACCGGGGGCGGTAGGGGGGTACTGTCTCGAATTCGGTTCCGCTTTCCGGGAGTTGGGGTCAGAGAATGGCTGGCTAGGTGGAGGGGTTGGCCTCGTGGTCCTGGCGGGCCTTTTCTGGGGTTTCCCAACAGGCTTTCAGGTTGTCCCGGCGGTGTTTCTCTGCGGGTGATCCTGATTCCCTGTGGTGCAAGACCATTCTAAGGGGCCGGTACCCTCAAATTCAAGCTGTGTAGCGGGAATTGACGGGGTATCCACTCCCCGAACCCCTGGGGCCGCCGGTGATGTCCAGGGTGGCCCTGTAAGGGCCGTAGCGGCAGCCTACAGGGGGCACAGCGGGTCAGGGAAGGGTTTTCCGGGGTGTGGTCCATGTGGGGCTGTGGAGAGTTTTCCGGGGGCCGTTCGAGGGTGGCGTTAGATTCAGGATCCGAGTTGGGCGGTCCGTTAGATTCGGTGGAGTGGAAGGCGTTAGATCCGGGCCGCTCCAATCGGCCTATGCGGGGCGGGCGTTAGATTCGCCGGTTAGGGTGCGGGCGGCCCTTTCCGGGGGCGTTAGATTCGCGCTGCGGGTGTGCGGGGTGTTAGATCCGGGGCCGCGCGGGGGCGGGGTGGGTGGCTTCGATGGGGGGCGGTCGGGTGGGCTGCGCGGGTCGGTCCGGGGTGGGGTGGTGGTCGCCGGGGGCGGGTTGGGTGGGGTGAGGTTTCTAGTTGGTGGGTGGTTTGGTGAAGCGTGGTGGGGCGATCCCGTTCCGATGTTGCGTATTCACGCTTCGATGTGTACTGTAGTTATCACGAGGTCGGGGGAACGAAGAACCGGCCGAGAAACCACCAACTGACCCTGATGGAGGGGACCCTCATGTCCGGTACCAAGACGTTCACCACCCCGGCCGGTAACACCTACTCGTACGCGGTCGAGACCGGCGAGAACGGCGAGGCGGTCTACGACCTGTCCCGCGTCCTCCAGGACGGGGTCTTCCCGATCGGCACCGTCGTGGTCCACCCCAACTGGGAGCTGTTCCCGAAGACCGAGGGTCTGCTGAACGTCCAGTTCGGCAAGGGCAGCGGCACCGACCGCCACGAGCGGACCGACGCCCCGAAGCTGGGCGACATGGAGCTCCCGTACGTGGTCGGCAGCCACCTGGTCAACCCCGCCGACCTGACCCCCGCCACGGACAACGCGGGTACACCGCTGCTCAAGTTCCGCAAGCGCATGCTCGGGGCGGCCTACCCGACCAACTCCCCCGCCGAGAACGCCAGCCAGGACACCTTCGAAAAGGTCCGCGACCTCATCACCGCACTGGTCACCACCTACCAGACCGACAAGACCACCCCCAAGCGCGAAGCCACCTACACCAAGTTCCTCAACAACCAGCGCGCCGAAGCCATCCAGACCCAGATCACCCAGCTCGACGACAAGGCCCAGGCACTCACCCTCTACCGCGCCGAACTCATCGAAAAGCTCAACGGATACAAGACCAACTAACACCCCAACCAGGGCAGGGCGGCCCCCAACCCCACCAACCCCCACCAGGGGCCGCCCCACGCCCCACAAGCCCAGCCCCAGCCACCCCCCACCCAAAGCCCGGCCCGGGGCTCACCCGCCCCCACCGGGCCCCCGGGGCCGGGCCACCCCGATCGCGAAGAGAAGAGGTGTAGGCACCATGACGGTCTACTGGGTGTTCGTACCGCAGACGGGGCCGCAGTTGCGAACAGGAGGGATGGAGTTCGCGCCGAACCTGGCCGTACCCAGCTCGGCGCTGCAGATGCGAGTGAAGAACAAGGTCAGCCGGGTGTACTACGACGGTGTACTCCGGACTCCCAAACAGCAGCCACTGGAGCATTTTCCGAGCGCAGACAGATCCGCCAGGATGCTCGTATGGCGACGCCCAGCGTCAGATCCGGTGCCCGCCCTGACCGAGCCCCCCGACGAGGTGTGGACGCTATCGAGCGGCGGACGAGTCATTCGACACCCCCCGAGCGCCGCAGGCAAGAACTGAAACGACGGGGCCCCAGGCCCTGAATTACGCCACGCTACCGACCCCAGGGCCCACCGCCGACTGTCCACCACACACCCGCAAGGACTTCCAGTGACACAGCCAATCTTCACCACGCGAGAATGCGAATGGCTCGACGAAGCGCTTGGAGCGCTCAGCGACGTCGCCGGTGAAACACTTAGCGACGAGACTGCGGCGGAACTGCAAGAACTGAACTTCAAAATCTGGCGCTTGGGACCGGAGCGACAGCGCGACCGCCAGCCCGAGATACGCACTTGCCCCGGATGGGGCGCGCAGTGCGGCAACGAGACGACAGGGGAAGCGGACCTCTGCCCCGACTGCCACATGGGGCGCCTCGACGCGCAGTCTCCCCGCATTCCTCTCTAACCCCTCCTCCACACGGTCCCGTGCCGGGACCACAGACCAGGGCCGGGCAGCCTCAACCCCTCCGGGGGCCGCCCGAGCCCACCACCGGACGGGCCCCGGCCCACACCCCCTCCAACGCGGGGCCGGGGCCCGGCCACCCTCAGCCCCCGGCCGCCAAACCAGCCGGGACGTCAGCCAGCACCGAAAGGGCACCCGATGACTACCAACGAGATCGCGGAGTTGCTTGGCCGCGCGGCAAGCGGCGACCCTGAGGCCGCCGCCGCGTTCAGGCGAGCGCGGGCGCTGCGAGTCCACGCGGCGGAACGCGTCAACGCCAGCGCACGGACCGCCGCATGGCGAATGATCCGGAAGGCTTCCTAAGGTCGGCCTCGCGCCCCTCCCCTCCCTTCCTCGCGCCCCACTCAGCGTCTCGCTGGGTGGGGCCGTTTGCGTTCCGCAGCCCTTCCCCGCTTCCCCGCTCCAACTTCACCGGCCCGCGCTTGGCACCCTCCCGGTCCGCTGACTCCTCACGATCGCTACGCCTTGCCCTTGGGGCTCTGGTCCGCTCTGACTTGTCATCCGTCCCGCTCTCGTCTGTCCCCGTCTCCTTAGCTGGTCTCTTCGGTTCTGGTGCTCTTCGGCTTCGTCGTCTCGCTCTTGTCCGTCTGGTTGCTCTCGCTGTTCGTCTGCTCCTCTTCCGCTTCCTCCTCTCCTCTCGCTGTCCTCCTCTCGACGTCAGTTCCTCAGCTCTCACCTTTCCGCCGACTCTCCTTTCCTTCGTTCTGTCATCGCTTCCCTCCTGTCGTTCGCCTGTGGCTCTCTTCGCTCAGTCCTCAGTTCCCTTGGGGTCTCTTAGAGAAGTAGTCGGCGCTCCCCAACCCCCTTGACCATCCTCCTGAAGTGCAGGTTTCCGCGTCGATGGCGCAGCGTGGGGGCAAGTTGCAGAGCAAGCTGAAAGGCAAGTTCTAGAGCAAGTTCTAGAGCAACTTGTGGGGCAAGTTGTAGGGCAAGCTGGCCTCTGACGGTGGTCTGCGGGGCCAAGTCCTGTCCGTCGCGGGGGGGGGGGGGGGGGGGGGGGGGGGGGGGGGGGGGGGGGGGGGGGGGGGGGGGGGCGGCGGGGGGGGGGGGGGGGGGGGGGGGGGGGGGGGGGGGGCGGGGGGGGGGGCGGGGGGGCGCCCCCCCCCCCCCCCCCCCCCCCCCCCCCCCCCCCCCCCCCCCCCCCCGGCGGTTGGGCTCTCTGGTGAGGGGAGGAGAAATCTCCCTCCTTTCCATGGGGGAGATTTCTCAGTTGCCATGGGGGAGATTTCTCTCCCTCTAGAGTCAGGGGAGAGAAATCACAGTCCGAGGGAGCGGCCCCCGGGACTACCGGCGCCTGCGCAGGTTGGGCGTGCAGCTCGGCGCCGGCGGTGCCGCCCGGGACGCGGTGGGGTCATGCTCCCTGCGGCGCCACGCTGGCCGCGACGGGCTCGCCGTCGGAGATGCGCCCGTCGAGGCAGAGCTCGCGGTAGCCGGTCGTGTAGGTGAAGCCGTGTCCTTCGCAGGTGGCGCAGTCCGGGGCGTGGCCGGTGGGGGCGCCGAGGCAGAGGATCGGTTCCTGGTGGACGGCAGTGTAGATGCCGTCGCCGTGGCAATCCCAAGTGAGCACGGTGAGGACTTCCCCGGTACCGGCGCAGCCCCCTGCGCAGTCGTGCGGGTGTGGGTCGCCTTCTTCCTGGTCGTCGAGGTCGCGGAAGGCGTCTAGGAGGTAGGCGCGGGCGCGGAGGTCGTTCAGGGCGGGCCGACTGTCGAGGGTCCGCAGGGCGTGGCCGGCTGTGGCTGCGGCTGCCGCCGCGGCGTTGTCTGTCGTGGCTGTGGAGGTGGCCCAGTCGAGGAGGAGTCCGCGGGTGATGAGGTGTCGACGTTGTTCGTCGGCGACGTCGACAGCGGGGAAGCGGGGCGAGCGGCTGAGGGCGGCCCAGGCGTAGCTGTCGAGCATCTGGTGGACCAGCCACGGGCCCGGTCGGTTGATCGGGTACCGGGGTGGCAGAGAGTCGTCTGTGACGTGAGCTGTTCGGCATGAGTCGCCGTGGCTGTGGTGGTGGAGCCGGGCGTACTGGGCGCGCAGGTGGTTGAGGCCGTTGCGGGGGTGGTCGTCGAGGGCCAGGCCGTCGACTTTACGGAGGAGCTCGCCGTGGTCGCGGGCGGCTTCGTAGAAGTCGGGGTCTCGGGTGCGCAGGGCGAGGACGTCGCAGAGCGCGCCGGCGTGGAGGAGCTGCAGGCGGCGCAGGGCAAGGGTGGTGGTGCTGTCGGGGTCGTGTTCGCGGGCATAGGTGAGGCGGTGGTGCGCCCATCGGGCTTCGAGGATGAGCCGGGTGATGGAGGGGCGTTCGTCGCGGTATGCCTTGACGACGTGTTCGGGGTGGAGGATGACGGGCACGAGGAGTCGCTTTCAGGTCGGTCGGCGGTTGGCAGGCTAGGGGTTGGCGTCGCGCCCTGGGTCAGGCGGGAGTGGAAGGGCGTGTCGCGGCGACGTCGGCCAGGCGGTCGAAGTGGGCGCTGCGCGGGGCTGCGGCTCTGAAGACACGGTGCGCGGCACCGGCTGGAGCATCGGGCAGGGCGAAGACGCGGCCGCGGTTGAGGAGGGTCAGAAGGCGGGCGGCGTGGAGCTCGCATCCGTCAGCGCCGGTGTTGCCCGCATCGAGCACGGTGACGGTTACGGGGGTGAGATCCAGCGGCAGGGCTGCGGGGCAGTGAGTCATCGCTCCTCATCTGATTGCGTCGGGGTAGTGCGGGGCCATCCGGGGGTTGGCCCCGCATCGGGGTGGTCGGGACAGGCGGTGGTGGGGCGTGTAACTGGTCGCGTGGCAGCGGGTCGCCGGGGAGAAGAACACGTCGGTCGGGTGGGCTCCGGGTGATGGGGTCAGAGGAGGCCGAGGGTGGGCAGCACGCCGCAGCCTTCGTGGCTGATGGGCCAGGCGATCTCGGTGTTGGCCGGACGCCAGTGGTTGGCGACGCGGGCGTGCTGGGGGTTGAGCTTGACCGTCATCTCGGTCCGCCAGTTCCTGAACTTGTCGCGTTTGGCGTCCGGGTTGGTGACGGTCATCTGCACGCCTTGGTTGTCAACGACCTGGTCGCCAGCCTGCACACCTTCGAGGAGGGCCGCTTCGACGTAGACCCTGGCGTTGAGGAACTGCTCGTAGAAGGCCGAGCGGCGTTGGATGGCGCGTCGGGTGCGCGGGGTTCTGTCGTCTACGGCGCGGCCGTGGAGCCGGAGGAGTTCGCGGTAGTTGCGGAGGTACGCGGTGCGTTGGGCGGCGGGGCGGTCAGGGGTGGAGAGCATGTCGGTGACCTCTAGGCGGAGGGTGTCGTAGATGGCCGCCCGGTGGATCGGGTAGAGGCAGAGGGCGACATCTACTCCGAAGGGCGTGGCGTAGACGCGCTGGACGGTGGACCGTCTCCCGTAGTGGCCTCGCACCGTTTGGCTGAGCAAGGGTGAGTCGGGGACGGGGTGCAGCTCGGGGTGGAGGAGGTGTTCGTAGGGGTCGACGTCGCCGGGCGGACGCGCTGGCATGAGGGTCTCCTTGGGATGGTCGCTCAGATCCGGTCGTGGAGATCGGTGTCGTCGTAGATGGCCTTGGGGACTTTCTTCCAGCCGGTGCGGCTGCCGTCGCGGAGCTTGAGCTCCCACGTGCCGTCTTGCCAGTGGCGGCCGGACTCCTTCCGGCCTGTGTACTGGCGCTCGCACTGCTTGGTGGGCTGTGTGCTTCCCGGGTTCGAGCTGGGAGAGTTGGGCTTGGTTCCGGATGCTCCGCCGGTCGTGAGCGACTTGCCGGGCTGTGTGCCGCCGGAGGTACCCGATGACGAGCTGTTTGTGTCGGTCTTGCGGGTGCGGCCTGACGAGCCGGACTTGCCGCCGCTGCTGCTGGATCCGCCGGAGCGGCCGGTGGTGAACGAACTGGTGCGGATCGTCGTGCAGTTCTCGCGGTCGACGTCTTCGTAGTCGACGATCCAGCGGCCAGTGTTGGCTCGCTTGTCGATGACCTCGCCGTGCTGGACGGGCTTTTCGGCGCAGCCGGTCAGGACGAGGGCAGCGCCCGCGACGACGGTGCCGATTATCAGGGTGCGGGGCGTAGGCACGATGGACTCCAGGGCGGTGTGTGGGTGCGCTCGTCTGCTACAGGTGCTTTCAGCGGGCGGCGTGTGACACGGATCCGGAACTTTCTCCGTCCGCAACGACACTACATATTGAAACAACAATAGGCAACATCTAGTTGGGGTCCCGACGCCTCACTCGTTGCGGCACTTGGTGCCGGGCATCGCTCGGTGCTTCAGCATCTCGTCCGGAACTTCAACAAGGAGACGCCTACTTGGCGTTGGCCCAGGTCAGGGAGGTGAGCCCTGCCGTCAGAGTGCGGATGCTGAAGGACTGGATGAGATGGAACGAGGCTTCGGCAGTGCGCTACGAAACTTCAGCGCGCAGGTCAGGGACCTGTCCCGCTGAAGTCCCGGATGACCCCCGACACTTGGAGTTGAAGCAGTGCGGGTCCGTCCCGGCCCTCAGGCGCCGCAGCGAAGGCCGCCGGTCAACGCACCATCTGGATGACCCAGGCGAGCAGGCACACAACGGCGATGATTGCCCACATGCGCAGGGCGGCCGGGTCCTTCGCGATCGGCTTGGCGTTGGACTCGAAGACCTCGGCTGTCGGGACCATTCCGGGGTGAGCGGTATCCCGGTGCTCGTCGCGCTTGGCGGCGGCCTGGTCCTTCGGTAGCCATCCGGTCGTCTCCCTGCACAGGCCGCACTCGTACCGCCACGCCACCGCAGGGCCCCTTCCGCCGATACTCCGGTCTGGTGCGACGGTACCGGTGGTTGCACCCCATGGGATGGGAACGGGCCGGTAGAACGCGGTAGATGGGCGCCGTAGAGGCATCTAGCGCGGCGATAGATCCGCAGGTCAGCCGGTCGTAGAGGTGACCGGTAGACGGTTGGCTGGCCCCCTTCCGGGGAGGGGAGTGGCGGTCGCGGACGGCCGGTTGTCAGCGGCGGAGGTGCCCCTTCCAGCCAGCGCCGGAAGGGGGCGGGGGAAGGGCGGTTCAGCCGGCTCCTGCAGGGGGTTGTGCGAGGGTGATTTCGAGGGGTGGGGCGGGGGGCTCGGCGGCGGGTGCGGCGGGGGCGTTGAGGGTGCCGTCGAGGACGAGCTGAGGGGGGAGGCGGACAGCCCGGCCGAGGGCGTGCTCGAGGTCGTCGACGTGGACTCCGAAGTAGTTCCGGCCCCGGATCCCCATCTGAGTGCGTACAGGGATGCCGAGGGTCTTGCACTTCTGTCTCAGCATGGGCTCGGTCCAGTCGGCCAGTATCCCGGCCGAGTGGAGGATCTTGAGCAGGGTGTCGGTGTGGACGCCCTTTCGGTCACCTTTGGGGTCCGTGCGGACGGCGAAGGCGACGTTGTGCTCGACGAACAAGCCAAATGCCGCGTCGGCTTCCGCGGGGCTGGCCACGGGCGTCTCGGGTTCTGGGTGCTCCTCCCCCGCATTTTCATGATCATTTAGGGTGCTGGGTTCGAGCGGCTTTTCCTCGGCCGGGGCGGGATCGGGGGCAGCTTCCAGGTCCTTCACCGTGCGCCCGGCCGACAGGCCGGTGCGGACGGCGACCGCGGTGACCAGGACGAAGGCGGTGCCGCCGTAGGCGTACCACAGCCCTGGATGCTTCTCAGCGACGTAGATGGCGATGTAGCCGGTGACGCCGAGGGCGAGCAGGCGGACGCCGAAGCCGCCGCTCTCCTTGTCGCCGGCGCGCAGCCAGGCGCCGACGTAGCGCAGCACGACCATGGTGGCGTTGGCCACCACGGGCACCTCGCGGACGAACGGGATCTCTTCAAGGGTGGGCCGCCTGGGCTTCTGTTTGGCGGTCTTGGTCTCGTCTGGTTTGCCGGTCATGCGCCCACCAGGGACAGCGCGGCGGTGGCGACGGCGATGATCGCCCTCCAGACGGAGAACTGGGCGGCTGACATGGCGGCGGCGGTGAGCATCCCCCACAGGGCTCCGGTGAACGGCACGATCGGCGCGAACGCGGACAGCACGAGCAGGATGAGCACCACGGCGGTCATGCTGCCGACGCCCAGATCGGGGTTCGCGGCCACCTGGCGCGGGATGTCCTGGATGGCGGTTCCGAGGTCGTGGGGCCAGGAGTCGGCGCGCAGGAAGGCGAGCTCGGCGAAGAAGCCGACGGCCTGGGCCGGGCCTCGGGCCAGCTTCTTCTTGCCCTTGCCCTTGATGCCGTAGATCAGCATGACGATCAGGACGATGCTGATGCCGGTGGCGGAGATCGGGCCGAGGGCGCTGGTTCCGGCCCCGGCGGCGAGCAGGCTGGTCACGGGTCTTCCTAGAGGGTGGGGGCGGAGAAGAGCAGGACGGCGATTCCGGCGGAGGCGACCGGGATGTGGGTGAGGAAGCGGACTGCGGCGCAGAACGAGGGCAGCCGGTGGAGCCACTTCTCTACGAAGGAGGTGATGGCGCCGCCGGCGATCGCGGCGAGCAGGATCACGCCGGCGCCGACGATGAACGGTGTGGTCGGTTCGTTGCTGCTGGCGGCAGCGTCGTGCATGACTGCGAGCGTCCACTGGGGCAGGCCGGTGTCCCATCGGGCGGTGAGCATGCCCCCGCCCCAGGCGCCGACGGCCGCGGCTGATCCGTTGTGCAGGATGAACCGCTGCCATGGCGTGAGCGAGGCCCACCAGCTGGTCAGGGAGCTGCGGTTGATGCGGCGTGGGCCTGTCCCCTCGTCTGCGGGCGGAGCGAGGGTGTCGGGTCCGGAGCCGTAGTAGTGGTTATGGACCTCGTGGGCGCCCGGGTCCGGTACCTGCGGATCGGCCTTCTTCTGGACGCGGAACCAGTCGGGTTTGTCGTGCACCGGCTCCTGGCCCTCGTCGCCGGGGTCCGTGACGGTCGGGGCGTCGACCTTGTTCCGGCGCCGGGGGGCGTAAGGCGGCCAAGGGACCTTCGGCGCCGCGCCCGCCGCGCGCCCGTCCTGGCGCGGTGGCCGGTCGGCGGGGGCCTCCTGGTCTTCGGCGAGCGTCGGTTCGTCCGCCGGAGCCTGCTGTGCAGGGGGGTCGGTGAGCTCGATGGTCTTTCCGGGCGCGGGGAGCCGGCCGCCGCCGCGCGTCGTGGAGATCAGCCGGGTGAGGGTACCGGGCCGTTCCGGTTCGGGTTGCTCCGCGGGCGGTGCAGGGGCGTCTTCGACTCTCTGCTCGGCGTGGCCGACGGGCCGGACGCCGATGCGGGACAGGACGCGGCGCAGCTGTGTCTCGTCGGCGCCCACGGTGTCCTTGGTCTCGGGTGCCGGAGCCGGTTCCTCACCGGTTGTCTCGTCGGGCGTCTGGTTGCGCCGGCCTCGGGCGAAGGGGGTGATGCTCACCGGGTGCTCCCCTGGCTGAAGGTGGGGCGCGGGACGAGCATCAGGCGGGGCCGGCCGTGCTGCGGCATGGCGCCGGCGGCACGGGCCGCCGTACGGGCCTCCGGCACCGGGCGGCGGGACGCTGCGAGGAGTGCGAGGGCTTCGTTGACGTGCTGGTCGAAGGAGGTGGCGGGCATGGTGGTCCTCACGGTCGTGCTCGTGGGCGGCCTTCGGGCGCCCTGCGGAGCGGGGCGTCAGGGCAGGTGTCGGGTGCCGGCTGTGGCGGGGACGAGGAGACCGCTGTCGTGCTGCTCGTAGCGGTCGCCCACGCGCGGATCGAGAGGGGAGAGTCCGTCGAGGGGCGGCAGTTGGCCGGCTGACGGTGGGGCCGCCGGGTGGGCCTCAGGGTCCGGGACCGGACGCAACGCCTCGTTCGCGATGGCGAGTGCTTGGTCGAAGTGATCCGGCTCGCCGTCGGCGATACCGCGCGTGGCGGCGGCATGGGCTTTGATCGCCTCGGGCAGCCACTCGTCTTGGGTTTCCAGGAACCGCGTGGCCCGCGGGTTGCCGATGCCGACGGCGTCGGCGGTCTTGTTGATGCTCCAGGCGAACTTGCCGTCATCGTTGCGCGGGACGGTGGCGACCAGGGCGGCCATGACCTCCGCGTCGGTCTTCGGCCTCGCGCGTGGTGCATCATCCTGCTCGTCGTCGACGTCCGGGTGCGGCAAGGGGGTGTCGCCGTCGTCGATGTCGCCTTCGGGCTCGCCACCCTCACCCATCCCGGCCTTGACCTGGTGGTTTTCGCTATCCACCGGGTGGGATGAGGGCACAGGATGGGGTTGTGCGACCTGGGATGGGATGGTCGGGATGGTGCCGATCAGGGTGTTGAGGATGCCCTCGAATGCGACGGGATTCCTCAGGTTCATCCCGGCGATGTCGGACTGGCGTACGCGCAGCTGCAGTCGGGCAACGACGCGGTTCAGGATGACAGGGTCGGAGCATCCTGCCCGTTCGCTGGCATCCTGGGCGCGGGCGTCGGCGTGCATCTCGGCGAGGCGGTATGCCCAGCGGGTCATCCTGGCGGTCCGCTTGACCGCGTCCTGGGCGCGGCGCAGCCGGTACCAGCGGTAGGCGGCCCGGGAGATGCGGACCTCCACGGTGGCGTCTTCCTGGGCCAGGTCCTGGCGGGCGGCGAGCAGCAGCGCGACGCGGAAGGCCTCGACGGGGTGGAGCAGTCGCACCAGGGCGATGCGGCGGTCCGGACGTCCGCCCTTGGTGCGGGCGGCGCGGCGCTCTTCGAGCGAGCCGATTTCCCAGAGCACGGCGGCCAGGACCGGCCAGACAGCGCGGACAGCGCCGCCGAGGAGGGATCCGGCTTCGGCCGCGGAGAAGACGGCGCTGATGACGGCGAGGATCCAGAAGAGTGCTCCGGACAGGCCGGGTCCCTCGCCGTCGCGGGCCCGGCGGCGGGCTCGGCGGCCGCAGACCATGGCCGCGACGTCGAGCGCGACGAAGGGCAGGAGATCGAACGGGGCGTCCAGGCCCATCTGGTGGCGGCCGACGCGGCGCAGACCGGTGGCCGACAGGGCGGCTGCGGCTGCGGCGATGACGACGGTGAGCAGGTCCTCGACGCGTCGGCCGCGGCGGTCGGCGGCAGCGGCGCGCTCGTCGTCGGTAAGTGCGGCCAGGGCAACGCGGCGCCGGCGCAAGGCGATTGCTGGCCCGAGGGTGAGGACGAGCGTTCCGAGGACGAACTGCCAGCTGCCGAGGAGTTCGGCCAGGGCCACGCCGCGGGGGGCGAGGTCGTGTGTCACGGGGAGTCCCTCCGGGCGAGGTTGCTGGCCGCTTCGGCGGCCCGGGTGCGCGCCGGTTCGTCGGTGGGCGGGGTCGGGTCCTGGGTGATCCAGTCCCTGTAGGCGTCGCGCTCGGCGGTGGCCTGGCGGAGCAGGACCAGGAGCAGCACGGTGAGCGGGTTGGCGGGCGGTACGTCGGCGCCGGCGGGTACGAGGACGGGGAGTAAGTGGACGTCGTCGCGGTGGGCGAGGGCGCTGACCAGGGCCCGGTTGAGGGCGTGTTCGTCGCCGGCGGGGGTCATGCGGCGGCCGTCCAGCCGGCGGCGCGGCGGTGGGCGGCGACGAGCTCGTCGCGGTGGCGTGCGGCCTCGTGGATGTTCTCGATGTTCTCCAGGCGCTTCTCGGGCTTCCCGGAAGAGCCGAGGTACTGGCCGGTGAGCCGCTGCAGTTCGGCGCCCGCGGCGATGCGGGCGCGCTGCTCGACGGTGGCACGCTCGTCTGCGGCACGGGCGCGCTGCAGCCTGGTGGTCTCGGCCATCAGCCGGCGTTGGAGTTTCTCCGGGGCCAGGCCGCCGCGGACTCCGACGGTGTCGTCGGTGCGGAGCGCGAGCTCGGCGCATGCGGCCCGTACCGGGCAGACGGTGCAGTGGTCGCGGACGGTCCGGGTGCGGCGCTGGTGCCAGTCGGCGTCCGGTTCGCCGTCCTCCTGGTAGAAGTTG
This sequence comes from Streptomyces sp. NPDC050485, assembly GCF_044458185.1. Taxonomy (NCBI): domain Bacteria; kingdom Bacillati; phylum Actinomycetota; class Actinomycetes; order Kitasatosporales; family Streptomycetaceae; genus Streptomyces; species Streptomyces sp. NPDC050485. The sequence goes on along the minus strand of NZ_JBITHR010000033.1, from coordinate 42,745 downwards.
TCGACGTCCGGCTGGACGGTGTGGCACACCGAGTGGGTGATGGCCCGGCGCAGTTGCGGAGCCCGTAGCTGCTGAGCGATGAGACGGCCGTCGTGGCCGGCCAGGTATCCGTCGGCGACGAGGTCGTCGAGGGGCTCGGTGTCGGCGATGTACTGGGCGATGCCGTCCTCGGTGATTCCGCGGGCGCGGGCCGGCGCCGGCGGGTGGGCTGCCATCATGGTGTTCACGCGTTCTCATCTCCTGTGACGAATCTGGTGGGTGAGGCGCGCTCACGGCCTCCGGGGGGACCAGCCCCGGGGGCCGCTTGCTTTTCAACACGCCATCTGCCTTAACTGCCTTAATGCAGATGCGTCAGATGATGCATGCGAATGGCGATCACGTCAAGGAAGAGGTGGAGCACGTGAGCCGGGAGCTCTGGCGGGTGCGGCAAGATGTGCCCATGACGTCCCATCACCCGCACGAGCAGGTCGCGGCCGCGCTGCGCGCCGACATCCTGAGCGGCAGGTTGACACCGGGTGAGAAGCTCCCCGGTCAGCGCGAGTTGGGTGAGCAGTACGACGTCGCCCCGAACACCATGGCCCAGGCCCTGCGACTCCTCGAAGAGGAGGGCTTGGTCGAGATGGCCCCGCGCCGCCGAAGCCGAGTGCTGCAGCCGGCCGCCGCCCTGGAGGCCCGGCTGCACGAGGACGGGCTGGTCCGGCCGACGGATGCCGGCAGCAGCGGCCACAACGACCTCAGGACCGGGAGCCCCGGCACCGACGCGGCCGCAGTCGAGGCCCTGGCCCTCGCCCCGGACGCCGCGCTGTCCGTCCGGCAAGCGGTGCTGCTGCAAGCCGGCGCTCCGTGGGCGCTGCAGACCCTCTTCACCCCGGAGGCGATCGAGGCGTTGGGAGCCGAGGCCGCCACCCTCGCACCGTTCACGGCGGGCCCGCTCCGGATCGAGAACAGCCACACCAACCGCTGGACAGCAAGGTCTGCCACCACCGAGGAGTGCTCGCTCCTCAGATCCAAGGGCGGCACCCCTGTATTCGAGATCCGAAGAGTCGGCTTCACAGAAGAACGCCCAACTTCATACCTGTTGACGGTAGTACGGGCGGATCGCGTGACCATCCGTACAGGAAGCGGCACTTAGTAGCGCCCTGCGTCAACTGCCCCTTTTGGCTGCACTTTTGAATGCCGAGCTCACAACGTGCTGAGTGCGTGTGCACGACGGCCGTCAGGGGATAGGCTGACTTTCGCTTGATCCACTACGCCTCGTCCCCGGGCCCCCGGCGCACAGCGCCGAGGCTGAGCCCCGCGAACCGAGAAGGCGGTTCTCCCATGACCAGTTCCGCGCAGATCCCGAGCCGTTTCACCGCGCCGGGCGCGGCGCTGCCGTGGGCGCTGCCCGGCACGCTCGGGCCCGAACATGCGAAAGCCCCCTGGAAGGGGGAGTTGAGGATGTCGTAGATCTTCCGGGCGGGCGCCTCTAGCAAGGCTGCTCCTCGCCCCTCTCCGCCGGCTTCGGAGTTAGCAGCTCCTCTGCCGGCCGTCACCGCTCAGTCCTGGGTTAGCAGCCCATTTTGAGCGAGGGCCAGACCGAATGGTCCGGCAATTACTGCCCTCCAGCAGCAATCCCCCCGAGGGGGTTTGTCGTTTCCCGGGGCGACCCGGGAGAACGGGGTCCATCTTGCAGTACACCTATGCCCTTTGTCAGCTCGGACGCCACCGAAGCACGCCGTTCACGGCGGATTTTCGCCCGTCCGTGACGTCCGGTCGACGCAGCGTGCTCGCGCACTCGGTCCCGGTTTCGGCCCCGGACTGCCGTGGCGTGCAGGTCTCCAGCGGTCTGCCCTTGACCAGCGCCAGCCGGTCCCCCTTGACCAGCAGCGCCGACGCCTCGCTCGCGACGCCTGCCCGGAGGCTGTTCACAGGCCTGGTCAAGGGGGTCTGCCGCCGCCGGGAGCACCCCCTTGACCTGCAGGTCACAGGCTCGCCAGGGATTTCTTCGGCCGGACTGTCACACCGTCGGCCTTTCCGACACCCGTAGCAGCTGAAGGGCCTGTTCCTTCAGATCCCGTCCGAGTGCCTCTGGCCAGACCCCAGACCGCGCGTCCCTTGCCGGACGCCGTCGAGACCCAGCGCACCCCAGTCGCCGCTCCGCGGCACCGGTGCGCCAGGAGAAGCGTGCCCCGCACAACAGCACGACCGACCAGCCCGCCGACGGGCGGTCAGGCGCGCCCTCAGCGCCGCCAGCGGGTGAAGGTGCCCCTGCGCCTCGTCGCCAACGCGCACTATGCCGACGTCGCGCTGACCGCGTACGTGAAGATCGCCGCGCTGGCGTCGCGTCCCGAGGGGTGCACGGCGGCGACCGTGACCATCGCGGAGTACCTCGGGCTGTCGAAGTCGTCCGTCGAGCGCGGCATGACGCAGCTGATGCGGCCCGGGCCCGACGGCGTCATCGAGTTGTCCTCGACCCGCCGTTCCCTGCCCGGCGGGTGCGGCACCTCGGCACGACGCCGTGCCCGGCCGCTGTCCGCGACCGAGCGGTTCGTATGGATCCCGGTGGCCGCGTCCGAGGACCTCACCCCGCGCCAGCTGCGCGCGTACGCACTCATCGCCTACGCCCAGGCCCAGCGGATCCCGCTCACCGAGTCGGAGATCGCAGGCGCGCTCCATCACCACAGCGGTCGGCGGGCCGGCCAGCCGCTCACCACCGCAGCCGCCGGGGAGATCGTCGACGAGCTGGAGGCGACGCGGTGGATCACCGTGGAGCGGCGGGCCGGCGTACGCGGCCGCCACCACTTCATCGCCCACGACATCCCGTCCGCCCTTGCCCAGGACCTGGTCTGTGGACAACCGTCCGCTACGGGCATCAGGCCCCCCTCCACCCCAGGTCCTGGTGAGGGATCGGGTTCCTCGGCTGGTGAGGGATCACTCGCGAACAAGGAAGAACCTAGGACTGACCGACCTGATGACGAGCGAGCCCCCCTCTCACCCGCCGTAGGCGAAGTACAGGTAGGTGAGGGTGTGGAAAAACCTGGTGCGCAACTGCCGCGCGTCGAGGGCAAGGGCGAGCTCGCGCTGCGCGCGGATAACCACCAGACCCCCTTGACCAACCCCTTGACCAGTCCCTCGGCCACCCCCTTGACCACCCGCACCGGCGCCTACAGCGGACCTGAGCTCACCATCAGCGCCCGGGTGCACGCCGTCCTTGAGCCGGTGCACCGGCTCTTCCGGCAGACCAGCGTCTACATGCAGCGGCGTATCGCCCGCGAAGTCGGCCGCCAGCTGCGCTCCGGCGTTGACGACGACCGGCTGAGGCGCCGTCTGGAGACGCGGGCCTGCCGGACGTTCGCCGACGAGATCCGCGATCCCGGCCGGTGGATTCTCGGCCTCGGCCTGCCGCACTGGGGCTGCGGGATCTTCGACTGCGAGGCCGGGGTCCTGTGGAGCAGCGGCCGCCGGTGCGCGGTGTGCGAGGAGATCGTCCACGACCGGCGCCGCGCCGCCGTGCAGTCCGAAGCACCCCCTTCCGCCGTCCACCCCGCCCCCACTGGCGCCGCCGTCCCGCGTCCCGCCCCCATGGCTCCCCGGGGCCGGTGCCCGGAGTGCGGCTGCGCCGTCCTGGTGCTGAACGGGGCGGAGCCGGTCCGGAGGTGCAAGCCGTGCCGCGAGGAGCACGAAGGCGCGCCCCGGCCGTCCGCAGTGCAGCCCGCGGCGTGCGGGGGTTGGGACGGCAGTGGATGCACCCGCCCGGCGCTCGGCTCCACCGGCCTCTGTGTCCGGTGCCGAACCTGCCGGATGGAGTGGGCCGCATCGTGAGCCGTCCACTCCACCGGTCGAGGCCGGCCACTCCAGGGTGGCGTCGGGTCCCACCAGGCTGCGTTTCACGTGGCCCCCGTTGACCGGCTTGCGCGAATGCCGATTTCTCCTTGACCCGCAGCCTGGTCAAGGAGAAGCCCGGGTCCCACCCCGGGCTGTGTGAAGTGGGGACGAGCGAGGGGACGGTGTGTCCGCACGCCACCGACACCGCCATCGAGACCGAGGCGCTGCCCACCTCCACCCCACTTCGGACCCTCGCGGAGACCACTCCCCATCGCCCGGCATCGCGCACTCGGTGGGCTCCATCCGGTGGAGCCGCGTACTCGGTGGAGCCCACCCGATGGAGCGCCGTCCACGCCATCGGGTGGAGCCCACTGCGCGGTGGGACCGATGGGCGCCACCCGATGGCGCGGGGGTCTGGTCCATCCACTCGGTGTGCCCCATCGGACCCGATGCACCGATGCCACCTACCCAGTGGACCGGGGGTAGCGGGTGGGCGACTGCGGCCCGGGCCGTAGCCCGGATCTCGGTGAGGGCGGCGTGTGCCGACCAGCCGGGGTGATCGCCGGCAGGCACCTTCGGCGATGTCTCCGATGCTCTCGCCGTCCCCCTTGACCAACTTCACCGCCACACGTTCGTCCGGCGGTCACCCCCCTTGACCAGCCTTGTCCCACCCCCTTGACCACGGCCCGGGCAGCTGCCGTTTCCCCTTGACCTGGGCGCGTGTCAAGGAGAAACCCGCAGGGGCCCGGCGAGCCAGAACCGTTGCGGTCGGCGCACTGCACCGACGCCGACGCTGGCCTGTCCTGCGAGGCGGAGGGCGAACAGCGGCAGTACGACGGGGCGAGCCGGGCTCCTCCCCAGGGCGCGTACCGGAGCTCGGCGTCGTGCAGGACGACGTGTGGAGGCGGTGGCGGCCGGGGTGTCTCCAACCCGAGTCGGCGATGGGGTCCATCGCGATGGGCGGAGGGGTGGGAGTCCCGGCCCCACTCCGGATCGCGGGTGTGTGGACGTACGCGAGCGGCGCAGTGGATGACGCCGACTGCGATGGCCCGAAATCCATCCACTGCGGGTGGCCTCCACCGCGCCATCGATGGGAGTGGGCTGCATCTGTCGGCTCGCCGAGTGGGCGCCATCCCCCTTGACCACTCCATCCACCCCTTTGACCACAGCCCCCTTGACCGGCTGAGCCACTCAGTGCCGAAGACCGGTTTCCCCTTGACCTCGTCATGTCGGCATCGCCGTCAGACCGCGGTCAAGGGGGGCCTCGGGAGTGTGAGCGCCATCGAGACCAGATGGCGCGAAAGGACGGACACGGACGTGGCCACCACCCAGCACACCCCGGCATTCGACTCCTCCGAGTCCACGACCCGCTACACCACGCTCACCCTGATGAACCGCGACTGGGACGACCTCTGCCGTGACCTTCGGGCGGCGGACCGCGTCGCTATGTGGGCCGAGGAGCACCCGGACCTCACTGGCGCCGCCGGCCCCCAGGACGTGGTCGACAAGGTCTCCGCCTGCCACCGCCGCGGTGACGTGGACGGTCACGACCGCCTGATGCACCTGCTGGTCGAGCGAGCGGGCGGGACCGGTTTCGACGCTCACCTCGCGTGGCGGGTGGTGGTGCGGGTCCTGCTGCCCAAGGCGGTCTTGATGGCCAAGTCGCAGCGGCGGTCCTACGGCCTGCCGTGGGACGACGTCTGCGCGACAGTGCTGGGCGCCGCCTTCGAGGTCGTCCGTACCTACCCGCTCGACCGGCGGCCGCGGCGGATCTTCAACAACCTGGCCCTCGACACCCTGCAGCTGACCCGCCGCACCCTGGCCGCCTGCACCGATGAGGTGGAGGAGGTCCAGGAGTTCGCCGCCGGTGTCGCGCCTCTGGCCGCGGCCGAGTGCCACACCCGCTACGTGCACGTCGTCGCCAGCGAGGACCCCGACACCCCCCACCGCACGGTCGAGCTCGTCGACCTGCTGATGCGCGCCGCCCAGATGGAACTCGTCGACGCCGACGAGCCTCCCCTGTCGCGTCACGAGGCCCGGACGGAAGTCCTCGGCCTGCTGCTGTGGGCGGTGGAGATCGGAGCGCTGAAGGAGCTGGAGGCGCAGCGCATCGCCCGGTACTACCTGTCCGCCTCGCACGACCCCTCGCAGCGGCACATGACCACCCGGTCCATGGGCCACGAAGGGAACCTGCTGCGACAGCACGCCAGCCGTGCTCTTCGCACGCTGCGCACGAAGTCGGACCTCGGCCAGTACCTCGCCGCGGCCTGAGAGCAGAGGCCACCGCCGCCAGCCGGCTCGGCCGCTCGCGGAAGTCGCTCGAAAAACCTCGGCCCGGCTGTCACACCGCGCGCTTCTCCCACACCTGTAGCAGGCGAGAGGCCCGCCAGAGCGGTCCAGCCCCACCTGAACGCCCCGCCCCAACCTTCTCGACTCCGGGAGAACCCACGTGACGACGATGCCCCCGGCCGGCACCGGCCGACAGCTGCTCGACGCCGACGAGGCCCGCGTGGCCCGTGCCTCGCGCGAGCTGACCAAGATCGCCGCCGCTCTGGTGAGCCGGCCGATGGACCGCGACCTGCACGAGCAGATGCGCGCCTTCCTCAGCAGGGACTCGGAGCCCGCTCTGGCGTCATGGGACGTACTGCTCTCCCGTACACCGGCCGAGCTCAAAGAGCGCATCTCGACCGTCCTGACCGTCCAGGCCCTGCGGACGGCGTCGTGAAGCGCCAGCGTCGGCAGCGGAAGGCCGACGAGAAGAGGCAGTTCGTCGAGGCGGAGGCCTGGGACGAGGAGGTCGAGGAGCCGCAGGAGTCGCCGGCGGACGAGCCGGATGAGACCGGGTGGAAGACGAGCACGGCCCACCTGGCCGGTATCTCCCGGATAGTCCGCGTCGGTGTCTGGGCGCTCGTGGGGTCCGGCCCGGCCCTCGGGATGCTGGCGTTCCTCAGCTCGTCCGGCCCGGCCCAGGGCGCCACCAAGCCGGTTGCCGCGGCGCCGCCGGCGTCGCCGGTCGGGCCGGCCGGCTTCGCCGAGCTGTTCGTCTCCGCCTACCTGCAGGCCGGCCAGGGCACCGAGCGGGACCTGGCGCCGTACTACTCCGGCTCCGTCGCGCTGGCGGTCAAGCCCGGGAACCGCGAGGCCACGCAGTCCACCGTGATCGCCTCCCGTGAGATTCAGCCTGGCTACTGGTCGATCACCGTGGCCGCGGACGTCACGGCGCACGACGACAAGGGCAAGGCGAAGCGCCTGGGTGTGCAGTACTTCCGCGTCGGCATCCAGGCCACGGGCCCCGCCGGTGGCGGCGGCACCGAAAAGGCGGCACCTGCTGCGGGCTATGGCGCGACGTCCCTGCCGGCGCAGGTGGCTGCGCCCACGGTCCTCAAGCCCGGCGGCCTGGCGTACGAGACCGATCGCGGGTCGAGCAGCGCGGACCCGTCGGTGGAGACCGCACGCGGGTTCCTGTCCGCCTACCTCACCGGTTCGACCGAGATCGACCGCTACACCTCGCCTGGCACGCGCCTGCAGGCCATCAGCCCTGCGCCGTATGCCGCGGTGAAGGTGACCGGCGTCCAGGACGACTCGCTCCACGCCGGCCAGCAGAAGGTTCCGGCGGACGGGGCGGTGCTCCATCAGCTGGTCCAAGTCGACGCCACGGACCAGGCCGGCAGCGCTGTCTCGCTGAGCTACGCGCTCACCCTCAAGTCCCGCGCCGGCCGCTGGGAGGTCGCCTCCGTCGACGACGCCCCAGCCATCCGCGCCAGCGGCACACCGTCCGCGGCGCCGCACACCACCACCCCCAGCCCCGGCGTCCGGGCGGCGACTCCCTCGCCGTCGCCGTCGAGCTCCTGAAGAAAGAGGAAACGTTCATGTCCACGCTGGCCGCCAACCCCGACCACGTCGTCCTTGCCGGCGACGTCCTCGACTGGGCCAACACCAAGACGGGCCAGGTCCGCGCGCTGATCCTCACCGTGGCTGTCGTCATGGCGATCATCGCCGTGCTGATGGCCTGGTGGAAGACGCGTTCCTTCGTCGGCACCCTCGTCGCCTTCGCCCTGGCCGCACTGGTCCTGTGGGGCATCAGCAACCTCTCGGTCCTGCAGACCAAGGTCGGCTCCGAGGTCACCGACACCAACGCCATGTCCTTCCACCCGGGCGCCAAGACCGGCCCTGCCGGAAACGGCCCGGACTGGCAGCTGTCGTGAGTGCCTCGGACGAGGAGCTGGTCGGGCACTCGTACACGCGCGCCCGTAGGCACCCACTGGTCATAGGCAAGCTCCCGGGAGCCGGGCGGCTCCCGGGAGGGCCCTACACGATCACCCAGGTCATGACCATGGTGATCAGCTTCGGGCTCCTCGTCATGACGAGGGACCTGTGGGCCCGCTTCGGCGCCTTGAACTTCATCCTCATGGTCTTGGTCCCGTGGGGCCTGGCCTGGGTGCTGCGGTATGCGCGGCTCGACGGCCGGGACCCGGCACGCGCCGTGCGCAGCCTGGTCATCTACTCCTCCACCCCGGCCCAAGGGCGCCTGTCCGGCAAGCCTCAGCGGGTCGCCCGACCGCGGCTGGCGACCGCCACCTGCACGGTGCGCGTCCGGTCCTCCGAGCGGCCCGACCCGGTGGCGGCCGTCGCGAAGCCCTCCCCCTCACCCGTACCTGCGCGCAGAGCCCGTTCTGCGTCGGCTCCGGGCCCGGTGCCGGCGGCGGTTTCGGCTGCGCGGCCGGAGCCGAAGACCGGGCTCCAGGCCCTCCTCGCCTCCCTCGACGAGCAGTAGCCAGCCACCTCGCCATCACCACCAGCACAGAAGGAAGAACCCCCATGCGTCTCCCCGTCCGGCACATCAGCGGCCACCTGATCTGGACCACCGCCGCCACCGTGTGGGCGGTGTGGCGCGTCGACACCGAGAACTACACCCACGCCTCCAAGTCCACCAAGCGCGAGAGGCTGGACGCGCTGGAGTCCCTGTTCAAGTCCCTGCGGGGAGAAGCCCTCCTGCTCAGCCTGTGCCCGAGCGTCGACGCCGCGTCGGTCGTCACCCGCATGACCGCCGGCGTCGACCTCGACGCCTCCCCCGAGTACGTCGACCTGGCGCTCAAGGTCCTCGACCAGCTCCAGGACCTCGAACTCACCGGCCGCGTCGACTTCCTCGCCATCCCCCTGCCCCACCTCGACCTCAAGCAGAGCACCAGGGCCGTCCTCTCCTCCCTCCAGGCCGAAGTCATGGGCGCCCTCGGCCTGCCCACCGCCCCGATATCCCTCTCAGAGGAACGCCAACGCCTGGAGCAGGCCACCCGCCTGGCCGCCGGCTGGCCCTCCGGCATCAAAGTGCGCCCCGCCACCGAAGCCGAAATCCTGTGGATCTACGGGCACAGTGCCCGCCGCGGCCTGAACGAGCCGCTCCTTCCCGAGGACGGCGCGCCGCGGGCACTTCGCGGCCGCGGCCACACGGTGACCGCGCACACCCAGGTCATCCTCGACGAGGGCGGCCGCGGCAACCGGCCCACCAAGGGCCCCACCAACCCCTTCAAGCGCCGCTACCTGCGCGCCACCAGCGAACACGGAGACTCCTACCAGGCGTTCTGCGTGCTCTCCGAGATGCCGGAAGCCTTCCGGTTCCCCGGGAGCGAGTACCTCGCGGCTTTGGATGAGTTCAACTTCCCCGTGGACTGGGCCGTCCGACTGCGCGTGGAATCCGGCGCAAAGGCCGAGCCGAAGTCCCGGCGCCAACAGCGCGAACTAGCCCACCAGCGCGGCGAATACGACGGCGAGACCTCCGGCGTGCCGGCCTCCCTCGACAAGGCGAGCTTCGCGCTGGACGAGTACCGCGACCGCCTCACCGCCTCCTCCACCGAGGTCGAGATCCGCGCCACCGTCGCCACCTGCGTATGGGGCACCACCCCCGAGGAAGCAGACGAAAAGGCAACGTCGCTGGCCAACCACTTCGGCGGCAACGACTACACGCTGGTGCGGCCCACCGGCGACCAGGTCGCGCTCTTCCACGGCATGCTGCCCGGCACCAAGACACCCGCCCCGATGCTCGACTACACCCAGTACCTCCTCGCCCGCGACTTCGCCATGTCGATGCCGTTCTGCGGCGCCGGCCTGGGCGACGACTCCGGCAGCCTCTTCGGCCTCCAGCTCAACGGCGGCGGCGTCCGCCCCGTCCTGGTCGACTTCTCCCACGGCCCTCGCGTCAACGCCTCAGCGTCCGCCGCGTTCGTCGGCGAGCTCGGCTCCGGAAAGAGCGTCGCGATGAAGTGCGCGATGTACAGCATCCTCACCACCGGCCACCGGACCGGACAGAGGAACTCCCGCGGCCGAGCCCTGGTCATCGACCGCACCCCGCAGCAGGAATGGTCCCGGTTCGCAAACGCCTGCCCCGGCACCACCCAGATCATCAACGTCGACGAGAACGCCGGCGTCAGCCTGGACCCCCTGCGCGTCTTCCGCGGCCCGCGCGCCGCCCGCTACACCGAGTCCTTCCTCACCCCGCTCCTCGACATCGGCTCGATGAGCATCGAGGGCATCACCCTCGCCGAAGCGATCGAGGCCACCCGGCTCGGACCCACGCCGAGCATGACCGCCCTGATGGACACCCTCGCCGACCGGGCCCGCACACCGGACCCGGACGAGCCGAACGACAACGCGGTGCGCGCCGCCGCCTCCGAACTCGTCCGCAAGCTCCGCTCGCTGGCGAAGAAGGACTTGGGCCGGGTCATCTTCGACCCCACGCTGCCGGTCGTGCGCATCACGGACGCCGACTCCATCGTCTTCGCCGTCGACCGGCTGGGCCTGCCCACCAAGGAGGAGCTGTCCGAGCACCGACTGCCCTCGCTGGAGGTCGAGAAAAGGTTCGGCTGGCGGCTGATGTACCTGATGACCGCGCTGTGCCGCGAGATCGCGTTCGCCGATCCCAACGAGTTCACCGGCGTCTTCCTTGACGAGTGCTGGTGGCTCACCTCCTCCGCCGAGGGCTCCAACCTGCTGCTCGAACTCATCGCCGACGGCCGCAAGCACCACGCCGGCGCCTTCGCCGGCTCACACGACCCGTACGACATCGGCCCGAAGTCCGAGATCGGCGACAAGATCCGGGCACTGCTGTCCCACATTTTCGTCTTCCGCCACCGCGGCAAGGCCCTGGCCGCGCGCTGCCTGGAGTTCCTCGACCTCGACCCGGCCGACGACGAGATGCTCAAGGTCATCACCGAGAACCTCTCCCCGCTCAACGTCAGCGAGACCGAACGGGTCCTGCGGGCCGGCGAGGGTCTGTACCGAGACCTCCGTAAGCGGATCGCCGGCATCAAGGTGCTGATCCCGGCAGACGAGGACGCGGCCGCGGCGATCACCACGACGCCCGGCCAGGGCACCGAAGAGGATGACGAGGCTGTGGAGTTGGCCGCGGTGGCGGACGGAGCCCTCGTATGAGCCCCGCACCGCGGCAGCTGGCCATCCGGCGACGCCTGGGCCTGATCGGTCTCCTGCTGGCCCTGTTCACGATGGTGCTGGCGCCCGCCGCTTTCGCCGACCCCTCGCCCACCCCCACACCAAGTACATCGGCCTCTCCCACACCGGACAAGCCGGCCAACGGAGACAAGGAGGGCCCCGAGGCCGACAAGAAATCGAAGGACGGCAGCGACGGCATCCTTCAGCCCTTCAACGTCACCGACAAGGACGGCGTACCCATCTCGGCGTACTCCGTCAGGACCGACACCGGTGGATGGAAGGACATCGACCTCAAAATCTGGAACATCCTCGCGCAGTTCCTCTTCGGGGTCGCGAAATGGGTCATCGGTTTCACCTGCTGGCTGATCAAGTGGGCGTTGAACTTCGGCCTGGCGGAGATCCTGATCGGGCCGGTAGACAACATCTCCAACACCATCAAGCACCAGGTGATCGACCGGCTCGGCCTGCCCGGGCTGTTCCTCTTGTTCGCCGGCTTCTACGCCGGCTGGCTGATCCTTTTCAAGGAGCGCTCGCGCGGCTTCGCCGAGATCGGCGTCTCTCTCGTCGTCGCCGCGGTGGCCACCACCGTGCTGGTCTCCCCCGCCCAAGTCCTCCTCGGCCAGCACCAGCAGGAGCAGCCGCAGGGCTCGACCATGCTGCTCTCCAGCCAGGGTCTGCTGGGCAAGGCCAAGGACTTCACCGTCGAGGTCGCTTCCATCGTGCTGTCCCACGACCCGGCGAACGCAAAGGGCAGTTCCGACCCGAACAACGTTGCCAAGCCGATCACCGACGCCCTCGTCGACGCGTTCATCGTCAAGCCGAACGAGCTCATGGTCTATGGCCAGACCTTCGACGGCGCGTGCGACAAGGAGTTCCGCCAGTTCAAGCTCACCGAGTTCCAGGTCAGCGAGACAGGGCTGAACTACTGGGAAGCCCAGAAGATGGACTCGATGTATAACACAACCATCATCGATACGCTGAACAAGTCGGCCGCGAAATTTCAAGCGGCATGCGGCGGCACGATGACGACGGAAGCCAAGCGTGCCTCTGCAGACCTGGTGTTCAGTGCCCTGTTCCTTGCCGTCGCCGCCATCATCGTGGCTGTCCTCATGGTCCTCGTCACCGGCGGCTTCCTCACCGCGCAGGGCTGGCTGGCTTTCGAGGCGATCCGCGGCCACTGGGCCCTGTGCGCCGGAATCCTGCCGGGCGGCGGCCGCGCCACGCTGTGGCGCTGGTTCTCCGCAGTCGTCAAGGCCGTCCTGGGCGTCATGCTTGCCATCCTGTTCCTGGCAATCTTCATTCTGATCATCCTGGCCCTGATCGATTCGGACACCGGAAATGTCCTAGCCGTCAAATTCATCGTCATCGACGTCACGGCTATCGCCGGCCTGGCCGGCCACAAAAGGATCAAGCAGACGGCACAGAACATCGCGGTCAACCTCAACCGCAAGCTCGCCAATGCCCGCGTCGGCGGCTCTCGCCGCTCGGTGTTCACCAGCCCGGGCCGCTACGCCGAGACCGCCCCTGGTCTGAAGCAGATATGGGGCGAGGCCCGCGGCGAAGCGCGGCGCATGAGCCAGCCAGTCGGCAAGGGGCTGAAGACCGCCCGCAACGCCTGGGTCGGCTCTCCGCAGGCGAACCGCAAGGCGAGCCGGCTGCGGACTGCGACCCGACTGGCCACCAACGCCGCGGCCGCCATCGGCACCGGAGGCGCGAGCACGGCGGCGAAGGCCGCGGCACAGCAGGCGGCCAAGCAGACCCTCAAGAAGCGGCTGGCCACGGCCGCAGCGAACAAGATGTCCCAAACCCGAGGCGGCCGGGCCACCTTGAAGACCGGCAAGGCAGCTGCCGCCACCGCCAAGTACGGCACCAAGGCGACGAAGTTCGCCTTCATGGCCACGGTGGGCGCGCCCGTGGGAATCCCCCGCGGCGTCGCCGCAACCAAGCGCGGAGGCGCTGCGGCCATGGCACGAGGGAAGAAGGTCGCCGCCGACCTCCAGGCCGTGAAGGCGCGCACCGTCGACAAGAAGGTGCAGGAGGCCAAGGACTTCGGAGCCGAGTACAAGCGCAACGTCGCTGCGGCTGGCAAGTTCGTGGCGAAGAGTGGCACGAAGGCGCAGGTGAACCTCGGCCTGGCGCAGATCCAGCCCAACCCGAGGGCTGCGACTCCTCCCGGCACTCGGGCCAGAGCCATCGCGCCGCAGACCCCTGGGGGCACATCCGGGGCCAAGACGGCGGGAGCGAAGACGGGTTCAGTAAAGCCGCCGGCCGCCGGAGCGACTGCAGTGCCCCATATGCCGACGCCTGCCCAACCGGCGCCGCCGACACCGTCGGCCGCGAAGAAGTCGACACCGTCCAAGCCGCCGGCCACACCGCGAGTTGTCCGTCGCGCAACCCGCCCGCCCGGGCCACCTAAGCCTCGGCCATAGCTGAAACGCGGCCGGGGCCCAACTGGCCCCGGCCGCCCGCATCACCGCACCACAACCACCTGACGGGGGACCCTTATGCCTCAAACCGATGTCACGCATGCCCGTGCCCGGCGCGGGACGATCATGCTGTTCGTCGCTGCGGCAGTCCTTGCAACTGTCGGTATCACCCTGCTCGTCGGGCTGAAAGGGGCGGAGCATCCCACCGCCTCCGGCCCCACTCTTACGCCCGCGCCCTCCACTGCTGCGCCCGAGAACGGCACCAGCAGCGCAAGGCCGACGGACACTTCGCCTGCGGCCGTGCGGCCCAAGCCTCCTGCTGCGTCAGGGCCAAGCCCGCTGCCGACCCCAATCCAATCGGCAGCCAACGCCTTCACCACCGCCTGGGCCAGCCACGACGCCCGACCGGGCCGGGACACCTCGTTCGACGACGCATCCCGACGCGCCGCTGCCTATACGGACGGAGTTCTGGCCGAGGACCTGCGCACCCACACCAGCGGCAGCGCGGGCGCACAGCAGTGGCTGGGCTGGAAGGACCGCCAGGTCCAGGTGACGGTGGCCGTTCTGCGGGTGTCGCTGCCGGACGGAGCTCCCGCGCCGACCGAGGACTCCGGCTTCGCGCGCGTGATCTACAAGCTGACCGAGACGCCGGCCAAGGGTCCCGCCACCGAGTCGGAACAGCAGGTAGCGCTCAAGCTCCGCCGCAGTGCCGACGGCAGCTGGCGCGTCGTGGAGCTCCCCAATGTCTGAGCAAGGCGAGTCCAAGGTCCTGCGCCGAGTACTGATCTCGATCCTTGTCTCGTGCCTGCTCGGCTTCGGTTTGATACTGGCTGCCGTGCTGGCGCTCACGTCGGCCATCGGTGAGGACAACACCAGTGACGCTCTGGGGAACACAGGATTCGGCGGCGGCCTGTCGGACACCAAGGACATCCCTGACTGGCTGCGCCCCATCATCCTCGACGCAGTGGCGAAGCACGGATGCGCGGAAACCACCCCCTCGCTGATCGCCGCCCAGCTCTACGAAGAGTCCAACTTCCAGACCAACCCTCCCGACGGCGGGGCCGGTGCCCTGGGTATCGCCCAGTTCATTCCGGACACGTGGGCTGTTGAGGGCATCGACGGCAACAACGACGGAAAGAAAGACCCGTTGGAGCCGAAGGACGCCGTCCCGGCGATGGTCTCGTACGACTGCAAGATGGCCGATGAGATCCGCAGCGTGCCCGGCGACGTGGTGGACAACATGCTCGCCGCCTACAACGCCGGCGGATACAAAGTGAAGAAGTACGGCGGCATCCCGCCGTACGAGGAGACGCGCAAGTACGTTCGCGAGATCCGGGACCGGGCCGAGAAGTGGGCTGCCCCGATGGACGGCAAGGTCTCCGGTGGTCTGGACAGGGTCGTAGCCGGCGCGAAGGAGGCGCTCGACACTCCCTACGTTCTGGGCGGTGACTGCAAGCCTCCGTTCAAGGGCGCCAACGGGTGCGACTGCTCCAGCCTGGTCAAATACGCCTGGAGCAAGGTCGGCGAGAACCTGCCCCGCGTCACGTACGACCAGGTAGACATCGGCAGCAACGTGAACTCGGTGAAGGATCTCCGGCCCGGAGACCTGCTCTTCTCCGGCGGCAGCGCCTCCAGCCCGGAGCACGTCGCCATGTTCATCGGGGGCGGAGAAGTCATCGACGCCCCGCACACCGGCGCCACGGTCCGGATCAAGCCCCTGTCGTTCTGGACGGAGCGGATCTTGGTCATGAAGCGACCGGACTACACCGAACCCGGCTCGGGCGGTACTTCGGGCACGTGGGTCGCGCCGGTCGCCGACGAGCGCATCGGTACCGGCTACCGCGTCTCGGGGTCGATGTGGTCGAGCGGCTACCACACCGGCGTCGACTTCCCCGTGGCTAAGGGCACCGCGATCCGCGCCGTCGGACCGGGCACCGTGGTCACGGCCGGCTGGAACAACGCGTACGGGAACCAGGTGGTGATCAAGCACGGGGACGGCAAGTACTCCCAGTACGCCCACCAATCCTCCCTGGCCGTGGTCGTCGGCCAGAAGGTGAAGGGAGGCGACCGGATCGGATACTCCGGCGACACCGGCAACGTCAGCGGCCCGCACCTCCACTTCGAGATACGCACCGGACCCGAGTACGGATCGGACGTTGATCCCCTGAGCTACCTCCGCGGTCACGGCGTCAAGATCTGACCTACCGGCCGGCCTCACAGACCCCCTGCGGGCCCGTGGTGTTCCGTGACAGCGAGCGTGGACCGGTTGCCACCGAAGGTGGACCAACACGATTTCGTGACAGCGAAGATGGACCACCGCAGGTCAGGAGCCCGCACTCCTTGACGGCGGAGCGGTTCCGGCGGGGCGCCATCCGCATAGGCCGTCCACCCGATCGCGTCAGCCGTTCGCCCACCAGCTCGCGCCGGAGCCGCCCTCCACCGCTCTGACCTGGGGTGGTTCATCTTCGCTGTCACAAACGGCCGTCGGTCCATCTCCGATGGCAATCGGTCCACGTTCGCCGTCACTGGACACGTGGCGCCGGCCGGAGCAGCTCGGGCGAACAAATTCCGAGCGCACTGTCACACCGAGCGGGATCCACACACCTGTAGCAGACGAAAGCCCGTTTGCTCTTGGAGGTGCCGCCGTGCTCCCGACTTTCCCCGTGCCCACCCCGGCCCACGCCGTGGTGATACTCACCCCGTCCTCGGGTGGTGGACGATGAACACGACCGAACTCATCGACGGCGTGATCGACTTCGTGGGGGACATACCCGGCCACGTCAAGCAGTTGGCCGACTGGACGCTGTCCAACGCCTGGTGGGTCGCACTGGCCGCCACAGGTACAGGCGGTGTCATCGCCATGGCCCGCTGGGCAGTCTCCCGCGGACCGATGCCTCAGCGAACGGCCCTGGAACTGCTGCCGACTACCGACTTCGATCCGAAGCCGGAGGAGATCGTCCGCTTCGGACACCAGATGGCCCGGGCCCATAAGAGCGTGTCGCGCTGGCTCATCTCCTCGTCCCGCACCGGTGCCCTCCGCGTCCGCTTCACCTGCTTCGACGGATCACTGTCCATGCGGGTGGAGGGGCCCGACCGGGCCATGTCGGTGCTGCGCCACCAGGGCTACGCCCAGGTCGAGATGCGGCCCGTGGAGGCCGATGGACGCGCTGCCCGCGAACGGCCACAGATCCGCCTCGGCTCCCAGACCTCCTGAACGCACGCCACAGACAGGCAGATCATGACCATCGCACCAGACCCGACCGCTGCGCCCCCGGTCAACCTCACCAAGCCGGAAGCAGACGACCCCGGCCAGCCGGCCGCACAGGAGATGCACTACGCCCGCGCCGAGCTGGCCCTGGCCCTCCCCGACCAGCTCGCCCTGCGCGAAGTACCGCTCACGCCCGACCCCCTCGAAGCCCTGGCCAACGCGGTGGCTGACATACGCGAGGACCTCGGCGAGAGCGCCGACGTAGTCCTGGACCTCCTTCCCATCGCCCCGACCCGTGTCAGCAGCCGCCGCCGGCGCCTGCTGGCCCAGGCCCGCCGGAACCCCGCCGACCGGTTCGGCTTCGACCTCAGCGCGGTGATGTCCGAGATCGCCACCGAGATGAAGGGCAACCAGGGCGACGGCGCCCGGCAGCGGTCGCCGCAAGCCCAGCGCGCCCACGGCGCCACCGACACGAAGGCCGCCCTGGGCAAGCTCGCCCCTGGCGCCGAACCCGTCTTCTCCATGCAGTTGCTCGTCCGCACCTGCGCCCGTGACGAGTACCGGGCCCGGATGATCCTCGACCAGGTCCTCGCCGCCCTGGAGCCGTGGTCCGGGGAAAACCATCTGCGCCCCGTCGGTCTCCACCTTGGTGTCACCCGCCTGCGGGCGGACCACTGGATCTACCGGAGCAAGTTCGACCGTCGCTTCGAAACCGGGCTCTTCGTGCCGCGCCGGCACTCCTGGGTGACCGCCCAGGAGATCGCCGGCCTGCTCAAGCCGCCCACCAAGCACAACATGGCCCCGAACATCACCCGCTCTGGTGGAGTCGTCCCACCGCCGCCCGCCGCCCTCCCGACGTGGACAGGCCAGCACGGCCTGCTCCCCCTCGGATGGGTGGCCAAGTCCGGCGGCGGCGAACGTCTCGCGGGCGTCCCGCTGCGGTACTTGCTCTTCGCTCTGTTCCTCGGCAAATCCGGCTTCGGCAAGACCGAGATGTCGCTCGTGCAGGCCATCGCCCTGGCTCACAACGGGTTCGGCATGCTGTTCCTCGACCCGCACGGCGACGGCTGGATACGGGCTCGCCCTTACCTTGCGCACAAGGAACTGGCCGACCGGATCTGGGAGATCGACCTCACCAGCCCCGAGCTCGACAAGATGGTCGGCTCCTGGAACCCCCTGTCCATGGAGCGCCGGCGCGAAGCCGAGATCCCGGACATCGTCCAGTACATCGTCACCGGCTTCGCTGCGGCCGTGGGCTGGAACGATGCATCAGCCCGCGCCAAGACCATCTTGACCCGGGCGGTGGAATCTCTGGTCCACCTGTCATGGCAGGTATGTCAAGCCGGAAGGCCGGACTTGGCTCCCACTGTCTTCCAGATTCGCACAATCCTCACCGACCCCGTCTGGCGCACGGGCGTCTTGCCGTACCTGCCCAAGGACGTGCGGGACTTCTGGGAGCAGACCTTCCCCGGGTACTCCAAAGAAGCCATCCCTATTGTCATCGGAATCATCGAACGGCTGTCCTCCTCCAACGCCATCAAGGCGTTCCTGGGGTCGAGCCGGTCTACGTACGACATCCGTCACGCCATGGACACCGGGAAGATCGTCTTTGTCTGCCCCGCCGGCACCGGCGACGTCGACCGCATCATCAGCTCACTGCTGATCTACGACCTCTTCCGGGCCGGCCTGTCACGGCGCGACACCCCACCCGACCAGCGCCGCGACTTCTACTCCTTCATCGACGAGCTGACCAGCGTGGACGGCGCGTCCAAGGGAACCCTGGCTCAGATCACCGAGCAGCTGCGCAAGTACAACGTGAAGCTGCTCGCCATGACGCAGATGGCGCAGCGGCTGAGCCCCACCACCCGGCAGGGCCTGCTGCAGAACCTGTCCATCCTCTCGACGACCGCGTCCGACATCGATGAGGCGACCCTGGTAACCCGCCGCTGGGGCAAGAAGGTTGCTCCCGACACGATCGTCCAGCTCAACCGCTACAACTATGTGATGTCGGTGACGCTCGACGGCGGCACGACCGACCCCTTCCGGGTCCGTGGCGCCTCGGTGGAGGACCTGTACGGCGACTACTACCGGCCGCAGAACGAGGAACGTCTGGCCCGAGCCATCGACGAGAACCTGCAGCGCCGCACGGTCCGCGACATCCTCACCGACCTGCGCCGGCTGGATTCGCGGCTGCGCGCGTTCATCCTCACCCTCCCTGTTCCCCCGGACGACGGCCCCACCATCGGTGACGCCCCTTGCGACGACGAGGGACCGCACGGACCGGCCGACGGCCCGGGGCCAGCGGTCGCGGCGGCCAAGCCACGGGTCCACGACAGCGAAGGCACCGTCATCAGCGGTGGACGGCCGGACCCGGAGGACGAAACCCCGGACAACGTCCACCCGATCAACCCCCACCAGAACCAGTCGAGGCTCGGATGAACACACCCCTTGCCGATACGCCCGCGATGTCGGCCCCTACCCGTAGCTTCCACGTGATCGGCCGCGAGGTCCTGGAGCTGCTGTACCAGCACCGGGTGCTCTCCACCCATCAGCTGCACGTACTGCTGACCCTGCCCGAGAAGCGGCCGGCCCGCCCCGTGTACCTGCGCTGGCAGCTCGGCGAACTGCACCAGGCCGGGCTGGTCAACCGGATCCGGGCACACGGGGCCGGCGGCCGCGGGCGTGTCCAGAGCCAGCCGTTCCTGTGGTTTCTCACCGAGGTCGGCGCCGCGTCCGTGGAGGAGGCTGGAGAGCTGCCTCCCCGGCCGTACCGGGTGACTCCCGAGTCGGTCGCCGGGGCCCGGCAGGCCCACACCCTCGGTGTGAACGAGGTCGGCACGGCCTTCGTCGAGTGGGCGCGCCGGCTCGGCCACGAGTGCGGGCCGCTGGACTGGACCCCCGAGGTCGCCAACAGGATCCGCGACGGCCAGCGCCGCTTCGAGGACGACCACGTCATCAGCGACGCCGTCCTCAACTACGTTCACATCGAGCGCGGCGGCCGGCGCACGATGCTCAGCTTCTTCGTCGAGTTCGACCGGGCCACGATGACCTCCGCCCGGCTCGCTGCGAAGTTGCAGTCTTACGGCCGGCTGTACGAGTACGTGCCGCAAAGTGCGGACCGTACACGGCGGATGCTGAACGCGACCCGGCCGGCGTGGATGTACAACTACCCGGTCTTCCCGCGGGTTCTGGTGGTGCTCGACGCGGCACCGCCGAAGGCCGGTGTAGCGGACCGGCGCCCGCAGCGCCTTGCCGCGCGTACCGAGGACCTCTACACGCGTACCGTCGCGGACGTCCGCCTCAGCCGGCTCAAGGACAGCATCAACATCGGTGTCACCACCCTGCAGCAGCTCCAGGAGCACGGGCCCTTCGCGCCGATCTTCACACCGTTGCTGAGCGGCACATCGTCCGCACGCCCCGCCCTCACCGACCTCTACCTCTCCACGAAGTGACCGGCCGCGCCACACGGCCCTGAAGGAAGCAGCACGATGACCAGTACCTCGCTCGGAACTCCGCCCGACGGCGGGAGCATGATCCGGCTCACCGAGATCCTGCACCGCAGCGTCAAGCTGCGGCAGCGGCGATTCGAGATGCTGCCCCTTCGCGGCCAGGGCGCCCCCTTCACCGAGCCCCACGCCCGTAACCCCAGCGATTCGCTCCCTCCGTCCGAACTCGCCGACCTCATCTCCTCCATGTCCGTCATCGGCCTCCTGGAGCCGGTCCTGGCCGAGGAGATCGTCGTCGACGGCAAAGCGCCGACGATCCGCCTGGTCACCGGGGAACGCCGACTGCGCGCGATGCGCTGGGGGGCCGTCAACAGGCCCGACAACCCCCACTTCGCGGCCCTTCCCGCGGTGGTCTGCCCGGGCCCGTTGTCCGAAGAGGAGCGCCACATGTGGCGCTTCGTCGAAAATTTCGCCCGTGAGCCGCTCCGTCCCGGCGAGCAGGCCGCCGCGCTGCTGTACCAGCGGTGCGCCATCCTCGTCGGCAAGCTCCTGCGGGCCGGCAAGCCGGTGCCTCAGGAGGTCTACGCCGTCCCTGACCCGGCCGAGCGGTTCCTCGCCCTGGAGAAGATTCGCGGCACCGACAGCTCCTGCGCCGCCCCCTGGGCCGAGGTCTTGGACCGGCTCGGACTGCAGCTCAACGAACGCAAGGCCGGTGAACTCGTGCGAGCCTTCCGGGCTTTGCCCCGGGATCTCACCGAGGAGATGGACGAGGCCGCGGTTCGCCTGAACACGAGGATCCGCTTCGCCGAGCTCCGCAACGGCCGGGCGCAGGCTGCTGCGGGCATCTGGGCCGCGCTGAAGTCCTCCAAGCGGCTCCACCTGCTGCCGACAGCCGTGAACGTCGGCCTGGAGGAGCCCGCTCTCGAACCGGAAGAGATCATCGCCGAGGCCGAGGAGCGCCAGGACGCGGCCAACGCCGGCCGCCGCGCGAAGCTGACCCGGGTTCCCAACACCGCCGAAGACAACGCGGAGTTCGAGGACACCGACGACGAGGCCCGCCCGTCGGCCTACGGCCGAGAAGAAACGGCCGACATCACGGAGCTCGATCGTCCGTCGCAGAACACACCGGCGCCGGAAGCAGATGCTGCCACCGAGGTCGCCACCGCGAGCGCTGCCCCGAGCCAACCGGCCGTAGAGACGAACACGATCCGCACGGCCCTGGACGGGATCCGCGGCCTGCTGGTCGAAGTCCGAGCCGGCAAGGAGATCTCCCGCTACGACCGCGGTTCCCTCCGCCTCGCTCTGCGCGAACTCAGCACACATCTCGACGACGCCCCCGCCGGTGCACAGACCGCCCACGATGCACTGAACGAAGGAAGCGAAGCAGCATGACCAGTGTCTCCCTGCCTATCCCGACCGTCGGCGTACCGCTCCCCGGCCGCGGCTGCGACTGCAACAGCTGCGCCTTCTACGCCGGCCCCGACGGCCAGGGAGGCCCGGCAACCGTCGAGCCCCTGTGCTCCGGCCAGAACTCGGACTGCCGGTTCTGCGGCTGCGCGGCCGCCGAAGCGGACGCCCCGGCGAACGCGTGCGTGACACGCAAGTGCCCGATCCGCTGCGGAAGCCGCACCGACATAGCCGGGTGGATGGCCGACGTCGGCGGCACCTTGACCTTCGACGACATCGCCGTCGACAGCACCGTGCCCGACGGCCTGCCGTCCTTCATCCCCATGACCGACGGCTCCGCGATCACCAAGCTCGACGCCAGCCTGAACTGGCCGGCCTACGGCGTCGGCCTGCGGCGCGTCTTCTCGCCCGACACCCACACGCTCTACAAGCGGTTCACCGACCAGACCGCTCGGCAGGCCCTCGCCCTCAGCGAACACCAGAAGGCCGTGCTCGTCGGCTACGGCGAGGACCCCCTCGTCGAGGCCTTCTGGACCCGGCGCGAGCGAGACAGCCTCGTCGAGCGGATTGCCGAACAGCAGTGGGACCTGGTGCTCTCCTGCAACTACTCGATCTACGGGGACTGGCCGCGCACCGAGCACCTGCTCAACATGCGGCGCAGCCTGCTGCTCGCGCAGGAATTCGCCGAGGCCGGCGTCCCGGTCGTGCCGAACGTGTACTGGTACCGACTCGAAGACCTCCAGCGCTACCTCGCCTGGATCGAAGACACCCAGCCGGCGGCAATCGCCATCAACGTCCAGACCGTCCGCGACAACGCCGACTGGGACAGCTGGGAGCGGCCCGGCCTGCACTGGCTCGCCGAAAACCTCCCCGGGGACCTGCCGGTCATCCTCACCGGTCTGTCCCGCGCCAACCGCATCGCGGAGATGGCCGAGATCTTCGGCCCCCGGCTGACCCTGATCTCCCAGAACCCCCACCAATACGCCCTGCACGGGGCGATCATGACCGCCAACGGCCGCGAAGACGTCCACGCCCGCACGGAGGACGCCTTCGCCGCGACAGTCCAGTACATGTCCTCGCTTCTGCCGCACCGCTGAAAATTCTTCGCGCGCACTGTCACACCGGCGGCTCCTCCCACACCTGTAGCAGGTGAAACCCCCAATAGGAGGAGCCCCCGATGACGACCGACCCCAACAAGCCCACTCCGCAGACACCCGCCCCACTGGCGCCTCCGCCCGGTGCCCTGTCACCGGCTACCGAGGAAGAGCCGATGAGGCACCTGCTCTCGATCATCACCCCAGTTCACCCGGGCAGCGCGGCATACCTTCCGCTGGCCTACGAGTCCCTCGAACGCCAGCAGTGCCCGCCCGGTTGGGACTGGGAGTGGCTGGTCCAGGAGGACGGGGAGGGGGTCGACGCCGCGGCGCACCTGCCGTCCGACCCCCGAATCCGTATCGCGCAATCCCGCCATGGCGGTCCGCACGTCGCGCGAACCGTGGCGCTCGGCCGGTCGGCTGGGCGGTTCATCAAAACCCTGGACGCGGATGACCTGCTCGCCGAGGGCGTCCTGGCCCGCGACATCCGCACGCTTGAGGACAACCCTCTCGTCGGCTGGGTGACGTCCGCGGCGCTGGACCTCCTTCCGAACGGGGAGCTGGTCACCTTCGACGGCGCGCCGCCTGCCGGCCTCCTCAAGCCGGGTTCGGTCCTGCACCACTGGGAGCGGTACCGCGCGCCTCTCGTCCACCCGGCCACGCTCTGCGTGCGACGTTCCCTGGTGGTGGCGCTCGGCGGATGGATGGCGCTGCCTGCCTCCGGTGACACCGGCCTGCTTCTCAGCCTGGAAGCACTGGCTCCCGGCTGGTTCCAGAAGGAAGCCGGGCTCCATTACCGCAAGCACGCCGCCCAGATCACGGCGGATGCACGGCACACCCAGGGCCCGGAGTGGGAGGCCCGAACGCGGCTCATCGGGGAACGCGCCCGCCTGCTGCAGCAGCACCTACAGCTCGGCGCTCCACCCGCAACACCGTCCGTCCTGAACGCCGCCTAGCTGGCCGCACGCCGACCGGCGCGCAGCAAGCAGCAACGACACCTCACCCCGGCCGAACTCGGCCGCCCATCCGCGTCCTTCACGCACCAGAGAGAAAATGAGCACCACGCCCATGCGCATCCCTTCCGCCCAGCGGTTTGCCCTCACCACCTCCGCCGCCCTCACCGCCCTCATAGCCGGCGCCCTGCTGGCCCCCAACTCCGCGGCGGCCGCCGACCGGGACGGCCATGAGGCCCGCGGTGTCGGCTGGCAGCTGCGCACCGGCCAGCACACCGCGTTCTGGTCCGGCACCCACGTCCTCGACAACGGCAGCCCCGCCCTCTGCCTCGACGTCAACCTGTACGGGCCACTGGACGGCACCACCAACGGCTACAAGAAGTCCGACGCGCCGCACCAGCTCAGCCAGGACACCCAGTCCCAACTCGCCTACCTCGCGGCCCACTACGGCAAGCTGCCCGACACCACCAGCGGGCGGAACTCCACCGCCGCCGCCTCCCTGCTCGCCTGGGCCCTGGCCGCCCGCGACGGCGTCGACGAGAACGGATACAACGGCGAGAAGATCCCGTGGGCGGCCTGGCTCACCAACGGGATGCCCACCGGCGCCGTGATGGGCACCGGCGCCGACGCCAAGATCGACACCAAGCCGGTCATCACGGAGTTCAACCGCATGCGGACCGAGACCCGGGCCGTCAGCTCCGCTCCATACGCCCTGACCGTCCCCAACACCGGCCACACCCTCCCCTACGAGCGCACGCCCGGCGAGAAGAACCTCACGGTGAAAATCACCCAGGGCGGCAAGCCGGTACCCGGCGTCAGCGTGAACACCACCAGCCTGACCAACATCGCCACGCCGAAGACGCCCGGCCCGGTGGGCCGCACCGACCCGCAGGGCCAAACGGTGTACGCCTTCACGCCGGCCAAGCCTGGCGCCCCCGCCGGCGCGGCCTTCAGCGCCGACATCACCGTGGACTCCCCCACGTTCTGGCACACCGACAAGCAGGTCTCCGGCAAGCCGATGCAGCGCATGGTCTACTTCGCCGCGGAGAAGAAGACCCTCACCACCAGCGGCGATATCCAGTTCCAGCCCCAGGCCATAGTGACCGCCTGGAAGAAGGACCGTGACACCAACAAGCCGATCACCTCACCGGCGACCTACGAGATCCACACCGGCAAGACGCCCTCCGAGCCCGGCAAGGACAAGCCCGCCTCCAAGGACACCCCCGGAGAGATCATCACGACGGTCACCACCGGAAAGGACGGCAAGTCCGCCCCCGTGGACCTGGCGGCCGGTGTCTACTGGCTTGTGGAGACCAAGGCCCCCGAGGGCTACCAGCTCAACACGGAACCGACCCGCGTCGAGGTCAAGCCCGGTGAGCAAACCGTCGTGACGGTGCTCGACACGGCTGTCCCGAAGCCGGTCACCCCCACCACCCCGCCGGTCACCCCCACCGCGCCGGCCAGCCCGAAGCCGTCCGCGCCCACCCAGCCCGTCAGCCCGAGCATGCCGCACGTCGCGCCTCCGGCCGCGAACGCGACCCCGCCCGCTGGTGAACTCGCCCACACGGGCGCCGACGCGACCACCTGGGTGGCCGCAGCTGCCGGCGCACTGCTGCTTCTCGGTGGTGCGGCCCTCGTGATCGCACGGCGCCGCCGTACTGCCCGCACGAAGTAGCCGACGCAACTCGTCGCCATCCTCGCGGCTGCGGGCCGGCCCAGGGCCGGGATACAGAGCTCTGTATCCCGGCCCTGCGGCGCGGGTCCGGGATACAAAGCCGCTGCTGGCGAAGCGGGTCGAGGCCAAGGGGCGACGGTCGTCCTGGACGCGACGACATGACCAGTTGATCTTTTCCGCGCGACCCACTCGGCCTCGGCAGACGGGCAGGCGGCACGCCCCTTAGAAACTTCTCGCTCGAAATTGTCACACCGTCAGCTCCTCCCACACCTGTAGCAGGTGAAAGCCCCGATGGGAGGAGCCTCCATGACGACCGACCCCAACCGGCCCGATGCCGTGACGACGAAGCCGTCGACGACCACTTCCGCCTGGCGGCTGTGGATTCTGCTCGTCTGGCATCCGGCGCTCGGGCTCCCCGTCGACCCCGTCGCCATACTCGGCCTTGACGAGAGCCATCAGCCGACCACGCGGGTCGTGCGCTGGGTCCCCCTCGTCTACGACACAGCCGACCCCTGGCGAGAGCGTCTGGGGGAGAGCACCACCAGCGCAGACGTCGAACACTGGATCAGGCAGTCCGGCGGCGTGTGCTCCATCGAGCCCGTCGACGTTCCCGAGGGGGCGCTCGACCTCACACACGCAGCCGACCTCGCTCTCGACGAACTGCTCGCCGAGGTCATCCCTGTGCTCCCGCCGAGGGAGGACAGCTGATGGGCACGGGCAGCAAGTCCTCGCACGCCTCCTACGCGGTGGGGCCCACCTCTGCTTCCGAGGCGGACGACGTGGTGGCCGAGGCGCCGGCGCACCCGATGTCCGACGAGGAAGTCCAGGCCAAGGCCGACCTGCTGGTCGCGATGAACCTCATGGAGGAGATCGCCGACCCTCCCTTCAACGTCGAGCCCGAGGACGAAGTCCCGACGGATCCCGTGGAGCGGTACGACCTCTTCGTCGGCCAGGTCGAACAGGCTCAAGGGGCCATCGAGAAGTTGAAGTTGGCTGGTGTCCCCGAGGAGGAGATCGAGGCCCACACCAAAGCACTGAAGGCGCAGACGCTCGCCTACCTGACCTCGCTCGACGAGGACGATCTGCGCGAGATCGCCGAGGCCAAGGGCTTTGAACACCCCGCACTGGTGGGCCTGTCCGGCAAGGGCCAGCACCCCTTGGTCCACTGGCTCGACCCCGCGTACCCGGGCGACATCCCGTCCAAGGCGAAGATCCAGGCCGCGGCACTCGACCGGTACAACGAGTTGCTCGCCGGCAAGACAGTCGGCGGGATGACGCTCGCCGACCTGCACGAGATCGAAGGCACCGAGCCGCCCCTCGGCGGCGGTACATGGAAGGCGACACCGGACGAGGTCGGGGCCTCCGCCCAAGCGGTGGCCGAGTCGGTCGACGCCTGGAACGCAGCGAAGAAGACCTTCGGGCCTCAGTCTCAGGAAAAGAGGGCCGAGGCCCTGCACACGATGCTCGCGGCCGAGCAGAAGCTGGCCTCAGCCGACTGCCCCGAGCTCGGCGAGGACTTGACCAAGACCAAGGCCGAGGCCAAGTCGGCGATCGACCAGGCTCTCAACCACGCGTACGTGCCGGCGAAGGTCGTCCAGCCCCTGGTACAGGAGGGCCTAGCCTCGGGGCAGCTGAGCGAGCCCGAGGCCATGCACCTCACTGGTCACCAGCTCGTGGCACTCATGCGGCCGACCACACCCGAGAGCGAAGTGGAGTCGCTGAAGGCCCTGGCGGCCACGCGGCAGGGGCAACTCGCGAACCTCGACGCCAGCTACGCCGCCCACGTTGCGATGGCTCCCGGCGGCGGCCAGCCGCTCGACCTGCCGCCGGCGGGCGACCCGGGCGCGCCGCAAGTGATCGCCGCGTGGGCGCAGAACGCCGGCGCCGTCCGGGACATGCAGACGGGCGTGAACGGCTGGTACCCATACACCCAGCAGGCGGACAGCGACACCCCGTACGCCGATCACCCGGCCCTCGGCCCGGGGAAGTACATCCATCCCAACAGCCTCACCAACGACTTCAAGGCGTGGGCCACGAAGCAGAAGCTCTCCGACCTGCGCGCCGTCGCGGCCGAGCTGGGGATGGACAACAACGCCAAGGCCACACGAGCCCAGGTCCAGAACTACATCGCCGCGAGCTTCAACAAGAAGTACAACCAGCAAGCCATCAAGGACAAGGTCACTGCGGACGTCGCGAAGAAGGAGGCGGCCAAGGCCGCCAAGACGGCTGCACCTGCGCTGCAGGCCAACGGCGGGCTCTCCTCCGACGAGGAGTCCCAAGCTCTGGCGAGCAAGCTGTCGAAGAGTGACGCGAACTCCACTGCCAAGCCCGCCTCGCCCGTATCAAAGCCCGCGAAGGCCCCGAAGCCGGGATCGTTCAACGCGAACATCCAGGCGATGATGGCCGAGGTCCAGCACGCGAAGGCGACCAGTCAGGACGTGCCCGCCTACGTCGACGCCAAGGAGGTCGCCGGCTGGACCTTCGGCCCCGGCACGAAGGCATCGAACCTGGGAGGGACGTACGCCAAGACCCTCCATGCTGCCCCGGACGGCTCGCCGTGGATGTTCAAGGCGGACCACAACCATGGCGGGGCCCTGGGCCACACCGAAGCCGCCGCAAGCCAGGTCCTGTCGGCGGGCGGCGTACCGGCGATGCCGGTCTACCACCACAAACAGGCCAACGGAACAGCCGGGTCCATCCAGCCCCTGCTCCGGGGCGCGAAGCCGTTCACGTCCAGCCCGAGCCAGTGGACGCAGTCCCAGGTCGATGCGATCGTCCGCTCGCACGTGGGGTCGTGGTTCATCGGCGAGCACGACGGACATCAGAACAACTGGCTGAGTACACCCTCCGGCGGGCTGGTGCAGATCGACCGCGGCCAGGCCTTCAAGCACTTCGGCCTGGACAAGCTGTCGGTCGGCTACGCCCCCAGCGGTGGCGGCGGGTTCACCCCCGTCCACCAGAAGCTCTACCAGTCCGCACTGGGCGGTGGTCTCGCCAAGGGCGTCAAGATCAACCCCGCCGCCGCGCACCCGGTGATCAAGAAATTTGAGTCCATGCCGGACGCGCAGCTCCGCTCGATGCTGCACTCCACCGCGCACGAGGGCGCCAAGGCCGGTGTGGCGTGGGTGCCGCAGATGCGCAGCCGGGCGGCCAAGGCCTTGAAGATCCCGCAGTCCCAGGTCACGCACTCACAGATCGCTACAGCGTTCCTGGACCACGCCGTAGAGAGGAAGAACAACTTGCGCCAGAACTTCTCCGACTTCTTCGTCAAGCAGCTGGGTCTGTCCTCCGGAGCCTCTCTCAAGCACGGCGGTGGTAGCTGATGGGGACCGGATCCAAGTCGAGCCACCAGAGCTACGCGGTCAGCCCCACCGCGGTCGCCGAAGCACCCGCTGCCCCGGTGGACCTGGCCGGGGCTCCGGCCGCCGGGGAAGGCAGCGATCTCACGGGCCCAGCGGCGGGTGGTGCGGGAGGCCCAGGGTTTGAGATGCCAGAGCTCCCGGAGTCGCTCGCCGAACCGGTTGCCCCTGCGGAGCCGCCGGTCGCCGAGAACCCGATGGCGGACCTCGACGGCTTGCCGGGGCTCGAACTGGAGCCCGCTGCGACCGTCGAGCCGGCGGCGCAGGAACTGCAGGAGGCGCCTGCCGAGCCCGAGGTCTCCGTCGCCGAGGGGGATCTTCAGGGCAGTGGTGAGGAGCCGCCGGCAGAGGAGGCCGCGCTGCTGCAGGCCGCGGACATCGAGGAGGTGCAGGAGGAGGAAGAGGATGAGACCGACCCGCCGCTGACTCCGGTTCCGGCTGCTCCCCCGGTCGGCGAGCCGACCGGGACGCCGATCCTGGTGGGCGGGGATGACTTCATCAACTCCGAGGCCACCTTGGTCGCCTACGACTCGCCGAACGGTCCGCGGGAGGTGCTGCTCACGCACATCTCCGAGGAGGCCGAGGAGAAGCTCCTCGACGCGCTGAGCATCCCAGGGACACACATGGAGGAGGTCCAGGTCGAGGAGGAGGTCAAGGAGCGCCTCGACCTCGACAAGGAGAAGAAGCTCGCCGAGTTGACCAAGACGGCGGTCAGCTCGGTGCAGCACAAGCTGAAGACCGGCTCCGATATGTCGGACGCGTCGATCGCTAAGCACCAGGCCGCCGTCGACGCGGTCTCCGCGGTCCTCAACAATCCGTCGATCAGCGACGACGAGAAGGCCATGGCCCAGCACTACATGGACCAGCTGAACGTGGTCAAGGACAAGATCGACAACGGTGGTGCGCCCATGCCTTGGATGGACGCGTACGAGGTGACCGAGACCAAGATGGTCACCAAACAGATATCGGTGCCCAACGGGGAGCCTGAACCGGGCACGCTGGCCGCGACGGTCCGCAAGGCGAGCCGGATCAAGGCGACCCTTGATCCGGAATCGGGCCAGACGTCGTGGGACGGGGTCACCCGCAGCTCCGCCAACGGCACCGAGTACGAGATCGACATGGGTGACGGCTGGACGGCCGTCTACCGCCCCTACCAGGAGAACAACCCCAAGAACACGGAGTTCTCGCTGCGCGGGCAGCTCGAGGTCCACGCGCCGGCCGGCGCGGGTCACGGTAAGGACCTCGTGGAGCGGCTGGAGCAGCTCCACCTGATGAACAAGCCGATGACCGCGGCCGAGGGTGAGTGGACGTACCTCGCGAACAACATCCAGGCACAGGGGCTGGAGGGCTCCGTCGGCATGCAGGCTGCCATGGAGACAGCCCAGGGCCTTCAGGATCTTCAGGCCCAGGAGATCGTGCACCAGCGGATGGAGTCCCTCATGGGCCTCGACAGCGGCGCCCTGCAGACGGCGATGAAGCGGATCCACCTGGAGGCCGCCCACAAGGTGCTCCCGATGAAGGTGGAAGTCGTCCGAGACGCGGTCGCCAAGGCCTCCGGCTTCGCGGGCGGCGCCGAGCTGGCGGCCAGCCCGGGCTACGAGCCGACGCCCTCGACTTCCGGCAAGTGGCTGACCTGGTCCCGGTTCGACGTGACCGGGAAGAAGGCCGAGATCGCGGGCGCATTCAAGGGCAGGTCACTGACTCACGGCCTCCACGGCGGCGCGCTCGCCAGCCTCCTCGGGACCGGTGTGCTGGCCTCCACGGAGAAGCGGGCCGCCATGGGAATCGGCGGCGGGATCGGCATGAGCGAGCAAGCCGACAAGATGACCGGCGGCGCCAACTCCGTCTTCCTGCGGGTCAAGAAGACCCCCAGCCAGCCGGGCGGCGGCATGCTGATCTGGGACGACCCGAGCGTGCTGATGCGGCGCAGCGACTACTACGCCTACAACGGCGACCACTACGGCGCAATCAACCCCGCGCACCAGAACTACAGCGAGAACGCGATCACCCGCGACCCGATGAAGATCGCCAAGTTCTCCAGCTCTGGCAACGAGGTCATGTTCAGGAACGGGATCGACCTGTTCGGCGCGGAGGCGCCCAGCCGGATCGTGTGCCACACCGCAGCGGAGCGGAACACCATCCTTGCCTCCCTCACCTCGCGGGGCATTACCCAGCTCGGCGGGAAGCCCGTCGAGGATGTCCTGTGCACGGCCAACGACTACAACAGCTGACAAGGAGCGAATCAGTGACAGCAGAGCAGTGGCGACAGCGGGTTGTCGACCTCATCGCGGGCGACCACAGCCCCACGGGGGACCCGGTGGACGCCGGCGCGCGCCTGATCGTGTCGGACCCGGACGGCACCGAGGTCTTCCGGGCCGCCCTCGCCCGGCATCATCGGTTCGAGGACGGCGATGACCAGGTTCTGTGGATCAGGCCGCTGGTCGGCGGCGCGGATACCGAGAGCGGCTACCTGTTCGATCTCAACGTGGCCCGGCGGCGCTCCCTGTCCTACCTTCGCGCTGGCCTCGTCGATGACGGTGTGGAGATAGACCTGTCCAGCGGGCAGCGGGCACGGATCGAGCCGGCCGACGGCCCCGAGCTGGAGGAGCTGACCCGCTGGGACGACTTCACCAACCGGCTCACCCCGGACGAGGACGCAGCGCTGGGGCGTCTGGACGCGGACTCATGGCACGGACGCTATGCGTGAGTGTCCCCACGGTCGGCTCCGAGGAGCGGCGACAAGGCGTATTGGCAGGATGGCCTCCCGGCCCCGGTGGCCGCGAAGAACCAGCAGGGGGCTTCGTCGCGAGGGCAACCTGCTGAACGGGCCTGGCTCAACAACCAGGCCGCAACCGAGAGGAGGAAGGACATGGCGGATCGAGCACATCCGGTAACGGAGCAGCGGCATGCAGACCTCCGAAGCCCGCTGCCGGCGCACGAGCGCTACCTTCCTGTCGAAGTGAACTGGCTGCGCCGGCGTGCCAAGCAGTTCGCGTTCGTGTCCCAGCGAGACTTCCACGTGGTCGTGGACCTTGCGGCGTACGCCTCGATCAGCGGCATGCCCTTCCTCGCGCACTATGCCGCCCAGGTGTACGTGGGGCCGAAGAATGCTCGGCTGAGGGTGCCGTTGATGGCCATCAACCTCAAGCTGGTGACCACGCGCGAAGAAGCTGACCGTGCGCTGGCCCACGAGACCATGCACCTGGTCGTCCCCTCGTACGGCCACAAGGAAGCTGCTTTCGCCCGGGCACAGCTCCTGCTCGACGAGGTCGGACAGCTCACCGCCGCGTCGGCGTAGGCACCAGGTGCGGTCAGACCGGCCGACTATGCGGCCGCCTCCTCGCGCACATCCCCGCGCGTCGGGTCTCATCCGGTGCTTCGGCGGGGCAGGCCTCTGACCTGCGCGCTGAAGCTCGCAACGCGCGACCGAAGTCTCGTTCCGTCTCATCCGCTCCTTCTGTATCCGCGCCCTGACGGCAGAACACACCGCTCGGACCTGCGCCAATACCAGGCAAGGACCACCTTGCTGAAGGTCTGGACGAGATGCTGAAGCACTGAGCGACGCCCGACACCTGGTTGGCGGCTGCTGGGCAGCCAACCCCAACCCCCCAACGTTGCGTATTCACGTTTCAATATGTAGTCTCATGGTGTCGGGCGGGAGAGACCGCCGACCAGGGCCGTCGTTCGCGGCCCTCGAATCCAGCCCCAGTCACCGTCGTCGCGCGTCCTTGCGCTGGTAGTCCAGGGCCCATCCCTTCTCGGAGACCTCATGCCGAGCACAACGAAGAGTCACTTCAACTACGTCGAGTCCGCGGCCGTCAAGGCAGCGGTGAAGCGCGCCCGGACCGGTCAGCCCATTCGACTCGGGCCGGACCCGACCCTCCACAGCCAGGACGCCGAGCTCCACTGGGTGCGGGAGGTACTTCGTCACCGCCTCTCAC
This sequence comes from Streptomyces sp. NPDC050485, assembly GCF_044458185.1. Classification (NCBI taxonomy): domain Bacteria; kingdom Bacillati; phylum Actinomycetota; class Actinomycetes; order Kitasatosporales; family Streptomycetaceae; genus Streptomyces; species Streptomyces sp. NPDC050485. Next base: position 9,986 of record NZ_JBITHR010000033.1, on the reverse strand, counting down.
TGCACGCCCTGGGCCGTCCGGTCAGCATCCGCGCCAACGACGACAACATCCATCCGCTCCTCGCGGACGGTCAGCACTTCCCCGCCGTCGCAGTGTCCATCCCCTTCGCGGACAAGGCGCTGGACTTCCTCGCGACCTACGACAGCCACCACCGCCTCACCTTCGACGTCCTTGCCCCGTGCGACCAGTGCCGGAAGCCGGTCCCCACCGAAGAGATCAACTGCCTGGAGGACTTGGGCGACTACCTTCTCCAGACCCGCGACGCCCTCGGAGGCTCCCCCCGCCTCCGTACCTCCCCCGCGCACATCGGCGGGTGCACCGCACGCGGCGACTGACCGCGCTTCGCCCTTCCCGACTACGGCGCCCCCGGCTCATTCAGAGCCGGGGGCGCCCTGCATGGAGCTACCCCACGTCATGACGACAGCCAATCCCTCCGCGGGCGCCAGCAAGGAACTCGCGGACCTCAAGACAGACCAGCCGCTCACCCCTGGGTACGGCCCTTTCGGCCTCGTGGTCACCGACCCCGAAGGCCAGACCTTCGCATCACAGGCCTGGGTGACCTGGCTGCTGTTCATGGTCCCGCTGTGCATCGCCGAGTTGCGGGGCCTCCCGGAGCCCGAGATCGAACGGATCTCGGCGGAGAGCGCCGATCTGATTGCCAGTCACGGGGACGACGCCCAGTACGGCGGCCATCACCAGCGCAGCGCGCGTACCGCCATCGCCAAGGGGCTCGCCGTACTCGCAAGGGCCGACGGCGGCGTGACCGCTCTCGGGATTCACGCGTGCCTCCGCCCGCACATCGGCTGCCCCGGTCGGTTTGCCACCACCGGCTCCCCTTCTTGAACACGAGGAATGACGATCATGCCTGAGAGCCCGAAAACGCCCGGTCGAACCGCACGCAAGTGGCTACTTACGCAGAATTCTGATCTGCGAAGGATCGGGGTTTTCAACTGGACACTGCCAGCTTTTGTGGTGGAAATGCCCGATGGGAGCCACTTCAACGTGTGCCCCCAGGCAAGCGCGTGTGCCAATTTGTGCTACGCCCGGGTGGGCACCTACCGATTCAAGAATGTCCGTTCAGCCCATATCCGGAATCTCCTCCTCTGCCGGGACGCCCCGGAAGAGTTTGAGAAGCGAATGACAGATGAACTCAGCCACAAGCGATACGCCGATAAATGGATTCGTTTGCACGATTCTGGCGACTTCTATTCCGACGAATACCTATTGACCTGGATGCACATAATGCGCAATTCCCCGGGCGTTCGGTTCTACTGCTACACCAAGGAGATCAGCCGCTTCAAGCGGCTCGTCGAGAACAATGCGCCCGAGAACTTCCTCTGGTGCTACAGCCTCGGGGGGAAGGAAGACCACCTGATCGACCTGGGCACCGAACGGCACGCGGACGTGTTCCCCGACGTGGAAGCGCTGATCGCCGCCGACTACACCGACCAGACAGAATCGGACCTTCTGTCGGTTCTCAGCGAATCGCCACTCGTGGGGATTCCAGCAAATCGAATTCCGCACCTTCTCAAGAAGCAGGGACGGGAAACCTTCGGCAGTCTTCAGCGGAAGCGCGATGAGAAACTGCGCGCCAAGAACTCGGGCGTAACGCGAGAATCCGAGCTGGTGCGCTGACAGGCGCGGGGATGCTTTCGGGGCCGGGCGGGATATCCGCCCGGCCCCGAAAGCATCCCTGTGGGGCGCTCCGCGTCGATCGGCGAAGCATGTGCCGCGTTGCGTATTCTAGTCACGTGATGTACTTTGACTCCTACCCCTGCGCGATCGAGGGGCCGGCGCAGGCAAGTAACCGACGATGCCGGCAATAACTCGTCGAGCTCGTTCAACCCAGGCCTCCGCCCGCGGGGCCACGACCACGGCCTGCGGGTTCGCTGCCGGTCCGACAAGGAGTAACGGTGATTCCCGCCGACGCTGGTGAACTCGTGACCTCACGGGACATCGCGAACAAGTACAAGGTCAGCGAGGTCGTCGTGGACTACTGGGTCAAGCTCGAGGGCTTCCCCGAGGGCTGGCCGTCTGGTCCCGGACGGACCCTGGTGCGCGATGCCGCGCTGGTGGATGAGTGGCTGCGTGAAAACCTCCCGGTCTACTGGGCGCAGGGGCAGGACTCGGACAACCCGTACGGTCTGCCCGAGGGTGGTCCGAAGGACCTGGTGACGCTGTCGGACATCTGCGCCTGGGAGGGCAAGGCTCTCGGGCGGACGGAGCCGGTGCCCGAAGGCACCCTGCGGACGTACATCTCCAAGAAGAAGCTGGCGGAGCCCGACCGCACACCCGGAGACGGGAAGCAGCCCGAGGTCACGGAGCGGAGGTGGTACCGGGAGACGGCGTACAACTTCGTGAACCGGAAGCGCCGCATGCGCCGGCAGACGAAGACCGAGGAGCCAGTGGGCGCCGATCAGGCTCCCGCAGCCGCGGACGGCCTTGCGAGTCGTGCGTCCACTGAACGGACGGGGTACGTCGACGTCCAGGCCATCGCAGTGACCTACCGTGTCGCCGGGATGACGGCCAAAGGGTGGACCCGAGTTGAGGGGTTCCCGCAGGCGGGCGAGGCCGGCTACAGCGCCGCCGAGGTGGACGAGTGGGTCCGGGACAATCGCCGGCGATCCTGGACCGCGGCTCAGCGCCTCACTGGTCAGGCGTGGGCCGGGTCACCGACGGCGGACTCGACCATCCACACCCGGGGCAAGCAGGCTGAGCCGGCCTCGGCGGTCGAGTCGGCCAGCGAAGCCCCAACCGGGCGAGTCGAGCTGACCGCTGAGATGATCGGCCCGCGGTACGGCGTCTCCGAGTACACCGGCCGCCATTGGCTAACCGTCAAGGAGAAACGGGAGGGCGACAAGGTCGTCCGTCGGGCTTTCCCGGCGCCGTTGCGGACACGGCCACGCGTGTACGACCAGGACCAGGTCGACGTGTGGGTGGAGGAGCATCGCCCGCATGTCTGGGCGGCTTTCAAGGGCACCGGGCCGGCTCTGCTCAACCCTCTGCCCGAAGGTGACCCCCTGGACCTGCTGGACATCTACGATTTCGCCGAGGTGGTGGGCATGGCCACCCGCGGCGAGCCCCTCGCGCGCGAGACCATCCACGCCTACCACGCCCGAGGGCAGGTCCCGCTCGCCGACCGCACCGCTGAGGATGGCAAAGAGCCTCTGGTCCTTCAGGACCACTGGTACCGCCGGACGGTCTACGAGTTCGTCCTCAGCCGCCGGGGGGCGGGCAACTTCGACGCACGAGAGCCTCAGGCGTAGCCCAGGGCGCTTCCGGCACCGTCGACGGGGCCCAGAGAAGCCGACCGCCGCCCGACCGCACGGGTGGGGCACCCCTTGCGAGGTGCCCGGCGAAACGCGTCAGCCCGCCGGCCATGAGGCCGGCGGGCTGACGCGTGCAGTTTGTTCCCTGGTTGTGTCGTGGCAGTGATCTAGCCGGTGCCTTGGCCCGTAGTGTTGGCCGCTTCTTTCGAGGTCATCGAGTTCGGCCTCGCTGACGACGGAGGAATGGCCGCCGGGCTGCCCCGGCGGGCGCCTTGCTACTGGTGGTGGATCGATGGTTGGCGATGCCGGGCGCGGTCTGCCTGTCTGCCTGCTGGAGACCGCGCCCGTGGCCTCGGCCGCGTCAGCCGAGCCTGCCGAAGGAGAACCAACGCCGAGGCTGAGGCTGAGGCTGCGGGCGGTGCGGCGGCTGCCCGGCCAGCTCGTAGACGGCGTCGTGAAGCTGCTGGTGGGCCAAGAGGGTCCAGCGCTCGCCAAGGGCCTCCCAGACCTCCGTCAGCGCCGTGTGTGGGTCGGTGCCCAGGAGCGTGCTGTATGCGGCGGCCACGGCGGGAGTACGCGAACGGCCCGCCACGCAGTGGAGGAAGACCCGCTTGCCTTCCTGGCGGAGTCGGAGCACCTGTCGGGCCGCCTGGTCGAGAACGAAGTGGAGGTTGGGGTTCTCGCCTTCCTTGTCGACCAGCCAGACGCGTACGTGCTCGGCACCGGCGCGGGCGAAGACCGGTTCCCGCCCGACACGGCACAGGGACACCACCGCGTCGATCGGCGGAGTGCCGGTGTACTCGGTCATCGGAAGGTTCCCGAGGACGACTCCGGGGTCTTCCGGGTGGGCCACGGTGAAGGCCTTCCCCGCGTAGCCAGGAATCTTGACGCGAGCGGCTGACGGCCAGCCGTCGCCGTCGTCGGCACCCTTGCGGGCGGTCAGGACGGCTAGGCGTACCAGGTCGGGACCGGACATGTTCGGCCAGCCGTTCACTGCCTCCTGCCAGGTGAGCGGGATGGCCGAGACGCCCCAGCGCGCTCCCAGGAGCGCGGCCGCGATCGCGGCGACGGTGTCGGTGTCGTCGCCCGCCCGTACGGCGGCCTCGGTGGCGAGCTGGAAGTGCTGGGCGGGATAGGAGCCCTTCTCCGGAGCCAGCTCCGGGACCGGCGTGCGGGTGATGGCGGACCACGCGGCCTGGAGGGCGGTGACCACGTAGCCGTTCCGGCCCCAGTGGTGCGGCTCGTTCGCCTCGGCCTCGTCCAGCTTCGCGTGCCAGGTTTCCCGCCGGTTCTCGGGGAGGAGCGCGACGCCCTGGCGGACTCCGTCGAAGGTTCCCTCCAGGACGGCGGTGCGGATACCCGAGCACCACAGGATGCACGCCTCGACGCAGTCGGGGTCGCTGTGCGTGAGGGAGCTGATCGCGGTGGCCGCCCTGACCATCCCATCGACATCGTCCAGGTAGGCGAGGGCGACGATGCCGGTCCGCATCAGTGAGCCGTTGCCCGCGCTGAGCTGGGTGCGGGCGGTGTAGGCGTCGGCTTCCGCCGCCATGGCCTGCGACGGCGTTCCCGTCTTCCGGGCCTTCGCGGCGCCAAGCACGCTTCGCGTCTGGTTCCCGATGTCGCTTGCGCCGCCGTCGCGCCATGTGTGGAAGTTGCGGGCGATGTGGTCGAGCGCCGTGACGCTGGTCAGATTGGCTCCGCTGGAGGCGACATCGGCGATGCACACATGCATCTGCGTGTCGTCGGAATACTCGCCGGGCTTGTACGGGCCCAGGCCGCCACCGATCATGACGGGCCGCTCATCGTCGGTCAGCCGGCGGGCGAACTCGTAAGGCACGCCCAGGGCGTCACCGCACGCGGCGCCGATGAGGACGCCGGCTGCGCGGTCGGTGGCGTGGACGCTCAGCGGGCGGGACGCCGGGATCAGGGTGGCGGAAGTCGGGTCAACGAGCTTGTTGTTCACGGGCTTTCTCCCGAGTCATGAACCGCGTGGGTGGTCTGAGAAAAGCAGAGCCGGGGAGCGCGGCGTCAACTCGCCTCGCGCTCAAACCCGCTGTCACTGCGTCAGAATGACACGATCGACCCGCTCTCGTCAACATGACGATTAGCGTTGCGTATTCAGTTTTCCATGTGTATTGTGATCGGTGTTGGAGGTGCTATCGCCACCTCGTACGACGCACCCCCTCTTCCCTTCGCGGGTTCAATGCCAGCGCTACGACTGGCGTCTCAACTCCCCGCCGATTACTAGGAGTTCCGTCATGAACAAGGCTCAGCTCGTCGAAGCGATCGCGGAGAGGATGGGCGGTCGCCGTCAGGCTGCCGAGGCAGTCGACTACGTGTTTGACGCCATCGTGCGCGCCGTCGTCGCTGGCGAGCGCGTTTCCGTCACTGGATTCGGATCGTTCGAGAAGGCCGACCGCCCGGCCCGCTACGCCCGCAATCCGCAGACGGGTGAGAGGGTGCGGGTCAAGGCGACTGCCGTTCCCCGTTTCCGCCCGGGACAGGGCTTCAAGGATCTGGTCAGCGGCGCCAAGGACCTCCCCATGGGCGGCGAGGTCTCTGTCAGGAAGGCCCCCAAGGCAGGCCTCACCGCCGACGCGTCCGTTCAAGTGAAGCGGACGATCCTGCGTGCTCGGGTCATGCCTTCGGTTGCGGACACGGTGCGTTTGCTGGTGATCGGCGACGACGAGAAGAGCGCCGAGAAGTCGCCCGGCTGATCCGCCCTCGTCGGGCCGTAGCCCCGCGTGCCGATTCCTGCTCGTCGGCCGGGCGCTGGCAGCGCCCGGCCCAATCAGAGAGACACCGACATGTTTCTTCTTGTGGTCGACGGCGACCGTGTCGTCTCCGCCCATCGAACTCTGGCCGCTGCTCGGTTGGAAGAGGCGCAGGGACTTGGGCCCAGCACTGAGCCCGGCCCACTGGTGGGCGGCGAACCGGCCTGGTGGTCCAGGACGCAACAGGGCAGTGGGGGGCGGAGATCGGCATCCTTCGGACCACTGCGACCGAGCTCGGGTTCCGCTTCGAGCTGCGCGCCTGCCAGGCACCAGCTGGTTCCTGCGGCCACCGGCCATGCGCCGCATACTCCACCTGGGCCGTCAGCCGGCAGTACGAGCTCCTCAGCGAGCTCGCCTCCTTTGTGCCCTTGTCCTGGATGTGGGTCGGTCTGCGTAGCGACGACCCCCGCGGCGACGCCCCGCAGTTCCTCACCGAGGGGCGGGCCCTCGTCGACCGACTGACGGCAGACGTGCGGCAACCTTTGCGTGCAGTCGAGCAGCCGCCGGACGACACCCGGACTCTGGATGAACGCGCACAGACCGCTCACGCCCTTGTCGTGAGGTTCCTGGCGCGGCACTTCGGCCCCGACTCCGAAGCTGGGGCCACCATCGTGGTCCACCCGATGCTCCACGGCCAGGACCTGCATCTGAGGCTTGCCCCGTCAATCCCGGCGAACCTGGCCGTCTGCGGCACAACTGTGCCAGACCGCTACGGCGATGCCACCGGCGCCGAACTGGGCGCACGTCCCTGTGACCGGTGCTTCGGGCACGCCCCCATCGTCCCGCCCCCTGTTCTGACCGCCGCCGAGTACGAGGCGTGGACCACGTACATCCACCAACCCGCGTCATAGCCGGGGAACCAGAGGAGGAGTCACCTCGTGTCCGAGGCTCCAGCCGCCGTCTCGGCCTCATCCAAGCAGCTCGCGCTTCGCCTGCTCCGCCGCAGGCCCTTCAGCGCTGGCTACCTGACGCAGGTGATCGACCTCGCCGTACGGGAGGTTGTCCGCAGCCAGTTCGACGAACCCGACGAGCGCGAAGCAGCCCAAGTCCATCAGCGGCTGGCCTATTACGCCGCGAATGGGCAACCCGGCTCCACCGAGCTGGCCCGCGCCATGCTGGACGTCAGGCACGCCCTGGGCCTCGTGCGGCACGAGCACTACCGGGCCTCCACCGTTCCCGAGAGCGGACTCGACACGACCGTCTCCGCGGAGCGGCTGCTCGAGCTGGTCGCCGAAGCCGGCCAGGACCGAGTGCTCGCGGCGCAGGGGGGAGCCCTGGTCGTCATCACGGAGGACGACCATGCCAGCACCGTCTACCGTCCGGTGTCCGCCGCGCAGGCGAACGCTCTGCGGAGGGCGGCGCGGAGCGCGAAGGAGGAGTCGATCCGCCTCTACGAGGGTGCAATTGAGCTGCTGCGCCCGCACGTGCGCATGGCTGACTGGAGCAAGGACGACGGGTACGGGGTCGCCCTCGACGTGGTGCGCGACGGAGTTTCGGTGCAGTGGTGGCCGGCCGGGCTCCCCGAGACCCGGGCGCTGTGGGAACAGGGAGGAATCCGGCAGCTCTGTGTGGCGCTGCTGTCGACCCGGTTCACCGTGTCCGGAGGAGATGGGGGAACACCCCACGACATGGCGTTGCGTATTTAGATTTCAGTGTGTACATTGATTGTGTCTGGTCGATCGACCGCCGTCTCCATCACAGCCCGTACGTCGGCCCTCGCCGACGCCGTGAGGGCGGCCGCCAGGCAACTGCACCGCTGCGTGGCGAAACCCGCAGCCCTTCATCTCACCGCCCCGGGCCACGACGCGCCCGCCTCGAAATGGGAGACCGCCATGGGCCCGAGCAGCCCCCAACCGCGCCGGACACCGCCCCTCGACTCGCTCAGGGAGCTGGCGCCGGGCGCCGAGCTCGTCAAGCTCCGCGCCAACCCGCACAACTGGAGCCAAGCCGAGCTCCTCGCCGCGTACACGTGGCCGCAGTACCAGGGCGACCGCCTGGTCCCCTTCGACCACGGCACCTACCCGGACGACTCCCGCCACACCGCTCTGGCCATCGGCGAGTTCCTCAGCCAGTATCGGCGGCTCCCCGTGGTCCGTCTGCTCCAGGCCAGCGACGCCACCTACACCTTCCTGGTCGAGCTCGCCCGCCCCTCCTGGGAGCTCGTCGGTGGTGATTCCCAGTGAGCGCCCCGGCGATCCCCACAGCGTGTGCGCACCGCCCCACACACGGCGGCCTGATCGTCCCCTACGTCTCGTTCGAGCACAACGGGCTGTCGGTGTTCGGCGGGCTCGACCCGTCCAAGCGCGCCCGGGCCTTCGAGAACAGCCTGTGCCAGATCTGCGGAAGGCCGCTGGAGCGGTGGTTCTACGTGCTGGTCCGTCCGCAGGACGTGAGCGTCGGGTACGCGCCAGAACCGGGACTCCACCCGCCGTGCCTGATGTATTCGGAGAAGGCGTGCCCGATGCTCAGCGGCGCCAGCGCCACCTACCGCCAGGGCGGCGTCATCTCCCGACATCCGGCGGGCCGTCCGTGCGACGACCCGGCCTGCTCCTGCCCCTCGACGGGGCCCACTGCGGAATCCCAGGTGCGGGCCGGGCGCAAGGCCGACGACTGGGACGCCTGGATGCTCTCGACGCCCCAGTACGAGCTGCGCCGTGATGCCCACGGAAGTGCAGTGGGCATCCAGCTTCCTTCCGATCCGAAGCGCATCCGCCGCGTGCGGGTGTCCGCCGAGCGCAAGCGCGCCCTCGACCTGGTCGAGGCGCTCCTGGAACTGGGCGCGTAGCCCCCTCCCCTTCTACGCCGCCGGGCCCGCCCGTGCCCGCCGGGCCACTCACGAGGATGACCATGCTCGCTGAACGTTTCCGCCCCTCCGACATCGAGAGCCTGGTGCGCATCGCCGGCACCCTGGCCCACTCACCGGCCGCCGCCGAACTTCCCCGGCAGTACCGCCAGCGCGTCCACGCCGAGATCGTCGCCGAGAGCTCCGGGCATCTCGTCCCGGCGCCGACCCTCGCGCTGGAGGGCCCGCGATGACCGACGGGGCCTACCCGCCGGCGCCCAAGCACCTCCGTACCGCGTGCGTCCACCCGTCGGGGCACCTCACGTCCCACGGCAGCCGCACGACGCTCCAGGTCTATCTGGACGACGGCCTCGTCTACCGCTACGACAGCGACGACTACCGGCTGCCGCCCGAGTTGGCACAGGCACATGGCGTCGGCCCGTACTTCATCACCGGCGCCGGGCGGCGGGCGATCCTGAACGACTCCCAGCTGGCAGCCATCGACTCCGCCGACGAGGACGGCGCGCTGCGGGACGTGAGCTGGCCCACCGCCGCCGCCCTAGCCCGCCTCACCCTCGTCGAGTACCGCGACGCCGACGGCGCCCCGCAGCCCACCGACGGCGACGACGGCCGCACAGGCCCGAAGCACCGGCCCTACTTGACCCCCTCGGGCACCGACGCCGCACGCGCCGCGAAGCCCCAGCCCTGATCCCCCTCTCATCCGGCGGGTGCGGCCCTCCCCCGGCCGCACCCGCCCCTTCCCCACAGGTACGCCCATGACTTCCCTCGCCCTGTTCGAACCCGACCTCGACGATGCCGCCGCCACAACGTCGTCCTCCGGCGTGCCGGCTCCGGCTCCGGTCGCCTCCGCGGAGGCTCTGGAATCCTTCCGCGCGACGAATCACAAGTCGCTCAACTTCGGGCTCGGCGTCGACTCGACGGCGCTGGCCCTGGCGATCATGGAAGACCCGACCGCCTTCGGGATCGCCGAGGACTTCTCCGACTTCTCGGTCGTGACGGCGATGACCGGGTTCGAGTTTCCCGACACGATTGCCGACGTTGATATCGGTAAGTCCGGCTATCAGGACTTGCGGAATGCCTTCCGGCGGGAGAGTTCGGCAGCGTAGTCAGCTCGTGTGGAGCCTGCCTCCTTGGTCC
>NZ_JBITHR010000032.1:0-57622 GCF_044458185.1 Streptomyces sp. NPDC050485 | reverse complement strand
TTTAGTGTTATTTTTTTTCTTTTTTGCGCTGTCCCGCGTGGGGCGCGGGCCCGGCCCCCCCCCCCCCCCCCCCCCCCCCCCCCCCCCCCCCCCCCCCCCCCCCCCCCCCCCCCCCCACTGCCGCAGACACGGCAGGTTCCGCTGTTCTGCTGTTCCGCTACGACGCAGCCAGGCGTCGAACCTTGGTCCGCCGCTCCGGCCGCAGCAACTCCCCCTCGGCATCCAACCCTTGCATCAGTAGTTCCAAGGCGGCGGAGACGACGTACAGACCCCGGCGTCCGTAATCCGCTTCCTGGAGCCCCTGGTTGAGGCTGGAGACCAGAGCGTAGGCCTCCGGACCCACCCGGAACGTCGACTGCCGCCCCGCCTCTACCACACCCATGCGCTCGTCGAGGAAGGCCTGCGCCATCGTGATCTGGGCGTCGACTCCGTCCGGGATGTGCCGCAGCGCGGCATCGAGGTAGTGCCCCTGGCTGAGCAGGGCCATCCCGGACGTCCGGCGATCGGTCTTGATACGTTCCTTCAGGTCGGCCAGCACCTCCGGGTCGATCCGGAATCCGAAACTGGTCCAGCCCTCCGAGCGGATCTTCGCGGCGGCGAAGCTCTCGTGCACTGCGGTATGGGCCCAGGGCTTCCCGCCGGCACGCGACCGGCGACGCGGCGAGGACGCCTCCTCATCGACAGGGGCCGGATCCTGCCGCACCGGCGCGGGGGCGTCCTCACGGACCACCGCCTTCTTCGCCGGAACGGCCGCCGTGGCATCCTCACGAACCACTGCATGCGGCTCAACGGCCATCGGTGCGGGAGCAGTTGACGGCGTCCGGACTGCGCGGGCGGACGGCCGTACGTCGTCGGGCACGGCACGGCGGACGGCAGGGGCCTTCGCGGCCCCTCCCCCGGCGGCATCGGCTCCGGCATCGTCTCGTGCGTCGTCCCCGGCGTCGGCGTCTGGATCCGCCGAGGTGTAGGACATCGGCGGCGCCGAGGGCGCGGGCGCGGCGGGCGGGGCCGCACTGGCGGCCTGCGACGGTACGGATCTTCCCGGCTTCGGCGGCGCCTGCACCGCCGGGGCGGCGGCGTCCGAGTCGAGGTTGGCCCCACCGAGGAACGAACGTTCGGCGACCTGGTCGGCCCCCGCCAGCAGCCCCGCCACCAAGGAGCTGCCGACGGCCTTGAAGTGGTTGGGAGCCTTCTTCTTCGGCCTGGCCCCTGCCCGGGGTACGGGCTGCGTGGTGTCGTCGGAGTTACTCAACGGAGTCCTCCAGCGAGATCAGCTCGGGCGTCTCCCACTTCTGCGCCGGCTGCTGCATGCGCTCCAGGATCTGGGTCATCAACTGTCCGTACAGCTTGCCGGGCGCGTGGCTGGCAAAGCGGATCGCGGCCGGGACGCCGTAGGCGAAGGAATCGGAGATCCGGTTGTCGCTGCGGATGTCCGTGAGGAACGGCTTCAGATCCGCATCGAGCATGCCGTTGCGGATGTTGACCTCCTGGGCCTTCCACTTCGACGGCGGGTTCGAACGGTTCAGTACGGCGCCCAGGTACTGCGGATCGCACTCGCCGCCGGTGCGGTCCTTGACATAGGCGACCGTCCCCCGGGTGGCGGCCGCTCCCTTGAGGGCCGGGTACTCCGGGACGCAGACGGTCACGACGTAGTCGGCGGCGGCCAGCGCGGTGGCCGACAGCGAGGAGACCGCAGGCGGAGTGTCGATCACGACGAAGTCGAAGAGGTCGGTCACCTCAAGCAGCATGCGGCGCACGATCGGCGTCGCGTGGTAGCCCTTGCGGTGGATGATGTCCTGAACGGACGTCATCGTCGATTCCTCGCTCGCCAGAAGATGCAGGGTGCCCGCGTCCTCCCACTCGGAGAGGAGCTCACTGCGGTCGTACCAGGCGCTGGGAAGATCCAGCGGCATGCCTTGCAGTCGGCCCTGCAACACCCAGCCGAGCGAGCGGGCGAGCTGCTCCCCGTCGGACAGGTTCACTCCGAGGGCAGTACCGGCCTGAGCCTGTGGGTCCAGGTCCACAACCAGTACGCGCGCGCCGGCGAGGGCCAGGCTCGCCCCGAGATTCACGGTAGTGCTGGTCTTGCCGACCCCTCCCTTCTGGGTTGCGACGGCGATGACCTTCATCGCGACTACCGCCTCTCTGCCTCTCGGCTGTGATATCAGGTCTATTCGTCCCCTGACACCAGGTCAGCAAGCCACTCCTGGAACGGCAGCGGAGGGAGGGAAGGGCCGTCTACGTCCCTTTACTTCCCACCTGTCCCCTATCGGAGTGCGGCCTGCGATCTAGTGACACGGGATCATTGAGGGTGACGATAACAGGATCTCCCGCCCCTCCGTGAGGCGACGCGCTGAACCGCGCGCAAGGCGGGACAACTGACGCACCGTCACCGAGACAGCAGGTCGGTCCGCCTGACTGTCCGACCGACGATACGCGAGCGGCCGAGGTTGCACGAGGGAAAGCTCGTCAGACCGACAGTACGCGGGTCACCTCGTCAGTTCGTAAGCGAGATGGATAGATCGACGGTTCGCGCGTTCGCGCGTTCGCAAGCAAGCGGGTCAGTACGTACGTAAGCGCGTAAGCAAGCTAGACAGCGCGCACGATGGTCCGTCAGTTCGTACGCAAGATGGTTCGCGCGTCAGCTAGCAAGCTCGTACGTCAGCTAGACAGACAGCACGATCGTTCGTCCGACAGAGGGTCAGTAAGTCAGCAAGCTAGTCAGCTAGCAAGCAAGCTCGTTAGCTCGTCAGTCCGTTAGAGGGTTCGTTAGCGGGTTCGTCCGTTAGATGACTAGCAAGGCAGTAAGACAGACAGCTAGTTATAGGGCAACATACAGCGTTGCACTGTTCGTGATACTCAACGAGCTTGAGATGCATACAGGAGACGGAACATGTGAAGCTATAGATACCCCTACACATATCCATGCATGCGTCACTACAAGCATAAGTACATGCATCGCTACATGAGACGCTACAAGAATTGTGACATGTATCGGTACGTCAATGCCGCCAACTATCGCAATGGTTACAGCAACTTGCAGTCAAACACTCATGAGGACCGACCAGGCAACATCTATCGTTATATTCGTAGGTCAAGCATGATGTGAGTGCGGATCTGCGATGGAAGAACAGCGGCGGCGGCGCTCGGTGAGACCGCACCGTCAGTCGACGCGAAGCCCGCGTGACGCCGCAGAACTGAGCGTTTCCCCGAACCAGAAACACCTTGCAATGAGGGAGTTCCGTACGCCGGCTCGGGGCTCACGGGGACGGCAGGAACGTGTCCGCTGTCTGTCTGAAGCCGGGAAATCACGTCGAAAGATTGGTGTCTGGCGGCGTCGTAGGCGCGGTTCCGCGACGCCGGAGAGCCGTGTGGCGACGCCGTTACGGGAGCAACTTGCGCCGAAACTCGCACTGAGACTCGCGCCGAAATCCTCCAACTCTCGCTCACTCAAGCTCGGCCAACGCAGCGCGCAGAGGTCTCCACGGAGGCGTTTCACGCCCAAAGCGAGAGCGGGCGAGCCCAGTTCTGTCCTCGTTCTGTGCGCCCCGTGCAGCCGGAGCGGGAGCCAGGAGCCCCTTCGGTGGAGCCGAAGCTTCGGAAGTGAGCGAGCGATACGCCGAGCAATCGGCATGCGAGGCCGCCGGATTCGGCACCCGAGCTGCGCTCCGTACGAACGAAGACGGCGCTCATCTCCGTCGTCAAGGCGTGACGGCGGGGGACAAGTGGCGACTGGCAAGCACCCTTCTGGTGCCCCATCTGGTGCCCTTCTGGACGGTTCCGGAGACGTATCCGCCCCGCATCGGGGGACCCGTATCGGCCCTTCCTGATGTGGGTGGTGGGGGAGAGCGGCACCTCGCAGGCACCCCGGCGGCCGCTGAGCCGGTGGGCCCAGGCGGGGTTGGGGCGCGGCGGAGCACGGCCGTCCGCCCTCGTGCTCCGGCCCGGCATCCGGTCCCGGCCGGTCAATTCGGGCGATGGAAGGAGCATGTGATGGCAGGTCATACCCAAGGAACCGGAAGTTAGTATGCTGACGCCATGGTTACTTCAAAGCCCGTCGGAGACAGAGAGAAAGTTGTCTCCAAACTGCCCGCCTGGCTCCGCCAGGACTTGAAGATCCGCGCCGCCGAACTCGGCGTGGACATCCAGGACGCCACCGCCGAAGGCATCGAACTGTGGCGGGCGACGGACGAGAAGCTCCCGGCCGTGGACACCTCCGGAGCCGCGACCTTCTCGACCTGGCTGCTGCCCGGCCAGTGGGACGCGCTGAAGGCCACCTGCCACGACCGGGCCCGCATTCCTTTCGTCCAGGGGCTCGCGCAGTCGATCGCGCTGTGGCTGCGTGAACACCCTTCCCCCAAGCACCGACCCGTCACCGGCATCCCCCGGCGCAAGATCGTGTGCAACCAGAAGGGCGGTGTCGGCAAGACCGCTGTCGCCGCCGGGATCGCCGAGGCCTACGCCGAAGACCCCTCGGCCGTCGTCGGCGTCGAGAGCGGAATCATCAAAGCCGCCGCTGCCGCAGGAGTTCCCCGCGAGAACCTGGGCGCGCTCGCGGAGGCCCGACAAGCCACCGGCATGGGCCTTCGCGTGCTGCTTGTCGACTACGACCCCCAAGGGCACCTGACCAAGCAGCTCGGCCTTCAGCACCTCCCCGCCGATGGGGACAGCCTGGCCAAGCACATGTCCGGGCAGGCCACCAACGGAACGATCAAGGACCTGGTCGTCACCGTCAAGGAGCCCCGCTTCGGCGGCCGCCTGGACGTCCTGCCCGCCTGCCCGGACTCCTTCCTCCTGGACATCATGATCGTCTCGGCCCGCAACCGGCAGGCGACCCTCGAACGCGCCCTTGAGCCGCTGGAATCGGACTACGACGTCATCGTCGTCGACTGCCCGCCCAGCCTCGGCGTGGGGATGGACGCCGCGATCTACTACGGCCGCCGACGGGACGGCGAGGCCCCCGGCGTCTCCGGCACGGTCATCGTCGTCCTCGCCGAGGACTCCTCCGCCGACGCCTACGCCATGCTCATCGACCAGATCGAATCCGGAAAACACGACTGGCGCATCGAGGTCGACTACCTCGGCCTCGTCGTCAACGCCTACGACCCGCGCGACGGATACATCATCACCTCGTCCATGAGGTCATGGCTCGAACTGGGGGAGGGGCACCCTCCCGTCATCGCCGTGATCGACCGCCTCAAGGAACAGCGCGAAGCGGTACGCGGCAAAGTACCCCTCCTGTCCTACGCACCCGACTGCCCCCAAGCGAACGTCATGCGGGCCATCGCCAAGGAAAGCCTGTGAACAGTCGTCAGAGCGCCGCCGCCCGAGTCGGACCCTCCACGTCATTCAGCAACGCGGCCCGGGCGACCAGTCTGCGGGGCCAGCTCATCGCCAATGTCACCGGCACGAATCCGCCGCAGCACGCTCCCGTGCTGCCGGTCGAGCTGATCAGCGAGAACCCGGACAACCCCCGCGAGACGCTCGGAGACCTCAGCGGTCTCGCCTCCAGCCTGGCCGAGGTCGGACAGGTGCAGGCCATCACGGTGGCGTCGGTCGCGGCCTACCTGGAAGGCCGGCCCGGGCGGCAGGGCGAGCTCAAGGCCGGTGCCGAGTACGTCGTCGTAGATGGTCACCGTCGGCTGGCCGCCGCGCAGGAGGCCAACTTCACGGACATCAAGGTCACCTTCGACGACAGCTTCGCGGCGACCGACGAAGCCCTCCTGGAAGCCGCGTTCGTCGCCAACGCCCAGAAGGAGAGCCTCTCGGACCTGGAGTACGCCACCGCGCTGAAGAAGCTGGTCGACTTCTACGGCTCGCAGGGCAAGGCGGCCAAACGCCTCGGCCTGAGCCAGCCGAACATCTCCCAGAAGCTGTCCCTTCTCGCGCTCACCCCGGCACTGCAAGCCGACCTCGAAAGCGGCAAACGCAAGATCGAGCACGTACGCGGTCTCGCCCGTCTCGCTCCCGAGGAGCAGCAGGAGGCGGCAGACCGCCGGGCGCGCGAAGCCGATGAACGCAAGCAGCAGAAGAAGGTCCGCCGCCGTCAGGACCCCGTACCCCATAACGCCGTTATGACTCGGGGCCGGGGATCGGCGGGCGTAGTAGACGTACCGTCAGACGCCGGAGCCGATTCGGGCGCCGATTCGGGCGCGGAAACCGCCCCCACCCATAACGGCGTTATGACCCCGGCCGCCGAATCGAAGCCCGCGGTGGCGGATGCCACGGGGGACCCGAAGGCATGGGAGAGCGTCGAGCAACTGGCCCGGTGCATCATCGATCGGCTGGGACAGGAGGACGTCCTCGCGCTGACGCTGCTGCTGCAACACCACAACCGCACCGTGCTGCGTTCCTGAGTCTCAAGCTGAGCGTGAGGGTTCCGCCCGCCGGGAAACCCTCATTCTGTAGTCGACGTGGTGATGTGTTTCTCGAACCAGTGGTGGGCGTAGGGCTCGTCGTTGAAGGCGGGGACCTCCTGGAACCCGAACGAGTGGTACAGCCCGATCGCGGCGCCGAGCGCCTTGTTGGTGTCCAGGCGCAGTACGTCGCGGCCGTGCTGGGCGGCTCGTGCCTCCAGCTCGGTGAGGAACCGGCGGCCGAGGCCGAGGCCCCGGGCTTGGGGCGCGACCCACATGCGTTTGATCTCGGCCGGGGCGCCGGGCGGCAGCTTCAGACCGGCGCAGCCGATCGGCTCCCCGTGCATCCGGGCCACCAGGAACAGACCGCGCGGCGGCCGAAGTTCGCTCGCGTCGGGCAGCAGGCTCCGCGCGGGGTCGAAGCCGGTGTCGAAGCGTTCCTGGAGTTCGGTGAAGTACGCCAGCAGGCAGTGCTGGGCGTCGGGGCAGTCCGGGGCGACGGCGTCCAGGGTGACCGTGGCGGCGGTCAGCAGGTGGTCGACCTCGGCCATGGCGGCGACCAGCCGGCCGCGCTGGGCCGTGTTGAGCGGCTCCAGCAGGGCTCCGGCCAGCTCGTCGCTGCGGCCGTCGAGCACCGCGCGCTCCGCGCGGCCCGCTTCGGTGAGCCGGACGGTGCGCACCCGGCGGTCCTCGGGCTGCGGCTCCACCGTCACCAAGCCGTCGCTCTCCAAGGAGCGCAGCAGACGACTGAGGTACCCGGAGTCGAGCCCGAGCCGCTCGCGCAACCGCCGTACGTCCTGGCCCTGCTCGCCGATCTCCCAGACGAGGCGGGCCTCGCCGATGGGCCGGTCGCGGCCCAGGTAGCGGTCGTGCAGCACACCCACGCGTTCCGTGACGGTGCGGTTGAACCGCCGCACCTGCTCGATCTGCTCCGCGTCGTCGTCCATTCTCTGACTTTAGTCAGAGAATGGACGACGGGCCAGTGGTCTCGCGACCAACTGCCGACTGCTCGAACAAATCTCCTATATGGAGAATTTCGGAGAGACGACCAGAAAAGCGACCCGCAGAATGGCACCGTGGAGCGCCGAACGAGACTCTCCCGGTATGCCCGGACCTTCGGCGGGCTGAGAGGCGATCAGAGGGCCGTATGGCGCTTCGGCCTCGCGAGGCCCAGAACTAAAGCCGTTCAGGAGCCCCGCCGACCGCGAAGGTCTCGGCCAGGGTCGTGTCGAACAGGGTGCTGATGTCCTGTTCCGTCAGGCCTTCCGCTCTCGCCTCGCGCATCCAGTCGCTGAGCCGGGACCGCAGCGGCGACTCGGCTGCGGTCTGCGGGGTGGCCAGGGAGCGGGTGATGAAGGTGCCCGCGCCCTGGCGGACCTCGACCAGACCGGACCGCTCCAGCTCCCGGTACGCCTTCAGCGTGGTGTTGGGGTTGACCTTGGTGTCGGCGGCGACCTGCGCCGCCGTGGGCAGCCGGTCGCCCTCGGCCAACGCCCCCATGCGCAGGGCCTGTTCGACCTGATGGACGATCTGGCGGTACGCGGGCACGCCGCTGCGTCGCTCTATGCGGAACACGACCACCGCACCCGCCTCCTTCCATTTCTGCCCTGGTTGTTGCTGGGGGCGCCCCAGCGTATGCCGTTGTCCATCGTCGTACGGCCTACAGAGGGTGGCGCCGGGTCCGCCACCAGACCAGCGCGACCAGGGCCGCGCTCCCGGCGAGCAGCAGGCCGGCCGTGGTCCACTGCAGGGTGCTCATCTGGTCGTAACCGAAGTAGTCCCAGACCGAGTTGACGATGCCGAGCCTGGCGCGGCAGGCCTCGGGGGCGTCGTCGCTCACGCAGGTGCTCCACCCGTAGAGCTTGTCCGAGGCGGTGCCGACCCACTGGTCGACCTGGACCGCGTTGGTGAGGCCCGCCGGGTGTTCGCTGTCGAGCGGGAAGGCGATCCGGCGCGGGGTGCCGAGATGGGGCGTGAGGTAGTCGACCACGCCGAGGAAGGCGACCGAGCCGAAGAAGGTGAGGGCCATGGCGGTGACCGCTCGCCGGATCAGCGTGCCGATGACGATGCCGAGGGACGTGGTGAACAGCGTCAGCGTGGTCAGCACGGGGCCGGTGGTGTCGAAGATCGACCCGTCGAGCCAGTTGCTGGATACGACGGGGACGGCGGCCCGCCACCACCAGGTGAACAGCGCGCCGAGGATCCCGGTCGTCACCACGACGAGGACCAGGGCGAAGACCAGCTTCCACAGGAGCCAGCGCAGTCGGGGAACGGACTGGGTGGTGACCAGTTGGGCGGTGCCGTGTTCCTGGTCGGAGGAGATGAGGGGGGCGCCGAGGAACACACCGAACAGCAGCGGCAGGCAGGACAGGTAGCCGGCGGCGTCGTTGAAGGTTCTGCTGATGTGCTGGAGCATGGCGTCGTTGAGGACGTCGGTGGGTTTGCCGGGCCAGCCCGCGCTGTGCAGGGTGTCCAGCATGGCCCAGCGCTGGTAGACGATCCAGGCCGCGCCGAGCACGGTCGCCGCCGCGCAGGCGAGCAGCGCCGACCGGTGCTGACGCACCATCAGCCAGGCGAGTCCGCGCAACCGCCGGGGCTTGGCGGTCTCCTGCTGGACGGGGGTGCTGGTGAGGGTGCTCATGCCACGTACTCCTCTCGGTGGTCGGGGCCCGCGGTGGGGGAGAGCAGCGCGGGGGCCTCGGGGTGGCGGAGGTAGCCGAGCAGTACTTCCTCCATGCTGGGTTCGGCGCGCTGCCAGTCGGGGTCGAGCGGCCCGTCGTGCCGGACCAGGGCGGTGAACTGCCGCCCGGCGGTACGGACATCGATCACGGTGTGCGCGGACAGCGAGGCCGGCAGCCCCTCGTCCGTGGTCACCCCGGTGACCAGGGTGTGCATCGGCACCAGCTCGTCCGTCTCACCGGCCATACGGACGTGACCGTTGGCCAGCACGAGGAGGTAGTCGCACATGTGCTCAAGCTCGCCGAGCATGTGTGAGGACATCAGCACCGTGGTGCCCCGCTCGGCCACCTCGGACATGAGCAGCGAGCCCATCTCGTCGCGGGCGAGCGGATCGAGGTCGGCCATCGGCTCGTCCAGGAGCAGCAGTTCGGGCCGCTTCCCGAAGGCGAGCGCGAAGGCGACGCGGGTGCGCTGGCCGCCCGAGAGGCTCCCCACCCGGGCGTCCAGCGGCACCTGTCCGGCCCGGACGATCCGCTCGGCCGCGGCCTGGTCCCACCCGGGGTTGAGTTCCTGGCCGAGCCGCAGGGTCTCGGCCACCGTGAACCGCTTGAACAGCGGCTTGTCCTGGCCGAGATGCGCGTACCGCGGCATGGCGGCGGGCTCGCCGACCGGCACCCCGAAGATCCTCAGCTCGCCACGGGTCGGCTCGACGAGCCGGGTGGCGAGCCCCAGCAGGGTGCTCTTTCCGGCCCCGTTGGGCCCCACCAGGCCGCAGACGCGACCGGCCGGAATCCGGAAGGAACAGTCCTGCAGCGCCCACCCCCGCCGGTACTTCTTGCCAAGACCTCGCGCCTCCAGGGCCCACCGCCCACCGGCCGCCGCCCCGGAAGTGGCCATGTGCGGCATGCGCCCTCCCCTTTCCAAATTCCACTAGTCAACTAGTGGAATCATGGTCTCCATGGCGATGGCATGTCAAACGCCGTAGATATGGGGAGCGAGCGGCGGGCGCGGCGCGGCAGGACGGCACCCGCCGGGCCCGCGTCAGCGGTCCTTCGAGATGGCGAGCAGCTCCGCGAACAGCCCGCCGCCGTGGGCGAGTTCGTCGTACGGGCCCTGCTCGATGATCCGGCCGCGCTCCATGACGACGATCCGGTCGGCGACCTTCGTGTTCTCCAGGTTGTGGGTGACCATGACCGTGATCCGGTCGGCCGCGACGGCCCTGATCGCATCGAACATGTCGCGTTCGCCCCGTACATCCATCTGGGACGTCGGCTCGTCCATCACCAGCAGGGCCGGGCTCCGGTACAGGGCCCGCGAGCAGGCCACGCGCTGGAACTGGCCGCCGGACAGCTCCACGCCGCCGAAGAGTTCACGGGCAAGGAGGGTGTCCAGGCCGTGGCGCAGGTCCTCGACCGGGGTGCGCATGCCGACCGCGTCGAGGGCCTCCCACACGAGCGCGTCGTCCGGGGTGCGGGGCTGGCCGAGCGTCACGTTCTCGCGTACCCGCAGGGGCCATTGGGCGAAGTTCTGGGGCACCAGGCCGGTACGCGCCCAGACGCCGTGCGGGTCGGCCTCGGCGAGGTCGGCTCCGTCCCAGGTGACCGTGCCCTTGTCGGGCAGCAGGATGCCGGTGACCAGGCGCATCAGGGTCGACTTGCCGCAGCCGTTCTCGCCGACGACGGCCACGATCTCGCCGCGTCGCAAAGTGAGCGATACATGGTCGACCGCCGGGGTGTCCTGGCCCGGGTACCGGTGGACGACCTCGTCGAGCCGGATCTCGCGCACCTGCTCCGGCACCCTCAACTCACCGCGCCTGGGCGCGAGTTGATCCGCCAGGTCGAGGAAGGAGCGCATGTCGGCGAGGTAGAGGCTGGTGTGGAACATCGCCGCGCCGTAGATCACGAGCTGGGAGAGCGCGGCGAGGGACGTCTGTACGGCGATGACCGCCGTCGCCGCGATGGCGAGCTCCACGCGTCCGGTGACGGCGAGCCAGGCGAGCGCGGCCCAGGTGCCGGCGAGGAAGACGCCGCCGATCGCCGAGCCCGCCAGGACGATGCGCAGCATCCGGGGCGCGTCGCGCAGGGTGCGCCGGTCGATCCGCTCGGACAGGGCCCGGTACCAGTACAGGAGGTAGCCGGTCATCCCGTTCGCCCGGACCTCGTCGGTGTACTTCGCGGTGGTGGACCACCAGCGCATCATGTGGCGCACGGTGCGGTCACCGATGTTGGCGTAGTGCGTCTCGTAGGTGACGCGCGCGGACAGTACCGCGCCGACACCGGCGGGAACCACGGCCAGGACGATCAACGGCAGCATCAGCGGATGCAGGACGGACAGCACGCCGCTCGCGGTGACCATCCGGACCAGGGCGGACAGGAAGCGCGTCGCGTCCTGCACCATCGTGTGCGTACGGACCACGCCCATCTCCGCCGCCTCCTGCCGGTCGGCGAACCCATCGCGCGAGTGCGCGGCTGCCTCGACCTTGCAGATGGCCGCCACCAGAGCGGTGTCCGCCTCGGTGGTCAGCGGCGGGGTGATCAATCCGTCCGCGTAGGACGACAGTGCAGTGGCGATCCGGGCGACAGCGGTCGCGGCGGCGATGACCAGCAGGAAGGGGAGGGCCGCGTGGAGCCGCTCCGAGGCGGCCCCGCCCCGCAGGACGGGCTGCATGGCCTGCGCGGTGAAAGCCAACAGGACGGCGGCGGCTGCACCGGTGAGGAGCTGGCAGAACAGGATCAGGAGCACGGCCCCGCGGTCGATGTCCCACGCCATGCGGGCGGTGTGCTGGAGCACCGAGGGCAGCCGGGAGCACAGCTCGGCGAAGGACGTCTCGCTGAGGGGATTCTTGGCGTGGCTCCCCTCGTACGAGATCTCGGCGGGCGGGGGCGGCGGCAACGGGGCCGCGGGCTCGGGTTTCGTGGCCATCACGCGCCCCAACCCATCGCGGTGTACGGGCGGTTGGCCGCGATGGCGGTGAGTGCGACGGCGGTGTAGTCGACCAGCGGGGCGGGCAGTGCCGCGTACGGATGCCAGCCCAACGCGGTGCAGCGGTCGGGCTCGCAGATCCTCGGGGTGCCCCGGTAGGCGAGAACACGGAAGAACAGCTGCATGCGCGGGGTGCCGACGCCGCGGTAGTGCAGAACGTGGACGAGGCGGAGATCCTGCGGATCGATGTCCACGCCGAGCTCCTCGCCGGACTCCCGCACGGCGCACTCCATGGCCGACTCCGCTTCCAGATGCCCGGCCGGAAGGTGCCATTCGTTGGGGGCGAACCCGGCTGAGGGCGACCGCTGTTGGAGGAGTACCTGGCCGACCTGTTCGAACAAGAGGTGAACACCGATGATGTTGGGCTGGGTTCGCATGGGAGCGCCTCCGGTGGCATCCGTACGGACAGGTGCTCGGGCAACCGGCCGGGCCGGTCATGCGTAACGGTGACGCGGGGGCGAGTCTTCGCTCGAACGTTCCAGTACGGGCGAGGGGTCCGTGCTGCCGGGCCGCAGCGCCGTGATCTTGCGTTCGATCCACTCCTGGGGATGCGGTCACTCGGACCGGTGATTGCTTGAGAAGTGGCGGGGTAGTTGTCGTATTTGCGGGACAACTGTCGTGCTTGCATGGGTGTGTGGGTTAGGTGACATAGAAGATGCTCATGAGGGCGGGTGAGATCCCGGGCTGACGGCCGATCTTCTGCGGGAGTTCCGGGTGTAGGTCCCTGGCGCGCCGCTGCATGTGCCAGACCTCGTTGGATAGTTGAGTGCGTTCTGACACCGCGAGGATTTTCACGGCCGTCCCGAGAAGGGCGGCTCTGACGCGTGGCGCTTGGGGCGGCGCGAGGTATAGGGCTTGGTTGGCTCTTCGATAGCGGGTTGTCTGCACACGAGTGCGCTGGTCGTCGTGCTGTAGCAGCCCCAGGGCTCCGGTAAGTGCCATAGCCAGTGCGGGAGTGGCAGTGTAGCGCCGGGCATGCGGCCATGAGGCGAGGACGAGTGTTGCCATCATGCGGACGTCGTTGAAGTACTGGGCGGTTGACACGGTCGTGCCGCAGCTTTCCGTGAAGTCCGGCCCGTTCACCGACAGCAGGTTGTCGAAAGTCGACTGCAAGTTGAGGACGGCATCACGAGTCTGCAGATTGCTGGATATGGAGCTTGCCGACCTGCCTGTGACATAGGCGCCGCAGAATGGCATGCCGCGCTCTTCTGGGTTCCAACGCGGGAACGCGCGGCACTGCAGCGGGTGTAAATCCGGTGTATTGGCATTCTCTAGGAACCGCCCCAACCGGGCTGCGTGTATGGGGGTATGGCAGTGAGGGCAGGAATCCTTGAGTAACTGCCGATGTCGGACACAGGCGAAGACGACTGGAAGATGCCAGCGCCTTTTCCAGGATCCGCCGAGTATCATCCCGAGGTCAGTCTTGTCCTCCAGGAGGCAGGACCTGCAGAACTGGGAATGCCTTGTGTATGTCCAGGGGCGAAGGTACGAGTTCCGGGAATGCGGCCGCCTGAGGTAGTCCTCGGCGAGAGGACCGTAGCGTTCCCCGAGAGGTGCCAGGAGCAACCCCTGCATTTCGGTCTCGGACAGGCGTGCGGCGTGGGCAGCGTCCGCGAGTTGGCCGGGCGGAAGGCTGATCAGGTGTTTCGTGAGGATGCTCATCCTTCCCATGTAGCGCGGAGTGAGTCCCATCCGCCTGGCGATGGCAATGGGGGTACTGCCGGTGTGGCTGGCCAGCCGGAGGATGAAGCCGATAAGAGACTCGTCGTCCAACGGGTCGAGGCTTCGCGGGAGTGGTCGAAGGGTCATGCTTGTGCCGCCGGAGGGATGCCGGGGTCGTCGTAGACGGTGTTGCGGGCTCTCTTCTGCCGATTCTTCAGCGCGGGCGTTGGTGCGGGATCGACGTCGGGAATCTCTCCCGACGCGGCGTCTCGGATGTTGTGCTGCCCGGGCACATTGCCGAGGTTGATAGTGATTTCGTCGAGCAGATCCGTGGTGAGGTCTTCGGCGCCGCTTTCCATCGCCTTGACCAAGCCGTCTTCGACGAGCCGTTTGAGGAGTCCGACGATCCCGTGGGTGCGGCGGAAGAGGTATTCGGGCATCTCGCCCGTGGACAGGGTGCCGCGGCCCGCGCCGAAGAGGCGGATTTGGTTCTCCATACCGACGAGGTGCGCAACGAACGCCTCCATGCCGGCTGCGGTGGAGTAGTTGAACGGGTCGAGGTTCACCAGGTCGAAGCGGCGCTCGGTCTGGGTGGAGGCGTCGGGGTTATAGCTCTTGCCTTTCGTCAGCGGCGCGTAGACCCACTGTTTGGTCCGGGGGTCGTGCCAACCTTCCCGCAGCAGTCCTGAGCGGGGGATGTTCACGCCTATGAGGACGAGCGTGACGTCGAGATCCATCAGGCCGCGGATCAGATCGAGGGTGTCCTGGTCGTCCTCTCGGTGCATCTTGAGCCGGGTGATGTCGTCGATCAGCAGGGCGGTGGTGGCGTGCGCTTTGATCGATGCCCGGACGTTGCGGATCGAGCCCCGCAGGTTCTTGCCGTAGGGAGCACCATAGAAGTCGAGGATCGCTTCGCACAGGCCCAGCGGAGTGGCCTTCACCGGCGTCTGGCAGTAGGCGACGGGCGCGAACAGGTCCCGGGTGCCCGGGGCCGGAGCTGGGTGGTGCTGGCGGAAGAGCTCGCGCCAGTCGTCCTCGAACTCTGCAGCGGTCAGGCAGGCGGTCTCCGTCTTCCCCTGATAGCCGCCTCCGTTGATCATGAGACCGTCGAGTGTGCCGGGGTTGAATCTCATGGCGTTGTTCTGGATGCGCGAGCGCATCAGGTCGGTGACCGCCGCGCTCATCGGTGTTTCCTGCAGCCGCATGTTGACATGGGTGGCGGCGCGGTGCAGGTCGTGGAGGGACTTCTTGCGCGGGCTCATCAGCCGGTACTCGGCCAGGGTGATCTTCTTGACCGGCACGAACAGGCCCCGGGTTGTGCGGAATTCCTGCCAGCCATCAAACGTCGTCCTGTCCGGCCGGGGACCGAACCGCAGGAACGGGACGGGACCGTCCGCCTGGACCGCCGTGCTGTGATCGCTCATCTCACTCCTCCGCTGCCGTCTGCGGGCCGGGGTTCCGGGGGTGTCGGGCCTCGTCGCCGATGTCGTCATCCGCCAGGACGAGCAGATTGCGGCTGCGGCGGCCCGTGCCCAGGGGAATGGGATCGGACGGAGGCGAGGACACGACCTCCTCGCGTCGCTGTCGACGGTGGGCATCCAGGGTTCGGGCGGCCTCCTGGGCTCGTTCCGGCCAGGACAGCACTACTGCCGGGGCACCTTCCGCTTGCGTGTGTCCCTCGCCATGCGCTTCCTGAGGAGCCTGGGGACGGTCGGCGGCCGCAGCACGGGCCTGCGTGATCTCCCGGGAGTGCCGGATACGCTCGGCTTTGGTCATCTGAGACGGCCACCCGCTGACCGGGTCAACAGCCCCGATCATCTCCAGGAGGACCGGGACGAGTTCGGCGTCGGAGCGGGGCTTGAGCCCGGCGTCGCGTACCCGGGTGAGGAGTTCTTCGACACGGGTGTCCCCGAAGGGAGGGAAGTCGCCCTCGGGCGGCAGGCCGGTCCACCGCAGCGTGTGCCACGCGTGCGAATCGGGGTCCTGGAAGAACACCATCCGCCGGTCGCGAGGTTCGCGGTGAACGACCCACTGCTGCTTGTATTTCCCGCCCCGCCGGGAGTGCTTGTCACCGTCGTGCAGTACCTCGGCGTCGTACCAAAGCCCCTTGATCTTCACGCCCTGCCGGTGGATCCGCTTCAGGTGGTGCCGGGGCAGGAACTGGTAGTAGGACTCCGGCGACGGGATGTCCATCGCGAAGCCCTCCTGGGCGAAGGAGGCCGCGAACAGGCTGTTGGGGCTGTGGCCGCCACCGGGATCCCAGCTCGGGGCGAACTCTCCCAGCCTGCGGTTCTGCCACGCCTTCACGACCCACTTCGCGATGAGCCGCTCCATCGCGCCGATGGTCAGCACCGCGTCGCCTTCCGGGTCGGCCCCGCGGTCGCCGACATCGACGCCGGTATATCCGGGCAGCTGCTCGAACAGCAGCGACCGGCTGCTGCCGAATGTGCGTTCCACGGTCTGCTTGTCCTGGGGACGCAATACGCGGCTGGGCAGAATCCGGCAGCCCATCGCTTCCTGGACTTCCACGAGATGGTGGTTGCGGTAGACCGAGCCATGGTCGGTGGTGACGGTCTCCGGGGCGAAGAACGGCAGGGCCGCCACCTTGTGCCCGGCGAACTCGGCGACAACCGCGGCCGGCAGGCCCGGATAGGGCCACTCCATCTCCTCGCCCCACTCCGCTCGCATCGGCAGGGGAAGCATGACGTCCCGCAGCACCATCGCCACGTCCACCGAGGAGTCAGACACCAGCGTGAGCCGGAAAGCGCAGATCGAGTGGGTGTAGACGTCAAGGGCCAGCGTCAGATGGACGGAGACCGGCTCACCGAAGACGTCCTCGCGGACCTTCACCGGCAAGATCGTGGTGTCCAGTGCGACAACCTGGCCCGGTCGGGTCACCAGCACATGACCGTGCTTACTGGGCAGGTCGGCCGACCGGTCGTAGCGCTGCCGGCTCCCGCCCGGCCCGAACCACTCCCGCCAGACCCGCAGGAGCGTGTCGTAACTGGGGACTTTGATCTCCGCGTCCGGGAAGGTCTCCCGGAGGTAGCGGCGGATCATGATCTCGCGGGTCCGGCCGGTCACCCTGGAGCGGTGTCCACGCGTCTCCTCCCTCACCGCCAGGATCGCCTCGCGGACTTCCTCGCCGATACTGGGATGGCCTCCGCTCTGCCGCAGCCACCGGTGATCGGCGCATCCGACCATGCCGTACTTCCTGCGGCGGCGTTCCCACCTCTCCAGCGTGCGTGTTCCCACATGCGCGAGGCCCAGCAGCAGCTTGGCCTCCTCAGGCCGCAGGGCTGCCAGTTCGGCGGCTTTCGCCGCCCGCCGCGCGGTCAGCGTCGTGCGCTCGGGGTCGTACTCGGGGCGCGGCTCACCCGGCGCGGGACGCAACGGGTCACCGCTGCGGAATCCGCATTCCACCTCCATGAGGTGCGCGAGGCGCTGTTCCACCAGCGGGCGCTTGTCCGGTCTCACATCGCTCCATGCGGCCGGCTGCCGTCCCCTGCTGGCGCCCTCCGCAGCTGGGCAGGACGACGGGCGGCACCGGGGGTGGTTGACTAGAAAGCGGAGGGTCACCCGCTGGCGGACGCCGTCCGCCCGCACCATCTGGACCCGGCCCAGATGCGGCTCCTGCCGCTCCACCCGCCACTCCACGTCGTCCAAGACGATGCCCGCTCCGGGCGAGAGATCCAGCGATACCGGCCCACTCATGAGGCACCACCCACCAGGAGTACCAGGGACCGATCCGTCAGCGGCTGGGACAGATCCACCCCGAGCCGCCGGTGCCACAGCAGGTGCAGCACCAGAGAGCGGGCCACCGGCCAGTACGGCTGTTTCATCGTCAACTCGCCGAAGGTCAACCTCTCTTCAGCGTCCGCGAGGAGTCCGGGCAGCACACCGAGCACGTCACGGACCGGGCGACGCCGCGCGTAGAGGACACCGAGGGTGGACCGCACGTGCGGCCGCCACTGTGCCGCCACCGCGTAATGCCAGCCGCAGGCCAAGGCGACCTCCGCTGCCGCCGCGAAGCTCTCCACGTCCTCCGGCTCGATCAGTGGCTTGGGCCGGACATCGATCAACCACACCCCAGCCCTCGTGATCGCGAGGAAGTCCGGGGTGTGCCTGCGCCACTTCACGGCCGTACGGAACCGGATAATCAACGGCTGCGACAGCACC
Organism: Streptomyces sp. NPDC050485; assembly: GCF_044458185.1. Lineage (NCBI taxonomy): Bacteria > Bacillati > Actinomycetota > Actinomycetes > Kitasatosporales > Streptomycetaceae > Streptomyces > Streptomyces sp. NPDC050485. The sequence goes on along the minus strand of NZ_JBITHR010000032.1, from coordinate 39,764 downwards.
TCGACCAACTCGCCAGCGAAGTCCAGTGCCACCAGCAACTGGTCCTCTTCGAGACTCTCGAACCCGTGCCGCCGTCCCGTCGCAAGCAGGGTCTCCAGGCCGGGCCGATGCCGCTGCTCGCGCCTCCAGGTGAAGCCCCGCATCGCCCCGCGGTGCACCACCGGGGCTTGCCCGAGGTTCCGCACAGGGCCCGTCACCTCGTCCCCCGCGTACCTCCACATCGCCGTCCACCGGTCCACCCAGCCATCGGAGAGGTCGAGGCTGCCCCGCCCCTCATCCAGCGAGACCGGCACGAGCAGGTCCTGCCACGTGCACCGGTGAGACCACAGCGAGCCGGATCCCACGGGACCACATGGCAGGGTCGTACCCTGTGAATCAGTCATGATCCCAGGCAATCGGCACTCCTTTCCTGGACATCAGCGATCTTCGGAGTTGGCGACAACTTGCTTGCAAAAAGCGAGGACCATGCCAAGCACGTTACGAATCTGACGACAGTTGCCGCGCCTATCGGCCACATAACCCCCAGGCCAGCACGCTCAGTTGACGGCAAGTAGCTCGCAAATCCTCATTGCTTTTTCGGCTCGGCGTCCCCGGTCAGGGCGGCGGGGACCGAACCGATCAGGAATCGAGAAGCGCGGTCACCGGGCCGCGGCTAGCGTGACGGCCATGGACATCACGGTCGGCCCCGCGATGTGACCCACGACCTCAGGAGTGATCATGACCGGCTCTTCCACCCAGGGAATCAAGACCGTGCTGCATCCCGTGTCCGACCTGGCCGCGGCCAAGGCGGTGTACGCCGGGCTGCTCCAGGACCGGTGAGTACCGACCCCGCGCCCGTGTGGCCGGGGCGTAGAGAGACCAGACGTACTGCTCGAAGCCGGCCGGGATCGAGCCAGGCGACACCGAAGGGGACCGCGAAGGCGGCCCTGCTACAGATGGAGAACCCAAGATCATGGCCGCGAAGAAGGACCCGCAGTCGCCTGCGCCGCACGTTGCCGACAGCCACGGCCTGATCCGTGTGCACGGCGCGCGCGTGAACAACCTCAAGGACGTCAGCGTCGAGATCCCCAAGCGCCGCCTGACGGTGTTCACCGGCGTCTCCGGCTCGGGCAAGAGCTCCCTGGTGTTCAGCACGATCGCCGCCGAGTCGCAGCGGATGATCAACGAGACGTACAGCGCCTTCGTGCAGGGCTTCATGCCGACGCTGGCGCGCCCCGAGGTCGACGTACTCGACGGGCTGACCACCGTGATCACCGTCGACCAGCAGCGGTTGGGCGCCGACCCCCGCTCCACGGTCGGCACCGTCACCGACGCCAACGCGATGCTGCGCATCCTCTTCAGCCGGCTCGGGAAGCCGCACATCGGCTCGCCCAAGGCCTTCTCCTTCAACGTCGCCTCGATCAGCGGAGCCGGGGCGGTCACCATGGAGCGCGGCGGACGGACCGTGAAGGAGCGCCGCAGCTTCAGCATCACCGGCGGCATGTGCCCGCGCTGCGAAGGCCGGGGCACGGTCACCGATCTGGATCTCAGCCAGCTCTACGACGACTCCAAGTCACTCTCCGAGGGCGCGATCACCGTCCCCGGCTACACCGGAGGCGGCTGGAACTCACGGCTCTACAGCGAGTCGGGTTTCTTCGACCCGGACAAGCCGATCCGCAAGTACACCAAGAGGGAACTGCACGACTTCCTCCACCACGAGCCGACCCGGATGAAGATCGCGGGCATCAACATGACGTACGAGGGGCTGGTCCCGCGGATCCAGAAGTCGATGCTCGCCAAGGACCGGGAGGGCATGCAGCCGCACATCCGGGAGTTCGTGGACCGGGCGGTCACCTTCACCACCTGCCCCGAGTGCGACGGAACCAGGCTCAACGAGGGGGCCCGGTCCTCGAAGATCAAGAAGGTCGGAATCGCCGACGCCTGCGCGATGCAGATCAACGACCTGGCCGAGTGGGTCCGCGGTCTCGACGAGCCGTCGGTGGCGCCGCTGCTCACCGCGCTCCAGCAGAGCCTCGACTCGTTCGTGGAGATCGGCCTCGGCTACCTCTCGCTCGACCGGCCGTCGGGCACGCTGTCTGGCGGCGAGGCGCAGCGCGTCAAGATGATCCGCCACCTCGGCTCCGCGCTCACCGATGTGACGTACGTCTTCGACGAGCCCACCATCGGCCTGCACCCCCATGACATCCAGCGGATGAACGGCCTGCTGCTGCGGCTGCGGGACAAGGGCAACACGGTGCTCGTCGTGGAGCACAAGCCGGAGACGATCGCGATCGCCGACCACATCGTCGACCTCGGTCCGGGCGCCGGTACGGCGGGCGGCACGGTCTGCTTCGAGGGCACCGTCGAGGGGCTGCGGACCGGCGGTACCGTCACCGGCCGCCATTTCGATGACCGGGCCGCCGTCAAGGACACAGTGCGGAAGTCGACCGGCACGCTGGAGATCCGCGGCGCGGCGACGCACAACCTGCGCGACGTCGATGTCGACATCCCGCTCGGGGTGCTGACCGTCGTCACGGGCGTCGCCGGTTCCGGCAAGAGCTCGCTCGTGCACGGGTCGATCCCCGCGGGCGAGGGCGTGGTGTCGGTCGACCAGAGCTCAATCCGCGGCTCGCGGCGGAGCAACCCGGCGACGTACACCGGACTGCTCGACCCGATCCGCAAGGCGTTCGCGAAGGCCAACGGCGTGAAGCCGGCGCTGTTCAGCGCCAACTCCGAGGGCGCCTGCCCCACGTGCAACGGCGCCGGAGTCATCTACACCGACCTGGCGATGATGGCCGGGGTCGCCACCACCTGCGAGGAGTGCGAGGGCAAGCGGTTCGAGGCATCGGTCCTGGACTACCACCTCGGCGGCCGCGACATCAGCGAGGTGCTCGCGATGTCGGTGGCCGAGGCCGAGGAGTTCTTCGGCGTGGGCGAGGCGCGTACGCCCGCCGCGCACAAGATCCTTGAGCGGCTCGCCGACGTCGGGCTCGGCTACCTCACCCTCGGCCAGCCGCTCACCACGCTGTCCGGCGGCGAGCGGCAACGGCTCAAGCTGGCCACGCACATGGCGGAGAAGGGCGGCGTCTACATCCTCGACGAGCCGACCGCCGGTCTCCACCTCGCCGATGTCGAGCATCTGCTGGGTCTGCTCGACCGCCTTGTGGACTCCGGCAAGTCGGTCATCGTGGTCGAGCACCACCAGGCGGTCATGGCGCACGCCGACTGGATCATCGACCTGGGCCCCGGCGCCGGCCACGACGGCGGCCGGATCGTCTTCGAGGGCACCCCCGCCGACCTCGTCGCCACCCGCCCCACCCTCACGGGCGAACACCTCGCGGCTTACGTCGGCTCCTGAACTGCCGTTGCAGGCACCGGAGTTCACCGCCTAGCCGCGGGGCCTGCCGGGGCGACAGGTCACACCGTCACACCCCGGTGTGGCCGTCGATGCGTTCGCGGAGCAGGTCCGCATGACCTATGTGCCGGGCGTACTCGGCGATCATGTCCACCGTGATCCTGCGCAGTGAGACCGACTCGCCGGTCCTCTTGCGGATCCCGGTCGCGTCCAGCGATGGCGCGGCGGCCGTGATCTGCCGGGAGCGCTCGCACTCCGCCCGCCAGACGGCGAAGGCCTCCTCGACGTCCCCCTCCAGGCTGTCGAAGTCCTGGTCGGGGTCGTCGTCGGAGTAATAGAGCAGGGGGACGTCCTCGCCCGCGAACTGGATGCGGAACCACCAGCGTTCGACCCCGGCCAGGTGCCGTGCCAGTCCGTGCAGGGACAGCGTCGACGGCGGCACCGCCCGCTCGGACAGCCGCTCCGGCGGCAGCCCGGCGCACTTGAGCTCGAAGGCCGCCCGCTGCCAGTCCAGAACCGCACTCAGCGTCTCCCGCTCGCCACCCACGGCGGGCGGGTCGATCCGGGTGTCGCCGTCCCAGCGGGGTGAGTAGTGCTGGGGGGTAGGTGTGCCGGTCATCGACTGCCTTCCTCATCGAAGTCGTGCCTGGAGGACGTGCGTCGAGCACGTACATCGAAGCCGCACGTCGAGGACGTACATCGGCCACTCACCGAGTGTGGCAGGCACCACTGACAGCGGGTCTGCGCACAGGGTCTGACCTGCGGTCATGCGGGTGATCAGAACCCGGCTGATGAGCGGATGCCCCGGGGCAATGGGGTGCGGGGCGGTCATGGCGGGACCTTGCTTCGTCGATCAGGAGCGCTTGGAGTGGCAGGGGCAGGCGCACTTGAGTACTTCGAGCGGTACTGCGTCGGACGGCTGCCGGACTTCGAAAGGTCCGGGACAGTGGCGGTGGCCCTCGGACCAGCGCGAGTTTCGGGCCTCGCGGCACTCGGGCGTCACATAGGTGCTCGCACGCGTGGCGGTCATGACTCGGCCCTGCTGTCGAGTGCGGCCGTCCCCGCCTCGGCCAGCTCGACCACCCGAACCGGGTTGCACAGAGCGCCCGGAGAGGCCATGGGAGCCGCCCAGTAACTCGCGAGGCGGGCGTCCGGCTCGTTGTCCCCGACCCGGGGCACGCCGACGTAGTGGCCGACGCCGAGGTACTTCGCGTACTGGCCAAGGTCCGGGCCGGGCGAAGAAGGCGGCACCAGGGCGTAGAAGGGGCGCCTGCGCGGGTCGTGGATGACGGGCCCGTTAAGCGCGCGCAAGACCGTGCTGGCGGTCGTCAGATCCATGCCGCTGCCCGCCACGGCGCACACCAGGTCACTGGCGAGACGGACGGCGGAGAAGCGGCGTCCGAGTGCGAGGCAGGCGAGGTGGCAGTCCGCCCACTGCCGGCGTGCGCTGCTGGGCCGGTTGAGGCTGTCGGCCAGCCACGCGGCAACGGCTTCTCTCTGTGCGGCGTCGGTTGCGGTGCTCACGAAGACTCCCTGTCCCCGGGGTCGGGCTGTGCGCGTTGGCGGTGGTGGCTACAGGGCTTTGCCGGACACGCCGATCTGATGCGGTCACCGCGAGACACCGAGGACGCCGTACGCGCCCGGATCCAGCGGCAGGAAGGGCTGTACCGGCCAGGCCGGAAATACCGGATCATGATGTGGGAAGGCGCGTTGCGTTCCCTGGTCTGCCCGCCGTCCGTGCTCGCCGCCCAGTTGCACCACCTCGCTGGTGTCATCGGCCTGGACACCGTGGAACTCGGCATCATCCCCTTCGCAGCGTCGCTGAAGATCTGGCCGGGCAACAGTTTTTGGGTCTACGACGAGCGTCTCGTGGTCGTGGAGGACTGGCACGCCGAACTTTGGATCGATGACGCCGACAGCGTCGCCACCTATCTCCGCGTATGGAAAACCCTGCGCGAGTCCGCGGTGTACGGGGCCGACGCGCACCGGTTGATCGCTCGCGCCCAAAGCGCGTTGAACAATCCCTAAGCATGACGAGCGCGCCCCCTGCCTGCCTTTCGGGTCGGGCAGGGGGCGCACTCGTCGGAACGAGCAGCTGCTACAGGGCGGACTGTAAGGGGCGGCGGTTACCGCCCGCGGCGTAGCCCTGCTGGCCACCCACCCCGCCACCTGCGACGCGGTGGCAACCCTGTTGGGCTGCGAGGGGAGTTGCGCGGATCCCGTCCACGGGGTGCGGCACTCACGGGGCGCCATCCGCAGACGGCTGCGGCACTGGAGAGGCTGCCGGCTGGCGCATGACCCCTGGCGAAGGCGGCAAGTGCCCTTACTGGCAAGTGAGTTGGCGAGTCCGGGCCGGGGAACAGGCCGGAGATCCCGGCCACACTCGTGATCATCAGCCTTGCAGGACCTCGGCCCGGCCACGAGAATACGGGCATGACGGGCGAACTCAGGCCAGCTGACGACTCTTCCAGGCAGGGCGCGACGCCTGAGCTGCGGGCATCCGACCGGGACCGGGACAGGGTCGTGGAGATCCTGCAGATCGCCGCGGGCGACGGCCGGATCACCGTGGCCGAACTGGACGAGCGCCTGGATGCCGCACTGGCCGCCCGCACCATCGGCGACCTGGCGGCGCTGACCGCCGACCTGCCGTTGGAAGGGATGCCCCCACAAGCCAAGGATCTGGTCCGGATCGACCAGCGTTTCGGCGATGTCACGCGCGTCGGCCGCTGGCTGGTTCCGCGCCGCATGGAGATCCGGATGACGTTCGGTGACGCGAAGCTCGACTTCACCGACGCGGTGATCACCCACAACTCCCTTCACATCGACGTCGATCTGCGCCTCGGCGGAAACCTGATCCTGGTGACCAGACCGGGCATCGTGGTCGACACCGACGAGTTGGTGCGCAGCAGCGGCGACATCAAGATCCGGCCCGCCTCCGGCCCGGACACTCCCATCGCCCTGCGCGTGCACGTGGCCGGGCAGTCCCGCGGAGGCGACATCATCGTCCGCCCTCCACGACGGGGCTTCTCGGACTGGGTACACCGCCGCCCGCCCGGGAGCAGCGGCCGCTGAGCACGGGCCTCCCGTGCGGGGTGGCGCTCAACGCGCTGGCTCCTTTTGGCTCTTGTGGCTGCTTGCGCGCCCTTGGCAGGGTGCTGCCGTGATCCTTCCCTTCACCCGTGATGGTGAGACCGGCAGTGTGCGGGTGACCCTTGAACAGGTCGATGAGCCGTCGACGGTCGGCAAGCACCCCGAGTCGCGCGGATTTCCTTGCTGCACGGCCGCCGTGGACCATCCCGGCAGGGGGTACCGAGCCCTGTTCGGCTGGGTCCAGCTGGTCCGGTCCACCGACAACTCCTCCGGCGGCGTCGGCTTCGACATGGACCCGTTCATCCTGTTCGAGGACGCGCCGTCCCCCTACGCCTTCTTCGGTATCAGCCCCACCCTGTTCGACGCCCCGTCACGAGCCGAACGTAAACCCATGGCCTGGCTCGCGCACAGCTTCCTGGCATGGACACCGTTGGACCGGGCCCAGCGGCATGTCCTGCCGCTGGCCGGCTTCTCCTGGGGCTTCGACATCGATGCGACCGGCCACATCACTCCGCGGCCTGCGGAGGCGCTGACGGCCGCCGACTGGGGCGGACACCTGCCGTACATGGGCGCGCGCTACCCGGCCTGGAACTTCGACCGCATGTCCTGATAGATGCCACCCCGTCTCAATCGTCCAGGCGCCACTTGCCGAGCCGGCTGGCGATGGCCGGGTCGCGGTGGTCGAAGAACAGGGACGTCTCGGTGTCCAGGGCGGCGATGGAGGCCATCTGGTCGTCGGTGAGCTCGAAGTCGAAGACGTCGATGTTCTCCGCCATGCGCTCGGCGCGGACCGACTTGGGGATCGCGACGATGCCGCGCTGGGTCAGCCAGCGGAGTACGACCTGTGCCACGGACTTGCCGTGTTTCTCGGCGATCTCGCTCAGGAGCGGATGAGTGAAGAGGTTGTTGCGGCCTTCGGCGAAGCCGCCCCAGGACTGGATCTGGACTCCGTACTCGCGCATGACGTGCTGATCGGCGGTGCGCTGGAAGAACGGGTGGGTCTCGATCTGGTTGACGGCGGGCGTCACGTCGTTGTTGACGATGAGGTCGACCAGCCGGTCCGGGTAGAAGTTGGCGACGCCGATCGCCCTGACGCGGCCCGCGCGGTGGAGGTCCTCCATGGCCCGCCACTGGCCGTACACGTCGGCGTAGGGCTGGTGCATCAGGTACAGGTCGAGGTGGTCCAGGCCCAGCTTGTCCAGTGACGTCTCGAAGGCGCGCTTGGTGTTCTCCTGCGCGGGCGCGTCCTGGACCCACAGCTTGGTGGTGACGAACAGCTCCTCGCGCGGGATGCCGCTGTTCTTGATCGCCCGGCCTACGGCCTCCTCGTTGCCGTAGGCGGCGGCGGTGTCGAGCAGGCGGTACCCGGCCGCGAGGGCCTCGGTGACGGCCTGCTCGGTCTGCTCCGGCGGGATCTGGTACACGCCGAAACCGAGGATCGGCATCTCGACGCCGTTGTTCAGGGTGACGTTCTGCATGGGGGTTTCCTTCTGTGCGGGATGAAGTGCGGGATGACGTGGTGGGTGCGGAGGGGGAGCGGGGTGGTCAGCGTTCGAGCATGCGCAGGCCGGCTTCCGTACGGGTGGCTCCGGCGGGAGCCTGGTCAGCGCCTTCCGGCGGGTTCCACTCTGGCCCGATGGCCCTCCGACCGCTCGCCGTGGGCCCCGTACGACGGAACGGGGCCGCTTCCTGAGGGCCCGTCACACCCGGACACGTCCGGAGCAGGTCGGCCGCACGGTCGGCGAGCCCCTCCGAGCTCGACGCCCTGCTCCTCCTGGACCTGACGGCACCTCAACCGGCCCGGCGCGCAACGGAGATGAACCCCTGACGTAGGTGCTGGTTTCGGCCACCACGGGGCTGGCGGGACATTGGAGGTGAGTCGGCGGCTGGTGAAATACTTCTGCGGGGGCTGCAAGCCCGCCGGGGGTCGGCGTCGTAGCGGCGTGAGAGGCACGGCACCGGGTGGCCCGGCCCCCACACCAGCCCGCCTCCCCCGAAAGGCCCGGATGCACGCCAACGAGCAGGCCCAGACCACCGACGGCCAGCGGTCCGGCCGCGCACCCGCCAGAACCCAGGCCCCCGGCGGCGTGCCCGCGCAGCTCCGCGCCCTCCAAGCGAGCGCGGGCAACGCGGCCGTCCTGCAGATGCTCCGGCAGGCCGGCCACTCCTGGGCGGCCCAGGAACAGCACCAGCACGGCGCCGGCTGCGGCCACCAGCAGAGCGGACAGCCCGCCGTGCAGCGGTCGTCCGCCGTCCACGATGTACTGCGTACCAGCGGCAGGCCCTTGGACGCCGCGACCCGCACCGACATGGAGGGCCGCCTCGGAGCCGACTTCTCCGACGTCCGCATCCACAACGACAGCGCGGCCAAGGCCTCCGCCGCCGAGGTCGGCGCCCGCGCCTACACCTCCGGCCATCACGTCGTCATCGGTGACGGGGGAGCGGACAAGCACACCCTCGCGCATGAGTTGACGCATGTGATCCAGCAGCGCCAAGGGCCGGTGTCGGGTGCCGACAACGGGTCGGGGCTCAGCGTCTCCGACCCGTCCGACCGTTTCGAGCGCGAGGCGGAGGCCAACGCCACCCGGGTCATGCGGTCGGCGGCTCCCACTCCGGGTGCGCAGCGTTCCGGTGACGGTGACGCGGCCGTGCAGCGAGCGCTTCCACAGACATCGGGATCGGAAGCAAGCGCGGGACCGGAAGAAAGCGTCGCGGTACAGCGCGCCTTCACCGGCAAACCGTACGTGAAATACGGACCGATCCACCCGACCCATGACGCCGGAACGCTCATGCATGCCGAAGTCCACCCGGGGAAGACGAGCGGCGGGTCGAAGCCGAGCACCCGCCCCAACTGGTGGCCGGATGGCAGTTCCGCCGCTTCCCAGGCAACCAAGACCTGGTTGTCCAACTACATGGTTCAGGGGCATCTGCTGAACCACAACATCGGCGGTCCGGGCAATGACATGAAAAACCTGACACCGCTGGTGAAGTCGGCCAACAGTACCCACTCCAAGAAGGTCGAGCAGGACATCAAGGGGTATGTGGACAAAAACTATGTGGTCGAGTACGAGGTTCGGGTAGATTACTCCAATTCGCCGTCGGCGAGCGATCTCAATGCCCCGGCGGGAATACAGAACGAGATCGACACGAATTATGCCCATCATCTGGCTCATGCCATCGAGGTGGAATATTCCGTCTACGATACGGCGGGTAACGAGCGGGACGTGAAGGCCCTGGATCAGAAGAACCAGTCCTGGTGGATCGGTAACGACGGCCTGTAGGGCGACCGGCATGGCATCTCGAACCAACGAATAGGAGTGCTGAATGCAGGGCATCCGGTCGCGCATCATGCGGATGATCGAAGAGATCGACCAGAATCCCGACCTTGAGCTGATCGACTCCGAGGTGGCGGCCCCGGCGTCCGAAGCCGATCTCGTGGAGGCTCGCCGCCTGGCCCACGGCGACCTGCCCGCAGGTCTCGCGGACTTCTACCGGGAGGTGGGGTCCCTTCGGCTGGAATGGCGGCACACGGTGGCCGACATTCGTAAGGGAGACCTCTCCGACCATGGATTCATCAACATCCTGCCGGTCGCGAAGGTATTCGGAGACTGGGAGGGGATCACCTATTTCCCGGGGCAGAACGAGGATTTCAGGGCAGTGAAGCCCTTTGACATGTTCGTCCCCGAGGCGTGTGCGGCGTTCATTCAAAAACCGGGCGGGGAGCCGGGTGACGCCGTCTCCTATCACTATTTCGGCGAAGAGCTCTGTGACACTCGATTCACCTTCGCTGAATACTTGGAACGACTGCTCGCCTCACGCGGTTACTGGTACTGGCTGCAAACGCTCTGCCCCGGAGCCGAGGAAACGGCAGAAGTGGTGGCGTTCCGCGAGAAAATGCCCCGGCTGTTCCGCGACTACGACGATTCCCTTTTCCACCCCCGACCGGGCAGCTGAGCCCGCAGTCACCGCAACCGCGCCATACGCAGGCCGGAAAAGCGGTTGACGCCCTCCGGGGCCCGGCGGTCGGATGGCGGCCCATGAGCACAGCACCGACGCATCCCGGCCCGCACCCCATCGACGACGACCTCGTACGGCGGCTGATCGCCGGGCAGTTCCCGCAGTGGGCCGGGCTCGCGGTGGAGCGGTTTGCTTCCGGGGGCACGGTCAATGCCGTGTACCGGCTGGGCGACGGCATGGTCGTACGGCTGCCGCTGGTGGCGGGCGGGGCCGACGACGTATCGATGGAGCAGGAGTGGCTGCCCCGCCTCGCGCCCCGGCTGCCGACGCCCATCCCCGAGGTGCTCGGGGCCGGGCAGCCCGCCGAGGGGTACCCGTGGCCGTGGTCGGTGTACCGGTGGCTGGCGGGGGAGCACCCCGAGGCGGGGGCGCTGGCGGAGCCCGTGCCGCTGGCCGAGGACCTGGCCGCGTTCGTGGCGGCGATGCGGAGCGTCACCCTGCCCAGGGCGCCGAAGGCCTACCGCGGCGGGCCACTCGCCTCGCTCGACATCTCGACCCGGGCGGCCATCGAGGAACTGCGCGGGATCCCGCAGGAGGGGATCAACTGCGATGCCGCGGCTGCCATTTGGGAGGACGCGCTGCGGGCCCCGGGCCGGGAGGTGGCGTCGGTGTGGCTGCACGCCGATCTGATGCCGGGCAATCTGCTGGTGGACGGCGGCAGGCTGACCTCGGTGATCGATTTCGGGTGCATGGGTGTGGGCGATCCGGCCTGCGACCTGTTCCCGGCGTGGAACCTGCTGCCGCCCGGCGCGAGGGAGGTCTTCCGCGACGCACTCGGCGTGGACGATGCGACCTGGAAACGCGGCCGGGCGCGGACACTCTCCCAGGCACTGATCGCCCTGCCCTACTACCGGACGAGGAACCCCGCGATGGCACACAACGCCCGGCATGTGATCCGGGCCGTCCTTGTAGAGGGCTCCGGGCCACCGGCCCCGTAGCCTCCTCAGCCCCCTTGTCCGAACGCTGTCCGCATCTGTCCAAACCCCGTGCGCTTCAGGCCGCGCGGTCGTGGTGGATGCGGAGCAACTGGGCGTTCTGGACGGCCAGTTCGTCGCGTTCCTGGGTGGGGGTGAGGCGGATTCCGACGTGGTAGTCCTGCATCAGCATCGAGCCCAGGAAGCTCGCGCCGATGGTGACGGCCACCCCGGCGGCCGCGAGTGCGAGGCCCGGCGTGGCGCTCATCGCGGGCCCGTCCCAGTGCGACGCGTACAGGCCCAGGCTGATGGCGAACAGGGCCAGCGCGGCTACGTTCAGCCCCGCGTGGACCAGCCCCACGGTCTTGGCCCCGGACGTACGGGGGATGCCGAACGCCCAGTCGACCAACCCCGGCAGTGCGGCGAGCAGTGCCGTGCCGACCCCCGCGATGTTCAGGGCGATGGCGAAGTTCAGCCAGAACTGCTGCCCGTTCGCCGCGTACACGGCGAAGCCCACCAGCGTGCCGGTGTAGCCGGCCACCGGGTAGCCGACCAGCATCGGGTGGACCGGGTGACCCGCGATCGTGACCTTGCTGTACATGACGTTCGCCTCCGCCTGCGCGAAACCGCGAAATCCCTCCCTCCAAGCGTCCACCCGTTCGCCCCGCGCGGCCAGCGAAGATCCCGCCGGAGCCCCGCTCAGGTGTGGCGTCCCGGCGAGGCGACCTCCGCGATGAGCAGGGCGACGTCGTCATGGCCCTGCGGCGCGGGCAGCGCCGCCAGGAGCCGGTCGCAGGTCGCCTCCAGCGACAGGCGGTGGTGGGTGAGCACGTCGAGCAGCGCTCGCAGGCGGTCGTCTATGGGCTGGTCCCGGGTCTCGACGAGGCCGTCGGTGTACAGGATGAGCCGGTCGCCGGGCGCGCACTCGACATCGGCCGCCTCGAAGGGGACGCCGCCGACGCCGAGCGGCGCCCCGGTGGCGAGCCGCAGGAACCGCGGGGTGCGGCCCGGGCGGTCCCAGATGGGGGGCAGATGGCCCGCCAGCGCGATGCGGCAGCGCGTTCGGTGCGGGTCGTAGACGGCGTACACGCAGGTGGCGGTGGTCTCGTCCAGCTCGGAGGTGATGCGGTCGAGGTGGCGCAGCACATCGGCGGGGTCGAGGTCGAGGCCGGCGAGGGTACGGGCGGCGGTGCGCAGCTGGCCCATGGTCGCGGCGGCGTTGATGCCGTGGCCCATGACGTCACCGACGACCAGGGCGGTCTTTTCACCGGCGACGGGTATGGCATCGAACCAGTCGCCGCCGGCCTCGCCGATGGCGGCCGCGGGCTGGTAGCGGTACGCCACGTCGAGACCGACGGGCTGGGGCGGCTGGCGCGGCAGGAGGTGGCGTTGGAGGGAGAGGGCGGCGTGGCGCTGCTGCTGGTACCAGCGGGCGTTGTCGATGCACACGGCGGCCCGGGTGGCGAGTTCGAGCGCGAGGACCGCGTCGTCGTGGGTGAAGGGCTGCGGGTTGCGGGCCCGTTTGAGGTCGAGGGCGCCGAGTACTTCGCCGCGCGCGATCAGCGGGACCGCGAGGTAGGAGTGCAGGCCCGCGCGCTCCAGGAGGGCGGCGGCCTGTTCGTCGCGGGCGATGTTGGCCAGGTCCCCGGGGCCGACATGGCTGAGCAGGACCGGCCGGGCGGTGGTGACGCACCGGGTGACCAGGCGTTCCGCGTTGTACTTGGCGATGTTGCCCGGCGGGTCGGCCGCCTGGAGCGCCTCGGTGGGGTAGGCGGTCGCGACGGCCAGGGCGCGGATGGCCACGGGCCCCGACCGGGCGGCTTCGGGCGCGCTGCGGCCGTCCAGGATGGAGTCGAGGACGTCGACGGCGGCGATGTCGGCGAGGTCGGTCACCACGAGGTCGGCCAGTTCGTGCGCGGTGCGGTTCAGGTCGAGGGTGGTGCCGATGGTCACCGAGGCGCGCGCGATGAGGTCCAGGCGCCTGCGGGCCTCGGCGGCCTCGTTCGCCGCGTGGTACTGCTCGCTGACATCCACGACCGAGGCCGCGACACCGAGGATCCGGCCCGCCCGGTCCTCCAGCCGGTAGTACGACACGTTCCAGGCATGGTCGGTCTCCGGATCGGCGGGTATCCGGCCGATCGCCGTCTGGTCGAGCAGCGGTACGCCGGTCTCCAGGACCCGGCGCATCGCCGACTCGATGTGCTCGGCGTCCAGGAACGGCAGGGCGTCACCGACCGTGCGGCCCATGTGCTCGGCGGCGGGAACCCCGTTGATGTGCGCCAGGGCCGGGTTGACCAGGACGTACCGCAGGTCGGTGTCGAGCACCGCGAGGCCGATGGGGGACTGCGACACCAGGCGCACCGACAGGGCCAGGTCGCGCTCCACGGCGCGCAGCGTGGGCTCGTCGGTGGCGATGCCCAGGGCGTACAGCGCGCCGTGCTCGTCCTGCAGCCGCATGTTGCGGAACTCCACCATCCGCGTACGGCCGTCCTTGTGCCGGACCGGGAAGACGCCCGCCCACGGTTCGCCGCTGCTCATCACCCGGGCGAACAGCTCAAGGACGAGCGGGCGGTACTCCTCGGCGACCAGGATCTTCGCGGCGGAGTGGCCGAGGGCCTCCCGCGAGCTCCAGCCGAACAGTTCCTCGGCCTGCGGGCTCCACAGGGCGATCCGTCCGGCCTCGTCCAGTACGACGGCGGCGACGCCCAGCAGGTCCAGCAGACCGCCCGGCGCCGACGGGGCGACCCGCGGGGGGCCGAGCCGCTCCCCGGAGACTTCGGATGCGTTCATGCTCGGCCCCTTCTTCAGCCCGTCCGGTACGCCCGGCACCTCACCCCTGTCTCAGCCCCATGCCTCCTGTCTCAGCGGTCTTCACCATTTTCTCCCCACGCGGGGAGATCGGCAGACCCGGAGCGGGGCATCGCCTCCGCCCATCGGCCGCCGCCGGGATGCCGGCGGGGGAGACCTGTACGAGGGTGGGTACGGCACGCTGCTGACCCGTCCAGAGCGAGGAGCCCGTGAACGATGGAAGCAAGCGTCGGCCGAAGTGAAGACGTCCTTGAGACAGGCACCCGGGCCGACGGTCCGGACACCGAGTCACGCGTGACCGTGCGGGTCAACGGCGCCTCCCACACCGTCGAGATCGACCACCGCACCACCCTTCTGGAGCTGCTGCGCGAGAACGTCGGCCTGACCGGCTCGAAGAAGGGCTGCGACCACGGGCAGTGCGGGGCGTGCACGGTGCTCCTTGAGGGCCGGCGGGTCAACAGCTGTCTGCTGCTGGCCGTCGCGCAGGAGGGGTACGAGATCGTCACCGTGGAGGGCCTCATCGAGGCGGCGGGCGCGGACGGCGACCTGCATCCCCTTCAGCGCGCCTTCCTCGACCGGGAGGCGTTCCAGTGCGGCGACTGCGCACCCGGCCAGCTCTGTTCGGCCGTGGGAATGCTGGCGGAGGCCAAGTCCGGCCAGCCGTCCGTCGTCACCGAAACGGACCTGCCGACGGACGCCCCGGTCCGGCTCACCACCGAAGAGATCCGGGAACGGCTCAGCGGCAACCCGTGCCACTGCGGGGCGTACTCAAGCATCGTCAACGCCGTACAGGACGTGATCGCATGAAGCCGGTCGCCTATGTCCGTGCCCGGACCGTTCAGGAGGCGGTCTTCACCCACGCCGGGCGGCCGGAGGCCCGCTACCTCGGCGGCGGCACCAACCTGGTCGAGCTGATGAAGCTCGGCGTGGAGCGTCCCGACGTGCTCATCGACATCACCCGGCTGCCGCTGGACCTGATCGAAGAGCCGGGCGACGGTTCGGTGCGGATCGGCGCGGCCGTACGCAACAGCGATCTCGCCGCGCATCCGGCGGTCCGGGACCGGTATCCGGTGCTGTCGCAGGCGGTACTCAGCGGCGGGTCCGGCCAGCTCAGGAACGTGGCGACCACTGCGGGCAACCTCCTCCAGCGCACCCGCTGCAGCTACTTCCAGGACGTGTCCAGGCCCTGCAACAAGCGGGTGCCGGGCAGCGGGTGCGGAGCGCTCGACGGCGTCAACCGCGACCACGCGGTACTCGGCCACTCACCGCACTGCGTGGCGACCCACCCCTCCGACCTGGCCGTGGCGCTGGCAGCACTCGACGCCGTGGTCGAACTGACCGGCCCCGCAGGGCTCCGGACCGTCCCCGTGACCGAATTCCTCCGGCTGCCGCAGGACCGGCCCGACCTGGACACCATGATCCGCCCCGGCGAGCTGATCACGGGAGTGCTGCTGCCGCCCCTGCCCGACGGGGCCGTCTCCCGCTACCGCAAGACCCGGGACCGGGCCTCGTACGCCTTCGCGCTGGCCTCCGTCGCGGCTGTGGTCCAGCTGCGGCGCGGCGCCGTCCGGCACGTCACCGTCGCCTTCGGCGGGCTCGCCCACCGGCCGTGGCGGGCCCGGGTCGCGGAGGCTGCGCTGCTCGGGACCGTGCCCACCGCGGCGGCCGTGGAGCAGGCGGTCGAGGCCGAGCTCGCCGCCGCCGTCCCGCTGCGGCACAACGCCTACAAGGTGGCGCTCGCCCGCGACCTCGCCCACGAAGTGCTCGGCTCGCTGACCGCCACCTGATGACTTTCCGTATCCGCCAGATGACGGACGAGCAGCCCGAGAGCGGAGGCGCATGATCGTCCGATTTGCCGGGTATTGGGCTGTCACGGAAGTGAGTCCCGTGCCTCAGGGAGCTGCCCCATGACCACCGACGCGATCGTGATGCTGAGGGAAGGCCACAAGGAGATCAGGCGGCTGATCAGGGCCTACCGGGTCGAGCGGAATCCCGCAGTGGTGGAACAGTTCCTGCGTGCGTTGACCGTGTACGCGTACATCGAGCGGGAGGGCATGTACCCGCGCGTATCCGTCCTGGCCCCGGAGACCGAGCTGACCATCGTGGAGTTCCGGGAGGAACACCACATCGCCGAGGTGCTGGCCGCCGAGCTGCACGACATGCGCCCCGAAGAGATCGCCTTCGACGCCAAGGCCCGCCTTCTGATGGACATCGTCGAACGGCACATGGACACCGAGGACCACATGTGGTTCCCGCACGTACGGGCCGTCGTCGGCCGCAAGGAGCTGCAGGAGATCGGCGCCTGGATGACCAAGCTCGCCGAGCGGGCCCCGCGGTGGCCGCATCGCCCCACCACGCAGCAGATCTGGGACACCGTGGCCGCCTGAGGTCCCGCTTTCACCGCTGAGGGGCCGCCGGCCCCGGCGGGCGGCGGGTCCGCACGGCCCAGCGTCCGTCGATGCGGGTCAGCCGGACCGGGTGGTCGAAACACTTGCTGACCTGGTCGCCGGTCAGCGCCTCATCGACCGGACCCGACGTGAGGACGCGGCCCTCACGCAGCAGCACCACGTGGGTCGTGCCGGGCGGAAGCTCCTCCAAGTGGTGTGTGACCAGCACAGAGGACAGCTCCGGGTAGGTGTGCTGGAGCGCATCGATCCGTTCGATGAGTTGCTCCCGGCCGGTGAGATCGAGGCCGGTGGCCGGCTCGTCCAGCAACAGCAGGCGCGGATCGGGCATGAGTGCGCGGGCGATCAGCGCCCGGCCTCTTTCGCCCTGGGACAAGGTGGGCCACCGCGCCCCGGCGCGTTCGCCCAGGCCGAGGAGCTCGACGAGGGAGCCGGCCTTGGCGCGCTGCTCGGCCGTCGGCTGCCGGCGGGGGACCGGCTCGATGGAGTTGGTGAGCCCGGTGAGCACCACGTCCTGGACGGTCAGGGGCGAGCGCAGCGGGTGCCGTGGGTCCACATGCCCTATGTGGGAACGCAGTTGGCGCAGATCGACCCGGCCCAGCGTGTGACCGAGGATGTCGACGGAGCCCCGGGTGGGATGCGTATGCGCGCCGAGCAGGCCGAGCAGCGAGCTCTTCCCCGCGCCGTTGGGCCCGAGCAGCGCCCAGTGCTCGCCGGGCTGCACGGTCAGCGACACCTCGTGCAGGATCGGATTTCCGTCGCGGACGAGGTCCACGCGGTGTGCCCGCAGCACATGGGGGGCGGTCACGGCCGGGCCCGACCGGCCCGATTGGCGGCGGCCAGCACGGCGTTGACCGAGGCGGCGAGGACGGAGGTGTCCCGCCCCGCGCCCCAGCGGATGACACCGTCCACCCGGCATTCGGCGTAGGCGACGGCCGGGCTGTCCGGTCCGGCGCCGGTGGAGTGCTCGCTGTGGTCGAGGATGTCGACACTGATC
The DNA here is from genome assembly GCF_044458185.1 of Streptomyces sp. NPDC050485. NCBI lineage: Bacteria > Bacillati > Actinomycetota > Actinomycetes > Kitasatosporales > Streptomycetaceae > Streptomyces > Streptomyces sp. NPDC050485. Next base: position 22,199 of record NZ_JBITHR010000032.1, on the reverse strand, counting down.
CCGGCAGCGCTGAGGGCACCGGCCAGGGCGGACAGCGGTCCACTGCCGGTTCCGCGGTACTCGCGCTCCTGCTCACCCGCGCGCAGGACACAGCTGAACTGGTGCTGCCCCGGGCCGATTTCACTGGTCTCGAACGACACCAGTGTGGTCGGCCCCTCCTGAGCGGGGGCGATGTATGTGGTCCGGAAGAGCTCCCACAGGTCCTTGTGGGAGAACTCCTTCCCGCTGGCGTCGGTGGCCCGCTGCACCGTGCGGGAGAAGTCCGGACGCATGGACTTGGGCAGGTCCAGGCCGTGATGCGTGCGGAGCAGGTGGGCGATACCGCCCTTGCCGGACTGGGAGTTGATGCGGATGACCTCCTCGTACGTACGGCCGATGTCACCGGGGTCGATCGGCAGATAGGGAACCGTCCACGGCGCCCGGCCCGCCGGGACGCCCAACTCGGCCGCCCGCTCGGCATGGTGGGCCATGCCCTTGGCGATGGCGTCCTGGTGGGTGCCGGAGAACGCCGTGTGCACGAGGTCGCCGCCGTAGGGGTGGCGCGGGTGGACCGGCAGCCGGTTGCAGTGCTCCACCACCTCCCGTACGGCGTCGATGTCGGAGAAGTCCACCATCGGGTTCACGCCCTGCGCGTAGAGGTTGAGGGCCAGGGTGACCAGGTCGACGTTTCCGGTCCGCTCGCCGTTGCCGAACAGACAGCCCTCCACCCGCTGCGCCCCGGCGAGCACGGCGAGTTCGGCGCAGGCGACGCCGGTGCCGCGGTCGTTGTGCGGGTGCACGGAGAGGATCACCGAGTCGCGCCGCGCCAGATGGCGGTCCATGTACTCGATCTGGTCCGCGTACACATTGGGTGTGGCGATCTCCACCGTGGCCGGCAGGTTGTGGATCACCGGCCGGTCCAGGCTCGCCTCCCACAGCTCGGTCATGCTGTTGCAGACCTCCAGGACGAAGTCCGGCTCCGTGAGGTTGAAGACCTCCGGGGAGAACTCGAACCGCACGCCGGAGCCGGGCTGTTGCTCGGCCCGCCGCATCAGATGCGTACCGGCGTCCAGGATCAGCTGGTGAACCTCCGCCCGCGAGCGCCCCAGGACCACATCGCGCCAGGTCGGAGCGGTCGCGGTGTAGAGGTGGACGACGGTGCGGGGCAGTCCCTGGACGGCGGCGACGGTCCGGTCGATCAGATCGCGCCGGGCCGCCGTGAACACGGAGACGGTCACGTCGTCGGGCACCGCGCCGCTCTCGGCGAGATGGCGTACGAAGTCGAAGTCGGTCTGGCTCGCGGAGGGGTAGCCGACCTCGATCTCCTTGAAGCCCATGGTGACCAGCAGGTCGAACATGCGGCGCTTGCGTGCGGTGTCCATCGGTTCGGCCAGCGCCTGGTTGCCGTCGCGCAGGTCGACCGGCACCCACAGCGGGGCACGGTCGAGACGGCGCCCGGGCCAGGTGCGGTCGGCGAGCGGCAGGGCGACCCGCGCGTGGGCGGGCTGGTAGCGGTGGTGCGGCATCGCGCTGGGACGCTGCGGATTCCATGCCGGAGCATCCACCGGTACGGCGGCGGACGGGGTGCGCAGAGTTGGAAACGTCGCGGTCTGGGACAGAACCATGAGGCGGAACTTCCTTCGGTCGACCTGTCTATACCTGTCGGCGACCGGCGCAGCCCAGCACCCGCTGCGGGGTGCCAGTCGGGTCAGGCCCCGCAGCGGCAGCCGAGAAGGAGAAGCTCACGCAGCGACATGCCGGTACAGTAACCACAGATGAAGTCCTCAGACAACCTGAGGTGTTGAAGAGGAAGGATCCCGGATGCCACTGGACGCCCTGCGGCCAACGCCCTTGGTGGAACAGGCCATTGACCGCCTGCGTGCGCAAATCGCCCAGGGGGAGTGGCCCGTCGGTACGAAGCTCCCCAGCGAGAACGCCCTCGCCCAGGCCCTCGGCGTGGGCCGCTCGACGGTCCGCGAGGCGTTGCGCGCACTGGCCGCCGGGGGACTGGTGCAGCCACGCCAGGGCGCCGGCGTCTTCGTCATCGCCACGACGCCCACCGAGGACTGGCCCACCCGACTGCGCCAGGCGGCCCTGACCGATGTGTACGAGGTCCGCATGATGGTCGAGGTGGAAGCGGCACACCTGGCCGCACGGCGCCGCACCGACGACGACCTCACTGCCCTCCGCGCGGCAATGGACGGCCGCCGGGCCGCGGCCGCCGGAACCCACGCGGAATTCGTCGACGCGGACATCGCCCTGCACACGGCGGTGATCGCCGCAGCCCACAACCCCGTCCTCACCGCCCTGTTCACCGAATTCGCCCCCGTACTGCGCAAAGGCCTCATCACCCTGCTGGAACTCGTCGACCTCCGCTCCCACACCCCGAACCACGGCGAACAGGCTCATGCGGCCCTCGTACGGGCCATCGAGGACGGGGATGCCGAAAGGGCGGGGGCCGTCCTGCGAGACGAACTGACGGAGACCCTTGGGCAGTTGCTCGCGATGTGACCGCAGCCCGTGGCGGCCGAGCGGGGGTTAGGGTCTGGTTTCCGGTTTCGCAAGCGGGACGCCATAAGACCTGGTGTCGCGCCGAGCCGGGCTTGCGACCAGATGACGGGGCTCACCTGCGTGCTGCTACGCACGGGCGGCGAGAGCCCCGATGGAGGTCCGGCCCTGTCCTCGGACGCCAACATGCCCTCACCGACGCACAGTTGGACACGATCCGCCGCCCGGGCCCTCCTCACACCGAAGGTGTCCGTGTACGTGGGAGCGACCTTCTTGAACATGCTCGGCTTCTACGGGAGAGCTTGGTCGTCACGCTGCTCAGCACACTCCTGAGCGAATGTTCCCAGCACCACCGAGGGACCGTCCTCGCCTTCTACAGCTTCGCGACCAACCTTGCCGTGCCCCTGGGGGCCGCCGTGCTCGGCCCGTTGTTCACGGCGTACGGATTCCCCGCCGTGGGCCGGGTCTACGCCGCCATCACGCTCGTCGCCTTCGCCCTGAGCGCATGGGCACGCGGGAGGGGCGCCGAGCGGGCCCCGGCCCGCGACGGCACTCTCAAAATCCGGCTGCTCCGGATCTGGATTCGCGGTCGCCCAGGCCGTGCCCCCGGCGTTGTGGGACGGGACGGAGACCGCGTACGCCACGCAGCAGCACCGGAGGCCGGTTCCCGTAACACGGGGTACCGGCCTCCGGTTGTTCTGCGGATTCCTAGTCGGAGAGGTCCAGGGAGAGCCGGATTGCGCGGGAGACGGCTTCCATCTGCTCGTCGGGGACGATGCCGAGGTAGGAGCCGGAGGTGAGGAAGGAGACGGTGACCGTGTGGAGCTGTGTGCCGATCACGGTGGCGCCGACGGGCTTGCTGATCGGGGCGGACAGCAGGGTGTCGGGGGCGGTGCCGGTGGTGTCGCAGACAGCGCCCACGACGGTGAGCGGGTATGCGGACAAGTGGCCGTCAGCCCGGTGGCCTCGGCGAGATCCGCGAGCAGCCGTGCCCCGGCATGACCAACCACCCCCGAACCATCGGCAGTGACATGAACCTTGGGACGCACCCGATAGCCTGCACGTAGAACGTGCCCTCCGCCTGGACCGACGGAACCCCTCAGTAAGGTTCATCGCCCCAGGTCAGGAAGGCACTTTCGCGTTTCCGCCCCACCAGCCGTACCCAAGTGAAACGGCGAGGCTAACGGAGGTAGACAGGGAGTTCCTGGTAGCCGTTGACTATGAACGAGGGGACGGGCCTGAGCTGGTCCGAGGCGACAGCCAGAGCCATGTTCGGGAAGCGATTGAACAGGGCGCGCAGTGCGATGGTGGATTCCATTCGTGCCAGTGGTGCGCCCAGGCAGTAGTGGGGGCCGTGTCCGAAGCCGAGGTTATCGCGGCGGTCCGCGCGCAGGACGTCAACGGTGGCCGCGTCAGGTCCGTAGGCTTGGGGGTCGAGAGTGGCGGCGGCAAAGGAGACGATGATGGGGTCGCCCTTTTTGATCAGCACGTCGCCGAGTTCGATGTCCTCGACCGCGTAGCGCAGTGGCATGTAGGCAGCCGGGGCCTTGGCTCCCAGGGTTTCGGTAACCGCGTCGTCCCAGTCCGCGCGGCCGGCTTGGATATGGGCCAGTTGCTCGGGGTCGGTGAGCAGCGCGGCGACGGTGTTGGTGATGAACGTGGTGATGGTTTCCTGGCCTGCGGCGAGGACGAGCCTGAGGGTGTCGAGGAGCTCTTGCTCGGTCAGGTGGTCACCGTGGTCGCGTTCGTGCAGCAGGGCGGAGGTCAGGTCATTGCCGGGGTGTTCGCGCTTGGCGGCGATCAGACGGGTCAGTACGCCGTCGATGTCCACGACGGCCTGGGTCATTTCCTCGGCTTTGGAAGAGCTGTTGAATGCGACGTCCATCGCGTCGCACAGCACCTTCTCGGAGTCTTTGCTCATGCCGAGCAGCTCGCAGATCACGCGGATGGGCAGCAGCTGGGCGTAGTGCGCGCGCAGATCCACCGGCTTGCCAGCGGGGGTTGCTGCCAGCGCGTCGAGCAGTTGGGCGGTGAGCTCCTCGATGCGGTCTCGGAGCGCCTCGACGCGGCGCGTGGTGAACGCACCGGCGACCAGTCGGCGTAGTCGCGAGCGGCGTTCACCGTGTGTGGTGAGCATGTTCTGGCTGGAGACCCATTCGAACAGTGGCCATTGTGGCGTGATTTGGCCCTGAGCGAAGGCCGGCCAGTGCAGCCGGGCGTCCTTAGAGACCCGCGGGTCGAGGAGCAGTTGCTTGAGGTACTTCTGGTGGACGACCGCCCATGCCTTGATCCCGCCGGGCAGTTCAACCTGGGCGGCAGCCCCCCGATCGCGGAGCATCGCTGCCTCTCCTGCCTGATTGCGCCCCAGCGCGTCAAGCACGTACGGACACACGGCTGTTCCCATTCCGCACCCCATTCGATTGGGCCTGGCCCAACGCAAGCTAACTCACGCGCATTGTGTGGTACTCGGCTTCGCTGCCGGCTGGCCGGAACCGCGATCAATATAACAAACCATTCAGTCGGTTTCTAGTGTGTGGGGGTTCCCCGGCGACCTGGAGGAGTTCGAGAGGGAGCTGGACGCGACAGGCCTGGACGACGGGCCTTGGGTCAAGGCTCCTTCTCGCTCATCTCCCGCCGCAGCGGCTCCAGCTCGGCACGCTCGGCCTCGCGTATCCGTCCACCCGGCGCGGGCTCGGCCGGTCGGACGACGCCGACCCGTTACGGCGTCACCGTGACACCCGGCTGTGCAGCGTGCCGGAGTGCACGCCGAGCTCCTCGGCGACCTCCGGGATCGGCCTGCCCGTCTCGATCCCGATGCGTACAGCACCCTCACGAAACTCAGGCGTGTACGTCCGCTGCTTGGACCCCATGAACACCAACTTCCCCTGCAATCACGGACCCCACGCTATGAGGGGGGACACAGGCCGGTCTCCTCCAGCGGCCGGAGCGGGGGCGTTCGACCTTCTCGGGCTCGATCAGCTTGCTGCCGCCCTGGGTGATGAGCTGCCAGGCGGTGTAGAGGACCTGGCCCCACTGATCGATCGTGTCCGGCTCCGGCGTACTGAAGGAGTGTCCGAGGGGGTAGACGAGCTCGTTGTCCCAGCCCAGCAGGGTGGGGAACGGCGGGCGGAGGGCGGCCATTTCGCCCGCGGTCACCGGCGTCCCGTCCGGAGTCGCCCCCACCACGGCGGCCGGGTCCATGTCCGCGTACCCGGCGCTGCTTTCAGGGGAGTAGAAGGTGATCCAGACGCCGTCGGTCTGGTCGGAGAGCCGACGCAGCGAGCCCTGTCCCAGGTGGGACCAGGTGATCGGCCCGTCGGACACGGTCAGGGTGCGCGGGGTCCAGCGGCCCCAGGATGCGGCCACGATGGGGACGGTGCGGTGCCTGCGCTCACTCCACGCCCAACTCCGCGAACGCGGTGCGCTGCTCAGAGGCGAGTCCGTCGCGCCTTGACTTGGTGTTCGAAATCCATACACCCAGCCGGACAGGCACCGCGTGGTCCTCGCCGTCGACCGCGATCTCCTCGCTGTGGCCGCGAGGCACCAGCCGCCGGCCCTCGCGTCCCACCCATTGCGTCAGGGCCGCCAGGCCACGCTGAAAAGCCTGCTGCGCCTTGCTCAGGCTCTTCGCCTGCGCGGCCGCTGGGGCCGGGTACGGGCCGTGCGGCGGGTGTCACGCCGAGTGTCGTCAGCCGTTTCTGCTGTGCGGTGGACAACTGCTTCCAGGTGCCTGGTTGTTGTTGCCGCTGGAGCCATGTGCCCAGGTCGTCGCCGTCCATCAGCACGCCCGGTGCGACGTTGGGCAGGCTGCCGCCGGCGTCGGCCAGGTCGGGCAGGACCCGGTAGTGGCGTTGCCAGTCCAGGGGCCAAGGGCAGTTCCAGTCCTGGTCGATCGCGGTGAGCTGGACGGCGCGGGTGGTCGCGGTGTCCTTGTTCTTGCCGAGGCCGCCTTTCCTTCGCAGGTTCGCCATCAGCTGTCCGATGGCCAGCCGTTCATAGCAGGCCGTACGCGAACTCGTGGGTGTGCGTCTTGCCGACCAGGATCGCCCCGGCAGCCGAGAGCAGCGCCGCGACCGTGCTGTCCGCGGTGGGCACGCGCCCTTCCCACAGCCGTGAGCTCGCGGTCGTGGGGATCCCGGCCGTGTCGATGAGGTCCTTGAGGCCGTACGGGATGCCGTGCAGCGGGCCGAGACGATCGCCGGCCCGGATCTCCCGCTCGGCCCGTACGGCCGCCGCTCTGGCCTGTTCGGGGACGACGGTGACGTACGCGTTGAGCCGGTCCTCGACCGCGGTGCACCGCTCCAGGACCGAGTCGACGAGTTCGACGGGCGACAGCTCGCCCGTGGCGATCGCCTCGGCGGCCGCGCTCAGGGTCAGTTCAAAGGGCCGCATCGGTGGGCTCCTGCCGTACCGCTGGGTACTCGCCCGCGGCGCGGAAGGCGGAGGCGGGGGCGATGCCTTCCAGGTCGAGGGTGCGCAGCAGGCCGAGTATGCCGCCCAGATGTTCGGCGAACTCGGCCACCTGGAGCGGGAATTGATCGGCGACGGGGTCGGCATCCGTTCGCCGTGCCCCTTCCGACGAGCCGGAGCTTTCCGAGGACGCCATCGAAGGTTCCTTTCCGAGCCGGACAGAACCCGAAGGGGAGACGAAGAACCCGGCGGCCCCCTACGGGGGATGCGAGGGCCGCCGGGAGAGTGGGGACGTGCCACGGCCGGGCCGCGGCACGCCAGGTGGGACCGGGCCGGATCAGAGGTCGACGGTCACGTCGTACTTCTCCAGCCAGGCGTTCAGCCACAGCGGCACTTCGAGGTCGATGCGGGTGATCTGGGTGCTGGCGGTGCTGATGCTGCCGTTCAGACGGCCGTGCACCTTCTCCAGGTCGAGGAGCGGCAGGATCGGCGCGTTGCCGCCGCCGATGACCTCGGCGAGCCGGTCCCGGAGCTTCTTCTCGTAGCCCGAGTCCTGGGTGCTCGGGTAGGGGGCTTTCACGCGCTTGACGATGGACTCCGGCAGCACGTCGCGGGTCGCGGCGCGCAGCAGGCTCTTCTCGCGGCCGTCGAAGGTCTTCATGGCCCACGGCGCGTTGAACACGTACTCCACGAGCCGGTGGTCGCAGAACGGGACCCGGACCTCCAGGCCGACCGCCATGCTCATCCGGTCCTTGCGGTCCAGGAGGGTGTTGAGGAAGCGAGTCAGGTTCAGGTAGCTGATCTCGCGCATGCGCTTTTCGAGACCGGTCTCGCCGGCCAGGACCGGCACCTCGGCGATGGCATCGCCGTAGCTGGAGCGCCGGTAGCCGGGGATGTCGAGGGTGCCGAGCAGGCTCCCGTCGAACAGCGGGGTGCCGTCGTAGAACGGGCCCGGCGTCGAGGTGAGCCAGGGGAACGTTTCGGCGGTGAGGACCTCCGGGTCGTGGAACCAGCTGTAGCCGCCGAAGAGTTCGTCGGCCGACTCGCCGGACAGGGCCACCGTGGACCGTTCGCGCACCGCCTTGAAGAGCAGGTACAGCGAGGGCCACAGGTCGCCGTACCACATGGGCGGCAGGTCGGTGGCGTCGAGCACGGCGGCGCGCACCGCCGGGTCGCTCAGGTCGTCGCTGTTGAGCAGGATCTCCTTGTGCTCGGCCGCCACGTGCTCGGCGAGGTCGCGCACGAAGGGGGCGTCGGGCGTGCTCCGCAGCGGGTCCGGGACGAAGTTCTCGACCGCGCCCACGAAGTCGACGGAGAACGAGCGCACCGGGCCGGCCCCTTCGGCCGCCAGCGCCTTGGCCGCGAGCGCAGTCACCGCCGACGAGTCGAGACCGCCGGACAGGAGGCTGCACAGCGGCACGTCGGAGATGAGCTGGCGCTGGACGGTGTCCTCCAGCAGATCCCGCACCGTGTCGATGGTCTTCTCCAGGGAGTCCGTGTGCTCCTTGGCCTCAAGTGCCCAGTAGCGGCGCTTGGTCAGACCTTCCCGGCGCACCCGCACGGTGTGGCCGGGCCGTACCTCGTGCATGCCGGTGAAGATGGCGTGCTCGGGTGTCTTGACCATGTCGAGGAGTTCCCGCAGGCCGTTGGTGTTGACCCGGCGGGGGATCTCCGGGTTGGCCAGGATGACCTTGGGCTCGGAGCCGAACAGGACGCCCTCGGCCGTCGGGTAGTAGTAGAGCGGCTTCACGCCCATCCGGTCCCGCACCAGGAGGAGTTCCTCGCGCCGTACGTCCCAGATGCCGAAGGCGAACATGCCGTTGAGCTTGTCGACGACGCCTTCGCCCCACTCCAGGTAGCCGCGCAGCACGACCTCGGTGTCGCTCTGGGTGCGGAAGCGGTGCCCGCGCGATATCAGGTCCGCCCTGAGCTCCCGGTAGTTGTAGACCTCGCCGCTGAAGGTGAGGACGGCGAGGAGACGTCCGTCCTCCTCGGCGGTCATCGGCTGACGGCCGCCTTCGAGGTCGATGACCGACAGGCGGCGGTGGCCGATCGCGGCGTGCGGACCGATCCACACGCCTTCGTCGTCCGGGCCGCGGCAGGCCATCGTCTGGGTCATGGCGTCGACGGTGGCGCGCTCCTGGGTGAGGTCGCGAACGAAGTCTATCCAACCCGCAATGCCGCACATGTGTGACGTTCTCCTTAGGTCGACAGGCCGACGATGAGCACCGGGTGTCCGGGCACTCCGAAGACAGGTGTGGGTATGCGCCGTTCGCAGAGGTCGGCCCGCCGCGGGCGAAGGGGGATGACCGCGGCGGGCCATGCGGGAGAGGGGGTTCCGGGCCCTACTGGGACTCGGGGAACGAGATCTTCCTGGCGCGGTGGAACCAGGCCGCGAACACCATCAGGACGGCGGCGCAGCCGCCGAGCGTCATGACGGTCGAGGGGGAGGAGTGGTCGATCACGATGCCGCCCATCAGCGCCCCGATGGAGAAGGTGGCCTGGAACGACGCTGTGAACACGACGGAGGAGGCTTCGGGGGAGTCGGGGTTGGCCTTCGCGAACCAGGTCTGCGAGCAGACCGGCACGGCGCCGTAGGCGATGCCCCAGACGATCAGCAGGGCCACCGCGCCCAGGTCCCACCGGCCGAGCACCGGCAGCAGCAGGGTGACGCAGGCGATCATCGCCGCCGCCGCCGCGAAGGTGGCCCGCGGGTAACGGGTCACCGCCGACCCGCCGAGGAAGTTGCCGACGATGCCCGCGACACCGTAGATGAGCAGGTACACCGTGATGAGCCCGGAGCTCACATGCGTCACCTGCTCCAGGAAGGGGGTGACATAGGTGTAGGTGCCGAAGTGGGCCAGCACGATGAGGAAGGTCAGCACCAGGGCGAACCGGGTGTTGATGCTGCGGAACATGCCGCTGAGCACGTTCAGGCGGGTCGCCTGCACGGCCGGGAGTGCGGGCACCACCACGAGTAGCAGCACGAACACCGCGATGGTGAAGACGCCCATGACGAGGAACGTCGTTCGCCAGCCCGCGATGTCCCCGATGAACGTGCCGAGCGGGACGCCGAGCACCGAGCCGAGGGGCACCGCCGAGAAGATCACCGAGGTGGCCCGGCCCACCTGTTCCGCCGGGACGAGTCGGCCGGCGAGCCCAGCCCCGATGGACCAGAAGCCGCCGATGGTGATGCCGACCATCACCCGTGAGATCAGGATCATCCAGTAGCTCGACGCCGCCGCAGCCAGGAAGTTGGCCAGCGCGAGGATCAGGATGAACGCGCCGAGCATCACCCGCCGGTCGATGCGCGCGGTGGCCACAGTCACCACCGGCGCGGAGATCGCGGCGAGGAAGCCGGGCATGGTCATCATCAGCCCGGCCATTCCGTCCGAGATGGTGAAGCTGGACCCGATCGACGTCAGCAGACCGATGGGGAGGATTTCGGTGGTGACGATCGCGAAGATCCCCATCATCACCGAGATCACGGCCAGCCAGGGGACCAGGGGTGAACGGAGAGTCGGCGCCGCTGAGTCTTCGACGGAAGTGGTAGTTGCTGTGGACATGAATCCCGTCCTGTGTTGGGCATCACATGAGGTGTGATCACTAGTCCAGCAGGGACGGCAGCCAGCTTCTGGCAGATTCTCGACACCAACAACAGGCATCCTGGGCGATGTCGCGTCTTCGCGATGTGCCCCCGGCGGCCGGAAGTTGAGCATCTTTGCTGGTCAGATGGGTGCATGTGGTGCCAAGGAGGCGCATCCGGGACCCCCAGTGCCCTACTCCCGGTACGTGGACCTGCCGACTACTTCCCCAAGTCGACGAAGGGGAGACCGGGCCTATGAGGGGTCACGGTGGCTGGGAGGCAGGCATCCGCCGCCCTGGCCGCGGCCGGGCTCGAACTTGCCAAAGTAGCTCCAGATCGGGCCGATGCGGGCAGACGGAGGGAAGCCGTCCGCGGCGATGGCGCCATCGCGATCACACCTCCCTCGCATCCGCCCTGACCAGCAGTGATGCGACGGACTTCGGGGCCACAGCCTTTGCGGAATACGGCGTCACGCCTGCGGAGAGCCAGGTTGACCTGTCCGGAGGCGATTGCTGAACTGATGCGCACAGCCGTCGGGACGCCCATCCAGGGACGGAATCCATGTGCGCAATGACCGCCCCTTCCCCTCTTCATTTCCGGGTCTTTTATTTGCGCGCACCTCATTGAGACTTCGTCGTGTCCGGACTCAGATTGGTGCTGTCGAAATCTTGCCAGTGTGGAGGTGTGGCAGCTGCCATGATCGAGACCTGCTCGAAGAGATGATCCACATGCAGGAGCAGGCCCCGCCAGACGTTGGCGAGTGCATGGTCGATCGTCACGAGCATCTGATTCTGTCTGCGATGGCTGATATCCCCCGTTTCGACCGTCGGAGGCATACAAGCTGGCGTGGGCGTGCTGTCGCACCATATGACTCGCGAATCTGCCTGCCGATGGATGGATACGGAGGTATCACATGTCAACCGATGATCGGACCGGGGCATTCAATCAAGATACCCGCGCATTGCTGAACACCGTCGCCGTCTATCGCATATCAATTGCAAACCGCTGTGAGGAATTGACAGACCCTCAGTTCGATGAATTCGTCGCCATGCTGAAGCCGGGTGGGATGATTACGCGCATTCTGCGAGAGCTGACGAGCCACGAACTGAACTGGCTTGCACACATGAATGAGCCTTCCTTGCCAGGAAGCGTTCGCCAGAGCGAGTTGCCATCACACGAAACCCTGACCGGCGCGGATGTGCTCGCTGCATGGCAGGTGACGAGCGAGCGTTCCCGGGAAGCCACCCGGCACTTGAGCGAGCTGTGCACCCAAGGGGCGCTCGAAGAGGAGAAGTTGCGCATGGAGTTGATTCCGCTGATGGCCACTTATGCATGCTGCGACGCCAAGCTGCAAATAATCCGCCGTGAATGCAATTAACTCGGTGTTGGCCTCGACTTGAGGTGCAAGGATGAACATCATTGCAACATAGGAGGATTCGAGGATGATTGATCACTTGGATGACTCGGCCCGGAAGGTGATTCAAGAGAAGGCCACGGGTATGAGCCATGCGGATGCCGTGACCGAGGAAGCCCGCATTCGGTCTGCAAGGGAGCAGCTGGGGAGTCTGCACTGTTTTGAGTCCTACTGGCAACAGAAGTGCCTGGACTTCCAGCTTGTGGAATGGCAGCGCATCGTCAATCTGCTGAGCGAGGACGGCTTCGGATCCTACTCGCGGGACAAGGACCCTGTCGTACGGGAACTGGAAGCCGCAGAAGGAATGACGAGCAAAGTCCCTTGATGCGCGTGAGCCGGGTGACGAGCGGCTGACCGGGCGTTGCGTGCCTGGCGGGCCCGGGCCGGGGCGGACCCGCAGGCGTTGTTCCACCTGACGGCCGGGGCCCGCCCGCGGTACGGGATGTCGCCGTCCGTGAGGGCGCGGCGAGTGTCCTCGAACGCCGTGGTCAGCCAGCCCCGGTACTGCCGCATCAGCTCCAGCGGGTAGCTCTTGCCGTCGACGACAGTCTTCAGCATGGCCCCGATGACACGGTGCTTGAGCGAGTCGAACGGGCTGAACCAGGCGTAGCTGTTCTGCTTGTCCTTGATGCCCTGCATGGCCAGATGGACCACCGGCGACTTGGAGATCACAACTCCCGCCTTGAGGCCTGAAAGACCGAAGTCCTTGGCGAATCCCCACACGACATGGACCCGGTCCCGCGCCTCCGGGTTGTTCTTGTAGGCGTCCAGGGCCAGGGCGCTGACGAACTCCGGCCCGGCTCCGGCGAGTTGGGAGTGCGCGTACATCTCGTCGGAGACGATGTGCATGCCGGTCTCGGTGAGCACCCACCGGTAGATGCTCTCCAGCAGGTCCTTGCCGTAGTTGTCGCCCAGGGGGTTGTTGGGATTGGTGAGGACGAGCAGCTTCGGCGGCTTTGGCTGGGTCCGGTAGGCGCGCTGCACATCGGCCAGGGTGAGCTCGAAGTTCTCCGGACCCTCCTCCCGGAGGTGAACGGGAACGGCGACCAGCTCGGGCCGCTGCTCGAAACACCAGTTGAAGCCCTGCCAGTAGGGCGCGGGCAGCAGCACCCGATCGCCGATCTCCAGGATCCCGCCCTCCCTGAGCGCGAACGCCAGGCACTCCAGAGCAGCCGACACTCCCGACGTGCCGAAGACGTCCTCGCTCTTCAGGTCCGCGGAGAACATCGGGCGGAGCATGTCCGCAATGCCCTGGCGGAGCTCGGAACTGCCGTACGACGGTGCGTACTTGACGTCCTTCTGCTCCAGGACCCCGAGCCGTTCGAACACGTTGTCCCGCAGCGACGGATAGACCAGCACGTTCTCCGCCGTGGCCAGGTTGGTCACGTCCGGGTACAGCTCCTGGTGGACGGCCAGCCGGTGCTCTGGGTCGGCGGCCCCGGCGAGCAGTGCCGTGATCTCCTCGGAGGTCCGCTCCTCGCGGCTCTGCTGCCCTGTCGTGGTGCCCTTCGGGTTCGCGGTCATCGCGGGTTCCTCCGTCGGCAGATGTCACTTTCCCGGCAAGCCCCCATCTTTCGGGAGGATCGCCGAAGATGAACAGAACACGAACCGGCCAGGTGGCGCGGCGACGGCTTGGCGTTCCAACCCTTTAGCCATATCCGGAACTGGGCGTGCCAACGAGTGCGTGGACAGCCGGTCTTGCCTCCCCGTGGATCGCGTGGCTCATCTGGTGGGTGTGAGCACCAGCGTGGGGCCGGTGGGGTTCATGGAGTCTTGAACGGACACTCAACCAGGAGGAACGGCCTTGTCAGTGCGGCTCGGCGGCTCCGCCGGGGGTGCTGTGGTGCCGGTCGGCCAGGGCGGTGATTCCTGCTGTGGCCGCGGTGGCGAGGTCGGTGATCATGGCGTCGTCGACGGGCAGGTTGATGATGTAGAGGGCGGATGCCAGAGTGCCGAGCAGTAGCAGATGGGCCATCGCGGGGTCGACGGTCCCGGCCAGCTCGCCGCGGGCCATGGCCTGTTCGATGATTTCGGCGAAGATGGCCTGTTCGGCGGCCAGGAAGGTGTCTTGGAACCGCTTATCCAGTCCGGGATTGACGGCGATTTCGCTGATCAGGGCCGGTGCCAGCTGTCGGGCTGCCGGTGTGGCCATGCGGATGTGGAACGCGCGGACAAGCGCCAGCAGGTCCCCGTGCAACGAGCCGGTGCCGGCCAGCGGCGGCAACTGCTGCTCGTACATGGTGGCAGCGAACGCCATCTCGGCCTTGGACGCGTGGCGGCGGTAGATCGCCGCTTTGCCCACCCCGGCGCGCGCCGCGACCTGGTCGACGGTCAGCGCCGGGTAGCCGACTTCGTCGATCAGCTCGCGCGTGGTCTGGAGGATCTTGTCATCCACGCGGCTGTCTCGGGGGCGTCCGCCCCGTTGTCTTCTCGCCGTCATGCCTGCACTATACGGAACGAGAGTATCGAAACGATAGTATCGGAACCATGGTTCCGGAGACCGCGGGACCTCACTACGCAGAGACAACCGAGATGAAGTCGCACCGCGTGGCTTCGCGACGAGAACGGAGAACACGGATGATCAAGTGGGCTGGCTGGATCATCACGTTATTCGGAGCCGCACACACCGTCCTCGCCCTGACGGTGGAGAAAGCCGCGCGCCACGCCGGGACATGGTTCAGCGGCGGACTGTGGAGCGAGGACCTTGCCGACATGAGCCCGGCGGGCAGCGCGTACTGGCTGAGCCTGGAAAGCTTCGGCCCACCGCTCATCCTGGTCGGCCTGACGGTGCTGTGGCTGGACCGCCGCGGCATCACCCCGCCGGCGTTCATCGCCTGGACGCTGGGAGCCTGGACCGTCGTCGACGCCATAGTTCTCCCGTTCACGCCCTGGCCGCTCTTCGTGCTCGCGTGTGCCCTGCTGCTGATCGGAGCCCGCCGCGCCCGTCGCGACAACCCCGCATCCAAGGCCGGGCTTCCACGAGCGTGAACATAGGCCGTGCCAGGGGCAGATGGCATGTCGGTATGAGGCTCCCCAACAGCAAGCGTCACGGGTCCTCTGGGCGATGACCTCCGTCATGACGCGTCGGCTCACGGGCACCACGCTGTCCTCCTGGAGGACAGCATGAGCGACAGCCCGCAGATCAGGGACGGTCCTCGCCTACGTCGACGCCCGGGAGCGCGAACTGGGCGAGCAGGCCGGACAGCTCCGCTCGTCCATCGAGGAACTCACCGCGTGCCTCGGCGAACTCGACGCGGAGAGCGAGAACCTGCGCATCACCCGCAAGACCCTCCTCGCCATCCTCCGACCGGAGCCCGTCGAGGAGACGCCCTGCCTCGACGTGCCGGACCACCCGGCCTACCAGCAGATCCTCACCGACGCCGGCCGTCCGATGCGGGCCTACGACCTGTGCGAGGCATTCGATCTGCCGATCCTCCCGAAGAACACCGAAGGCATGCACCAGGCCGTGGTTCAGCAGTCGGCGCAGATTGAACATTCCGGGCCGGAACGTGAGTGACAACCTCAGCTGTCATGGAACTCTCGTAGAAGCAGCTGTCATGGAACGGTCATAGACCGGTCATAGGATGCTCATGAAAGGCGGCCAACCGTTCGGTGTGCCCCGTTCGTCTTCCCGGCGACACCGATATCCAGGGATTGGTCGGACCGTGGGCAAGAGGCAGCAGCAGGAGAGCCGAGAAAAGCCGGCGAGGCGTCATCCGCGGGGCAGGAGCTTCGTCGACTATCCGCGCCGGGGGAGAAGAGGCCTGCGCCGCTGGCTGCCGTCGTGGCGGCTGGTACTGGGCACGGTCGTGCTCGGTGTGGGCGCTCTGGTCGGCCTGTTCGCCTGGGCGTATGCGAGTGTGGACATTCCCGACGAGAACGCCGTCGCCGTCCAGGAAGCCAACACGTACTACTGGGCGGACGGTACCCAGATGGTGAGCCTGGGCAAGGTGAACCGCAATATCGTCCACCTCTCGGACGTGCCGGAATCCGTACAGAACGCGGTGATTGCCGCCGAGAATGAGAGTTTCTACAGCGACCCCGGAGTCTCGTTAAAGGGAATTTTACGGGCCGCCGCCAGTACGGTGGAGGGGCAGGAGACGCAGGGTGGTTCCACCATCACTCAGCAATATGTGAAGAACACGTATCTCTCGCAGGAGCAAACTCTCACCCGAAAGGCCAAGGAGTTTATTATTTCGCTTAAGCTCGACCGGACAAAGAGCAAGCAGGACATTCTCCAGGGCTACCTCAACACGAGCTGGTTCGGCCGCGGGGCGTACGGGATCGAGGCCGCCGCGCACGCGTACTACGGCATTCCGGCGAGGCAGCTCGATCCGGGCCAAGGGGCCGCGCTGGCCGCGCTGCTGAAGGGCGCCGAACTCTACGACCCGGCGACGAGCCGCGCCAACCACGAGCGTGCGGAGGACCGCTGGAAGTGGATCCTCGATCGCGAGGTCGAGGCCGGGCTGATGTCGCAGCAGGAGCGCGACAAGCACCGGACCTTCCCGGAGCCGGACAAGCAGTCCATGGCCACGAACCTCGCGGGCCAGACCGGCTATCTCGTCGACGTCGCCAATAAATACATCAAGGCGCACTCCATGATCACCGACCAGGACCTGGCACACGGCGGCTACCGGATCCACACCACGTTCGACAAGAAGCAGGTGGAGCAGCTCACCGCGTCCGTCGAATCCGTCCTGGCGAAGAACATCGACCCGAGGAACCGGGAGGCCGACCGGAACATCCAGGTCGGCGCCGCCTCCGTACGCCACTCCGACGGCGCCGTCCTCGCCCTCTACGGCGGGCCCGATGCGACGAAACAGTTCACGAACAACGCCGACACCCTCGGCGTGCCGGTCGGCTCGGCCTTTAAACCGTTCGTCCTCGCGGCGGCTCTTCAGTACGGCACGGAAAGAAGGGACGGCGACCGGACGTCCGTGTACTCCGGGGACTTCTACGGTAACGCCGGCAAGCTCCAGAGCCCGTCCGCGACGGCGGCTCCGGACGGCTCCCACCCGAGCCTGCGCCAAGCCCTGGCGACGGGCGGAAACGCCACCTATGTCCGCCTAGGCAAGGAGGTGGGACTGGAGGCGGTGAAGGACATCGCGATCCGGTCGGGCCTGCTCGAGAACAGCATGGCTCCGCTGGAGGACACCTTCTCCGTCGGCACGTCCACGCCCAGTGCGATCCGCATGGCGGGCGCGTACGGCACCTTCGCCAACCACGGCCTCCAGAACGACCCCTACTCGGTGACCAAGCTCGTCAAGGACGACGAGTCGGTGGGCGGCTTCGAGAGCCGCACGAAGGCCCGGCGCGCCCTGCCCCGAGAGGTTGCCGACGAGGTGGGCGACGTCCTGCGCGAGGCGGGGAGCAAGATGTTCGCCGGCGACACGGAGTGTGCCGTCGGCGCTCCCGTCGCGGCGGGCCGCACCGGCGACCAGGACCGCCTGAAGTCGGCCTGGTTCGTGGGCTGGGCGAAGTACATCTCCACCGCGGTGACAATGTTCCGTATGCAGCCCACGGACGGCAAGCTGCTGCCGATGTCGGACGTGGGCGGTGACACGGGACAGCGGGGGAACGCCTTTCCCGCGAAGATCTGGGGCGACTACATGGACGCGAACCCGCGCGGCTGCACTCCCGCCAAGGCTGGGTAGTAGGGCTTGCCGGGGTGTGGATGACGCGTGGTCGCTACCGGACCCGAAACGGTTCAATGTCGGGTTTGTGTGGGCTCTGATCCCACTTTGTGGGATCAGAGCCCACCGCCCAATTGACACAGCCATGCCCGGCCGGCGTCGCAGCGAAGGCCTCGACATCCTCGGCCCGGCAAGCAGGTCGAACTCCTCTGCCGCCTCGATGCCCAGTGGGCCGAGCAGTTCCGGGCAGGTATCCCCGCGCAATGCCCGGGGAGTTCGGCTAAAGGACGTGGACACCCATCCGCTCACCTGATGCCGCATCAGTCGCTCCCGCGAGGCACCGAACTCTCCAGCCAGTACGCGCCGGACACCTCAGCGAGCACCACACCCGTCCCGCCCCGCTCTCCCACGCACCTCAGCTGAAGGCGGTCACGGCTATCCCATCAACAACCAGCACGTTGCCTTCATGTTGATCTTTAGCGTCGCTGAACAGCCGTGTAGAGAGCGGCGGCGGTCTTGGGCAGCTTGTTGGCGAATGCTTCGGCTTCCTCGACCCGTTGGTGGAAGGTCATGACGGTGCGCAGGTTGTGGGCTGCGGCTTGTTCCAGGAGCGCGGTCTGCAGCAGGGCCGGGCGCCGGTCCCGCAGCGCCTCCTCGGACAGCTCGGGAACGGGTTCGGGGTCACGGATTTCGAGGAGGTCGATCTCGAAGGCGGCGAGGATCTCGCGCGTGATCGCCTCGGACAGGCCGAGCTTCCACCTGCCGAACGCGGAGTTGGGGTCATCCGCCATGGACGCGATCTCCAGCTCGCGTCCGTCCCGGTCGTGCTGCGGCCGGGCGGCGGCCAGGATGCGGGAGTGGCGGTGAGGTAGAGCCGGAAGTCGGGCGGGGATCCGCGTGTTGTCGTGGATGGCGGCCCATGCCCGGCCGGGGTCCCCGGCGGTGCCGTGCGCTTCGTCCATGACGGCCAGGTCGAAGCCGTCCATCCGCTGCCCGTGCAGCCGTTCCCCGCCTGCGAGGGCCGTCTCCAGCGGCCCGCTGCCCATCCCCAGCTCGTCGTCGCGGTCGACGAGGGAGGCGTGCGCGGCGGCGTTGGCGGCCTTGTCGAGGGCGCCCTTGAGCCAGGGGTTGCCCTGACCGGCCGGGCCCGCGGTGTTCTTTGCGCCGGACTGGATCGTGCGCGGATACAACTTCGCCCAGGAGACGAGGTGTTCGGGGGTGGGGAAACGGCTCATGTCCGCGCCGATCTCGGCAAGGATGATCTGGGCGGTGGCCGCCGAACTCAACAGCCGCCCACGCAAAACGCTCGGCTGGGAAATCCCAGCCGAGCGTCTCACTAAGCTCCTGGCAACAGCCAGTTGATCAATTGTGTTGCAGCGACCCCTGGAATTCGCCCGTGGCTCGCGGGGGCGTTCCCTGAGGCGGGATCAGGCGACGACGTGGTACCAGAAGAAGTTGTGGCTGTCGAGACGCAGGCGGACGTAGTGGACGTCCGTCCCCGTCTGCTGTGCCTCGTACATCATCTCCTGACCGGAGGAGTCCTTCCCGGCGTAGATGATCACGTGGTGGGTGTGCCACGTGTGGTCACCGAAGTACTCGAGGTCGCCGGGCTGGCGCTGGTCCGCGGAGATGGGCACCAGGTGGCTGTCGCTGGTCTGCTGGTTGGTGTCACCGCCGTTGGCGAGATCGATCCCGGCGCCGAACCAGTACGCGGTACGTACCAGGCCCGAGCAGTCAAGGCCGACTGTGTGCTCCGCCGGGCAGGGCTGGATGGATCCCGTGTAATGGTCGCAGGTGCCCGTCGAAGGACCGGGCTGCCCGTGCCCGCCGCCCCACACGTACGGGTAGCCCACCTGGTTCTTGGCCGCCGCGAGCACCTTGGTGTAGTCGATGGACCCGGTGTGCGGCGGAGGGTTGCCCGTGGAGATGGGTCCCGATCCGCCGCCGTACAGGGCATCCTTGGTCGCCGGGCCCACGACACCATCCGCCTGGAGGTGCCTGCTGTTCTGGAAGTTGCGCACGGCGGCGGCAGTGCCTTGGCCGAAGTCGCCATCGGCCTGAATACCGGCCCCGAGGCGGTTGAGCATGTTCTGGAGCGTGGTGACGCAACCGCCCTTGGCACCCGTCTGGAGGACTCCGCACTGGGTGCGCAGGTCCATCGCCGTCGACGAGCCGCCGCCGCTACCGCCGTTGCCACCGCTGCCTGAACCGCTCATTCCGTACAGCGCGTTCTTGGTGGCGGGGCCGACGACGCCGTCGGCGTCGAGGTGGTGGGCCTTCTGGAAGTCACGTACCGCAGAGCCGGTGGCCGGGCCGAACTGGCCGTCCACGGCCACGTGGGCCCCGGCGGCGTTGAGCTTCTGCTGCAACGTGCTGACGCAGGCCCCCTGGCTGCCCGGGCTGCCTTGGCTGCCCGGGCTCTCCTGGAGGGTGCCGCAGTCGCTGAGCAGGTTGATGTCCGAACCGCTCCTGGTAGGCGATCCGTTGAGTGCGGCCTTGGTGGCCGGGCCCACGACGCCGTCGACGACAATCCCGTGGTCCTTCTGGAACTTGCTTACGGCGGTGTAAGTGGCCGGGCCGAAATTGCCGTCGGCGGCCACGTGGGCTCCGGCGGCGTTGAGCTTCTGCTGCAACGTGCTGACGCAGGCTCCCTGACTGCCCTGCTGGAGGGTGCCGCATGCGTTGGACATGTCGACGCTTCCCTTGACGCCGCCAGCGGCGGAGTCAAGGGCCGTTTTGGTGGCCGGTCCGACGACGCCGTCGGCGCCGAGGTGGTGGGCGCTCTGGAAGTTGCGCACGGCGGCGGCGTTGGCCGAGCCGAACTGGCCATCGGCGGTGATCCCAGCGCCGGTCAGGTTCAGCTCCAGCTGGAGCTGGAGGACGCAGCCGTCGCTCTCGCCCTGCTTCATGTCGGTCGGGCACGCGGGGGATTCGAGAGCGATTCCGCCCCCGGCGTTCCCGGTGTTCGCCGCGGAGTAGGCGAGGAAGGACCCGCTGTTCGGCGCGGCCAGGGAACGGGTGCCGGCGTCCGCCGCGGAGTTGCTGTCCGTGTTGCCGTTCGTGGGGTCGCATGCGGTGAGCATGGTGACCGCGACCAGCAACCCCGTCAAACCGACGCGTGTAGACGTCCGGCGTGGTATTCGGAAGGGGCCGAGCATAAGAGGGTTCCCCCAGTGAGTGGTGTTCGTGGGTGAGCGAGCACTCTCGGGCTGGGACGGCAGACCGGAGCGATCAACGCGGGACAACTGTGCGGCGCTCCCGCACGCCTTTCCGCCGTCCTTGGGCGCGATGAGGCCGCCTGACCCCCGTCCCACCGCTGTGACCAGCGGTTTGGGACGCCGTCCCGGATTTTGCTTGGGACGCCGAGAGCGGAAGAACCCCATGCCTGGCCGACCGCCCGGCTCCCGTAACGGCTCTCGCGCGCGCCACCACGCACCAGGCAGAGGGTCCCAGGCCCCCGACGCTGACCCGACATCACCTTCGCCGACAGCCACGCCGCCCACGGCAACTTCCGCAACTGGGCCCGCCTGACCGCCCACTCCCACACCGCCCTCCAGCGCACCGGCCGCACCCGCGTCGACTAGGAAGTACTGCGCTGGGCCTTCAGTCGCGGATATGGCGTGCTCTCAATCGCGAGACATCATGACGGTTCGGGTGGGATCGTCGACTATGACTAGTGCCGACTCCACTCCCGGGCTGTGTAGCTTCTGCAATGAAGCCGCAGTTGAAGACCTGCCCCAGCCACGCGCCACACATCTGGACCCGGATCCAGCGCCGCTGCCTGTATGTACAACGCACCGGCGGATCGTAGTTGCCGGATCCGATCCAGGACCTCGGATCCGGTAGTCGATACCAGCGACTGGTATTCGGCGTTGAAGCTGCAGGGCCCGCGAAAATGGGCGGTCTCCGGTAGATCGAGACATCTGGGGTTCTTACGTGCTGCATCACATGAGAGGGGGTGACCGTATCTCAAGAGAGATGAATTGCAGCCCTTCGCTTCAGTCTGAGCTGCCGGATTTTGACTGGCGATGATTCAGGTTTCTTGCTCATCCACGGGATGATGCGGGGCCGGTTTCTTGTATCGCTGGCGGAGCCAGATGATGGCCCCTGCCACCAGGGGCGGGCCGAGGATGACTGCTTTGACTGCGGCCTTTGAAGCGAGCCAGGCGATGCCCCAGTAGTGCCATCCGAAGAAGTGCCAGGCGGCTACCCAGACGAGTCCGGCGATGCCTATGGCCAGGACGGCAACCAGGATGGTTTTACTGCGGGTTCGGGTGGTTTCTGGTCTGGTGGAGTCTTCGGTCATGTGTTTGAGCATATGAAACGCGGTCAAGGTTAAGTTCTTCGCGCCCCGTGGCTCGGCACGAAGACAAGACGAACCACGGTACCCGTAGCCAGACTGGCCCGCGGAGCGGGCCGGGGCTTGGAGGCGAAGCCGAAAAGCCGGGGTGGGGGAGCGCAGCGAGCCCGCCAGGCCGAGCAACCGCGAGGCCAAGTCCCAAGCAAAGCACGGGACTTCACGGCCCGAAGGGCCGGCCGAACAAAGCTCGGCAACTGGGTTGCGCAGCAACTCAGTTCACCGGGAGAGCGCAGCGAACCCGGGAACCGACCTGCGGAGCAGGTCGGTTCTCTGCTCAGCGCGCAGCGCTGAGGGACCCGCTCCGCGGGG
>NZ_JBITHR010000031.1:0-59522 GCF_044458185.1 Streptomyces sp. NPDC050485 | reverse complement strand
CCCGCGGAGCGGGTACCACATCGCTGCGCGATGTGCAAGCGAACACCCGCGCTGCGCGCGGGTGTTGCGTTCCCGCTCCGCGGGAACGCTGGCGGGAGGCTGCGCTCCCGCCCAACCCGCCTGCTGCGCAGGCGGGTTGCTGCTCCGTCCGCTGCGCTCCCGGAGCAGCGTGGACTTCGCCACGCTAACCGGGCTTCCGCTTCGCTTCAGCCCAGTGCCGGCGGGTCTGCTGCGCTCCCCCGCCTCAACGGTCCCTCCGGCTACGCCTCCAGAACCTTGAGGCCCGCTGACGCGGGCCAGGCTGGCTACAAGGGTGGGGGGCGCTCGTTCGGGTCGGGTTCCAGCATAGTGAGTGCATCAGGTTTTGTCAGCATGTACCGTTGGCGAAAACACGGTAGATGGTGAGGAGCGGAGATTGGTGATCGACAGGGAGATCCCTGCAGGTATCACTCGCAGGGCGCAATACTTCATCCGAGCCCACGGTCACTGGGCTGGCCGTTCTGACATCGAGCAGTACAGGGCTCGATGGATGGAGCATGGTGTCCCCGAAGCGCAGATCGACCGGGTGTCTGTCTATGAGGCCGTCTGGGGTGGCCTCGTTCTTCCTCCTTCTCCCCACTACGACGGTGGGCCTCGGACGCTCAGCGGAGAAGTGCCCGAGGGACCGGGCCCCGACTGGCACTTCGAAGCCGGAGTGCAGCGCACGGCTCTCCCCTACTCGTTCGTGATCGGTCCCAACGGGGAGTTCGGACTCCACGCCGGCAACTGGGTACCGCTCCACGCCACCATCGAGGGATGGGTGGAAGCGCTGGCACTGGCCGCCCACGCTCGCAGCTGCGCCCACACCACCACGACACTGACGGGCGACGCCGTGGACGACCTCATGCTCGAAGGATTCGAGGCCGTTCCGGAAGTCGCCGGACTCGCAGACACCTGGTGGCGCGGCCCCACTTCGCTCATCGCCATCTACCGCGGCGAAGCCGAGGTCATGAACGCGCCTCAATGCCGGACCGCCACCATCTACGCCGGACTCGACGAGTGGGGACTCAGAGGACTCGACTCATAGCCACAACCAAAAAACGCCTCGCTGCCCGAACCTCCACCTCGTAGAAAGGAAAACCGACATGCAGAGAATCGCTCTCAGGGAACACCAAGTCGACCAGAAATCGGCTTTCCGTAAATGGGTGGGATTTCCTGCAAGGTCATCTGTGCCCCCGCAGGGTGCCCGGGGCACGATCGTGTCCGCGACCGGATCGGGCAAGACGATCACGGCCGCCGCGTGCGCGCTGGACTGCTTCCCGGGCGGCCGGATCCTCGTCACCGTCCCCACCCTGGACCTGCTCGCGCAGACCGCCCAGGCATGGCGGTCGGTGGGCCACCGGGCGCCGATGGTCGCGGTGTGCTCGCTGGAGAACGACGCGGTCCTGAACGAGCTGGGGGTACGCACCACCACCAATCCGATCCAGCTCGCCCTGTGGGCCGGGCAGGGACCCGTGGTCGTGCTTGCCACGTACGCCTCGCTCGTGGACCGCGAGGACATCACAGCAGCGGGCCAGCGGAAGGTTCGCGGCCCTCTGGAGGCAGCACTGGCAGGCGGGGAGCACCTCTACGGGCAGCGGATGGACGGCTTCGACCTCGCGATCGTGGATGAGGCCCACGGCACCGCCGGTGACCTCGGGCGGCCCTGGGCGGCGATCCACGACAACGCCCGCATCCCCGCGGACTTCCGGCTCTACCTGACCGCGACCCCGCGCATCCTCGCCTCGCCCCGGCCACAGAAGGGCGCGGACGGACGCGAGCTGGACATCGCGAGCATGACCGACGACCCGGACGGAACCTATGGCGCATGGATCGCCGAGCTCGGGCTCTCGGAAGCGATCGAGCGCGAGATCCTCGCCGGATTCGAGATCGACGTCCTGGAGATCCGCGACCCCTCCCCCGCCCTCGGAGTCTCGGAAGAGGCGCTGCGGGGCCGGCGCCTCGCACTCCTGCAGACCGCCCTCCTGGAACACGCCGCCCGCCACAACCTCAAGACCGTCATGACATTCCACCAACGAGTCGAGGAAGCACAGGCGTTCGCGGACAAGCTGCCCAAGACAGCCGCGGAGCTGTATGTCACCGAAGCGTCCGACGAAGCCCTCGCGAAAGCGGAAAGCCTGCCGAAGTCGTCGATCGAGGCGGAGCTGTACGAGCTCGAGGCCGGCCGCCACGTACCCCCCGACCGCGTCTGGTCCGCATGGCTGTGCGGCGACCACCTCGTGGCCGAACGACGCGAGGCACTCCGACAGTTCGCAGGCGGCATCGACGCCAACAACCGCCGCGTACACCGTGCCTTCCTCGCGAGCTGCCGCGTGCTCGGAGAAGGCGTCGACATCACCGGCGACCGCGGGGTCGAGGCGATCTGCTTCGCCGACACCCGCGGCTCCCAGGTCGAGATCGTGCAGAACATCGGCCGGGCGCTCCGGCCCAACCGCGACGGCAGCACGAAAATCGCGCGAATCATCGTGCCCGTCTTCCTTGAGGCCGGGGAGGACCCGACCGACATGGTCGCCTCCGCGAGCTACAAGCCGCTCGTAGCCGTCCTCCAAGGCCTGCGCTCCCACGACGAACGCCTCGTCGAGCAACTCGCCTCCCGCGCCCTCACCCGCAGCAAGCACGAGCGCAAGATCCACGTGAAGCGGGACGAGGACGGCCGGATCGTCGGCGCCGACGGAGAGGGCGACGGCGAGGACCAGGAGCAGGAGCAGGAGCAGGACGGCACCGACGCCGCCGCCGAATCAACGCTGCTGCACTTCTCCAGCCCACGCGACGCAGCAACCATCGCCGCCTTCCTGCGCACCCGCGTCTACCGGCCCGAATCGCTCGTGTGGCTGGAGGGCTACCAAGCCCTCATCCGCTGGCGCGCCGAGAACAAGATCACCGGACTGCACGCCGTCCCCTACGACGTGGAGACCGAGGTCGGCATCACCAAGGACTTCCCCCTGGGGCGATGGGTGCACCAGCAACGCAAGGCGCTCCGGGCCGGAGAACTGGAAGAACGGCGCAAGACCCTGCTCGACGCACCCGAAGCCGGAATGGTGTGGGAGCCGGGCGAGGAAGCCTGGGAGAACAAGCTCGCCGCGCTCCGGTCGTACCGGCGGGCGACCGGGCACCTCGCGCCGCGACAGGACGCGGTCTGGGGCGAGGCCGAGGCGATGGTGCCGGTCGGGCAACACCTGGCCAACCTCCGGCGGAAGGGGGCGAAGAACGGCCTGGGCAAGGACCCGGAACGAGCCGCCGTACGCGCGGCGCAGCTCACCGCGATCGACGCGGACTGGGACTGCCCATGGCCACTGCACTGGCAACGCCACCACCGCATCCTCGCCGACCTCGTCGACGCCGACGGCAGCCTCCCCGACATCGCACCCGGCGTACTGATGGACGGCGACGACATCGGCAAATGGCTCCAGCAGCAGAAACAGCCAGCCACCTGGGCACAGTTGTCGACCAAGCAACAGGAGCGACTGACCGCACTGGGCGTACAGCCCACCCAGGCACCGTCCACCGCCCCGGCGACCGGTCGCGCGGCGAAGAGCCCGAGCAAGGCGCAGCAGGCGTTCCAGCGGGGCCTGGCGGCCCTCGCACAGTGGGTGGAGCGAGAAGGCGCCAACCGGCCGGTGCCACGCGGCCACAGCGAACAGATCACAGACGACGGCGAGACGGAACCGATGGCCGTGAAGCTGGGCGTATGGATCTCCAACACCAAAACGAGGCGCGACAAACTCACCCAAGAGCAGCTGGATGCGCTACGAGAGCTCGGCATCGAATGGGCCTAGGGCTCCGGCGGATCATGCCGAACGCATGGGACTCTCCGGTTCTGGAAGGCCGTGCCGTCAGAGGCGTCAGCGGAGCCGGTCTGGGGAGGGGAATTGCGTGATCTGCTCGTCGAGCCAGGTGTAGGTCTCCAGATAGGACAGGTAGCCGGCATGGGCGAAGACCAGAACCCCGCCGATGGGCTGCCCGTCGGCATCGACGACTTCGGCCTCGGCGACGACGGGATCATCGGCGATGAGGGCGGCAGGCGTGAGGGTCTCGTCCAGGCCGAGATCGATGCTGGCGCAGGAGCACGTGCAGTGCCCGGCCACCCGCAGATGCGGGATCTGCGCCCGCAGAGCGCGATGAACAGGGTCGTCGCCCTTGAGGAGTGCCTCAAGGAGCTCGACCGCTTCTACGGGTACTCGATCACCGGTCGTGCTGACTTCCATGTCCTGACCTGACCATCCGACCAGGTTGAACGTCAAACCGGATTCCCAGTAGATCCCGACGCCCGGGGCTGATCACGGGTGGAGCCAGAGCCGGATCGCGGCGACGGTGACTGTGCCGTGGAAGACGCAGTCCCGCTTGTCGAATCTCGTGGGTGCGGCCGATTCTTGCTTCACGCCCGGATCCGGTACGGACCTGTCACCACCACCGTAGTGCCGACGGCCGTGGCAGCCGTTTCCTACCGGCTTAGGTCCCGGAGGATCAGGCTGAGCGGCCAGCAGGGTCGGGGTGGAGCGTGGCTTCGATCCGGTCGGCGACAGGTGTATCGCACCCCTGCGCACCGAGTACATACTGCGCCGCATAGGCGGTCGCATACAAGGCCATGCCTGGCAGTTGGTCAGCTGTCCGCAGGGTCGGGGACGCTTTCACTTTGACGAACGAGTCGCTTGGTCCGGCGGGCACGTACTCGCCTAGAACGGTCATGGTGGTGTGTGTCCCGAGCCCGGACATGTGACGGTAGTAGAAATAGAGGATTCGCAAGTTCTCCGTGGCGAAGCCGCGCGTCGGCCCCCACTTGGTGAGGGTGTCCACCATCTGGGAGACCGTCAGCTCCTGTGCCCCCAAGGTGCCGAACTCCGCGATCGCCTCGCTGCGGTCGAGGCTCAGCGGCTTGAGTTGCGGCGCGTGCGGCAACTCAGTCAAAGACTTCGCATCTTCGGCGGGGTTGGCTGCGTTCCACCGGGCTTTGTGACCGTTCTCCTTCTCCACCCTCTTCCGCCGTGTGCGGGCTTCCTTGCGGGCGGCGGCGAGCGTCGCGTCGATGGTGTCGGCCTCCTGCTGGAGACCTTCCTGATACCGCACTTCCGCCCGCGCGAGGCGTTCCAGAGCCGGGGACTCGCCGATATGGATGTACAGGCACACCACACAGGCCTCCAGATGTGCCCGAAACAGAAGGCGCGCGGCCATCTCCTGCTCAGCGCGTGCCGCCGTCTCCATCTCAGCCAGCAACCGACAGCAGTGGCTCAGTGCCGCTCCGGCGTACCGCCGCCACCTGACCCGTTCGGTGCCGGAATTGACCAACGCCCAACGGGAGCTGTCGAAAGCCTGCCCCACCTCGGCAAGCAGGAGCGGGACAAGTCCGGAGACATCCTCGGAGGTGAGCGGCCCCACGGTGGAACCGGCGTCCCCACCAACCTGCGGCCCGTCTATGTGGTTCACCCGGGAAACGGTAGACCGCCCCCGACCCGCTCCGCCGTCAATATCAGACATCGCGCAAACGAATCGCGCGCGAAGACGAGCCATCGCCTCGGTTGAGTCAACGGGCCCCCGCCCGCCCCTCTCACGCAGCCCTCACTACGCTGGCACCCGTCCGGGGTGGACGGCTGGCAACCCTGCCAGTGACGGACGTCCGTCCCGGACACCCCACCCCCGGGCACCCCGCACAGCCCCACGAGGGCGTACCGCAGCAGCAGTAGCCCGGAACTGGTCGGCCAGGAACTCGTTGAACCACTCGCCTCAACCCCCCAGTGAGGTGCACAGACTCAGGGCCCCGCAGCCGTAGCTGGGCCCTGAGTCGTATCCGGACCCCGCGAAGGGCCGCAAAGGGGGCCGGCGCCACGCGGACACCCCATGGCCGCGCGACCCCAACTCCCCACGGCGCCCGCCCCGCCACACTCGCAGACCCAGGACCCTCATCCAAGGCACGACCACCCTGTGATGCCCCCACTGTCGCAGCCGCCCGTCCCCCGACCGCCGACAGTCCTGAGCTGGTAATCGCGTGAGCACGTGATGTGGCGCGCTGCGCGGTCAAGAGCGGTCGTTGGGGGCAAAGCCGATCTGGACGCCATGGCCGAGGACGGCGTTTCCTCGAAGACCTAGACCCTCATGAGCAGGGAATCCCCAGGCGAAATGATCCCGCAGTCCACCACCTCACGGGCCTGTTACTGAGCACGGTGACAGACAATTCGGAACTGCGGAGACCGACCAAGCCCTCCACCATCCCTACACAGTGATGGATGGAACTCCCCTGGAAGTGCTGGGCATCACAGAACCGATTCACTTTTCAGACGTTATGTCGCCTTTGCCCGTATACGTCTTTCAGCAAAGGAAACTCCATGACGTGGTAAAGTTACTTCGCTGAGGCAACCTTGCCGGACGGCTCCATTGGCCTTTCATAAATGACACCTCGGTTCGCGACAGCGAAATGTCCTATGCTATTTTTTGCCGTTCGGGATAGGTGGCGGGACGCGCAGAACAGGCTTCGCATTTTAGTAAGGTTCAGCTGAATGTCACTAAAATGAGGGAGCTTCACTTGAATTCCGGATTGCGAGCCGCGCCAAGATGGCGCGGCGTCGTGGCGACATTGATAGCCCTGGTAATGACACTGGGTATCGAGCTGCGTCCGGCTATGGCCGCCGAAGAGTCCGTAACCTACAGCAGATCTGATGTTGTAGGTGCCTGGAAATCCGGGGGCCCGGGGGTACGAGGGGGTGCGGAGGCTGCGCTCGTCGGGTCGGATGCGCAGATTCAGGAGTTCATGGCACACGAGCTGCCGAAGCTCGAAGACGACGACTTGCGGGTGCGGGTCGCCGAAATCATGGCCAAGGGTGGGCCTGGTGTACGCGCAGCAGCGAGTACTGCGCTGGACGGCACCTCCGAGCAGCTGCAGGACTTCCTGGACAACGGATTTCTGCCTGCTTATGAAGACGATGTGCGCGTCAGCATAGGCCGCGTCATGGCCTTCGGCGGTCCAGGGGTGAAGCGTGCGGCAAATAAGGCGCTGGACGGCACACCCGATGATCAGCTTGCATTTCTCCAGAAGGGTCAGTTCCAGGCTCGGACGGATGACAATGAGGTCCGTGTCGGCCAGTTGATGGCCACCGGTGGCCCGAACGTCAAGCGGCTCGCGGGCCAGGCCCTGGACGGTACTCCCGAGGACATACAGGAGTTCCTGGACCACGGCTGGGAAGTCGCGGCCGCGCGTGACCAGGAGGCGCTCACCGTCGGTCAGCTTTCCGAACTCGCCGACAAGGCGCAGAAGCAGGCGAGTGAGCTGACCGAGACGGCCAAGGAGGAGGCCGCCAAGGCGGAGAAGGCCACTGCTGCGGCCAAGAAGGCGGCACTGGAAGCGGCCGACGAAGCCAAAAAGACCAAGGATTCGGCCACCCAGGCGGCAGCAGCCGCTTCCCGCGCAGCGGCCGCTGCCGACCGTGCGGCCCAAGCGGCTCAGACGGCCGTATCTGCAGCTGCGGCCGCGAACGCGACGGCACGGGCCGCCGCTACTGCGGCAGCACAGGCGGCCTACGCCTCCAGCCAGGCGGGCAAGGCGGCCGCCTCCGCGCACTCCGCTGCCTCGGCCGCTGCTGGTGACGCCGCTCAGGCGAAGAAGGCGCGGCAGGCGGCGGAACAGGCTGATGCCGCCGCCAGCGGCGCGCACAAGGCCGCAGACGCAGCGGACCAAGCCGGCGTCGCCGCCGACAATGCCGCGACAGCCGCGCTGTCGGCGGCCAGCGCCGGTAGGAACGCAGCCGCTGCGGCCACATCGGCCGCGAATGCCGGCAAGTGGGCCGGCGAGGCGGGTGGCAAGGCCGAGGAGGCACAGGCGGCGGCGGCACGCGCCCAGAGGCTCGCCGATCAGGCCACACGCGCGGCCAACGCCGCGTACACCAACGCCAAGGAGGCAGCCACCGCTGCCCGGCAGTCGCGGGACGCCGCCAAGGCAGCCGCGCAGCACGCCGAGAATGCGGCGAAGGCGGCAAGAAAAGCCGCGGAGGAGGCGGGCAAGGCGAAGGACGCCGCAGCCGCAGCCACCACCGCGGCCAACTCGGCCACCGAAGCCGCCAACCGGGCGCTGACGGCTGCCCAGCAGGCCTCCTCCGTGATCGAGGCGGCCCGCAAGGCCGACGCCGAGCGTCTGGCACAGCAGCAGGGCCAAGAGGTACTGACGGCCGGGGAGGCCAGTCGGGCCCACGACGCCCGTGTGGCTGCCGGTGCTTACGAGGTCGGCCGCCTCCAACAGCTCAACACCGCGACGAAGCAGTTGCTCGATGACGCCTCGCAGGCGTCCGACCCGAACATCACAGCCGCCAAGGGACGGCAGGCTGCCGTCAACATGCTGAACACCGGCGGGACCTGGGTGCGGGATGCCGCCGAGTTCGCCCTGTCGGGCAGCGACGCGGACGTGGCCCAGTTCGTCCGCGCGGGGCTCGCGACGGCTCTGGAGCAGGACGATCGCGCCAGCGTCTCCCACATTGCTGCGAACTCCGCGATTCCCGCGCAGCGGCAGGCCGCGCTGAATGTGCTGGACAAGCCGGTCGACCAAGTGCGGGAGTTCCTGCGCACCCGGGCCTATCCGGGCAAGGAGGATGACGACCAGGTCGCCATCGGCAAGCTCTCCGCGACGGGCGGGCCGGGAGTGAAGGCAGCAGCCAGCAAGGCGCTGGACGGCACCGCGGCTGACATGGTGCAGTTCCTGGAAGTCGGGCAGTACAAGGCTCGCGAGGACGACGACCGTGTAGCGGTCGGGCAGGCCCTGGCGTCCGGGGGCCCGGAGGTCAAGGCGGCGGCGCAGGCCGCGCTGACGGGTCCGCCGGACGGGCTGCGCACCTTCCTGGACGTCGGCCTGTACAAGGCCAGGCAGCGGGACTTGAATGCCGCCACCCATATTTCCCAGATGAACGGCCTGCTGCAGGCTTCCTACAAGTCGGCGTTCCTGGCCCTCAAGGACGCCTCTGACGCCCAGAAGGCCGCGGCTGACGCCCGGAGGGACGCCGCCGAGGCAGGCGAGTGGGCGAACAAGGCCAACGATTCCGCCAAGCAGGCTGACGGCTACGCAAAGCAGGCGAACGCTTCCGCGGACGCAGCGGCGGAATCCTCCCGCCGCGCCGAGGAGTCGGCGAAGACAGCCAGGAACGCCGCCGCCTCGGCCCAGCAGGCTGCCCGGTCGGCGGCACGGTCCGCAGGACAGGCCCAGCATTCAGCAACGGTCGCCTCCGGCTACGCCGCGCAGGCGAGGACGTCCGCCTACCAGGCGAGTCTCTCGGCGCTGGCTGCGGGAAAGGACGCCGAAGCGGCGTCAAAGGCCTCCTCATCAGCCATGAAGACCGCCGCCGACATGCTCCTTGCGGAGCTGACGGCCCAGATCAAGCAGGAAGCGCAGGGAGCCAGTAAGCCCCTGTCCGACAAGGAGCTCCGAAGCGCCCTCGAGAAGCGGTTGGTCACCTACCGCTCGGATCTCCTGTCGAACGGAGAGCTCAAGCCGGGTGAGACGCTGCTCGTCTGCGGCGGCGACGGGGCCGGCGGTATGGGCTGCATCACCAGCACATATCTCGACCGTCTGATCGCCTGGTACGTCGGCGCGGATGAGGTCGAAAAGTGCCTTCAGGGCAAGTCGCCCAAGTGTCTTGGCGACCTGGCGCTGGTCGCGCTCCGGGCCAAGCTGCTCAAGAAGGCGCCGTGCGCGAAGAACAGCTTCGTTCCCGGAACGCGCGTCCTGATGGGCGACCGTCGAACGAAGGCGATCGAAGACATCCGTGTCGGCGACCGGGTCCTCGCCACCGACCCGCGCTCCGGCCGCACGGAGGCCGAGCCGGTTGAGGCGACCATCGTCGGCAACGGGTCCAAGAACCTGGTCAGCATCGGCATCGGCGGAGCCGGTGAAGCCCCCAAGGGCACGGTGGTCGCCACCGACGGACACCCGTTCTGGGTAGGGGGCACCAGCAACACCTGGAAGACGGCCGCCGATATCAAGGCCGGCATGCCGCTGCGGAGCGCCACCGGTGAAGAGGTGCAGGTCACTTCGACCCGGGCCTGGACCGTTCCCGAACAGCGCGTCTACAACCTGACGGTTCGTGAGCTTCACACCTACTTCGTCGCCGCCGGCACCGTGCCGGTGCTGGTGCACAACGCGGGCGGCGCCAAGTTCTGTGGAGCCGATGCCGATGCGATGCAGCACTGGGCCGGGACGAACATGACTGTCGAAGAAAGCGCCGTATATCATCTCGACAAGCACGGCAAGGGGCGGACCTTTGCCGAGTACACGACCGAAGCCCTAAATCTTTGGAAGAAGTCGAAGCCGGGAGATCGGGTACGGACGAAACTCAAGGATGGTTCGTGGGGATGGACGATCGACGGGGGGCTGTTCGGTGGGAAGGGGATATATACCAATGAAGGAAAGATCGTCACCTGGTGGGACTGAGTGGCAGGGTTTCCGGGACGCTTTCGCAGCGTTCATGGCCCTTCCTTTTCCCAGTCGTCCCGCAGTGCAGGAGCTCAGTGACTGGGGTTCCTCGCTGCTCGCTGTCGACGGGTATATCGCTGGATATGCCATCCGGGTCGAGAGTGGGTCTCTGGATCCTCGCGAGATCTCGGACATCGATCCTCTGGTCCTGGAAGTCGAAAGCCTGCGTCGCAGCCTTGAGGACATCCGCCCTCAGACCAGGGAATACATCGCTCCGCTGGAGGAGTTCAGGTGCTACATCGTGGCACTTGAGGCCCTGATTCACGCGTTGGCGCTGCTCGCTGACGAATCAGGAGAGTCGACCATGGGTTGACCGGAGGATTGGTCATCTGGATGGGCCCCGTCGGATCGCATGTCTCCGACGGGGCCTCATTTTATGTCAAACTCTGATTCCGGATCGAGCACAGATCTTTATAGATTCTTCACAATCTTAAGTGCAACTCTTTCAGGACGTGGCAAGAGTCACTCCAAGGTTCCCGCCATCCGTCCGATCTCGTGGCCGATGAATTGGACAGAAGGCCATTCTGCGGGATTTCATTACGGGGCACGCCCACACATGAGAGGCGAGCACTCTTTCCGATTTCTTTCGCTCCCGCGTTCTTCCAGACCACGTTTCTGGATGGCCGAGCGGAATCAACGACTCGAGGATCGTCATGAAGGCACGCCCCACGCATACAGCGCAGCCGAAGCGGAACAAACTGCTGACGCGTACCATCGCTGCCGCAGCCGCCGCTGGCACCCTGGCCTGGCTCGCCGCGACCGGCACCGGAGTGGCATCCCAGGGAACCGCGCCGGCCGCCACCGAGCAGCCCGGCTCCACTGTCGAGCACTTCGACTACCCGAACGCCGAAAAGATCCTCGCCGAAAAGAACATCATCCTCAAGCGAGGCGACGGCCACATCACCCTCGTCGACTGCGCCAGCGGCACCGGCTTCATCGAGATCAGGGCCCGCGAGAAGCCCAAGTCCTGCTTCAAGGTCACCGGCAACTCCGGGTGGCTGACGATGGAACTCCCCTCGGTCCACCTCATCAAGGGCAACGACTACAACACCAAGGCCGACATGACCCTCGGCACCGAAGAGAAGACCTTCGACATCACCAAGGACCAGTGGACCCCCGTCGGCGAGACTGCCGACCCGGGCCACCAGTACGCGCTGGTGGAACTCCGGGCGACCAAGTAGGACACAGCAGGAACCTCCGCCCCGCATCCTGCCCTCGGCCACCCCGGCGCGGGCGGGCCGAGCACAGCCACCAGAACCTGTTCATCAAGCAGCAGCGCGGCGCACCTGCGGCGAGTCGCGCAAACCATAGACAACGGTGGCCCGCCGGCTCGGCGCTCCATCGATAACGGCCGATCGCGGCCTTGGGTCCTGCTTCGGACCCCCGAATCCATTTTTATCCATAAGGACCACCATGTCTGGAAAGCGACCACGCACCGCGTGGCTCACTGGCCTGTTCGCTCTCACCACGGCGGCCGGTCTCGTCACTGCTGCCCCTGCCGGTGCCCTGTCGGGTGCCGATGCGAAGGACAGTGATCTTGGCTATGCGGTCAAGGTGAACTTCGGTGACAAGCAGGCCTGTTCAG
Organism: Streptomyces sp. NPDC050485; assembly: GCF_044458185.1. Lineage (NCBI taxonomy): Bacteria > Bacillati > Actinomycetota > Actinomycetes > Kitasatosporales > Streptomycetaceae > Streptomyces > Streptomyces sp. NPDC050485. The sequence continues at coordinate 47,457 of NZ_JBITHR010000031.1, read as the reverse complement.
GCGTACTGGTTGAGAAGCAGTGGGTGATGACGGCGGCGAGTTGTTTCGCTGATGGTGGTCAGCCGGCGAAGACCGGCAAGCCCGCGGTGAAGACGACGGTCACGGTCGGCCGTCCCGACCTCGGCCCTACGGACGGCAGCACGGTGGATGCCACATACGTGAACGTGCATCCGGACCGTGACGTGGCGCTGCTGCCCCTGGCCTGGCCGGTTGTAGACGCCAAGCCCATGAAGCTGAGCAAGTCGGCTCCGGTCGCCGGTGAGCAGCTGCAGTCGGTGGGCTTCGGGCGGACGAAGACGGAGTGGGTGCCGAACAAGCCGCACTCGGGCACCTTCACGGTCGCCTCCGTCGACGGCGGTTCGATCGGTCTGAACGGGTCTGATGCAGCGGTGCTGTGCCAGGGCGACGCCGGCGCGCCCGCCGTGCGGAACGTCAACGGCACCCTTGAGCTGGTGGCGGTCAACAGCCGCTCCTGGCAGGGCGGCTGCCTGGGCACCGACCCCGCCGAGACCCGCACCAGCGCCCTCGACACCCGCGTCGACGGCCTGGGCACCTTCAACCAGCCCATTGGCAACACCGCCGACTTCCGGCCGCAGCTGGCCAAGCTGCTCCCGGATGTCACCACGGTGATGACGGCGGGTGACTTCAACAACGACGGCCGCAGCGACCTGGCGGTGGTCCTCAAGGACGGCACCCTCCACACCTTCGCCGCCCGGGCCGACGGCACCTTCGAATACGGGCGCAAGCTGTGGAACGACGGCAGCTGGAAGAACGCCACCAAGATCGTGGCCGGCGACTTCAACGGCGACGGCCAGATGGACATCGCCTCCGTATGGGCCGACGGGCGCCTGCGTCTGTATGCGGGGAAGCCGGACGGCAAGCTGGCCGAAGGCAAGCTGCTGTGGACGGACACCAAAACCGACTGGAACGGCATGCTCCAGATCGCCCGGTTCAAGCCGGACACCTCCGGCCGCGACGGCCTGCTCACCGTCTGGTCCACCGGCGACCTCTACGCCTACCCCACCGACGGCGACGGTGTGCTGGGCAGCTCGCAGAGCATGTGGAAGGACCCCTCCTGGAAGGTCGCCTCCAAGCTCACCACCGGTGACTTCAACGGCGACGGTCGCGACGACGTCGTCATCACCGACGGCGCCGGGGCACTGGTGCGCTACGGCAACGGCAAGGGCGGCCTCAGCGACGGCGTGTCTATGTGGCCGGACAAGAGCTGGAAGAGCGTCCAGGCCATCCTGGGCGGCGACTTCGACGGCGACGGCAAGACCGACCTCGGCAGCCTCTGGAACAACCAGCAGAAGTTCACCGTCTACAAGGGCAAGGGCGACGGCACCCTCGCCAGCGGCACAGACGCCTGGACCCGCTGACCAATCCCCCCTCCCGCCTGCGCTGCCGACGGAAGACGCCGTCCGCGGCGCAGGCGGACCCCGGGGAGCACCTCCGCAGACTCAACACACCAACCGGCACCACCACGTATCGACACACCATCAGCAGGCGCTTGTCCAGCGGACTGTCCTGTACCTATGGGCACAGCGATGCGCCGGGCCCCGTCCCGATGAAGGTTTCATCCTCATCACCAGCGTCTCTCTCCTGCCCTCTCCCGAGACAACGGCGGAGTCCGTAAACCCGCCATCAACGCCCCGTGGTGCGCTGAGGCCAGGGCCATGCGCGTCAGCCGCGCCCGGCCGTATCACCTTCGACCGGCTCGGTGATGCCGACGGTCCGCGGGGCCCGACATGGCGCTGTCCAGCCGACTCATCGCATTCTCGAAGCTTCCTGCGGGTTGACGTATAGCCCCGCCCGGGCTCCAGCGGGACTCTTCACCTTTCAACACATCCAAGGATCACCATGTCTGGAAAGACTTCACGCACCACCTGGGCTGCCGGTCTTCTTGCAGCGGCAACGGCGGCGGCCGGACTGGCCGCCGCCACGCCCGCCACGGCCCTGTCGGGCACCGACGTCACCAACGGCACGTACGCGTTCACCGCGAAGATCAACGTCACGGACAAGCAAGCCTGTTCTGGTGCGCTGGTGGACCCACAGTGGGTACTGTCCGCGGCCAGCTGCTTCACCATGGACGGCCAGGCCGTCAAGGCGGGCAGACCAGTTGTGAAGACGACGGTGACCGTCGGCCGTATGGACCTGACCCAGTCCACCGGGAGTGTGCAGGAAGCCGTCGAACTGGTACCCCGTACCGACCGGGACGTGGTGATGGTCAAGCTGGCCCAGCCCGTTCCGGGCGTGACACCAGCCAAGATCGCCTCTGCCGCACCCGCGCCGGGTGAGCAGCTGACCTCGACCGGCTTCGGACGGACCAGGACCGAATGGGTACCCGATAAGGCCCACTCGGGCGTGTTCACGGTGGGCGCCGTCGATGGCCGTGCGGTGAGCTTGAACGGCTCGGACAAGGCCGTGATCTGCCAGGGTGACGCCGGCGGCCCGGTAGTGCGCGGGTCGGGCGACCAGACGGAGCTGGTCGCTGTCAACTCCCGTTCCTGGCAAGGAGGCTGCCTCGGCACTGATGCCTCAGAGACCCGTACCGGGGCCGTGTCGGCTCGGGTGGACGATCTCAATCCATGGATCCAGCAAGTCCGGGCACTGCCCAAGCAGTCCGAGTTCACCTCCGGGGACTTCAACGGCGACGGCAAGGACGACGTGGCCGTCCTGTACGACTACGGCAACATTGGCGGCCGTAACCGCACCGCGCTGTGGGTGTTCACCAGCGACGGCAAGGCCCTGACGGCGCCGCGCACCTGGTGGGACAGCCAGAACGATTCCTGGAACTGGAACTCCGTCCAGCTCACCTCCGGCGACTTCGACGGTGACGGCAAGGCCGACATCGGCGCCCTGTACAACTACGGTGTCGAGAACGGCCGCAACCACACCGCACTGTTCACCTTCACCAGCACCGGCAGCAGCTTCAAAACTCCGGTCAAGGCCTGGGACAGCGGCAATGACAGCTGGAACTGGAATGCCAGCAAGCTGACCGCCGGCGACTACAACGGCGACGGCAAGGCCGACATCGGCGTCCTCTACAACTACGGCCAGACCAATGACGGCCGCAGCCAGACCGGCCTGTGGACCTTCACCGGCACTGACACCGGCATCAGTGCCCCCAGGAAGGTATGGGACAGCGGGTCCGACAGCTGGAACTGGGACGCCAGCAAGGTCACCTCGGGCGACTTCGACGGCGACGGCAAGCAGGACGTAGCCGTCCTGTACAACTACGGCAGCGAAAACGGCCGCAACCGCACCGGCCTGTGGTTCTCCGGAGGCGCCTCCGGCCTCACCTCCCCCACGAAGGTCTGGGACAGCCAGGGCGACTCCTGGAACTGGAATGCCAGCAAGGTGACCGCCGGCGACTACAACGGCGACGGCAAGGCCGACATCGGCGTTCTGTACAACTACGGCCAGACCAATGACGGACGCAGCCAGACCGGCCTGTGGACCATGGGCGGCACCACCGCCGGCGTCAGCGCGCCGAACAAGGTCTGGGACAGCGGATCCGACAGCTGGAACTGGAATTGGAGCGAGGTCGTCTCCGGCGACTTCAACGGCGACGGCAAGCAGGACATCGCCGCCTGGTACACCTACGGCCCCGGCCACGACGGCCGCGACCGCTCCCGCCTGTTCACCTTCACCAGCACCGCAACCGGCATGAACGCCCCCACCGTCCAGTGGGACAGCTCTATCGGCTGACCACCACGGCAGCGGCGGCATCCGGCCGCTCAGCGGCTCTACGCCATCCCTCTATCCCCTTCGCCCCCGGCGGGGCCCCTCCGCACGCCCGGAGCGGGCCCGCGGCCAACACCAGCACCTTGCCTTCTGCCCCTTCCCCTCCTGACGCGTATCGAACGCAAGACCCCTTCGAGCCGCGCATCTGCGCTCCGAGCCGCTCACGCGTAGGGCGGGTCAGGTCCGGCGGGGGTCGCTGATGCGGGTGCGGGCGCAGGCCAGCATCTCGTTGGCTTCGGCCAGGGTGGCGGCTGCCTGTACCGGCGGTGAGAGGTGGGCTTGCAGGAGCAGCATCAATGCGCGGGCGGTGTCGCTGATGGCGTCCAGCCCGGGGTCGCTGTGGGGCGTGGACTTGCGCGCCTGGAGGAGTTGTCCGGCCATCAAGGACGCCTGCCAGTACCAGATGGCGGGCAGGTCATCGGGGGTGTCGCCGGCCATCGCGGGGAGCACGCTCGCGCGGGAGGTGGTGATTTCATCGAGGTCCGGCTCGATGGCGAGCAGTTCGAGTTCTGCGCGCATGGCCTCGCTGGCCAGGGTGCCGTAAGCGGCGGCGGCCAGGCAGGCCGTCCGCAGAGCCTTTCGCTGTGGGATGTCGTAGCTGGAGGGGGTGGCAGGCTCGGCCGCGTGCAGGAGGCGCAGGATCTGCACGAAGGTGTCCGCGTCGGGGCAGGTGGATTCGCTGGAGTGAGTCACGAAATGGTCCATACCGTCAGGTTGTTGAAGATCGGGCATGCCGGTTGCGCGTACGGGCGGCGGGGCCGCTCATGCGGCGCGGCGGAAGGCGAGGACGGCGTTGTGGCCGCCGAAGCCGTAGGAGTTGCTCAGGGCCACGTCGCCCTTGGGCAGTGCACGGGCGGCTCCGGTGACGATGTCGAGCGGGTTGTCGTCATCGGCAGTCTGGAAGCCGGTGGTCGGCGGTATGAGCTGGTGGTGCAGGGTCAGTGCGGTGGCGACGGCTTCGACACCGCCGGCGGCGCCCTGCATGTGGCCGAGGGCTCCCTTGGGGGCGGTGACCGGCACGTTGGCGACGCCCTGGCCGAAGACCTTGGTCAGGGCGAGGACTTCCGCGGCGTCCCCGTTGGGTGTCGCTGTGGCGTGTGCGTTGATGTGGGCGACGCTGTCGATGTCGGTGCCGGCATCGGTGAGGGCCTTGTGGATCGCGTCCACGATGCCTTCCCCGTCGGGGCGCGGGGCGACCATGTGGTGGGCGTCGGCGGAGACGCCCCACCCGGCGGCCTCGCAGTAGATCCGCGCTCCGCGCGCGAGCGCGTGCTCTTCTGACTCCAGGACCAGGATCCCCGCGCCTTCACCGAGGACGAACCCATCGCGGTCCCTGTCGAAGGGCCGCGACGCCGTGTGGACATCAGTCGCGCTGGACAGGGCCCGCATGGCAGTGAAGGAAGCCATGACGCTGGGGGTGATGACGGCTTCGGTGCCGCCGGCGAGAACCACGTCGGCGGCACCGGCGCGGATGCGGTCGATGGCCTGCCCGATCGCCTCGGTTCCGGAGGCGCAGGCGGCGACCACCGTCCGGGCCTCTGCCCGGGCGCCGATGTCGAGGGCCACCTGGGCCGCGGCGCCGTTGGGTACGACCATCGGCGCCGTGTGCGGCGAGACATACCGGGCTCCGCGGGTGGACAGCGTGTGGTCGGCGGTGACCAGGACCGGCGCCCCGCCGATGATCGTGCCCATCGACACGCCGACGCGCCGGGCATCGATCGCACCGTCGCGGACGGCACCGTGGTCGAAGCCCGCGTCGGCCCACGCTTCGCGGGCGGCGGCGACAGCGAACTGAGTGCCGCGGTTCATGGTGCGGGCCTGCACGCGGGACAGCTGCTCAGCGGGATCCGCAGCGCTGGGCGCCGCCACATGCACCGGCAGAGCGCTGAACGGTTCCCCTTCGAGCACCCGTACCCCGCACCTGCCCTCCAGCAGGCCATCCCAGGTTTCGGACGCGGTCGCCCCCAGCGGGGAGATGGCGCCCAGCCCGGTGACCACCACCCGGCGCCGCGGCGCGGGAGTAGGGCCGCCGGTCCGGCCGGAAGGGAGAACAGAGGGTGCCACAGCGTCATCTTTCGATATCAAAGAGAAGGTAAAGTAACAATAGCTGCACATCCATCATGATCATTGCAATATGCCTGATAGGTACGAAAATGCGGGCCGATCGTCCTCCAGCGCGCCACAGCAGGATCGAGATTCGGGATGCGCGCACCCGCCGCCTCCTGGCCACCGAGCTTCGCCGGATGTACGAGAACGGGGCCACCCTCCGCGAGCTCGCCCAGGCGACCGGGCACTCCGCAAAGAGCGTCCGGGACCTGCTCGTGGAGGCCGGCACGCGCCTGCGCCCCCGAGGCCGGCGGCCGGCGCGCCCCGACGCAGGACCCGACAGGACCGCAGCACCGCAGCACCCACACCAGGCACCTGACTCCCGGCACCGCGGCGCCCGGGAGCTACGGGCGCTGTACGAACAAGGGGCCAGCATCCGCGAGCTGTCCGCCCGCACAGGAACCTCCTTCGGCGCGGTCCGCAACCGACTCCTCGACGCAGGAACCACCCTGCGCTCCGTCGGCGGATTCCACCGCCAGCCCGACGGCACCCGAAAGCCGACACCAACACCATGGCGAGCGGCACCGGACCCGTTGCGAGACCCGGAAACCCGTTAGACGCAGTGAGGGCCCCCCGGCCGGTGGCCTCCGTGCGGGTCAGCCAGCGGTAGAACGCGGCCGAGTCGTCGCCCAGGACGGTGACGGTGCCCAGCGGGGACAGCCACCGAATCGGCAGGCCGGTGTAGGAGAGGGTGGTGGGGAGTTCGACGAGCTTGTCGTCCTCGCCGTAGACGAGTCCTTCGATGCGGTAGATGCCTTCGGGCAGGCCGAGGGCCTGCGCCTGGCCCTCGGTGAGCGGGAGGCCGACCTTGCTGGTGGTCACCGATTCGATCCCGTCGACTGTGCGCTCGGGCGGGTGGATGTCAGTGATGGTGAGGTCGAAGCGCCGGCCCCGGTGCAGCGATAGGTGCAGGTGGGCGGCGAACGCCTCGGCGGTGCGCGGGATACGGTCACGTACCGCGGGCGGGATTCGCTGGGGCACGCTGACGATGTAGGTGCCGCCCACCTGCACGTCCTTGGTCCGCATCCGGCACCCCCCTATGCGACGGAGCCATGTCGCCGTCTCCAGCATCCCGTCGCTGCGCCTGGTTCCGCCAGGGCGCGCGGGACGCGCACGTCAGCCGGCGGGGGCATCGTCTCTGGACGTCACCACGAGTGCCGGCGGGGGCGGCATCGGAACGACACAGGAATTGCCCGCCGAGTTCGACTTGTCGGGCAGCCAGGTTCGAGAGCCCGGCAGGGTTTCCGTTACTGCCAAGGCGGCCGTTCGTCATCGCTTCCGTCGCTTTCGTCATCGGCGGGGCGGAGGAAGTCGTTGAGGCGGAACGGGATGAGCAGGTGGGACCACTCCATCCCGGTGGGCAGCGGGCCGAGTTCGGCAGTGAGGTGGACGGGGTTGGCCTCGGGCATCGCCAGGACCGCGGTCATCGCCGCTGCGTGGCGCTCACGCAGCGGCAACGGCTCGGGCCCGGGAGAGGCGAGGTGGCTGAAGTAGGCCCAGGCGGCGGGCGTCAGGGCGAAGCCGTGGGCCGTGAGGTGGGCGGCGAAGGCGGGATCGTCGACGGGGAGCTGCGCCAAGGGCTCGTGAGCATGAGGCCAGGGCATGTTCAGGTGATCCATCAGGATCCCGGGAAGGGAGAGGAGGCCTTCGGAGTCACAGTGGGGAAGCGCCGGCCACCGCGCTGCTCCCTGTGGCGGCCGTCGGGGGTCCAGGTCCTCGGTGCTGGTGGCGGCCACGGCTTCGAGCAGTGTCCGCAGGTCCACCACCCGCGTTCGCCCCGGGAGCATGCGCATGCGGGGCACCAGGAGGCGGTGGGTCAACGGCTGGCGCACCTCGGATGGATCCGCCAGCACGTGGCCGGCGTGCTGCCCGGCCGCCCAGCACGCCGCCTCACGCGAAGGGGCCTGCTGTGCCTCATAGTTGATGCGAGTCCCGTCCGGGCCAGGCCATGTCAGCTCCCAGCCCCACGCACGCGCCTCGCGCGGGCTGGTGCCCGGCCACAGTGTCTCCCGGTCCGCTGCATCGCGCTGCTGGCCGGTGAGCGGCTTGACCCGCGCCTGAGCGTGGACGGGGAAGACACTCAGGGTGAGCGGGTGCGCGGCGCCGGGCACGTCAAGGCGGGCACGGAGAGTCTCGCCGGGCTGCCTGATCCAGTCCAGAGGGGGCGAGGGAAGGCTCGCGGCGAGGTCGATGACGTGCCCGGCCAGCGTGCACGCCATCGCCAGGACGGCACGCTCCATCCCCTGGACCTGGACCGGTTCCCACTGGCCCGGTTCGAGGGCGGTGAGTGCGTCGGTGAGGTCTTCGACGTGGTCGTCCTCGAGGTTCCACTCCAGTGCGGCTGCCTCACCGTCCCACACCCCCACCGGGCGCCGTGGCGCTCCGGTCTCGTTTTCCAGCCACCGCTCCGCGGCCGCCGCGGCGTGGAGGGCCGTGTACAGGTCGTGGGTGACCTGATGGCGCGTCATACCGAGGCCGGCAGCGATCTCACGCAGCTGGACGGGAGTGCGGGAGACGACCCGGGCGGCGAGGCGGTCACCGAGTTCGCGTACGCCGCCGGCGAGCGGGGTGGCCGCACTGGGGCGATCCGGCCAGCTGTGCGCGGCATGACCGAGCATCCACCCGGCCATGCCGGCGCCCCGAGCCTGGTCGACCGTCTCCAGAACATCGCGCACGAATGCCAGGGCGTCCGGCGTCCCGGCTGGGTACATCCCGGCGAACAGGCACACCCGCTCCGGCAATTCACCCGCCACCGTGCCCAGAGCGGCCGCCGCTGCCGCAACCCGTGACCGCTCGCTCTCCACACCGTCCCCCTGCCCGCCCGTTCCCTGGCCCTCTCGCCCTCAGCAAGCCACATCCAGGCCCCCCGCAGCGGGTGAACCGACGAACTCACCCACCCAAGTGGACGATCCCCCATCGTGATCACGCCACCGGTCTGCGACAGCGGTGCCGTGGAGTGACGGCTGCCAAGGGGTCTCGTACGTCAAGCTCCGCATCCTGGTGTGATGATGACAGTTTTCACGCCCAGGGATGAACGGCCCGCCTCCCGGCTCGACTTCGCCCCCACGGCCGCGCTACGAAGGTCTCTTCAGGTTTGTGATCTTTGGAGGGGTGCTGGTGCGTGCAGCTGCCAGGTTGACGGTGGGGATCGCCGGTGTGCTGGGCGCCCTCGTAGCCGGGCCGATGGGGTCGGTGGCGGCGGCCTCGGGTGAGGAGCCGTGCCGGATCGACGCCGACGCGGCCGTCATCCGCCAGCAGCCGTCGAAGACGGCGGCGAAGGCAGGGCTCGGCTACCGCGACCAGAAGTGCCGCTTTCACGGCTACACCCGCGATGTGGTCTGGGCGCACATCACGATGAAGGACTCCGGCGTGGACGGCTGGGTGGACCGCCACCTGATCTCCACGGCCAAGGAAGAGCTCGCCCCCACCGGCCCCTGATGCGCCCCGCGCGGCTGCTGCTCGCGGTGCTGGCCGTGCTGGTCAGCACGGGCTGCGTCGCCGTCGCCTCCAGAACCACGCCGCCCGCACGGGAGTTCACCCCCACCGGGGGCCGCATCGCCACCGTGGCACCCGGTCCGCTCTGGCCCGATCCCATCCAGCCGCCCGCCCGCGAGACCCTGGCCCCGGCCTACGGCCCCGCCCCCACGGCGGCCACGGCCCCTAGCGCCGAGCTCGTGGACCTGCCCGGACCGGACCAGCCACCACACGAGGCCCCTGCTCAGCGGCACGAACATGCCCCGCGTGCCGCCGGCCACACCCCGGCTGCCGTCCAGCACTCATCCCCCCTACCCCGCCCCTACCGGCATCGCCCCGAGCCCGGCTACAACGCCGTGGCCCTCTGCTCCTGGGCGCAGGGCGCCGGTCTCGATCCGTCCGTCGTACGCGCCTGCCGGCAACAGCTCGACCGCTGATCCGGCCTCGCGGAGGGTGCCCCGTGGCGGGTGCGTGACCTCACGGCGGCCGCGGCGTTGGGAAGAGCGACACGTGGGACTCCCGCCCCTCCCCCGAGGCGGTTCGTGTTTCCGGCCCTGACGCCCTCGCCTCCCGCCGGGCGTCAGGGCCGACATATCGGGCGACGTCGCATCGGCAGTGACGTTCCGGTGCCGAAGACGGTTGGACTCAGCATCGTCCGCCGTTCAGGAGGTCTCCCTGTGCCGAGGTGTGTGAGGGTCCGCGCATTGTGGGCCGCTGCGCTGGCCGTTGCCGGTCTCGCTGTTGCTGTGGCTCCGGCGTCGCCCGACGCCTACGTCGATGAGCGGGCCAACGTGTGCCGGGCCGAGGCCGGCAACCCCTGCGCGTACGGGCTGGTCGTCACCTCCTGGCACCGCCCCGGCTCCGGACCGCGCACCGTGAGCTGGGTCTACGCCACCCGCAGCCCGGTCAACCCCCGCAATCTGGCCCGCTGGTGGTACCAGGCCCCCGGTGGAGCCGCCCGGGTCGGCGGGAGCTGGCGCGGGGGCCGGATCGTCAAGTCCTGGACCGAGACCACCTGGGGATCCGGCGGCCACGACCACCTCGGGCCCGAGCTCCCCGCGGGCAGCCGGATCTGCGTGGAGTTCAACTACGGCGCCACCGCCCGGCCCTGCATCACCCTGCGGTAGAGCAGCCCTACGGTTTCGACTTCTTGCGTCGTCCCGGTGTGGGTTCCTGGCACTGCGGTGACCGCTCGTGCAGCGCCGTACGCACCAGGAGGTCGGCGATCGGCGCGCCGGGCTGGGCCGCTTCCCGGCGCAGCGCCTGGCAGATGGGGCAGTTCTTCTTCACCCGTCTCTTTCCGAGGTGTCATTGCTCGTCGGGGTTGAGGCGCAGCCATGCGGTGAGGGCGGCGTGCAGGTCGAAGACCTGGGCGCGGGCAAGGGGCATCGGTTCGTTGTAATGGAGGCATACGGCGTCGGGGGTGATGGTGTAGCCGGTGCCGTGGTGGTGGCGGGCGGAGAGCGGGCTGCCCTGGGCCAGGACACGCAGGTACTGGTCGCTGCGCGGGCTGCTGGGAGCAGCGCTCCGCCAGGCGCGGGCGGTGGCCGGTGCGGGGCGGACCGGCTGGCCGATCGCCTGGTAGAACGCGGTGATCGCGTCTTCCAGGGGGCGTAGGCCGGAGGGTGCGGCGCCGGTGAACGCCTCGATCACCTGGGCGGTGGAGGCTTCGTCGACGCCGTCGTCCAGGCGGACCGCGGCCGGGGCGATCATGATGCGGGTGTAGGTGTGCTGCTGGGTGTCGTGCAGCCGTCGCAGCAGCATCACCGACTCCTGCGCCGGATGGCCCCCCGGCTTGGACGGGAACCGTTTGACGTCGCGGGCACAGTGCAGACGGCCGGCCATACCGAGCGCGCCGGAGCTCTTGTGGAGGAACCCGGACTGGGTGACCACCGCGGTGATCTGACGGCCGGTTGTCTGATTGGCCCTGCGGAATCCGATGACTGCCAGTGCCATGCGCGCCCCCCGTGCGGTGCCTTGCGCCGATTCTGGCCCCGCCCGACCACGGAGGGTGCCGGTTTCGCGGAGCCGCCCCGAAGAGGGGGCGCAGAGCCCGCGGCGAGCGCCGGGCACGTTCTGCGGGCGGCGGTCAGGCCGTGCCCCGGGGCCATGCGTCGAGGGTGTGTTTCCGGCCGTCCGGATGCTGCTCCTAACAGGCGGACCGTCGCCGTGGCAGGGGTGGTGCCGTAAACGTACGTTCTGCGTGGTCCACGGCTCGAATCTACGCAGCGCCTGTGACAACCGGATTTCAGGTGGTGGCCCAGGAGCGCAGGCGGGCGGCGGTGGCGCGCAGGGTGAGCGTGCCGGTGCGGATGTCGCGGACGAGGTCGGCCATCGCGCCGGCGGGGGGTTTGGCGGGTTCGTTGGAGTGGTGGAGGTAGCGCAGGGCTAGGGCGGATCCGACGAGGCCGTTGTAGTCCGTCAGCGGCCTGAGGGCGACGAACATCTGCAGCAGGACGGCAGCCCGCACCGGTGCTTCGAGGTAGAAGGGCTCGCCGGCGTGGAGTTCGTAGGCATGGCGGTGGACCGCGGCGGCCAGCGCGCCCCAGTCGTCGATGCCGGTCTCGCGGCCCGAGCGCTGTTCGAAGTCCTGCAGGGCGTCCTCGATCCAGCGGGCGTCGATGCGCAGGAACATCAGCGGCTTCCGGCATCGAAGGCGTCGTCGAACTCGGCGAGCAGGCCGGTCATGTCGTCGACGAGGCCGGCGACGAAGGCGTCGCGGGCGGGGTCGACGTCGCTCTCGATGAGGCCGGAGACGTAGGCCTGCATGGTGACGCCCCTGCGCTGGACGCGTTCGGCGAGGAGTTCGTGGGTGCGGGCGCGGACGCGGACGTTGAGCTGCTTCTCATCGGCTGCCATCCCCCCAGGCTAGCAATTGCTAGCAGACGAGGGGGCGGACAAGACCTTACTTCTTGTTCGAACACCCATTCGGTTCTGTGGGCTATGGTGGATATCTGGCCACTGGGACAGAAGGGGCAAGGGGGCATAGAGCGCTGGAGGAGCGGATGGGCGGGTTTGTGCATCTGCATGTCGCGTCCGGCTATTCCGCCCGGTACGGCGCCTCCCACCCCGAAGCCCTCGTGCAGCGGGCCGCCGAGCGCGGCATGGCGGAGCTGGCGCTGACCGACCGGGACACCGTGGCCGGAATGGGGCGCTTCGTGAAGGCCTGCGCCGCCCACGGCATCCGGCCCATCCTCGGCGTCGATGTCGCCGTCACCCCCCACCAAGCGGCCGGACCTGGCGCGCGCCGCCGTACCCCGGTGCGCGGCGGCGCCCACGTCTTCGAGCCGCCGCTGCGCATCACCCTGCTCGCCCAGAGCATCGAGGGCTGGGCCGGGTTGTGCCGGCTGGTGTCCGCCGCGCACGCCGAGGCCGGGGGCGGGCTGCCGGTGGTGTCCTGGCCGATGCTCCACGCCCACGCCGGGCCGGGTCTGACCGCGCTGCTCGGCCCGGCCTCCGAGCCGGTTCGCGCCCTCTCCGCCGGACGGCCCGACCTTGCGGCCCAGCTGCTGGATCCGTGGCGGGAGCTGTTCGGTCCTGCGCTGCGCCTGGAGACTGTCTGGTACGGGCTGAGCGGCACCGGGCCCGGCTCGCTTCGGCTGGCCGGGCGCAGCGTGCAGCTCGCCGACCAGCTCGGCATCGAGGCGGTCCTGACCAACGCGGTCCGCTACGCCGATCCCGCCCAGTCCCGGGTCGCCGACGTCCTGGACGCGGCCCGGCTGCTGCGCCCCATCCCCTTCCGCCACACCGACCAGCTGGATCCGGGTGAGCGCTGGCTCAAGGACCCCGGCGCGATGGCGGCCGCCGCCGAGCGGATCGCCCAGGCCGCGGGCGCCGGGCCGGGGCGTGCGGTGCGTCTGGTGGAGGCGACCGTGCGTGCCGGGGAGGAGTGCCGTCTGGATCCGGTCGCGGACTGGGGGCTTGGCCGTCCGCATTTTCCCGAACCGCATGTGGTGGGTGCGGGCAGGGCGGCCGGGGAGGGGATGGAGTTGCTGCGCCGGCGCTGCGAGGCCGGGATGGTGGCACGCGGCCTGGACCGTGACGAGCAGGCTGTGCGCCTGTTGGAGCATGAGCTCGGCGTCATTGAACGCCTGGGCTATGAGGCGTACTTCCTGGCAGTCGCTCAGGTCGTGGCCGATGTGCGGGCGATGGGGATCCGGGTCGCCGCGCGGGGCTCCGGGGCGGGCTCGATGGTCAATCACGCCCTGTTCGTGGCGACGGCGAACCCGATCAGTCACCGGCTGATGTTCGAGCGGTTCATCAGTGTGCGGCGCAAGAGTCTGCCGGACATCGACATCGACGTGGAGTCCGCGCGCCGCCTGGAGGCGTATGACCGGATCTTCGAGCGGTTCGGACCGCAGCGCGTCGCGGTCACCGGCATGCCCGAGACCTACCGGGCCCGCTTCGCGCTGCGCGACACCGGACTGGCGCTGGCGATCCCGCCCGACCAGGTGGACCGCATCGCGAAATCGTTTCCTCATCTGCGGGCCTGCGACATCACGGGTGCGCTCGCCGAGCTGCCCGAACTGCGTGGTCTGGCCGCCGAAGCGGCGCGGTACGGGCCGCTGTTCGAGCTGGCCGAGCAGCTCGACGCGCTGCCCCGCGGTTATGCGATGCATCCGTGCGGCGTGATCCTCAGCGACCGCTCCCTCCTGAACCGGCTCCCGGTGCAGCCCACGCCGGGCGGCAACTACCCGATGGTCCAGGGCGACAAGGAAGACGTCGAAGACCTCGGCCTGCTCAAGCTCGATGTGCTGGGCGTCCGAATGTTGTCTTCGATGGCACACGCCGTCGCCGAGATCCGCCGCACCAGCGGCGAGACCATCAACCTCGACGACCCGAAACAGGTGCCGCTGGACGACTTCTGGGCGTTCAAGATGATCCAGAACTCCGACACCGTCGGCATGTTCCAGCTCGAATCCCCCGGCCAGCAGGACCTCCTCGGCCGCCTCCAGCCCCGCGACCCGCAGGACGTCATCGCCGACATTTCGCTATTCAGGCCCGGCCCGGTATCGGGCGGGATGCCCTCGATCTACATCGCGGCGCGGCACGGGGCGGCCCCGGTGTATCCGCACCCGGATCTGGAGCCGGTGCTGCGCGACACCTACGGCGTGACCATCTGGCACGAGCAGATCATCGACATGGTCGCCATACTGACCGGCTGCGACCGCGCCCTGGCCGAGGTGTTCCGGCGCGCGCTGGCCGATGCGGCCCGGCTGCCGAGGCTGAAGGAATGGTTCGAGCGGGAGGCGGGAGCCCGCGGCTACTCCCCCACCGTGCTGGCCGAAGTCTGGGCGGTGATCGAGTCGTTCGGAGCGTACGGCTTCTGCCGGGCACACGCGGTCGCGTTCGCCGTGCCCGCGCTGCAGTCTGCCTGGCTGAAGGCGCATCATCCGGCGGCACTGTATGCGGGGCTGCTGGAGCACGATCCGGGGATGTGGCCGGCGAGGGTGATCCTGGCCGACGCCCGCCGCCACGACGTACCGATCCTGCCCGTCGACATCAACCACTCCCACACCGACCACCGCGTCGAAGCCGATGACGATGGCCGGCTCGGGGTGCGCCTGGCGCTGTCCGCGGTCAAGGGCATCCGCGACGACGAAGCGATGCGGATCGCGGCGGGGCAGCCGTATGCGTCGGTGCAGGACCTGTGGCAGCGCGCCCGCCCCTCCCTGCCCACCGCCGAACGCCTCGCGCAGATCGGCGCCCTCACCCCGGTCGCAGGCACCGCGACCCGCCGGGATCTGCTGCTGCAGATCACCGAACTGCACCGCCAGACGCGCGCCCGCCCCGGCACCGGCCAGCTCCCCCTCGACACCACCCCCCTCACCAGCACCGGCAGCGGGCTGCCCGAGATGACCGGTCGCGAGCAGCTCGGTGCCGAGCTGGAGATCCTCTCCATGGACGTCTCCCGGCATTTGATGGACTATCACCACCGGCTGCTGTCCGAGCTCGGCGCGACCCCCGCCCGCAACCTCGCCCAACTCCATGCCGGGCAGCGCGTCCTGGTCGCGGGCGTGCGCGCCTCCACCCAGACCCCGCCCATCGCCTCGGGCAAGCGCGTCATCTTCGTCACCCTGGAAGACGGCACCGGCCTGGTCGACATCGCGTTCTTCGAGGACAGCCACCCGGCCTGCGCACACACGATCTTCCACTCCGGGCTGCTCCTCATCCAGGGCACCGTGGAGCGCCGCGGTCCCCGGCGCACGGTGGTCGGTCACCGTGTCTGGGACCTCGACGAGCTCGCCGGCGAGCGCCGCGACAACGGCTTGGAAGCCGCCCTGGCGCTCATCGGCGCCCTGGCACTCCAGCCCACACCCGCCCAAGACGAGGAGCAGGAGCAGCGGACTCTGGTCAACGGCACTGCCGGGGCGCGTCTGCATCCGTATGCGGATCTTCAGCCTGCGGGGACTCGTTCCGCCGACCTGACGGCGCTGGGCCACACCAGCCAGGGCAGCGCCGGGTGAACGCCATGAACGGAAGCCGTGCGCGCTGCATCATGCGGATCTTCTTCCACGTCGGGCAGGACCAACATCTGGACCAGGACGAGGTGTTCGGGCAGCTCCTGGCGCTGGTCGAGGACTTCACGCCCCGCTACCAGGCACGGCCCCAGGACCTGTCGGCCGACCTCGACCTATCCGGGGCGCTGGGCTACCTGAAGCGCACCCCGTACGAGGCCGGTCAGGTCCTGGCGCTCCGCGCGCTCGCCCTGCATGGAGTGGTGACGACGATCGCTGTGGGGAATTCGGTGATGGTCGCGGCGATGGCGGCCGCGGTCACCGCGCCCGGCCGCATCACCGTCATCGACCCCGACCCGGCCGCCGTCGACGCGTTCCTGCGCCCCCAGCCGGTCGCGCTCCTCCCCGGTGTGGGCCCCGCAACGGCCCGGACGCTCAAACGCTTTGGCATCCGCACGGTCGGGGAACTCGCCGACACCCCGCCCGCCACCCTGGCCCGCATCCTGGGTGCCACTCCGGCCCGGGAACTGCACGCTCTGGCGCACGGCGTCGACGACCGTCCCGTCCAGCGCGAAGCCCTCATCCGTACCACCTCCTGCAGTCGGCGCTTCCCCAGCGACGAGCTCGATCCCGCCGCCCACCACCGGGCGCTGCTCGCCCTGGCAGACGAGCTGGGCCTGCGCCTGCGCGCCGCCCAGGAAGTGTGCAAAGGCCTGGCCATCGTGGTGCGGTACGCCGACAACTCCTCCACCACCCGCAGCAAACGCCTGCCAGAACCAACCGCACACACCACAGCCCTCACCCACACCGCCCTCGACCTCTACCACGCCCTCGGGCTGCAACGGGCCCGGGTGAAGAGCATCGCGCTGCGCGCCGACGGCCTCACCGCCGCCGAGACCGCCTTCCACCAGCTGCTCCTGGACCCCGGCGACGGCAAGCGCCGCCGCATCGAGGTGGTCACGGATGCCGCCCGGCGCAAGTTCGGGCCCCACGTGCTGCGCCCCGCCGTCCTGGCCGATGCGCCCACAGCCGACCGCCGCTCTGCCCGCCGTCCTGCCGTATGAGGAGACTTTTGTGCGCCTGGCCCGTTTCACCCAGTTCTGCATCCAGACCCTGCCCCAAGGCGGCCCGGACATCACCTCCGTCGACCCGTGGCAGGGTGACGACGCCCCGGTGGCAGGCTTCACCGTCACCTTCGCCACCAAAAGCCGCCTCTGGCTCCAGGTAACCGGGAGCCCAGCCCCCGGCGCCTCGGCCGACGACAGCGACACTCCCGTCAGCGGGCCCGCGCCCGAACACATCCCGCTGCCCGCGCTGTTCGACGAGGCGAACAAGGTGAGCCCCCAGCGGGCCGAGGCCTACCTCACGGCCGTCCTCACCAACTCCGACAGCACCGAGATCGCCCAGGTCTACGGCTACAGCCACCGCACCGACCAGCCGGCCAAGAACCCCGGCATCGGCGCCATCCTCCACAACGGAGCACGCCTGTACGTGCCCTTCGTCCACACCGCGCAGCCCGGACAAGACCGCGGCCGCAACCCCTTCCGCCTGCAAGCCACCTTCTGACCACCAGCCGCACCAAGCGACACCCCCGGCGTCGGCGAGACGCGAAATTTGCGGCCGGCCGCCAACGTGCGGGAGACGACCGGCCGCTCAAGCGCCCTCGGGAGCACTCCAGCTCACCGTAAAACCGATCCCCGTTGCACGCCTGTCGTGACGCCTACTCATCAGCGGAGTTCCAGCCGAGTACTCCCACATGTACCACGCGCCAACTGGTACCCAGATGTGTACACCTGACGGAAGATAACGATCATGAATCCCGGCCACAGAAAGCCAGCCATAGCGCACCTGAACACGTAAATCGAGGGAGGGAGGTTCGGCCCGCCCCCACCGGCCCCTGCCACGTATTCCCCTTGCCGCTTGCGCCCCACGTCCATGGTTCCGCAGTCGACCTTCGGTGCGCGCCACCACGCGGAGCCCCGCAGCGCAGCGAGGAGTGGAGCCGGTCGCCGGTCCAGCGCGGCGTAGGCGCTGGCGGGGGTGTGGGGGCGGAGCCCCCGCGAAGCCTCAGCCCTGGTCATGGTGGTCCAGGCGAGGCGCCCCGACACGCCGAGATGAGTGCGGGGATTGGGAGCGGATTGTTTCCTGCGGGGAGGGTGGTTTCCATGCATGAAGAAGACGTAACACCAGTAAGCCTCTGACCTGCGGAAACGCGCAGATCGACCCGACTGCATGATCGGGAAACCCGACTGGGGAACCCGGAAACCCGATCCTGGGATCGGATTGACCCGACTCCAGGATCGGGTCACTTACCGCCATGGACAGGGCTCTGGGCGGTATGCGATCCGACTCGGTGCCCGGGTCACTTACCAATCCGGTAATGTCCAGATTGGTAAGTGACCCGGTTCTGGAGTCGGCTTGCGTACCGTCCTGCACAGTGACTCGGAGGCACTCCCCCCATGGCAAAGGCCGCGCGGAAGGTACTCGCCCTCGTCGACGAGGAGACGGGCCAGTACAGCGAGGTACAGCGGGCCTCCTATGCCTTCGACGGACCCCACATCAATGTGGGCATCCGCAAGGGGCGGCAGCTGGCGTCAGGAGCTTCTGGTCTCACGGATCGGCAGTACAGAGTGCTGTCGTGGTACTGGTTCGCTACCGAGCAGAGCCAGGGGCCCGTGACGATGACCGGCACGGACATCGCGAAAGAGCTCGGGATGAGCCCGGACAGCCTCGGTCGTACAGTGAAATTCCTCAAAAAGCACAGACTGCTGGTTGAGGCTGGGGGGATCGGGCGCACCACCTTCTACCGGACGACGCCATACCTTGCGTTCATCGGAACTGGGTTCGAGCATCGCGAGGCGGTCAAGGAGTGGAACCCGCCGGAGCTGACCGTGGCGGAGCCTCGGTCGCGGCGTCGGAAGAAGACGGACGAGGAGGGTGACCCGTCGTGAAGATCCACGACAGTGATGACGTGCTGTTCCTGCTGGAGAGGTCGGCGAAGGACCTGACCCAGTCGCAGCGCCTGGTGGCCCTGCTGTACGCGGCATCGGAACAGCGCGCGGACGGCGCGGTACTGGTCCGGGCATCAGAGCTGGCAGCAGCAGTCGGAATGACGGGACCCGCCTTCTCCCGGACCCGCAAGGAAATGGTGGAAAAGGGCTGGCTGGAGGAGGCAGGGACGATCGGCAGGCTGAAGGTGTACCGGCTGCCGTCAGCAATCTCTCGTCAGCGCGTCGGCGGGCACCTGCGAGTCGTCGGCGAGTAGCACCGTGCAGCGGATTGGACTCCGGGGGCGGAAGACCAAAGGGCTTCCGCCCCTTCAGCATTGCTGATCTCGGCCTCGCAGGGCGCAGGGGTACCGAGTCGGCTGGCCCATCAAACCCTTGGCCCCGGATTGCCGAGGGCTCGCACCAGGCTCGCCCAGATGCGAGGCGGGTACTGCGCGTTCACCGCGGCAACCTGAGGGATGGAACCGTCCCTATGTGCAGAGGGACAAGCACCGCCAGGCCCTCAGGTTCCTTCTGGGCCTCGGGGGACCGACCCTATGTTCGGAGATCGCACTCCGCTTGTTCCTTGTGTAGCCACACGAAGGTGGAACCGTCCGTATGTGCGGGGACCGCACGTACTCAGGAGCGTGCCACACCGACTCCAGGACTGTCCTCACGTGAGGGGATCGCACGTTGCGCGCGGCGCGCAGCTGCTTATACCAGGGGGACCGCCCCTACGTGCCGGGATCGCACGGTTCCTCCGGTGTGGGTTTCGAGGGGTTCTCGGGTTCGCCCCCTACGTGCGGGATCGCACGCCGCGCCAGACCTGGCCGGACCTTGGGAACCGGGATCGCCCCTACGTGCGGGGATCGCACCCCGTCGTCGCGGCGGTCGTCATCGAGCTGGAGGGATCGCCCCTACGTGCGGGGATCGCACTTCGTGCTCGCCGGCGGCGATGTGCTGGATCTGGGATCGCCCCTACGTGCGGGGATCGCACCGTGGCCGACCTGCGGGTCTGTCAGTGGACAGAGCCGGTTTCGACGACTCTCGAGGATCCCGGCATTCCTCGCACTCATACGCACTTTGCACATTTAGGGACGACTGGGAAGTTTCCTTCCCAGGGTGACCCCATCAGGGGTCTTCCCGCTTCGTCCTGCCTGCCTCAGCGCCCTTGCGGGTGTTGGGGACTTACATGCAGTCCACGGGCGTTACAGCCCCTGCTCCAGGGGACTGGCCCGGCCTAGGGCCGGACGGGTGTTGCATGGTTCTTGATGTTATGGGCCGCGTTGGCGTCCCGGCCCATGATCATACCGCAGGCCTGGCAGTGAAACTCACGGTCGGCCAGTGTCTGACCGGTGTCGATCCAGCCGCATCGGTGGCAGGTCTTCGACGAGGGGAAGAAGGCTGGGACGCGCGCGATGGTGACCGCGTGCCAGCGGGCCTTGTACTCGATCTGGCGGTTGATCTCCCCGAACCCGATGTCGAGCACTGCCTTGTTGAGGCCGGCTTTCTGGCGGACGTTGCGTCCGGGCTTGTCCGCGGTGCCCTTCGCGGAGCGGGTCATGCCCTGGGTGTTGAGGCTCTCCAGCGCGATCTCGGCGTACTGCTCGACCAGCCGCTTGGTCACCACATGCTGGGCGCTGGCCCGCCGGGCGGCCAGCACGGCATGGAGTTTGGCGGCCTTGGCCTTCGCCTCCAGGTAGCCGTTGGACTGTTGGGCGGCGCCTTGGACGTGGCGGCGGGCCATGACGCGCTGGGCGCGGGCGAGTTTGCGTGCGGTGTTGGCCAGGAGTCGGGGGTTGTCGATGGTGAGGATTGGTGTCTGGCCAGCGTGGAGGGTAAGTGGGTCGGTGAGTGTGAGGGCGGATTTCACTCCGAGGTCGATGCCGATGCGGCCGGCGGCTTGCTGGCGGCGTGTGGGGCGGGTGGGGAGGTCCTGTTCGATCCGGGCGAGGACGGAGGCGTGCCAGCGGTGTCCGTCGCGGGAGATGGTGAGGCTGGTGATGACGGCTTGGCCGGAGGCGATGAGTGTGGTCAGGGCGCGGGGTGGCTGGTGGAGGCGGACGGTGAAGGCGGGCTGTCCTCCGCCTCCCGGTATGCGCAGTCGCCGGGGGCCGTCGAAGCGTATGTCGGGGGATTTGAGGCTGTGGACGATGCGGAAGGACTCCCGTGTGGCGCCGCGGCGCTTGAACCGGGGGAAGCCCATCGGTGGGCGGCGGCCGGCCAGCGAGTCGAGCCAGTTCTTCCACGCCGTGTCGGCGTCCTCGAACGCGGTGTAGTAGGCCCGGTTGTTGACCCCGTCCCACCAGGCGAACGGGGTCTTCGGCTCCTGGCCCTCGCGGAGGGGCCCGATGAAGCCCTGTCCGCGTGTCTCCCGCCAGTAGGCCTGGGTCCGGTTCCGGTTCGGCACCCGGACCTTCGGCGCCTTGCGGGTCGCCTCCGCCTTCTCCATGCCCTGGGCGATCAGCTGGTCGCGGCCTCGGCGCCATCGGCCGTAGACCGCGACCTTCATTCCGAGCGCGAAGTTGAAGCCGCAGCGGGATGCCGTGGCATACCGGTGCAGGATCTCCACCTGCGCCTCGGTGGGGTCCATGGCGTAGCGAAAGGCCTTGATGATCGTTTCAGTCACCGGTGGATCATCGCTGCCGCCACTGACAATGCAGTTCCGGAGATGCCAAGGGCTGTCCGGGCAGCGTATTTCTGGATGCTTTGCAGGGCGTCGGTGTCGCCGTAGCGAGCACAAGGAAGTCGGTGCTGGTGGTGCCATGAGCGGCACGCCGACGAGGTTGGACGGTTGGGGGTAGCGCGAGTTCGCGGTGTGAACAGATACCGGGCCCAGGCGGAGTTGGCCGTCGGCTAAGCCCGCCCCTGCATCTCACGTGAGCCCGAGTGTCTTCAGTGCAGTGGTCCAGTCGGTGGTGATGGCTTCCTGCGCGGCGGCGAGCGTGATCTTCCCCGAGCAGATCGCGGTGTGGCCCTTCGCCTCGACGACGTCCTTCGGGTTGTTTGGGCCGGCGCCGGACTTGTGGTCGGGGCTTGGCGGCTCGACCCACAGGTTTCGGGCGTCATCAGGGTCTCCGCCCCAGCTCAGAGGCAGATAGTGGTCGTATTCGGCGTCGTTCATCGGCCCTGTGTAGTTGTAGGACTTGGCGTTCGCTGCTTTCTCTGCCCCGGTGATCGAGGCGGGCGGGCGGATCTTCGACGTGTATCCGGGCACGCAGATCGTCGACTTCAGGTTCGCCTGCGTTACGGCCGGATTGCGGGCCCCTGGCGTGCACTTGGTATCGGGCAGCGGCTGCTTGTCCGGCGTGTAGCGGTAGTGGCAGATACCCGGGGCAGGCTGGGCCTGCACGGTGTACTTCGTCTGCGGGCCGGGCCCGTACTGCAGCCCGGCCGGGGCACCACCAGCCGGGCCTTGGGAAGGAGTGGTGGCGGGGCCTGAGTGTGGTGCGGCCGGTTTGGCGTCCGGGGACTTCCCGCCCGAACAGGCAGCAGATGCCGCGGCGAGGAGGACTGCGACGGACGTGACAGCGAGACGGCGGTGGATCCCCACAACAACCCCCAACAAGACGGCGACCCCGCGAAGTTACCGCGAAGGCCCCGCTCCGCATGGGAAGGGGTGCGCGGTCCGCCCGAACGAAGGACCGCCGGATCGACTCACCTTCGTGGCGGCTGTCCTCGCGCGCCCCTTCTTCGGCCGGTCGTGCACCGTCGCGTCTGCGGTGCTTTCAGGGCTCCGGAACCGCCTGAGTGACCCGAATCCGCACGCCTGTCTGGCAGTTGGCCGAAAACCGCTGCACAAGGAGGCCCTCATGCATGTATAAGAGAGTTAGAAGCGCTGCACAAGGCGGCAGCGCTAAGGGCGAATTGAGGAATCAGCGTTGACTCACGTTCTTCCGCTCGCGAACGGCCTGCGCACCGACCACCCGGTGCCGGGCCTGCCCTTCGTCGACGACTCCCACATCCCGCTCGATGAGGGCGCGGAGGCCATCGAGGCCGTCGGCCGTCACGAAGCCAGCGGCATGTGGGGCCGCTATGACGAGAACCGCATCGGCGGTGGCTGGCACGCCTTCACCACCGACCCCCTCAACCACTCCCTGGGCTGGTCGGTGCGCTACCACCCCGACCACGGCCGGACCGTGCTGCTCATGCGCGACGGTGAGACCTCCTCCTGGCACCACCAGTGGGCCAAGGACGAGCTGCTCTTCCGCGCCGGCGGCTACTGGTGGAATGGCACCACCTGGTACCGGCCCGGACAGGTCTGGGACCCGATCGCCCAGGACTACGAGCGCCGCCCGGCCCGCGCGGCCGCCACGGTCAGTGCCGCAGACATGCTCGACGGCCGTGCCAACCCGGACCGGGCATACATCGGCAAGGTCATCACCTTCGACCCCGACGCTCCCAAGCCGGACAACTGGCTCGACCACCTGGCGCTGTGGGCCGCCAGCCGTGCCGACCAGGAGAACGCGCTGCCGCTGGAACGGTGCGTGGTCGACGTCGCCAGCTCCGAACTCACCGGTGGCCAGCTGCTCGGCGCTCCGGAGATGGCGGAGCTCGGCAGTATCACCGCCTCGACGCTGCGCGCCTACATCTCGCGCGGCAACAGTGAGGTCCCCCTGCCGCAGGCCAACGTCGGCGGCCGCGACCAGTGGGCCCGAGCGGTGGCCGAGGACTGGGTCGAATCCCGCCAGCGCTCCTACGAAGGTGTCGGGGCTGCCATGTCCGCGGGCGACCGCGACAGCCTCTCGCCCGGCGCGGCCGCGGTACGCGACCGATTCGCCGCCGACTTCCACCGGACCCTGTTCGACCGGCCCGATGTGCGCAAGCGGTGGGTGCTGCGTCATCGCAACCCGGAGTCCGTCACCGAGATCGCGGACGAACTCGCCTGGTCCGTCGCCACCAGTCTCGACCGGATCATCCCCACCCAGGAGTTGGGGCGGGTCGTGCAGGGGGCGGTGATCAATGACTGGCAGGAGTCCATCGACATGTTCGCCAAACGAGACAAGAACAGCGAGGACCCGCACGCATGGTGGCATCTCAACCTGACGGTGCCGGTGGCCAAGATGCTCGACTGGTACATCCGTCACTTCCCCAGTGACGCCTACGCCCGCATCGGGGACATCCAGCGAAAGGCCCACACGACGTGGGGAACGCCCGCCGTGGACACCCTGCGGTCGCTGCGGTCGGCGCTCTCGCTCGACGGTGAACTGACTGACCAGCAGCGCGAGGTCTACTTCGCGCTGCTCGAACCGCACAAGAACACCAACTGACTATCCCCCGGCGCACGGGGCCCGGCTGCCCGCACGGCGACAGCCTGGCCCCGCGCCGCGATCCGTTCGTCTCAAGGAGAAGTGCGTGAGTTCGCCATCCCAGCCCCTGTCGTTACCGGAGCCGCCCGCGGGCGCAGATCCGGTGAGCGGCTGGCCCGATGCGGTCCTGGCCGCGACAGTGCTGCCCGGCGTCGTATCCGGCGCGGTGCCCCATCAGGAGCACCCGGTGGTGGTGCTGGTCGCGGGTCAGCCGGGCAGCGGCAAGAGCCTGGTGGCCGACCTGGTGCACGCGGCGCTCGGCCGGCGCGGGGGCGCGGTGCGGGTGGACCACGACCAGTACAAGGCCCACCACCCCCACTACCGCGGCTTCCTCGCGGAGGACGTCCGCAGCGCCGGGGTGCGGGTGCGGCCGGAGACCTATCGGTGGCAGGCCGAGGTCGAGGCGCATGTGCGGGCGCATCGGTATGACGCGGTGGTGGAGACGCCGCTGACCGATCCGGCCGCGGCGCGCCGGTCGGTGGCCGCCTACCGGCAGGCGGGCTACCGGGTGGAGGTTGTCGTGCTGGCCGTGCCGGAGGCGGTGAGTCAGCTCGGCGTGCTGGACCGCTACCTGCGGCTGGCCGAGGCAGGCCGGGCCCGCTATGTCGGCTGGCAGAACCACGACGGCGCGGCCGCGGGCCTGCTGGCCTCGCTGGAGGTCATTGAGGCGGAGTGCCTGGCGGACCGGGTCGTGGTGGTGCGGCGGGATGCCGAGACGGCGGGGGAGTTCCTGTACGACAACGAGCTGGCCCCTGCCGGGCATTGGCAGCGCCCGGCAGGGGCGGTCCAGGCCGTGGTCACCGAGCGGGCCCGCCCGTGGACCCCGCAGGAGACCGGAGTATTCCGCCGTCAGCTCGCCGACGCCGACCGGCGCGCCCACCGCACCGCCCCCGACGGACAGTTGCCCGCCGATTGGGGGCTGGCCGTGCAGCGGGACGCCGAGCGGGCCGCCGCCCTCGCCGAGCCGGTCAGGCGTATCGCCCAGCCGCGCAAGGAGGCACCTGGTGTCGACTACCACCGCCTCTCCGCCGAAGAGCACGCATGGATCTTCGACGAGCTGATCGCGCCGGACCTGCTGGAGCAACTCGTGCCGCAGGAGCGGCCGGTGGCCGTGTTCGTGATGGGCCAGCCGGGCGCCGGTACGACCGGTGCCGCTCATCTGGTGCGCCGGGCCCTGCGCGGCCGACCGGTCGTGATCCGACCGGACAGCTTCCTGGCGGAGCATCCGGACTACCGGCAGCTGGTACGGGAGGAGCCGTACCAGGTCGAGGAGCGCCTTCGTGCGGACTACCGGGCCTGGCAGGCCCGTGCCGAGGCGTACGTGCGCGGCCGGCGCAGTGATGCGGTCATCGAGATCACCCCCGTCAGTGCGGCCGAGTTCCTGGCCGGCGCCGCGGTGTACCGGGAGGCGGGCTACCGGGTGGAGCTGGCGGTGCTGGCGGTGCGCGCGGCGGACTCCCGCCAGGCCAGCGTCGTCCGGTACGCCCGAACGAGCCGTAACGGCAGCCGGCCCGCCCGCATCGTCCCCGCCTATCAGCACGACCTCTGCCTCGACGTCCTCGGCCGGGCAATGGCGGCCGCCGAGCACAGCGGCCTGGTCGATTCGGTGGTGGTGATGCGCCGGGACACCCAGGCGCTGCTCCGCACCGAGCGCGCCCCCGGGCGCGGGCAGCCGTCCGGTGCTGTCGGCGTCCTGGCCGCGGAACAGCTACGTCCCTATACGCCCGACGAGGCAGCGCGTTTCATGGCGGAGCAACGTCGGCTGCGCGCCGCGCTGCCGCACGTGCGCGACGAACTCGTGGCCATCAGCCGCCTGGCCCGGCCCCTGATGTCGTTGCGTCTTCAGCCGCCGCGCCTCGCCTCCCCGGTGGAGAACCCGGCCCTGCTGCCGGTGCAACAGGGCCGGGCTCCTGGGCCTTACTGCTCGGCCGCTTCCAGCTTCTCCAGCAGGGCCTCGTAGGTGGTGGTGATCCGGGCCAGCTCCTGCTCGCCGGCGTTTTCCAGCTTCTTCCTGTCCTCGCGGCAGGCGCGTTGATGCTCCGTCAGCTGCTCCAGGCGCTCGGTGTCCGGCGCCGTGGAGCGGCGTTCCGCCAGGATCAGCCTGCTGTACCAGGTGACCACCGCCTCGACCGCCTCGACCGCCGTCTCGTACATGGCGCCCGTGGGGTGGAACGGCTCTGAGGAAGGAGGCAATGCCGGGTCGTTCACGTCAACCGCCTTGGTCGGGAAAAGGGGAGCGGGCAAAAGGATCATTGTCGGTGCGGGCTGGGCATCCCGCCAAGTCGAGCACCCGACGACCCGAATGCGGCGAGTGGGCCCGCCGGAGGTGGCGAGAACCGGTCGGCCACCGGCCGGTATCAGTCTGCGCGCGGCCCGGGCCTGCCGCCCGGCGGCCGGGGGGACGTAGGTTGGCGCCCACGTGATCACACAGGGGGACAACGCATGGATCTTCGCGGGCTGTTCAGCTCCAACGACCCCATCGGCACCGACGAGGCCTTCACCAACCGGCAGGGTCAGTGGAATCTCGTGGCCGCGGCGATCGGGGAGCACCTGCGGCACATCCATGACCCCGCCTTCAACGTCGAGGACCTGGAGGCCCCCCGCGACAACCTCATCGTGTTCAACGGGGTGGGCGGGGTGGGCAAGTCGACCCTGCTGCGCAAGCTGGAAGCGGTGCTCGCCTCCGCCGACCAGCGGCCCGTGCAGTGGGGCGCACCCGCCTGGGCCGGGGAGCAGATCCTGCCCGTCCGGATCGACCTGTCCCGGTCGGCCGGCCTCGACTTCGAACGGACCCTGCTGACGATCCGCCTCGCGCTCGCCGCCCGTCTCGGCCGCTCCCTGCCCTCCTTCGACCTGGCGCTGCGCCGCTACTGGGATGTCCAGCATCCCGGTGAGCCGCTGGAGGAGTACGTCCGGCGCACCGGGCTGGTGGCCCGGTTCGGCAAGGCGCTGCCGCAGCAGCTGCAGGCCGCCGTGGGCGAGGCCGTGGGTGCGCTGCAGTTGCCCGGTCTGGTGGGGTCGGCGGCCGGGCAGGTCACCGCCGCGCTGGTGCGGGCCCTGCGCGAGCGCCGCGAGCGGGCCCAGGCGCTGGCCGGCTGCGCCCGCACCGCGGCGCTGCTGGAGGCCGAACCGGACCTGGAGGCGCTCTCCTTCTATCCGCACCTGCTCGCCTGGGAGATCAGCCGCCTCCCGGCAAAGCAGGCGGTGCTCCCGGTGATCTTGTTCGATACCTTCGAAGACGCCGGTGACCGACACCGTGATTTCGAGCGGCTGCTGCAGCGCGTGGTCTGGCTCCTGCCCAACGCGTTTTTCGTCATCAGCGGGCGCAGCCGTCTGGCCTGGGCGGACGAGACGCTGCAGGGACAGCTCGACTACACCGGCCCTCTGGCCTGGCCCCAGCTGGCCGCGGCCACGGGCCAGTCGGCCCGGGAGCTCGGGAACAGCGGACGCCAGCACCTGCTCGGTGACTTCTCGTCCGACGACTGCGACGCCTACCTCGCCCGCCGGCTCACCCACGACGGCCAGCCGCTGATCGGCCCGGACATCCGCGCGGTGATCGCCCAGCGGTCCCACGGGCTGCCGCTCCACCTCGATCTGGCCGTCGCCCGGTTCCTGGAGATCCGGCGCACCGGCCGCACCCCGGTGCCGGGCGACTTCGACCACACCTTCCCCGCGCTGATCGCCCGAACGCTGTCGGACCTCACCGAGGACGAACGGCACGTCCTGCGCTCCGCCAGCCTGCTGGACGCCTTCGACCTGGAACTCGCCACGAAGGCGGCGGGCCTGTCCCACCAGGCACCGGCCCGCCGCCTGATCGAACGTCCCCTGGTCACCCAGGACCCGTACGCGATCTGGCCCTACCACCTGCACGGCGCGATCCGCGCCGCCGTACGCACCGCGGACGAGGCCACTGGCGACGGCTGGACCCGTGCCGACTGGCAGCGGGCCGCCGAGCGCGCCCTGGCCGCGCTCGGCGAGCAGTGGCGGGCGAGCTCCACCCGGGCGGCCGGCCGCACCTTGCTCATGGCCTGCCTCCGCCAGGGCCTGCGACTGGCCCGCGATCACCGCCTGGACGACCTGGACTGGCTCATCGCGGCCGCGTTCGCCTACGACAGCGACGCGATCTGGGAGCCTCTGGCCCCGCCCGCCCGCGACCAGAACAGCACATCGGACGGCACCCAAGTACCGCTGGACACCCCGGCCGACGCTCTCGCCGACCTCCTGACCACCCTCGCCCGCCGCCAGCATGAACACCGCGAACACACCGTCGAGCGGCTCAGCACCATCCTGGACAGTGGCCTGCTCCCCGGCGACCTCGCCGACATGGCCGTGTACTACCGGGCCAAAGCCGATCGCGACATCGGACGCAACGACGCATCCCGCCGAGGCATGCAGCAGGTCGCCGACGGCGGCCGGCGCTTCGCCCTGCGTGCCCGCCGCGGCCTGGCCCACGCCGCCCGTATCGACGGCGACTTCCCCGCCGCCCTGGCCGCCGCGACCGATCTCGGCTTCGACGGCGGCGAGCAGCGTGTTCTGGGCGACATCTGGTGGGCTCACGGCGACATCGACCGTGCCGTCAACGCCTATGAAATCGCCCGTACCGAGGCCGAGCAGCACGGCAACGCCGGGGAACAGGCCATCGCGCAGGCGCGCCTCGCCCTTGCCATTGCGTTCGCCGACCCGGCCCGTGCCGACGACGAAATCGCCCTGGCCACCCGCCTGCTGGACGGGCTCACCCAGCGCGCCACCACCCTGATCGTCCACATCGCCGCCCTCGTCCGCGACGCCGGCGCCCCCGCCGTCGCCGACCGCGCCCAAGTCCTGCGCACCGAACTCGCCGTCGCCGGGCTCACCTGGCTCAACACGACCCTCGACGTCGCCCTGGCCTTCCACCACGCCGTCTTCGGCGCCCGCCAGGACCTGGCCACCATCACTGACCGGCTGCGCGAGGCGACCGCGACCGGCGGCTACGCCTACTACGCCGACATCGCCCGCTTCATGGCCGCCCAGTCCGCGCCCGCCTCCCCGACCCAGTGGCTGGAGGGGGAACCCGCCGTACACGAACACTGGCAGGCCCTCGTCACGGCACGGCGCGCGTACCTGAACACACCCTCGTGACCGTCATGCCGCAGAGCACAACCGGCCGCACCGGCAGGCCGTACAAGGAAGGTCTTCTCGTGTCTGAGGTATGGATCTCCATCGAACAAACCGGCGATGCCTGGAGGGAGTTGGTCCGCGCCGAGGACGTCCGCAGCCTGTCGATCGACAACAAACTGCGCACGCTCGCCGCGCGGATTGTGGGCCAGGATGCGCCAGTAGTTCTGAGCGGTGGCCGCGATTCCAGCCCCCGCCTGCCCGATCTCTTCGACCTTGAGTTCATCGAGGCCGTCGGTACAGCCCGGCAGCGTCCCGAGCCCGCGCTCGTCGTCTTCAGCGACACCGTCGACGGTACGCCGGCCTGGCAGACCATGACCCGCAAGGAGTACGCGGCGATGCTGGAGGAAAGCCGGGCCATCCTCGGGCGCCAGGCCTGAGCACTACTGGTCGGGGTGGACAGCCTGGACGCCCGTCCGGTCGTACAGCTCCGGGGTGAGAGTGAGCAGGTAGCGGCCAGCAGGAAAGACGGCGGAGGGACGGGCTGCGTGGATGGCGTGGGCGGCCGCCCAGGAGTGCCCGGCATGCCGGAGTTCGGTGGCGGTGAGCGCGGCCCCGGTGTCGAAGGGCTCGATCTGGATGAACCGCAGCCCGTGGATGTAGGAGAGCAGGCCGGGGCGCTCCAGGCTGACCTCGGCCAGGGAGAGCACGGGTGCGTAGAGGGTGCCCAGACCGCCGGAGGCCTGGACGTAGAACGCGGCGACGGCCTCGTTATGAGGGTTCTTGGGGTCGTAGAGGGCGGCGGCGGTCGTGTGGTCCAGGACAACTGCGATCGGCGCCACTACGCAGCCGCCGGGTCCCGGTGTGCGCCGAGGCGCTCCAGCAGGCCCCGGGCCTTCGCCTCGGCCTGCTCGCTGGGCGCCGTGCCCAGCAGGGAGGCGAGCTCGGCGCGCGCCTGCTCGGCGCGCTGTGCGTACTCGGCCCGGGTCGGGCGGTCCGCGGCGAGCTCCTCGACGAACCGGCGGATCGTGGTGCCCTGCTCGGCTGCCAGGGCAGCCAGGCGATCGCGGGCGACCGTGCTGACCTTGATGCTCGTTTCGTCTGCCATACCCCGACTCTACTGCGAGTAGAGGACCGGCGCGGGTGGATCAGCGGCACTGAGGCTGTGGTCCGGGACTGTACGGCGGAAAAAAGAAAAGCCCGCACGCCATCGGTGTGCGGGCAAAAAATGAGGGGCAGTGGCCACAGTGTGGCGAGTGCCCCTTCAAGTCTGATCCGACTTTAGCACAGCAGGAGATCCCGCCTCTTTTGCCTGGTCAGCCTCCGATAGGGTACTTCGATGGTCTCCGTCCCGGTCCCGGACCCCTACGCCCGTCATGTCCTTGCGCGCATGGCCGACTACTTCACCGACGAAGGCACCCCCTGGCCCCGGCGGCTCTGGGACATCGGCTCCGTCCTCGCCCTGGAGGAGCTGTGGGAGGCCGGCTACTGGCAGGCCCACCAGGTGTTGTCCCCCACTGCCTGCGACTGGCAGCGCAACGAGCTGAGCGCCCTGATCGGCCCCGACCGAGGTCTCGGCGACAAGGACCTCCGCAAGGAGATCACCGCGCTGCTCAAGCAGCCGTTGAAGGACCCCAGCCCCGAGCGGCGCCGCCTCAAGGAGATCATCGGGCACGTGCGGTCCGGCTACCTGGAACGGTGGGCCGCTGCGGCCAAGCTGCCCGAGGACCAGCAGGTCAAGCCCGAACGCTTCTCGCGGACCGTGGCCGCTCACCTCCTGGACCTCGGCTACAGCGCCAGCCACCTGAAGAACTGGGCCCGCGGCTTGGACCGGGACAAGGCCACCACGGTGGACATCGCCGAGAGCGCCGCCGAACTGGCCCGCGCCTCCGCCCAGTCCCACAGCGTCCTCGTCGCCCTGGACAGAGTGCCCCACCGCGAGCTTGCCGAGCCTCTGGAGCACTGGCATTCCAAGGGCAAAGTGGTGACCTGGCTCAGGGAGCACGGCCACGACACCGCCGGGTTCCGCGCCGGCGGCGGATTCGTCTACCAGCTGCAGGCCCTCGACCCGTATGGGGCCGCCGAGCAGGCACGTCAGCTGCTGGGCCGCATGACCGCCCGCTCCCAGTTCCTGCGCGCCAGGCGCGGAAGCATCGTGCCGCTCCCCCACATCTGGGTCGCCGGCCACCCCACCCCCGTACCGCTCGATCCCCCGGCCCGCGGCGCCGACGTCCTCTCCCTCGTCCACGAGGGGCACCTCTACAAGGTCGACAGTCGGCGCGGCCGCATCGACGACGCGCTCGAACTCGCGGCCGTCGTCAACCGGGGCGCGCTCGCCCCCGCCGTCGCCGGCGGCTGGGCCGCCGTCGAATCGCTGCTCGTCGACGCCGGTGACCCGCAGGGCGACGGCGAGCGGTCCGGCAAAGCCATCGCCGCCGACCGGATGGCCGCCATCCTCGCCTGCTCCTGGCCCCGCGCCGAGCTGACCACCCTCGCCCACCGCCACCGTCCGCGCCAGCCGGACGACCTGGCGACCGCCATCGAGGCCTGCACCACCAACCGCGAGCGTGCCCGCCTGGTCGCCACCGCCCTGAAGACCGGCGGCGCGGAAGCCCTCGCCCTCACCAAGGCCTCCACCCGCTACACGGACGAGCCCGCAGCCCAGCGCATGGCCGCCCTCGTACAAGATCCGCGCAGGCAACTCGCCGAGGTCACCAAGGCGTTCCGGATCGCCATGCGCCGCCTCTACCGCACCCGCAACATCATCCTGCACGGCGGCGCCACCCAGGGAGTCGCTCTGGAGGCCTCGCTGCGTACAGCGGCTCCCCTGCTGGGCGCGGGACTTGACCGCATCGTGCATGCCGCCTACACCGAAGGCCTCGACCCCCTCGACCTCGCCGCCCGCGCCGAGGTCGCACTCCAGCTGGTCAACGGCGAGACCGGCCTCACCACCGTCGACCTCCTCGAACCGCACCGCTGACCTGGATGTGGAAGGCGACACCGGCAAGGAGCAGGAGCTCCGGAAGGAGCTTTGCCCGTTCCGCTCTCGAAGGCGTCTCGGCCCCGTCAACCGCGATCGGCCGCTCTCGCCCACGGATTCCGGATCAGGAGGCAACTTGTGCCACGGCGTCCCTGATCAGTACCGGCACATGGTCGATCGCGAGCTGCAGAACCCGTTCGATGGGCACCGCATGGGCATTGAGGTCGACATTGGTGCAGGCGGACCACTGGGCAGGCTCGTAGCGGGCAAGCATGGACAGCGTGTACAGAACCGCCCACCAGGCCATGAGGGGATGCAGCTCCTTGGCCATCGGCGAGATGACAGGAAGGAAATAGCGCAGTCCCCCGTGCTCGTGTGTCATGGCCCGCAGGTGCTCCCGCCGTTCAGCGCGGGTGGCAGCTCCCTCGGGCATGGTCCAGTTGAAGCGCAGAGCGCCACTGCCCTCCTCGAAGCGCTCGTACGCCGGCGGCGCGTCCAGCTCCCCGCGGGAGGTGCGTGTTGTCACGTAGCTGTGATGCCGGGCGACGGACGGGTATGAGATGAGGAACTCCGCCAGGGCTTCGCGGGTGCCGGCGTCGATCACACGGTCGGGGATATCGGATACGGGGACGCTGAGCAGCGGATGGTCGTGATGGCCAACGTGGTGCTCGAAGACTGTCAGCGGAGTGAGCCGGGCCCTCTCCGTGAGGGGGTAGGCGATGTTCACGGGCAGCAGGTCCCACACATCTTCCAGGCGTACGGGGTCGGGCCCCCACACAGGTGAGCCCAGCAGCTGGCTCAGCCGGGGGAAACTGCCCTGGGTGCCAGCCCGGTCGGTGCGGATTTCAATGTCGGGAAAGTCCCGGTCGAACCCAGTGGTCTTGATGCCGTGGGCATCCAAGCGCCAGTCCTCGCCCTTGAGTTCCCAGGCCGCGGCTGCGATGGCCCGTCCTGCCTGGCTCAGCCCGTAGAAGACGTGCAGCGGGCGCGTCGCGGGACCCACTGCGGCAGCGGCCTGGAACATCTGCCACGCCTGTTCGAGCGCTGTTGCGTACGTCTTGCGGCGAGAGCCGCTGTTCGCTCTGCCCGGTGGCTCGGACCGGCTGGCCCGCAGCCACTCCCACGCCCCGTCCGTCAACATGCTGATATGCATGGCCGAAAAGGCTACTGGGCAAGGGGTTCCTTGCGATAGCCGATTAATGGGGTGCCCGAGAAGGCATCCCCGGCCAACCCGCGCAGGAATTCGACCAGGTCATAGATCATTTCGCGGGCGAGGCCCGCCGGACTCGGGCCCAGCTCCGTGCGCCTCAATTGTGTTGCCGAGCTGACCGGCCCTCGGCCATGATCCAGATGTCCGAAATGGCGAGGGAGGGGATACGGATGGATAGCGACACCAGGTGGGACTTCGCCCAGAACGTGCGTGCGGACTCGATCTGGGGCTGATTGCCCGGATACACCTGAGCTCCGGCCGAGAAAAGCGGCCGGAGCTCAGTCATGCCCGCACCGGCTCGGCCCGGTGTGCCGCAGTCTGGGCGATGAGCTGGTCGCGGACCGCGAGGACGGCGGTCAACGCGGTGGCGAGTGAGGCGTTGTCCGGATGCATGCGGACCAGCGAACGCAGCGCGATGACCATGCGGATCATGGCTTTGCGAAGATGTTCGAGAACAATCTCGGGCTCGTGGTCGGCCATCGCCTGATCGGCCAGGTCGAACAGTTCCCTCACCGTGATGACGCGACCGCCGTGGGCTTCGTTCTCCTGGGCCGCCACCCTGTCCGCGAGCGGCTCCCACAGAGCCCGGCTGCGCTCGGCGTAGCCGCGAGCACGGCGCATCTTCCTGCGCCGGTGGCCGTGCACGTACAGAGCGAGCGCAGCCATCACTAGACAGCAGCACCCCACCGCCGCAGCCGTCTGCACCAGACTCAGGCGCCTGTCGTCGGGGTACAGCGGGGACACGACATAGCCCGCCAAACCGCCGCTCACCGCACCGCTGGCGCCCCACGAGGCGGGAAGCCAGCGGCTCCCGCCCATCACCAGCCGCGTGATCTCCCCTGCCCACGCGCCTATCAGCGCCATCAACATCGCGATCAGCACCATGCTCAACGGCACCGTCACCACTCCCCTCCCTGCCTGTCGCCTGCCTTCGCCGCCCGACAGCATGCCCGGGGCCCCCGGAGCCGAGGCTGCGCATCACCTGGTCAGGGTCGCACTGCCGTTGGCCCCGGGGATCGCCCCCATCACATACGTGACCGTCCTGTATCCCGCCAGAACGCTTCCTTGCCTCCCGCACCATGCGCCAGCACGGGCTCCTGCCTGTTCACCCCTCGTAAGCGGCACGGTCCCAGTCGGCGCGCGCCCTGTTGGCCAGAAGGGCCCACCCGTCCGGGGCGGGCTGCCAACTGCGCGAGACCCGCGGAACGTCGGCAGCCATCCGCACCAGAGCACGCTCCCACTGCATCGCCTCGGTCTCACGGAGCAGTTGCTCGGCCTTGCGGCTGACGGCCCGGCGGCGGAGATGATGGACCACGTCGGGGCGGATCTCGGGATAGTCACCGGCAACGTCGCCCGGCCACGTCAGCCAGACCCGGCGCAGCAGCCATCCCTGGCAGGCGATGCAGTGGGCGAACTGCAGCCCCTGCAGTGGCGCCCGGAGCACGGGCGGCATGGGCAGCGGCCTGTAGACGGCAAGGGGCCGGCGGTGGCGGCATTGCGGATCGCGCCAGGTACTCGCCGAGGTGGCCAGTCGCCACATTGCCTCTTCGAGACTCGGCTTCGCCGGCGGCACGGTGATAGGGATCCCCGAACCCGGCCGCCATCGCCGCCACCAGGCGTGCAGCCGTCTCATGACCGACGCCTGCGGTCCAGCCAGCGCCGCAGCATGGAGCCGCGCCCCTTCGTTGTGGGTACCGAGGGCGGATATGGCGGCAGCTCAGGCCACGCGCTATGAGATTCTCCCGAGTCTCTTGGTTCTGCGGTCGGCGGAGTGACGGGCCGGGGCGGGACCGGGACCGGCGGCTGCGACGACGGCGTGTGATCTTCTGTCGCTTCGGGCCGGTCGGCCTGCCGGGCGGGCGGCGGCTCCTGCGCCTTGGGCGCTGCGGGGACCGGACAGTGCGGTGGGGCACCCTGCTCGGGGGGCGTGTCCGGTTGGGCTGGGAGCACAGTGTCCGGCTTCTTCGGGACGTGCCGGGTGGCTGGCAGGGGCCGGACAAGAGGCCGCGAAGGCGGCACGCGCCGGGCGGGCCGGCGGGGTGGGCGCGTTGCCGGTCGCGCCGGGCGGGTCGGTTCGGGCTTGGGCGCCCAGACCAGCGGCAGTTGGTAGTCCAGGTCCCAGCGTTCCACCTGCCAGGGCTCATTGATCCACAACTGGAGTTCGATGCGGCGCTCCGCTGCTGCGGCGTCCTGGGGCAGCAGGCGCCAGTAGCCGTAGCCGAGGAAGCTGCCGGTGTCGGTGTGGGCAGCGATCCAGTCCGCATCGGAGGAGCGCACGGCGACGTCGAGTCGCACACGCCGCCCGTTCACGAGGACCGGGTGCTCCGCGGTGTACTGCACCACGTAGGTGTCGCGAGTGCCTCCGGCCTTCTTGGCGATGGCGGTGCGGCCCCAGACAGCGTGGGGGATGTCCTCGGCGGTGCCGTCGATGATGGCCTGCGCCAGGAGATGAGCAGTGCTGCGGGAGTAGCAGAAGTCGTCCCAGGCGATGTTGCGCTGCCCGTTCGGTGCTACCGCAGCGAACTCGGCGACGGTGCGCGGGTCCTGGCGGAACCCGTTCAGGAGCTGCACGATCCGGCGGGCCGATGCGATCGCCGCGCCGGCTTTCCTGCTCGTCATGCGGGCGCCCTTGCCTGCGCCGCCGGGTATCGGTGGCCGCGGCCGGGCCGACGAGGTTTGGCCATTGCGGCCAGGCCGTGCAACCTCGGGGCACAGCAGCCGCCACTGCCCGCCTGTACGGATCACTGTTCCCTGCGAGATCTTCGTCAGATGGAGGGCGTGCTGTTCGAGATCGAACCGGCAGTCCGGCCGGTGCTCTCTGCCATGGGGTTTGTAGTAGTGAGACGTCCGGGAGGAGGGATTGTCGGCGTTGCCCCGCCGGGCGGCCACCTGCACATCACAGCCGCCGCACACGATCGGCAACAGGTACGGCGGGGGCTTCGCATCGATCGCGTCCGGTCCGTATGGGTCCCCACGAGCGTCGGTGACATACGGGATCCGCATCTCATGCTTCTTCGCTGCCAATGGCTCCCCCGCCCACCCCGATGCTCATCCCCTGCGGCCAATAGCCCCTCCCCCGATCTTGCCCCAACCCCTTCGAAGTCTCAGCCGCCTTGGGCATCCGAGGCTTCGCCGCACCGCCCTCCGCAGACCTCCTCAAGTGATCTTGACGTGGTCGCAGGGCCGCCGGAAGACCCCCGCCCACCACGATTGGAGTCAGGTCTGGGCCATGTCCACGAAGCGTCCGTAGTGGCCTTGGAAGGCCACTGTGCAGGTGGCGACGGGACCGTGCCGGTGTTTGGCGACGATCAGATCGGCTTCGCCCGCCCGAGGACTCTCGCGCTCGTACGCGTCGTCGCGGTGGAGAAGGATGACCACGTCGGCGTTGTCCTCCAGCGCACCGGAGTCCCGCAGGTCGCTGACCATCGGTCTCCTGTCGGTTCGTTGCTCGGGGCCGCGGTTGAGTTCCGAGACGGCGATGACGGGCACGTGCAGTTCCTTGGCGAGGAGCTTGAGGCAGCGGGCGATCTCGGAGATCTCCTCGTAGCGGGAGACGAAGGGGCGGGTGCCGTAGGTGAGCAGGTGCAGGGCATCGACGACGATGAGCCGGATGCCGTGCTGTGCGTGCAGGCGCCGGCACTGGGCGCGGAGTTCTGTGAAGGTGGGGCAGCCGCCGTCCTGGATGTAGAGCGGGGCGGCGCTGACGTCCGGCATCCGTCGGGCGAGACGGGTCCAGTCTTCGTCGGTCATGGATCCGCTGCGCATGTGGTGGAGGGCGACACGGGCTTCGGCCGCCAGGATCCGGTGGCCTACCTCGACGCGCTGGTCTTCGAGCGTGAACAGGCAGGCGGGCAGGTTGTGTTTGATGCTGGCCGAACGCAGCAGGTCTGTGGCGAGGACGGACTTGCCCATGGCCGGGCGCCCCGCGATGACGATCAGCTGCCCGGGGAAGAGTCCGTTGGTGAGCATGTCGAGCTCATAGAAGCCCGTCGGGATACCGGGCTTGCGCTTCGAGTCGGCTGCTTCCAGCGTGTCGAGGGTCTCCTCCATGACGTCGCCCAGTACGTAGTACGGGACGCTCCCGGTGCGGTCGCGGAGAGTGGCTGCGAAGATTTCCGCCTGGGCGGTGTCGACGATGCGGTCGACGTCGTCCGCGGTGCCCTCGGCGATCAGGTTCTCGATGTGGACGGCCGCCTCCTTGGTCCGGCGCAGCACGGCCAGTGCCTGGACCTTTTCGGCGTCCTTGAGCCAGGCCGTGCCGGAGTCAGGGCCCTGCGCCAGGGCTTGGAGGTAGGTGTCACCGCCCGCCTGGTCGAGGAGGTCCTCTTTGGCGAGCGTCGCGGTGACGTTGAGGATGTCGACGGTGTCCTCGCGGCCGTAGAGGTCGAGGATGGCGGTGTAGATCAGTTCATGGGCGGGCCGGTAGAAGTCGTCGCTGCGGAGGACTTCGACGATGTCGGCGATCGCCCGGTCCGTGCGGAGCATGGCGCGCAGCACGGCCTTCTCTGCGTGTAAGTCGTGGGGCGGTGGGGCTTGTTCAGTCGTGTCGGCTGCCATGGTGAGGCCCCTCTTCGGTTGGCGGGTCCGGGTGGGAATCGCGCTCTGGCGTGTCGGTGGGTGTGGGTGATGCCGGCGGTGGCTGGGTGGCCGCCGGGGGCTTGTGGTCACGAGCCCGGGCCAGCGCGCGCTCGCGTGCGCTGCTGGACCGCCGCAGTGCATCTGCCCGGGCCGATGCGTCAGCGTCCTGGCGTACGGGCGCCGGGGATGTTGGCTCGCGCAGGCGCTGCCGGTCCTGCCGTTCCATGGCCGCCAGGATGCGCGGGGCCGCCAGCGGCTGGGCCGGCGCGATGTGAAAAGCAGCCTGCGGCTCGGGTCCCGTGTAGGGCTGGCGCCACTGCCGGGGCGCCTCAGTGGGCGGCAGGACCCGGATGGTGCGCACCATGTCACTGCCGAGGTCTTGGTTGAGCCGGGTGACGAGCAGCGGCGTCAGTTGACGTATGTGTGTAGCCCAGGCCGGTGCGGTTGCCTGAACGACCAGCTCTCCGGCCTGCGGGTCGAAGGCGATCACGGAGATGCCCTGGTCGAGGGATCCGCCGGTGACGGCTTTCCACTGCTCGGATACCGCAACCCGTTCGGCCAGCACGCCACCGAGCCGTTCGGCTGCCTCGCTCAGCACGTATCGCAGCTGGACGGGGCG
This sequence comes from Streptomyces sp. NPDC050485, assembly GCF_044458185.1. Lineage (NCBI taxonomy): Bacteria > Bacillati > Actinomycetota > Actinomycetes > Kitasatosporales > Streptomycetaceae > Streptomyces > Streptomyces sp. NPDC050485. The sequence continues at coordinate 8,895 of NZ_JBITHR010000031.1, read as the reverse complement.
TGCGCTGCCGCCCCTGCGTCGCCGGACCTGCAGGGTTCCGCCCGAACCGGTCGAACGCCCCCGGGCGCTCGCTCTCGCGTTGCGAAAGGCGGTCCGGGCGGGATCGGGGCGCTCACCCGACCCCGGCGTCGACAGCTGACCTGGCACTACTTCTCCCTGTTTCCCGCACAGTCTCACGCGCTCCAGCCCGCTTGTGCCGACTTTGGTCAACATCGCTAACTGCCGTAGCAGCCAACGTCAGCCGACACCTCAGCACCCGCTCCTACGGTTTCCGCAGCTGACCATCATGTCTGCGCCATGTCGACGAACCGCGAATAGTGCAACTGGTTGGCGAGCGTGATCGTTGCGGTCGGTCCGTTGCGGTGTTTGTCGATGATCAGGTCGACTTCACCGGAGCGGGCTGACTCTTTCTCGTAGGCGTCGTCGCGGTAGAGCAGCGCGACGATGTCGGCGTCCTGCTCCAGCGAGCCGGACTCTCGCAGGTCGGCTTTGGTGGGGCGCTTGTCGGCGCGCATTTCGGGGCCGCGGTTGAGTTGGGCCAGGGCGACGATCGGCAGCTGGAGCTCCTTGGCGAGCAGTTTGATGTCGCGGCTGATCTCGGAGACTTCGCGTTCCCGGGAGTCGGGGCGGCGGCCGCCGAGGGTGATGAGCTGGAGGTAGTCGATGATGACCAGCCCCAGGTCGGGGGTGCGGGATTTCAGACGGCGCAGCTTGGCCTGGATGGCGCCCAGGGTGGTGGCCGATTCGTTGATGTAGAGCGGGGCTTCGGTGATGCGGGGCAGGACGCGCGCCATGCGGGTCCAGTCCTCGTCGGTGGTGGTTCCGGAGCGCAGGTGGTGCAGGGCGACCTTGGCTTCGGCGGACAGCAGCCGCATGTTGAGCTCGTCGACGCTCATCTCCAGAGAGATGAAAGCGCAGGGGATGTTCTGCTGGATCGCGCAGGCGCGGGCCATGTCCATGGCGAAGGTGGACTTGCCCATGCCGGGCCGGGCCGCGAGGACGATCATCTGGCCCGGCTGCAGGCCGTTGGTGAGGGAGTCGAGGTCGATGAAGCCGGTGCCCACGCCGGTCACACCCTGGCCGTTCTTCGCGTCGTCGACCAGGTCCAGGGTGTGTTCCATGGTGTCGCGCGGCAGGACGAAGTCATCGGCCTGACAGGTGCCTTCGACGACGGCGGCGATCTCGGCGGCCGCGGCCGCGACCAAGTCGTCGGTCTCGCCGGCGCCGTCGTACGCGGACTGGGTGATACGCACGCCCGCTTCGGCCAGCCGCCGCAGGATGGCCTTCTCACGGACGATCAGGGCGTGGTGGTAGCCGTTCGCTGCGGTGTCCATCGACTGGAGCAGGGAATGCAGGTAGGGCACGCCGCCGATGCGGTTCAGCTCGCCGCTCTTGGTGAGGGCCGAGGCGAGCTGGATCGGGTCGCAGGGCTCGCCCTTGGCCCGCTGGCCCAGGATGGCGCGGTGGATGATCTGGTTGGCCGGCAGGTAGTAGTCCTCCGGTTTGAGAACGTCCTGGCAGTCGATGGCCGCCTGCTCGGACGACATCATGCTGGCCAGCACGGACTTCTCCGCCTCGACGGCCTGCGGAGGCAGCCGCGCAAAGCCCTGGTCCTGCCCGTCGCCGTGGTCGGGGCGCTGGTGCGGCACTACAGTCATGGGTGATCTCTCCCGAGGTCATGCGGCGTCCGGACCTGCCAAGGTTCTCCGGACGCCGCTGTGCGTAGGGGCTCAAAAGTCGGCTTTGCGCATCGCGGCGAACAGATCGGACAGGTTCCTGCCCTCCGGCTTCTGACCACCCGTCGCATCCGAGTCCGGGGCCCTCTCGGGGGATACGGAAGGCTGCTGAGGGGCTTCGCCGACGGGGGCCGAGGACGCGTCGTGCCGGCACAGCAGCGCTGCGCCGCCCCGCTCGATCTGGCCGTAGGCATCACATAGCCCGCACGCATCGATTGCCGTCTGCCGTGAAGAAGCTTGCGCGCGCCGAGCCTGGCCGTGCAGCGTGCTGGCACGGTCCGGGAGACGGCCGATGCGGTGCGTCTCCAGGATCAATTCGTAGTTGTGCACGCCACCCGGGTTCTTCATCAGCTCACTACGCAGCCGGTCATCGAAAGCCCAGCCACGCTCGACCGCCTTGGCCGCCAGCTGCGGAGCAAGGCGGTCCGCGCTCTCCGGGCCCAGCGCCCATGGCCCCGTGAGCGTCAGCAGCAACTCGCGGGCCCGGCCCAACTGCTCTGGCTGCACAGCCGCAGCTGCTGAATCGGCCGTGCGTGTGTGCTCGGCGGCATCGAGAGGCAGTTGCTGCCCGGGGATCCCGGCCAGCCTGCTGCGGGCATCGGGGGCGGAGGCCCGGCTGGCCCGGTACCGGGGCAGATCCTCGATCCGGTCCCGCAGCACCGAGACCGTGCTGCGCCGCGCCGGAGAGCGCCGGGTCAGGTACTGGACCAGGGCCTCGCCCAGCGACCAGCCCTGCGCGTGGACCGCCTCGGCCAGCAACGGCGCAAGCTCGGCCGCCGATCTCCGACCACATGCCCACCGGCCGGGCAGCTCCGCGAGGAACTCCTCGCCAGCCGCTACCACTGTTGCGGGAACAGACGCTGTGACGGCCGTGACGGAGGAGGGCTTAGGGGAGGAGGAATCCTCCTCCTCCCTATAGGGGGGAGTGGGGGGTGCAGCACCACCGTGGACGGCACTGCCGTCTGCGGTCCCACCTGCGGTTTTACCTTCGATGCCGTCGACGGCATTCCCGGCGCCGGGACTACCGGCGACGGCAGTGCCGTCCACGGTCCCACCTGCGGTTTTGCATGTTTCCGCAGGTCGCACCGCAAACGGCACTGCCGTCTGCGGTGCGACCTGCGGTTTTGTGCCATCTTCGGGGTGGAGAGGGGCATCTTCCGGAGCCCAGTCGGGGTTGTAGACGGGGTGGCGGTACAGCTCGTACGCGGTCGCCCCGAAACGGCCCTTCGCATTGGACTGCGTACGCCGGATGAACCCCGCGCCAGCCAGCCGGCGGAACGACCCACGCACCGCATCCCGCCCCACCAGGCCACTGCCGTTGCTCGCCCGGATGCCCTCCGCCTGCAGCGAAGCGATGACGTCCGCGACGGTGAACGGCTTGCCGGCCCCCGCCAGAAACAGGCAGTGCAACAGCACCAGATAGTCGAGCGCATCGGTCAGCCCCGCCCCGAACACCATGTGCGGATGCACCGACACCGGGGGCTCCGGCTCGGCACCACGCCCGGACGCCGCCGAGATCGGACGCGCGCTGAACTCGTCGCTACTGCTCACCGCTCACCGCCCGCGCTGAACGCCGCAGAGGCCTGCAGGATCACGGAGACGGCCTCCGGCATGGCGCTCACCGGGACGGCTTCTCCCGGATCCAGGAGGCGGCCCAACGCGGCCGTACTGCCGTTCGCGGTGAGCGGGGTGAGGACGGAGATGCGGTTCATACCCCCCGCAAGGAGCAGGACCCCCCGATTCCGTGACACCCACGCGGAAAAAAGTGATCGCGCACTGTGAACTGGGCGGTGCACGGGGCTGTGCTCCGCGCTCATCGGAGCGTCTCCGAAAGCGTGCGGACGAAGGGCAGCGACACGACCAGGGCCTTTAACGGGGCGCCGGTGGTGATCGTAAGAATGCGCATGCCCAGACAAGGGGCCGGCAGATGCGGCTGATGTGACAACGCGAGCCGAAATTCTTCCCCACCGGCGAGGGCGGGAGGCGGCTGGCAGGTTGCCTGTCTGGTGGTACTGGCGGTGCATGGTGTGTCTCCCCGGAGGGTCGGGGAGCCGCGAGCTACGCGCGAGACGCCAGACAAAAACCCGCAAAACGGGCCGGTGTGACGTTCCAGGTATCGAGAGATGTGGCATCCCGCATGACGGGAGCCTTATTCTGGGTACCGGTGACCACGTGGGCCGTTTACGCGGCCCCCGGGCTTCACCCGGCAGAGAGGTCACCTCGCTGCTCACGACTCGGGTTCTTGGAAGGGTTTCGAGTCGATCGCTAGGAAGCGGTCCCGTTGTGGCGACGGGGCCGCTTCGGCGTTTCTACGGAGGAATAGCTACGGGCATGGTGTCTCTCTAGTTGATGAGGATGCCGTCTTCGGGCAGAGCGGCTTCGGGGTGCCTCTCGGCCCAGCCGTTGAGCAGGCGCAGGTATGCCTTGCGGCGTTCAGCGCGAGGCTCTGACTGGCCCTTCTCCCAGCGGAGCACTGCAAGTGGTGTGACGCCCAGCGCTTCGGCAACCTGAGCCTGTGTCAGGTTGCTGGCTCGGCGAAGGCGCACGCGCACGTCGGGCTTGGGCAAGTCAGCAGCACCTGCGAGGAGTTCATCGACAGCAGTGAACAGTTGGGACATGCTGGCTCCTCTTCGTCTCTTGGGGCGGGCGATAATCAAAACGATAGGTGAAACTCTAGCCCCTGAGGGGGTAAGGGGGACAAGCCGACAACGGTGTGTCGCCCAGTCAGACTGCTTGCTGGAAGCCGTGATCGTGATTCCGCAAGGCGGGGCGCTGCGCGACCCACCCCGATCCACCCGTTGCTGGGGCGTCGACGGTGCGGACATGTTGGAACCCAAGTTCCAGGTAGAACGCTTGCAGGCGTGGGTTATCCGTCCAGGCGTCCAGGCGCAGCCACTTCGCTCCCTCCTGCGCGGCGCGATCTCCAGCCCAGTCGAGGATTCGCGAGCCGAGACCGACGCCGGCATACGCGCGGTCAACCGTCAGCTTGTGCACGTACATCGCTTCCTCGCGCCGTTCGTCGGCTGTCCAGAGCAGGTCGTCGGCCTCCCGATCGAGTGTGACGGTCGCGGCTGCGTCCCCGGCCTGGGTTTCCTTGATGAGGTAGACCTCGCCCCGGGCGATGCTCTGCGCCATGTGCTCGGCAGGAAACGGCAGGGACCATTGGTCGATGCCCCGAGGCTGTAGCCACGCTGCAGCGTCCACACGGAATTTGAGCAGTCTCGGGAGGTCGGCAAGCTCTGCCCGAACGATGATCACTCGTCACCCGCGGCGGCGGGGTACTTGTGCCGCTCGTAGACCACAACGTTCCTGAAGGCGGGAAGAACGAACCGGGTGACCTGAACTGGATTGTCATCCTGATCGTAGGCGGTCGAGATCATCTCGATGGCGGGAACAGAGTTGCCCTTGCCCAGGCCGAGCCGTTCGGCCTCGTCGGGCCGCGTCATGCGGGGCTCGGAGATGTCCACGGCCCGGACCAGTTCGTGCCCGAGCTCTTCCAAAACCTTGTTCGTACCGCGCTCCACATTGTCCTGAAGCATCCAGTCAGTGCCTTCGACCAGCCGGAGCGGCACGTAACTGTCGTCGGTGTGGACGGGAGTCCCGTCCACGATGTTGGTACGCAGCCGCACCCCTACGTATTCGCCTTCCCGCAGGCCCAGTTGGGACCGGATCGGGTCCTCGGCCGGCATCGCGGTGATCGCGTCCATACGTGCGCTGCCGTCGCGGCCTGAATCCCGAAGGGCGGTCTTGTAGATGTCGACCTCGGGCAACCTGCGCTTGAACTCTGCCTGAGGGAAGAAGTGCAGAGGTTGCCACTGGCGGGCGTAGACGGCGGCGCCCCTTCGGCTGAACAGCATGCCTTCGACCTTCAGCAGGCTTACGGCGCGCCCGATCGCCTGGCGGCTCAGGCCGTAGTGCTCGGTGAGCTCGCGTGTGCTGGGGAGCCGTCCCTCGTTGGCGCTGAACTCGCCGTTGAGGGCTCGCCTTCGCAGGTCAGCGACGGCCTTCTCCACCGTCGGTGGGTCTGCATCCCCGCTCGGGCGCTTAATCGTCATGGCCGAGACCATAGCAACCAGGCATGGCAGGTCCGCAATACCGGGTTGTGGCTATCAAGCTTTGCGGACTCGAACCCGCACCACCTGTGCCGCTGAGGATTCACTCAGTCGCCACAACCTGCCATGGCAAGTCTTGACTCCGGATGTGGAGAGGGCTAGCTTCATGGTCGTCGCCACAACTTGCCATGGCAGGTTGTGGCGGCTTCCACCCGCACTGCTTTGCCGCGGATGGGATGACCAGCAAGCGGACCACCGCTCGACCAGTTGTCACCGCTCGCTTACATGCGGCGTTCCGGGGTTGATAGCTCCACCAAATCCCCCGGGACGGGTGAGAACTGCCGCTCTACCGGCGCTGTTGCCCTGTCTCGCCGCCAGGACGTCGGATCCTCCGTACGCCTGCCGGCCAGAGAGAGCACCGTCGCCACCCCAATCCCGCAGCTCAGCCTCAGGAGTTCGTGATGCCCTCTGCCCGCGTGGCACGCCCCTCCCGTACCCGGACCGCCCGCACGAACGGCCGCTCGATCCTCGCTCTCAGCACCATCCCCGTGCAGGAACTCAACCTGCTCCCGGGTGAGATGTCCCTGGTCTGCCCCGACTGCCGTACCTGGTGCCCGATCACTGGACTGCAGAAGCCGAAGGCCACCCCGCACCGCCGTCCCGCACACCAGGGAGGGAACCGGTGCCCCGGCGGCAACCAGCTCCTGAACCTGGACATCACGCTCGATCAGTGGCGTGAGCAGCTGCACGCTATCGAGGCGACGGCGACATACCGCCGTGCTCCCCGGCAGCACCACAAGCCGACGCCGCAGCCCCTGGTGCCCGTTCACCGTCTCGCCGCCCGCGGCCCGCAGGCCACGCCCACTCTGCTCCGCCTGATCCCGCTCCTGGAGCAGGCCCGCGACGCTGTCCTGCAGCACCGTGCCAGCTGCTCCCCGTGCCGGGCCGGCCGCCGGTGCGCGGCGGGACGGGACCTGGAGATCCGGTTCGGTGAGACGCAGGCCTCCTGCACCATCGCTCGTGAGCAGCAGGACCAGGCCGACCGCGCCGCCCGGAAGCAGACGGCTCCGGCCGTCCGCAAGGCGCAGTGGGCTAAGCGCGGCGGCGAGGCAGTCGAGAAGGCGAACAACCTTTGTTCGGAGCGGACTTCGGGATCGCTCTCCGAGTTTCGGGGGCCCCAACTTCCGCTGGCGCCGCAGGACGTGGAGGCGCACGAACGGCGACAGGCCGAACTGGGCAAGCGGTACGTGCGGAGGAACTCGACCACGTCAGCCGCCTGATCCGCACACCGAGACGATCGACCACGGCCCCGGCCACCCCGAACGCGGGGTGGCCGGGGCCGTGGCTGCTCGTACAGCAGTCGGCCCCTGACCGCCTCCCCGGAAGGAACGCACATGACCGGCACCGAGCTCACCAAGCAGGACCGCAACCCCGAGAAGATGTTCGTGAGCACCGACGGCTACACCGGACCGGTCCTGGCGGACATCACCTGCCCGGAGGGCATGGTGCACGTCACCGTCGACCCGGCCGCGACGGTCGCCCGCGTCCAGGTCCGCTCCGGCGCCCAGAAGGGGCCGGCTGCCGAGGCCGCGAAGAACACCCGCATCCACCAGACCGCGGAGCGGCTGACCATCGTCGTCCCGCCGGTCCCGGCACAGCAGTTAAACAATCGCGGCGGCGTGTTCGTGGGCGGCAACAGCTACTCCACCATCCAGATCAACGGCGTCGTCTTCAACAACTACAGCGGCCAGGGGGCTTCGGGCGTCGGTTCGACGGGGGTCGAGGTGCTCGTCACGCTGCCCGCCGGGTCGGGCATCAAGTACGTCAGTGAGAACGGCAGCATCTACACCTACGGCATTCTCGCTGCGCTGAAGGCGGAGGCCACCAACGGTTCCGTCAAGGCCGAGACCGTCGGCCGGCTCGAGGCCGAGGCCTACAACGGCAGCGTCAAGGTCGGCACCGTCACCGAGTGGATCGACGCCGAGGCCAGCAACGGCAGCGTCAAGGTCGACAACTACGCGGGCAGCGAGGCCCGGATCCGTGCGGGCAACGGCTCGGTTGCGATGACCGTCGCGCCGTCCGCGACCGGCCGCATCGTCGCCAAGTCGGGCAACGGCAGCATCAAGCTCTACGGCGTCCGCGGCCGCAGCGACCTGGACGTCCAGGCTTCGGCCGGCAACGGCACCGTCAAGAAGTTCTGATCCCGCAGCCCCGCGCAGCCCCGCGCTGCCCAGTCGCTCGCCGGCCGGTCCTCGGGCCGGTCGGTGGGCGGTGGAGAGCGCGGTGGACACCCGCTCTACAAAACGACAGCCCCGGCGACTTGAGACCCCCGGGGCTGTCCAGGACCTACGTAGGAGGACCTGATGCGTTACAGCATCGCACGGACCGACGGCGACTCCGACCCAATCATGGACGAGGCCCTGCGCCGCGTCCGGCAGGGGAAGTGACCGGCATGGACTGGCGCCACAACGCGGTCTGCCGCGAAGAGGACCCCGAGCTGTTCTTCCCCATCGGCAACACCGGCCCGGCGCTCCTGCAGATCGAGGAAGCCAAGGCCGTCTGCCGCCGCTGCCCGGTCATGGAGCACTGCCTGCAGTGGGCGCTGGAGTCCGGCCAGGACGAGGGCGTCTGGGGCGGGCTGTCCGAGGACGAGCGCCGCTCGATGAAGCGCCGCGCCGCCCGCCGCCGGAGCCAGGCAGGGGTGGCGGCATGACGGACGCCGACCAGAAGCGCTTGGAGGACGCGCTCCGCCGGACCAACGCCGACCACGACTTCGGCCGCCGCGCTCATGGATAAGGCCCTGCACGCCCGGTACATGAAGGCCACGGCCACCTACCGCGCGCACAGCGAGACCTGCACCAGCTGCTCGCCAACCACGGCGCGGTGCGCGGAAGGCCGGCGTCTGTACGAGTCGTTCACCCGGCTCCAGGACGCCTACCTCGCCCAGCAGCGGCGAGGCTGACCGCCCGGCGGGACGGAACCTCAACTCCCCGCCCGCGTCACGCTGTTCCACCAGGTCGGGGGGGGGGGGGGGGGGGGGGGGGGGGGGGGGGGGGGGGGGGGGGGGGGGGGGGGGGGGGGGGGGGGGCGCCCGCCCGGCCGGGGGC
>NZ_JBITHR010000030.1:0-62290 GCF_044458185.1 Streptomyces sp. NPDC050485 | reverse complement strand
GCCTCCGCGATCAAGGTCGACCCCGACCTCTACCAGCACATCGATCCGGGTCTGGTCGGCAACCACATCCGGATGCTGGTGTCCGACATGGCCGGACGGGCCTCCATCGAGCTCAAGGGCAAGGAACTCGGCGTCGACCTGGGCGATGACCGCGCCACCGTCGCCCGCGTCGTGGAACGCGTCAAGGAACGCGAACTGGCGGGTTACACCTACGAAGCCGCCGACGCCTCCTTCGAACTCCTCCTGCGCGACGAAGTCGAAGGCGGCCCCCGCAACTACTTCCGCATCGAATCCTGGCGGGCCATCGTCGAGGACCGCCCGGACGGCACCCACTGCGACGAGACGACCGTGAAACTGTGGGTCGGCGACGAGCGCATCGTCGCCACCGCCGACGGCCAGGGCCCCGTCAACGCCCTCGACCGCGCCCTGCGCACGGGCCTCGAACGCCTCTATCCCGAGCTCGCCAAGCTGGAGTTGGTGGACTACACCGTCCGCATCCTCGGCGGCGAGCACAGCACGAAGTCCACGGCCCGCGTCCTGGTCACCACCTCCGACAGCGCCGCCCGATGGACGACGGTGGGCGTGGCCGACAGCGTCATCGCCGCATCCTGGCGGGCTCTTGAGGACGCGTACGCCTACGGACTGCTGCGCGCCGGGGTCAGACCGGCGGCGTGAAGCCCCGGACCGGCGGGTCCGAAATCTCCGTATCCCTTGGACGTTCCTGGAAGAGGGACGTTCCTGGCAGAGGAAGGCAGATCGCATGACCACCGAGATCCGCGTCGAACCCACGGGGAAGACCGAGTTCGCCTCGCTGTACGCGCAGGTCGAGCAGTTCTACACCCATCAGCTGACGCTCTTCGACGCCCACGAGGCCGAGCGCTGGGCCCTGACGTTCACCGAGGACGCCGTCTTAGAGGTGCCGCCCCTGAGCACGCCGGTGCGCGGCCGCGCCGGGCTCGCCGACACCGTGCGCCGCGACCAGGCCCGGCAGCAGCGCTACGGCGCCGGGCTGAAGCGGTGGATAGGCAAGCTCGACGTGCTGCCGCAGTTCGACGGTACGCTGCACACCCGCTGCTCCGCGCTGGCGTACACCACGCCGCCCGGCGGCACGTCGAAGGTCCTGCACGTGTGCGTCATGGAGGACGAGCTCATCCGCTCGCGCAGCACCTGGCGCACCCGGCACCGCCGGGTCACCCGCGACGACCTCGCCTAAGACTTGATCCGCGATTCACCAGAGGGTGAGCTGTCGCACTGGCGAGCTCGGCGAACAACTCGCCGACATGTGCGCGCGAGACACCGGACAGGGCAGGATGGGAACAGGCCGCACGGGCCCAGGTCAGCTTCACAACTCACCCAACCCGTGCGGCCCTTCTCATGTCACGGCCCGACCGGGACGATCACCACGTCCGCCGTGCTACTCGGCCTGAATCGCGTCTGCCAGGACCTCGAAGACGATCTCAAGCCCGTCGCGCTCGTTCCCCTGCTCGCCGACGCGCGTGAAACCGAAGCCCGCGATGGTGGCCAGGGAAGCGTGATTGTCGGCTCTGACAGTGGCCCGCACGGTCCTGACACCGGGTTCGGCGGCGGCCCTGACGAGCAGCGCCGTCAGCATGGCGCGGGCATAGCCCTGGCGGCGATACCCGGGCACCACGGTGTAACCGACCTCGACCATGCCGGCCTCGTCCGGCGGCCCGTGGAACCCGCAGTCGCCGACGACGGCCCCGCCCGGCTCGGACACCACGGCCCGCACGATCCAGGGCGCGACAGACGGGTCCTTCGCGAGCTGGTCAGCGCGATAGCCGAAGATCCCGCGGGCCCGGTCAGACACGAAGTATTCGTCCAGGGCGACCCCGGCCTCGGCGCTGCCGCCAGCCAGGTCACCGTCGGCAAGCGCCCGCAGCGCCTTGACGCTGAGTTCGACGAAGCGGACGCGTTCGGGGGCGGAGAGAAGTTCGTTGCTCATCGCGGAGATGCTCGCCCAGCACCGGAGAGCTGTCCACCGCTTTACAGCCTCGGCAGACACGATGATCGTCCCGGTCGGACACGTGGCACAACAAGGGACGCACAGACGCCGCGATACCTCCGCCGAGACCCATCTCGCGAAGGCCTCACTCGTCACCCACCAGCCGAGCCGCCAGGCCGGCACGCCCGAAGCTCGATTTCTCCCGAGACCGTGAGAGGTTCGTACCGGGTCCGCTCGAAGACCCTTGTACGGGCAGTCGAAGCCGGCTCGCGGAATCCGCCGGGGCCGGTGTGCGGCGGCTATCGTCCGAAGACCTGACCGGAACCGTCGACGGAGACACCATGGAGCTGCGCCTGTTCGTGTTCCACCACGCGGGTGGTTCGCATCTGATGTACCGCGACTGGCCGGCCCGGTTCCCGTCCGGCTGGGACGTCCGGACGCCGGACGTGCCGGGCCGCGGACCGCTGGACGACCGGCGGCCGCTCGCCGACGTGGGTGCGGTCGTGGACCACTTCGTGGCCGAGCTGGGCGACCAACTCACCGGAAACTTCGCCCTGTTCGGGCACAGCATGGGCGGCGTCGTCGCGTACGAGCTGACCCGGCGGCTGCTCGCCGAGGGCCGGACGCCGCCCGTCTGGCTGGGCCTCTCGGCGCGCGGCGCGACCCACATCGACGACGCGACCCACCGCCACCTGCTGTCCGACGCCGCACTGCGCCGAGCGGTCGCCGCGCTGGGCGGCACGCCCCAGGCCGTACTGGACGCCCCTGACCTGTGGGGGCTCTTCGAGCCCACCATCCGGGCCGACCTGCGGCTCGGCGAGACGTGGAGCCCCGCGCCCACCGCGCTGCCGGCGACCGTGCCGGTGTCCGCCTTCGGCGGCAAGTACGACGAGACGGTGCCGCCCGAGCAGCTCGACGGCTGGTCCACGCTGGCCGAGCGGTTCCTCGGCCTCCACCTGTTCGACGGCGGCCACTTCTACTTCCGGGACGATCCCACCGAGCTGATCGAGCAGATCACCAAGGACGCGGGCCGTGCCCTCGCGATCGCGAAGGCCGCCGCCGCGGTACCGCGATGACCGTCCTCGACCTGCGCTCCCCCACCATGGCGGGGGCCTGCGCCGAGACCGAGTTCCGCCTCCTGGGACCGGTCGGGATCCACGACGGTCGCACCGGAGCGGCCATCGCGCCCTCCGGCTCGAAGCAGCGGGCGCTGTTCTCCGCGCTCGTCATCCACGCCGGTGAACTGCTCTCCGCCGACCGGCTCATCGAGGAGCTCTGGGGCAACCGGCCCCCGACGAACGCGCCGAACGCGCTGCAGGCCCATGTGGCCCGGCTGCGACGGCTGTTGCCCGCGGGCGACGCCCCCGGAGAGCCCGGCCACGAATGGATCAGCACCCTGCCCACCGGCTATCTGCTCACCCTGGGCCGGGCCACCACCGACGTACAGCACTTCGAGCGTCTCTCGGCGCAGAGCCGGGCGACGGCCCCTTCCGATCCCGCCCGTGCCCTGGAACTCCTGCGCCACGCCCTGTCCCTGTGGCACGGGCCGGCGCTTCAGGACAGCCGGTACGGACCGATCTGCGCGGCCGAGGCGGCCCGCCTGGAGGAGAAGCGGCTCACGACGCTGGAGGCGCTGTACGAGACGAGCCTGCGCTGTGGCCAACACGGCGAGATATCGGGCGAGTTGGAGAAACTGACGGCCGATCATCCACTGCGCGAACGCTTCTACGACCTGCTGATGGTCGCCCTCTACCGCAGCGGCCGCCAGGCCGAGGCGCTGGGCGTGTACGAGCGGGCCCGTCGCTGTCTGGCGAGCGCCCTCGGTATCGGTCCTGGCCCTGCCCTGCGCGGCCGGATGGAGGCGATCCTCCACCAGTCCCCCAGCCTGTCGGCCCCCCGGAGCCGACCGGCTCCCGCACAGCCCGCCACCGTGGCGCACGCACTCGACCTGGGCCGCGAGGTGGCTCGGCTGCAGGAGCGGATCGACGAACTCAACCGCGAGCAGGCGGAGTTGGTACGCCGCTTCGACGCGATGACAGCGCTGCTCCCGCACCCGTCGTAACCGCCCGCCCCCGCCCCCGGTCCCGCCCCCGGTCCCGCCCCCGGTCCCGCCCCCGGTCCCGCCCCCGGTCCCGCCCCCGGCCGGGGACGGGCCCCATGGCGGCGGGTGTCCTGCCGCCCCAGACACACGAATCGACCCCCGCGGTCCGAGTCCGCGGGGGTCATCAGTGGTGTTTGTGTGTTGGGGGGCGGCTAAGGGTGTGGGGGGGCAAAGGGTGTGGGGGGCGGCTAAGCCGCCTCGGCAAGTTCGCCGGGGAGGGCCGGGGCGTCGGTGCGATAGCGCGCCACATGGCCCGGCGGCACGAGGGCCGGCAGCAGGAAGTCCCACAACGCGCCTACCTTGCGGCTGAGTTCGGGGAACGTCATGCCGGTGCCCGCCAGCGTCACGATGCCGCACACCGCAGCGGACAGCAGCGTCTCCGGCCCGTCGCCGGGGCCCCGGTCGAGCACCTCGCCCTCGGCGAGGGCCGGGCCGGTCAGCCGCAGCACCTCGGTGATCCACTCCTGGTGGAAGTCGGAGACCGGCGAGGGCCGTCCGGTGAATTCGTTGGTGATGCGGAAGCTGGCCCGGATCACGGGGTCCCCGTGCAGGCTGCGCGCCAGCCAGTGCGTCATGTCGATCAATGCCTGCACCGGTGGGACACCCCGCTCCCACTGGTCCTGCACGAAGTCCCGCAGCAGCGCGCGGCCCTGCTCCTGGACCGCTTCGGCCACCGCGTCCTTGGAGCCGAAGTGGAAGTACAGCGCGCCCTTGGTCATCCCCGCCGCCCTGGCGATCTGCAACAGGGTGGCCCGGGCGAAACCGTTCCGGTCGAAGGTCTGCGCCCCCGCGTGGACCAGCCTGCGGCGGGTCCGCTGAGACCTGGCCTGCATCCCGGTCTCCTTTCCTCTCGTACCAAATGCCTGGTCGGCCGTTGATCAGCCGACGCGGGTGAGCCGCTCGTCGCCGGCGGCGGGCGCGTCCAGGACGAGCTCGGGGCCGGCGGTGAGGATCGACCGCTGCAACCGCCGCAGTCCGACGGAGGGTTCGAGACCGAGGTCGCGCACCAGGGAGTTGCGCAGCCGCTGGTAGACGTCGAGCGCCTCGCCGCGGCGGCCGGAACGGTGCAGCGCCAGCATGAACTGGCCGTGCAGGTTCTCATGCGTGCGGTAGCGGCTGACCAGAACGGTCAGCTCCCCCAGGAGTTCGCGGTGCCGGCCGAGCCGCAGGTCCGCCTCGATGCGCTGGTACAGGGCGCACAGCCGGGTCTCCTCAAGGCGCAGGATCTCCATCTCCAGCTGCGGGCCGGCCTGTACGTCGACCAGGGCGGAGCCGCTCCACAGCACGAGGGCCTCGCGCAGCTGGCGGGCGGCGTTCGGGAAGTCCTCGGCGTCCATCGCCCGGTATCCCATGCCGGACAGCCGCTCGAACTCTCGGACGTCGCTGGTGCCGCCCGAGGTCTTGAGGAGGTAGCCGCCGGGCATGGTGACGAGCACGTCCTTGGCGGTACGCGACCCGGTGTGCTCGGGGTCGTGCTCCAGCGCCGCGGAGATGAGCTCGCGCAGTTGCAGGATGTAGGTCTGCAGCGTCGTCCGCGCGCTGCGCGGGGGCCGCTCGCCCCAGAGTTCTTCCATCAGCCAGGCCATGGGCACCACCTGATCGGCGTGCAGCGCGAGCAGCGCCAGCACCTGCCGCGGCTTCGGTGCGGTCGGCGTGACCGAGATCCCGTTCTCCCTGACGGCCAATGCGCCCAGTACATCGATGTCCACGCCGTGTCCCCTGTTCGTGTATCGCGTATGAGTCATGAGCCGCCAGTCGTCCGAGGGCTGCGGCTGAACCAGTTCTCGGCACATGACGAGTAAAAAACGGGGCGGGCGGTTTGTCAATACCAAACCGTTCGCGCTGTTTTTATGCAGGTCCACGGCGCCTCAAGCGCACCTACAGTCAGGAGGGCTCGCGACAGCGACAGGTGCCGGACCTGGGGTCCGGCGAAATTCGGGGTGCTCCGGCGCGACGAAAGCGGTCGAAGCCCCGCCAGGATCGACGTCGGAGCCCGCCAGGATCAGCCCACAACCATAAAAACATACCGCACCCCTGGTTTCTAACTCCTCCCTCGAAGCTCGCTACAACACCGCTCGACACCTCTTTCCGCACGGCGTGCCGCCTTGCGTACAGCGTTCAGCCGCCCGTACAGTGCGTATATCGGCGCACACTGTTCAGATCTGGCCCGCACGCCAGTCGCGCACAGCGGCCGCCGCAGCGAGATGTCCCGATTGGCAGAAATGGGACTCGGCCCTCTAGAACCAAACCGCTAGGTTGGTTTATTATTTCTGTCTCTGAACCCTGAGGAGCCACCGGTGTTGAAACAGGAGCGCGCCGTGCGCACCCTGCGCTCACTCGTCCATGCCGCGGCGGAGGCGTTCCAAGAGCGCGGATACGTCCAGGCGAGGCTGGCGGAGATCAGCGCCGCCGCCGGGGTCAGCACCGGCGCCCTGCACTTCCACTTCGCGAGCAAGGCCGCGTTGGCCTCGACGGTGCAGTCCACAGCCGCCGTGTCACTGCGCGCGGCAGCCCATGCGGCGACGCTGCGGCCCGGCATGGACGCGTTGCAGAGACTGATCAACGCATCGCACGCCTTGGCGGACACGCTCCGCCACGATGTCGTGGCGCGCGCCGGCGTTCAACTGAACGGCGACCCGGCGTGCGAGACCGAGTGGGACATGTGCCAGGAGTGGCAGAAGTACGTCCAACGCCTGCTTGCGCAGGCCGCGGACGAGCACCTGCTCGCCGAGGGCGCCGCTCTTCATGACGCGGCCGCCTCCATCGTGGCGGCGACCACCGGTATGGAACTGCTCGCCAGGAACGACGCCGAGTGGCTCTCCCCGGAAACGCTCACCAGATTCTGGGAGGTCGTTCTTCCGAGCCTGGCCACTCCGGCGGCGCTCACCATGCTCGACCTGGCCGGCGCACACCCCGGCGGGCGCGGCACCGCTCGAGGCACGCAGCGGTCGCTGGACAGGACGACCCGCTCCCCCCACCCGATACTCACAGGCTGATCACCGGACCGCCGCAGTCCCGGTGACCCGGTGTTGCGGCAGGTGCGTGCCCACCGCTAGGGCGTCCCGACCTTGGTACCGGACGCCACAAGGGTGTCGAGACAGGAAGACGCCGCGAGCCTCGGCAGCAGCAGCCGCCAGAACCGGGTGAGAGGGGTGTGCGAGAGCCACCATTCGTCCTGACGGCCCAGGGTCTCCAGCCCCACCGTGACGGCCACCACAGCCGTCGCCGCGTCCCGCGCCGACGGTTCCGGCGCCAGCGCACCCTCCCTGCCGGCCTGAGTCAGGGAGTCCTCCACCCATTCCTGCCACCTGCCGCGCAGGCCCGTGCCCACGCGTACGTGCTCGAGGCTGTCGC
The DNA here is from genome assembly GCF_044458185.1 of Streptomyces sp. NPDC050485. Taxonomy (NCBI): domain Bacteria; kingdom Bacillati; phylum Actinomycetota; class Actinomycetes; order Kitasatosporales; family Streptomycetaceae; genus Streptomyces; species Streptomyces sp. NPDC050485. The sequence goes on along the minus strand of NZ_JBITHR010000030.1, from coordinate 54,872 downwards.
TCAGGCCGAACCCCGCTCGCAGCACCGCATCGTGATCAAGGCCCTGAACGAGGGCGTGCGTGGCATCGATCAACGCCTGCAGGGCGCCGTCGGCCTGTTGCTGGGTGATTCGATCGAGCCGCTGAGCCGCCGCCTCACCGACCGCGTCGGCCAGGGCCGCCTTGCTGGCGAAGTGGAAGTGCAGCGCGCCGCTGCTCACCCCGGCTCGTGTGCTGATCGTGGACAGCGAGGCCAGTTCATAGCCGTCGCTGTCGAAAAGCTCGGCGGCAGACTCGATCAAGGCGTTACGCGTACGTACCGCGCGATCCTGTTTGGCCATCAGAGGGCTCCGGTGGTGCAGAGGGGGCAAATATGGACTTCATGGCGGAATGGCCTGCACGCTTCCCCCAACCCCGGGACATTGGCGTAATGACCCGAGTGCACGCAGCGACTCTCCCCGTCGGGCATCGTCCGCACGAGGGAACAATAATAAACCGCTCGGGCGGTTTTGAGCGACACCTGCGCAGATCTCGGCCACATGGTGTCCCAAACGACGGACTCCGCAGCCCAGGGAGGCTGCGGAGTTCGTCTGGCTTGGTCCTGCGGCGGAGTACGGGACTAGGCGGCGATCGGCCTCAGCACCACGGGAAGGGAGCTGTACCCGTTGACGATGAACGACGGCATGGGTTCGATCGACTCCAAGGGACGCGCCGACGCCATCTTCGGGAAGCGCGCGAAGAGTTCTGAGAGCGCGACGGTGGCCTCCATACGGGCCAGCGGTGCACCCAGGCAGTAATGGACACCGTGCCCGAAGCCCAGACTGTCGTGACGATCGGTCCGCCGAGCATCGAATACAGCCGCGTCCTGCCCGTGATGCTCCGGATCGAGACCAACAGCGGCGAAGGAGACGATGATGGGATCACCTCTCTTGATGGTGACGCCGCCCAGATCGATGTCCTCCACAGCGAACCGCAGGGGGATGTAGGCCGCAGGACCGTGCGTCCTAGTGGTCTCGGCGATCACATCCCGCCAGCTCACCCGGCCGGACCGTACATGCTCCAGCTGCTCGGGCTGGTCGAGCAGGGCCGCAGCGGCGCTGCAGATCAAGGAACTCGTCGTCTCCTGCCCCGCCCCGATCACGAGGTTCAGAGTGTCGACCAGCTCCTGCTGAGTGAGGCCGTCGCCCTGATCTCGAACCGCGATCAGCGCGGACGTCAGATCGTCACCGGGCTGGGCCTGCTTCGCGGCCACCAGCTCGGCCAGCAACTCGAAGACCTTGCTCTGCGCCGCATAGATCTCCAGCGGTGTCACCCCGGTGCTGATCGTCGTGTCGATCGCAGCAATCAGAGGGGCTCTGGCGTCTTCGGCGACCCCAAACAGTTCACAAATCACCCGTACGGGCAGCAGTTTGGCGAGCGACGCCCGCAGGTCGATCTGCTGTCCGGCCGGTATGGCCGCCAGGCCATCAAGCAGTTCGGCAGTGATTGCCTCGACTCGCGGCCGGAGCATCTCCGCACGCCGCGCGGTGAACGCCCCTGCAACGAGCCGACGCAGCCGTCCATGGTCCTCACCGTAGGCGAACAGCATGTTCTTCGCCGACACCCAGTGATAAAGCGGCCACTCCTGTGTTATGCGCCCCTCGATGAAAGCGGGCCAGTGCTTCCGGGCGTCTTTGGACACCCGCGGGTCCAGCACCAGCTGCTTGACATAGCGGTGCTGAGTGACGGCCCACGCTGCCACTCCCCCCGGGAGCAGCACCTCGACGGCCGGCCCCTGTGCCTGCAACGCGGCAGCCTCACCTGCGAGATCGCTTCCCGTCACGTCCAGCGCATAAGGGCAGACAGCTTGCCTCATCCGTGCCTCCGGTCAATGGATCCTGCGTCTTCACGTTCCAAAGTCCTGTGCGCGGAGAGCACTCACAGCCCCGGCGGCTGGCCGGTGGGAAACTCGGCTCAGCCAGGCAGCACGAGCTCCGAATCTTCACGGAGCCTCATTGCCGCCTCGTAGATCTGCGGCCCCCTCGTGGCCGTGAAGTCCAGCCGGACAAGCACGGCGGGCACCGCGATGGACGGCATCACATGCCGGTAGAGGTCGACCACCCGTTCCGCCATGTCCATCCGATCGGTCATGATCCTTGACAGCACCTGGATACCGGTGAAGGAAGCGACCATGAACTTCGCCACGCGAAGCACGTCCGTGTCCGGAAGGATCTCCCCGTTCTCCTTGGCCTCCCCGAAGACGGCTACGTTGTGTTCAATCCACCCCGCCATCGGCACCTGCCGGTCCAGACCGTCTTTCGGTGACCCCTGGTCCACGGTAAGGCGGATGCTGCCCTGGATGATCGGATCGCCCCAGTCCCGCCCGAGCAAGTGAGTGAGCAGCAGCGACTCGTCCAGGGACTGCTGCAGTTTCAGCTCCCGCTCCGGAACCAGAGGCATCGCGGCGACCTGCTCCGCCAGCACTGCCTGGGCGAGCTCTTCCTTCGACGTGAAGTGGAAGTAGAGCGCTCCCTTGGTCATGCCGGACTTCTTCAGGATGTCGGCGATCGTCGCTGCTTCATATCCGACCTCGTCGAACACCTCCGCTGCCGACACAAGAATCTTCTTCCGCGTCCGGATGGCTCGTTCCTGCCGCGCCACAACCCACCTCCATACCAGCCCCCGATCAGCCAGAAATAAACCAAAGGGTTCGTATTCTAGCATCGACTAGCCCTGCATGACGGGCGCGCACCGAACAACCCCATACCACCTCTACATGCCCCATAGCCTGACCGTCACTTGCGATCAGGGGACTGCATCCAAGAATAAAACCAGCAGATCGGTTTTTCAATACCGGACACCCGCGACGCTCGTTGCAGGAACTGACACCTGCGGTCACCCGGCGTGGGCATGTTATGCCCGGAATGCGCCATTCCGGTGTGGTTCGCAGCCGCTCTGCGCCATCCGAGGCTCCGGAGCCGCCCCTCAAAGGGACTTGAAAACAAAACCGGTTGGTACGTATCTTCGTGGCTGAGATTCCCATCCCATCGGGTTCCTCATCAACGGGGAGAGGTCCATGACCTTGCTGACGTTCCAGAAGAACACCTTCATAGACGCAGAGATGGAGGGGACCGTTGGTGGCAACGGTCCGCTCAGCCGTCTCGCATTCGGGCCCTCGGCCATGGCGGCCGGCGAGCTCGCACACCTGCTCTTCGACAGACAGGACCGGGACCGGATCCACGAGACCTGGCGCAACCTTGCCGGTGGCCGAAACTTCACCTACCGGACGGGGCTGTCGCCGGACGAGCGAACCGCCCTCTCCTACGACCGGCTGCGTCTGGTCAATGAGGTCGTCGACAACGCCGCGGAGCTGGCCAACGACCCTCATCGGCTGGCCAGCCTGCACGAGTGGACAGGGCCCGTGGACGGTGGTCTGTGCACGGTGGCCAGCATCCACTACAACCTCTTTCTCGGCAGCCTCCTCGATCACAACACTGACGGCCGCGACCTGTCCGCCTTCACCTCGATGAAGCGCACAGGAACGTTTCTGTGCACGGAGCTCGAACACGGCAATGACGTGGCCTCGATGGAGACGACAGCGGTGCTCGACCGTACGACCGACGGATTCGTCCTGGACACTCCCACTCCGGGAGCGCAGAAGTTCATGCCGAACACCAGCGCCATCGGTGGCCCGAAGAGCGCCGTGGTGGCGGCCCGACTGCTGATCGACGGCCAGGACCACGGGGTCTTCCTCTTCCTGACCCCGCTGAGCGACGAGAACGGCCACCTGCCCGGAGTGAAGGTCCGCCCGCTGCCGCAGCGGACCGGGACCCCGGTCGACCACTGCCTCACCGCATTCGACCACGTGTGGCTGCCTCGCGAGGCCATGCTGGAAGCCGCACACGGCCGGCTGGACTCCGAGGGAAGGCTGAGCAGCAACCTCGGCAATCGCCGCAAACGCTTGCTTCGCTCCATCGGCCGCATCACCATGGGAAAGCTCTGCATGAGCGCCGGCACGTTGGGGATGTCCCGCACAGCGCTTGCCATCGCGGTGCGCTACGCCCACAACCGTTTCATCGCCGGGACCAAGGCCGGTGAGCGGGTGGCGCTGGCCGCCCATCGCAGTCATCACGGCCGCCTTCTCGACAAACTCGCCACGGCGTACGCCATGACTTTCCTGCACCGGACCACGGTTACCCGCTGGGCCGGGCACACCGACGAGGACCGGGCGGAGGTCGAGCGTCTGGTGGCCATCGCCAAGGGGTGGATCACCTGGCAGGCCCGGGGAATCACGATCGAGTGCCGGGAGCGGTGCGGAGCACAGGGGCTCTTCCCTGCCAACGGCCTGTCCGATCTCCCCCTGAATGTCGAGGGCGGGATCACGGCTGAGGGCGACAACCTCGTGATCTGGGTAAAGGCCGCCTCCGAGATGGTGCTCGGCCATGAGGTCGACCGCAAGAGGTCCGCGGAACTCCCAGCCGACGAACGGAATCTGACGGACCTGCACTTCCTGCGCGACCTGCTCGCCGAGGTCGAGGCTCTGTGGCAGGACCGGGCCCGCACCGCCCTGCGTCAGGGCCCGTCTGGTGACCCGCTGTCCCGATGGAACGAAACCTCCCCCGCCGCGCTGGAGATGGTCTCCGTCCATGCCCGTCTCCAGGCCGCTGACGCCTTCATCTCGGCCGCTGCCCAGGCCGTGGATCCCACGGCCCGCTTCCTGCTGGAGAGCCTGTGCCGGCTGTTCCTCCTCAGGCAGATCAAAGAGCACACCGGTGACCTGCTCGCCGACGACCACATGACCGCCGACCAGGTGCGTGCGCTGCCGAGGACTGAAAATGCCGTCGTCGCCGAGCTCGCCCCGCACATGATGACCCTCGTCGACGCATTCGACATTCCGGCCGAGATGCTGGCCACCATCCCCATCGCCAACGGCGCCTCCATCGACCGACACCTCGACGCCTCAATCGCCGGCACGACCCCGCTCCCCGCGTGACCACCCGCGCAGCACGACGAAGCGCCCGATGCCGACAGCCCGGAGGCCTAGAGGTAGACGACCCCCGCTTCACTTCCGGGGGCGGGCGTCGTGCCCCCACCCACCCACACTCGCATTTCCGACCATGTGCCACCGGCATGAAGCATTCCGCGCACGCCGGGCAGTCTCACGTCGATACTGGGCGGGTGCGGAAGCACGGAACTTCCGTATCGCGGAGACTCGTCGCGCCCCACACGTCCATCAGCAATCCCCACTCGGAGCGACCATGACGAAGCAGCAGGGCCGGGCGTTCCGGACGCGGGCGGCCGTCGTGCGGTCCGCTGCCGCGCACTTCGACCGGGAGGGGTATGAGGGCACCTCCCTGGTCAAAGTGTGCAGGACCGCGGGCACTTCGCTCGGCGCCGTCACCTTCCACTTCCCGACCAAGGGCGAACTCGCCGACGCGGTGATGGACGAAGGCCGCGCGCTGACCCAGGCCGCGTTGCTGCGGGTCTCGGCGCGGCCCGGTCCCGCGCTGCGCAAGGTCGTCGAACTGTCCCTGGAGCTCACCCGCCTGCTGGAGGAGGAGACGGCCGTGCGCTGTGCGGTACGGCTGGCCAGGGAGCGGCCGGGCACCGGAGGCTGGTCGGACATCTGGCTTCCGGTCGTCAAGCAACTGCTCGACCAGGCGCACAGCAATGGGCAGTTGCGGGGCGGGGCCCGGCCCGCGGAGGTCACGATGCTGGTCGAGTACCTGACGGCGGGCGCGGAGGCGTTTCTGCGGGGCCGCCCTGGCACGGGGGTGGCAGCCGGGAGCGGCGTCGCCCAGCTCGAAAGCGTCTGGCGGCTTGCCCTGGCGGGAGTGGGCGTCACCGATGAGCCAGGCCAGGCCGGATGGGCCTCGAACACCGACCGGGCAGCGCCAACCGGGCGGGCCGGACAGTTGGGTGACGGCCCATCAGGTCACGATCCGTCCTTCCGCCCCTGAAGGAACCCGGCTTCCGCCCCAGCACACCTCCCCCGTCACTCGACAAACAGACCGCTCACCCTTTATTTTGCTGGGGAAGTGCGCCGAAGGGTGAGGGCGGATCGGGCGCACGCCAGGGGGATCGGCCGCCAGCGGGGGCCGGTGCTCGCACAGCACAGCCAGGCTCTGCGCGCCTGCGGGCCGCGGGGCGCCACTTCGCACGCCCGGGGGAAAAGGCATGCTCAGCACCGAGGGACGTTCTCTTACGTCACCGCCGGGTCCGTCGGACACAACGGCGCGCAGACGAGTGCGCGGCGGCCGGTGTCGGCGGACGTAGTACCTGACGTGGACCCGCTTCCGACACGGACGCGCTCCTGACCGGCTGATGGCCGGCCCCGGTGACCGTACGGAAACCGTCGGCAGCGCTGCTTTCCGAGCCGTTCCCACCGCCTCCTCCGGCCGCCCGGCGTGCCGCGGCCGGACCGGTGCCGGGGCGGCGGCAGAGCAGTGCCGCCACCAACGGACGGTTCGTCAAAAAGTGGCACAGAAGCGGAAGTTGCACCCCTCTCCCCTCTTGTCGACATCAATGCCCGGAGACGGTCGCTTCGGTCGCTGCACGGGGCGGCCGCCCCGGTCGGGGATCTTCGCCTCGTCGAGTTCGCCGACCGCGAGACTGTTCGAGCGCTCTGCACTAGCCTGTGCTGAACGCATCTAGAACGTGAGTCGCTACGGTCGCTGAAAGGAACCACCCATGCCCCCTGACCTGGGGTTTTCAGGTAGCGACTCATCGCAGCGGGTAGCGATCGAGCACGAGGGGCGCAGAGCGGGGACGCCGCTGAGCACCGCTTTGTGGTGCGCCGAACAGGGCTGGCCCGTACTTCCGTTGGCGCCGGGCCGGAAGACGCCCGCCGCCAACTGCGCCCCCTGCCGGGACCAACCGCACAGCGCCCAGGGATGCCCCTGCATCGCCGCCGGTCGCTGGTGCCACGGATTCCACGCCGCCACCACCGACACCGCCCGGATCCTGGCCTGGTGGTCCGAGCAGCCCCGCTTCGGCGTGGGCGTGGCCTGCGGGCCCGCGAACCTCGTGGTGATCGACGTGGACGCGCACGCGGCGCCGCTGCCGGACCCCGACCGGCTGCTGCCGGGCATCCACATCCCCGCCTCGGTGTCCCTGGGCGGTCTGCGGCACGGCTTCCACAGCCTGGCCCTGCTGGCGGCCCTGCGCGGCGCACCGGACCCGAGCCAGGACGACACCACCTTGCGGGTGCGCACCCCCTCGGGGGGCCTGCACCTGTGGTACACCGCGCGGCCCGGACACACCTGGCGGTGCTCGAACGGCTCAAGTGCCCGGCGGGCGCTGGCCTGGCAGGTCGATGTGCGGGCCCACGGGGGCTACATCATCGCGCCCGGCACCACGACCGCCGTCGGCACGTACACCGCCTGCCGTCCCGTCAGGCGCCCGGCCCCGCTGCCGAACTGGCTCGCCGCGGAACTGGAGCGCACCGGCCACCGCCCTTCGTCCACAACTCCCCGTACCGCGACGCCCGTTCCCTCCCGGGCCCGGGCCGCCGTCATCGCCGCGAGCGGTGGCCGGGACGCCGCGGCGCGCGCCCTGGCCACCGTGCTGACCTCGGTGACGGAGTGCGCCGCCACCGCCGAGGGCGCGGGCTTCACCGAGAAGCTCAACCGCGCCGCCTTCACCGCGGGCGGCCTGGTGGGAGCCGGCCGGATGAACCTCGCCGACGCGGAGGCCGTGCTGGTGGCGGCCGCCGCGCAGGCGCGCCCCGGCCAGGAACGCCGCTGTCTGCAGATCATCCGGAGCGGGATGAGCGCGGGGAGCCGACGGCCGCTCGATCCGGGAGTACGTACGTGACCGACGCACCGTCCTCCCAGGAGGGGCTGTTCGACCCGGTCGAAGTCGCCCGCCAGATCATGCTCGGCTCCCCCGACGGCGCCGTCCCCGCCCAGCCGGCCCCCGAGTCCGCGGCGCCTGAATCCATGGCGGCCCAGGCCACCGAGCACGGGCTGCTGCCGGACAGCCTCAGCGACCGGGGAAACGCCAAGCTGTTCGTGTCCCTGTACGGGCGGGACTTCCGGCATGTGCCGGGGCTCGGCTGGTACCGCTGGTCCGGCTTCCGCTGGGAGATCGACGAGGACGACAACGTCCTGTGGGCAGCCGGTGAGATGGCCGAGTCGCTCGCCGAGACCGATGCCCGCGCGCGGTACCCGGACTCCGCGCTGCGCCGCCACCGGCGCCGGGCGCTGTCGACGTCGGGGATGAAGGCCATGCTGATGCAGGCCAAGGCCGCACCGGGCATGGTCCTCAACGCCTCCCTGCTGGACGCCGATCCGTACGCGCTGTGCACCCCCGAGGGCGTCATCGACCTCACCACGGGCACCCTCGCCCCGCCCGACCCCGAGAAGCACTACCACTCGCGCGCCACGAGCGTCCCGTCCCGGACCATGGCCACACCGCGCTGGCAGCAGTTCCTGACCGACACCTTCGGCGACGACGCCGACGGCCGCCAGATGATCGACTTCCTGCACGTACTGCTCGGGTACTCCATCACCGGCGATGTCGGCGCGCAGATCATGCCGTTCCTCTACGGGCAGGGCAAGAACGGCAAGAGCGTACTGCTGGACGTGATGGTCAAGCTGCTCGGCGATTACGCCGACGCCGCCCCGCCCGGGTTCCTGATGGCCCGCCCCTTCGAGGGGCACCCCACCGACCTGGCCGAGCTGCACGGCCGGCGCATCATCGTGTGCTCGGAGCTCAAGCCCGGCGACCGGTTCGACGAGGCCCGGGTCAAGCTGCTCACCGGCGGCGACCGCATCAAGGCCCGCCGGATGCGTCAGGACTTCTTCGGCTTCAGCCCGACCCACAAGCTGTGGCTGCTTGGCAACCACCGTCCCGAAGTGGGCACCGGTGGCTACGCGTTCTGGCGCAGGATGAAGCTCATCCCCTTCGAGCGGGTCGTCGCGGACGACCGCCAGGTGGACAACCTCGCCGACGTCCTGGTCACCGAGGAGGGCCCCGGCATCCTCAACTGGCTGGTAACCGGCGCCCGTCGCTACCTCACCGGCTCCCGCGACCTCACCGGCCCGCAGCAGGTCCGTACCGCCACGACCGCGTACGCCGAGACCGAGGACCACACCGGGCGCTTCCTGGGCGAGTGCTGCACGCTGGAGCCCGCCATGCGCGCCGAGCAGGCCCAGCTCTACAACAGCTACAAGAACTGGTGCCAGCTGGAAGGTGCCAACCCGGTCTCGTCCAGGGCCTTCGCCGCCCGGGTACGGGAGACTGTCGGCATCGCCACCCCCAAAGACATGATCCTTTCGAATCAGCGGAAGTTCTATCCCGGCATCGGGCTCAACGCTGAAGTGGGAGCAACCTCATGAGCGCCCTGATCGAGCCCGAGCAGCTCGCCCACGAGAGCGAGCTCGTGTGGCTCGAGGACACGACGGACCTGGACTACGTGCGCCAGAGCCTGGACCGGCTGCCCACCCGCCGGGGCAAGCCCGCCTACCACCGCGGCGGCCGCATGGTCGGCTACGCGGTGCTCGGCCCCGACGCCCGCTCCTCGCGCGCCTCCGGCACCTTCCTGCGCCGCGTGTTCTGGCTGGCCCCCCACGACCGCGACGGTCAGCCGGGCGGCCTCTACGCATCGGGCGCCCCGTCGGAAGCCGTCGACCCCCGAACGATCGCTCCCCGCGTCAAGGGCTACAAGACGCAGCGCTCCGAGGGCGGCCCGGAGTCCGAGGCGATGCGCGAACTCGGCATCACCCTGCCGAAAGCCTGAGCACCTCCCTCCTCTCCCCGGACAGCGACTGAAGCCGTACAGCGCCTCAGCGACTGAACGGGCGGACCAAGGGAGTTGGAGAACTCCCAGGTCAGCGGGCATCTCACCGAGCGACCAGCGACCGAAGCGACCCAGAGTCGGATCTATGAGGACATTCCCGCGTGCGTGTGCGTGTGTGCGTATGCACGTCATAGATAGGAGCCTTCAGTCGCTTCAGTCGCTGTTTCGTCTTCCGTACCCTTGTGACCTGCACTTTCTTCCCGAGACCGAGCCAGCGACCGAACGAATCCGGGTCGCTTCGCGACGCCGTCGTGCTCGTTCACCGGTCACGTTTCCCCGCCGCCGGGTGTCATCGCGGTGCAGAGCCCGCGGCCAGGTGATCGGCGGGTCGGCAGCGATGCGGGAGGCGTCTTTCTGGACGTCTACGAAAACAGTTGAGAGCCGCCGAGACGGTCACCTTTGTCGATGGCTAGGTGTGCCAGCCATGGATCGTGGCAGGCTGGCCGGGACCAGTACGCGAGTGGCGGGGGCACACCATGAACCGTGAGGAACGGCGGCGCGAGGCACGCAGGGAGCGGGCGGGCGGGCCGTTGCTGGGGGCGCCGATGCAGGGGCAGTTGATCCGCAGTACGCGTTTCGAGCCCGGGGACGAGGGACGGCATCGGCAGGACTTCCTCGCCGGGACGGTACTCGCCGCCGGGGCGGCGGTGGTCCAGCCGGAGAACGGGCCGGGCCTCACACCACTGGACGCCCTGTTCACCGTCCTCGTGCACGAGGACGAGCGCACCTTCGGGCCGGCGCCCCAGTTCGCCGAGGCGTTCGCGCTGCTCGACGAGATCGGCGGGGTGGCGCTCTACGACCGGATGGATGTCGGCACCGCGTGGGCGGGATTCGGCGGCCCCGCTCCGCTGGTCAAGCTGAAGCTGGAGTTCCAGGGCCCGCGCCCCGAGCGCGGATCGACGGCGCTGGTGCTGCCGGCCAGCCAGTACGCCGAGATCTGGCACCACGTCGTCGGCGGCGGGATGGTCGCCGTCAGCACGCAGGAGCGGATGGAGCGCGCCGCCAACCGGCCCGGGGCCGGCTTCGCCGACAGCCTGGAGGCGAGCATCCTGCTCGCCATCGGCACCTCACCGGTCCTGGAACAGTTCATCGACGCCTACGGCTGGCCCCGCCGCTGACCGGGCGAGGCGCCCCCTGGCTCGGGCCGCCGTCCGCTAGCCGCCCGTACGGGAGAGCCGGGCCTCCAGGCCGTCGAGGACGCGTTCGAGGGCGTACGCGAAGTTATCCTCGCGGATCTGCTGGGGGTTCTTGCCCCGCTGCGCGCTCTGGCCCTCGCGCAGGCGCGGGTAGTCCTGCGCGGCCTGCTCGGCGGCCGGCATCAGGTTCTCCATCCACTCCTGCTCGTCCTTGCCGCTGCGGGCGATCATCGACAGGTAGGCGGCCTCGCTGGTCGTCATGCCGATGACGCAGGCGATGACGGTGTTCATGGCCTGGTCGGCCTCTTCCGCGGCGAAGCCGGCCGTGCCGAACACGGCGAGCATGCGGTCCGACATCCGCATCACGTTCGGCCCGAGGTGGACGAGCCCGACCTGCCCGAGGACGGAAGCGACCCACGGGTGCCGCAGCACCATCGAACGCAGGCTGTGGGCGCTGTGGTTGGCGGCCTTCCGCCAGCTCGTGGCATCGTCGGCGGGCGGTACTTCCAGCTCGCCGTATACCTCGTCGACGACGAGTTCGATGAGCTCGTCCTTGCTGGCCACATGCCGGTACAGCGAGGTGGCCCCGGCGCCCAGGCGGGTCCCCAGGCGCCGCATGCTCAGGGCATCGAGCCCCTCGGAGTCCAGCAGCGCCACGGCCTCGGACACGATCTGCTCGCGGCTCAACTGCTCCCGCTGCCGGTGCGGACGGGTCCACACCGAGGGGATCGGCGTCTCATCGCCAGACATAAGGCAGTCCTCTTTCTCCAGGTGAACGATCTTTGTACGGCCTACCGTAGCCATGCCGTTCGCATAATGCGTACACCGAACGCCGTACGTCCCCTCGTTCTGGACGGCTCCTCCACGGATCCTTGTGGGGCGTACGCCAATTGGCCGTGACCGGCCCGGGCAAGGCGGGTCGGCGGGTGATCGGGCTTACTGTCTGGAGCTGTTGCCCGCGAGGTGGCTTCCGCGATGCGGGGACCTGGCACAGCGGCTGCGGCAAACCCCAAACCCCCGCCGACTCCCAGCCCACCGGTGGTCCCAGATCCGCCGGAACTCGTCGCTGCGCGTGGACAGTTCGGTGATGAGCTCGTGCCAGTTCCGCGTCGTCGGGGACGGCCAACGCCCTTCGCGAGCAGTCTTGTCCGCGACCCCTCGTAGCCGAGCTTCACATACTCGATTAGTAGTCGAGCTCCACATAGTCGATGTCGGTGAACTCCACCAGCAGGTCGCGGGCCCGGCGGCCGCGGTCCTTGAAGTAGATCTCCTGGAGGCCTTCGGCGGCGATGGACTGGAGCTGCTGCTCGGTGGCGCCGGAGGACTGCGCCTCGAAGAGGCGGGCCGCGTACGCGGGGGGCAGGGACTGGGTGATGAGGCGGAGCCGGCCGTCGTCGGAGGTGCCGGGGGCCGCGGTGTAGCCGAACCGGGCGCGGGTCTCGATGACGATGCCGCCGGTCGCCGCGGCCTGCTGCTGCGCCCTCGCGCGGACCTTCGGCTGCCACCGCTTGCGCACCTCGCCCCGGAGCCGGGCGGCGAGTTCCGGACGGGGCTGCTTGAGCTGGCCCTTGAGGTAGCGCTCCACGGTGCGCTGGGAGACGCCGAGCAGCTGCGCCACCACCCTGGTGGAGCCCTTCTCCTGTTTCACCAGGAACTTCATCTGCGCCTGGGCGGACTTGGGGAGCGGCCGGGTGAACGTGTTCGCCGCGGCCTTGTCGAGGCTGTCGCCGATGATGCCCATCGAGGTGGTCTACTCTCCGTCGATCGCGGCGTCGGTGCCCTTGATGTGCCGGGCGGGGTTGTGGCCTTCGTCGAGCATCTTCACCGCCCACAGCAGTTCCTGGGTGCCCTCGTGCTTGACCATGCCGGGGCTGACCCCGAGACGGAACGTACCGGGTGCCGGCTTCCCCTCGGGGGTGTACGGCAGGAAGTCCAGCGGGCCGGGCCCGTCGGCCAGGTACACCGCGCAGTCGGACAGCAGGGCGACGGGCAGCAGCGCCTCATCCGCGAAGTGCAGGTGCCCGACGGGGGCCGCCACCGGCTGCGTCGCCAGGGCGGTCTTGATCAGTTTGCGGTGCATGTTGACCCGGGCCGTGGAGATCACCGCGGCCCGGATGTCGGGGCGCCAGGTGGGGCGTTCCAGCGCGGGCCAGCGTTCACCGGGCCGGTAGCCCGCGCCCTGCGGCCGCTCGCGCAGCTTGCCGATGCCGCCCTTGACCGTCGACTTGATCGCGGACAGTACGGCGGCGGTCCCCGGATCGGTCTGCTTGTACGTCTCCATCGCCGCGAGGAACGCGCCCTCGTCCATCCCGGATTCGATGCCGAGGTCGGCCATCGTCGCCTTGTACGCCTCGCTCAACTGCTTGTACCAGGGGTCGAGATAGGGTCCGCTCTCCGGACGCAGCCATGCCTCGACGGGGGCGAGGGCGACGGGCAGGCCGTACGCGCCGATGAGCTCATGGGCGTACGCCACGGTGGGAGTCGCGTACCAGGCCGGTCCCTCGGGGCGTACGCCGTCCGATGTGAAGGGGTTGGGCAGGCGCGGGTCCATCTCGATGCCCGACAGGTCGATGAGCCAGCAGCCGGGCACCGTCTTGTCGAAGGCGGGGGCGGTGACGTGGACGGGCGCCCCGAGGCCGACCACGAGACGGTTCGCGGCGGCGAGGAACGCCGTGTTCACATCGATGCCCACCGCGAACTTCCGCGTGCACTCGGCATCGGTGAGCAGCTGCGGGTCCCGGATCCAGTCGAAGGCCTCTTCGTCGAGGACGTCGGCGGGGGTGCGTTGGTGGCCGCGCGGGTGGCGGGCGGTGACGACGGGGTGCTCGTCGGGCGCCTCGGGGGGCGCCGGGTCGACCGGCTCGGTGAGGGAGCCCGGCATCGGGCCGGACACCCACGCGTCGGAGTGCGGGTCCTTCACCGCCCGGGTCGGCGGGCGCAGCGCGGTCATCAGCTCCAGACCCGATACGGCGGTCGAGCCGCGCGGGGTGATGACCCGGGTCGCGTAGTCGCCAAGGACGCGGGCGAGTTCGGCCGGCGGGAACTGGCCCGCACTCCCCCAGGCGCGGGCGTCGAGCGCGCCCCACGGCAGGACCGCGAACTGCACGCACTGACGCTGCCCGGCACGCGCCGGGCGGTAGACGCGGGCCCACGGGCCGAAGCCGCGCCTGGTCAGCTTCCACTTCGCCTTGGTGATCTGCTGGACGGCCTTGTGGTCCTCCGGCAGCCGCAGGCCCCGCCGGTCCTCCAGAGCGGCCGGAAGCCCGAGGTGTTCGGCGGCCGCCTCCGTGAGGACGACCAGCGGGTCAGCGTCCTTGCCCGAGCGGTGCAGCCGGGACGCCCCCAACTTCACCTCGTTCAGGGCCCATTCGACCAGCGAGCCGATGTCATCGGCCGGGCAGTCCAGGACCAGACCGCCGACGCAGTACGCGGATCCGTCCCCGTCCAGAACGGCGATCGGACCGTGCGCGAACCGCGGATCGTTTACGGGGGCGGGTGCCTTGGCCCGGGCTTTGGCCCCGGTTTTGGCGGCGGCGGTGGCGGTAATGGCCGTGGTCTTGGTCATGGTCATGGTGTTCGCCCCGGCCTTGGCCGGAGGCCTCTGCGCGGCTTTCTGCGCGGCCGGACGGCGCACCGTCGCAGACGGCCGGGCGGGCGCGGGCAGCGGAGCCGCGGCTGAGGTGGCAAGAGGCGCAACTGGCGTGGCAGTCGGCTCGGGCGCGGCGGCCGGTTCAGGAGCGGCGGCCGATTGGGGGGTGGCCTCGAAAGCGGCGGCCGACTCGGGAACAGCGGCCGACTCGGACGCAGGCCGCGGCACAGCGGCTGGCCTGCCGGACGCCTCGGACGCCTCGGACGCCTCAGGCACTTCGGCCGCCGGGGCCGCGGCCTGCGGCGCCGGGTGGCGGGCGGCGAGGCCGTCCAGGAGGCGGAGGTAGGCGGCCCGCTTCGGCGGCCTGGGTTCCGTGCGCCCGGCCTCCCAGGACGTCACCGACTCCCGGCGCACGTCCAGCGCCCTGGCGACCTGTTCCTGGCTCAGCCCCGCGGCCTTCCGCAGACGCTTGCGCTCCGCGGGCTCCGGGAGCCCGTCCTGCGCGTACACCTGCTCCAGCAGCGCGTCGATCGAGGCGAACAACTCGTCCTGCTCATCGGCCACATCCATCACCTCCAGCAGCGCACCCTATACGAATCGCACATCGAATCACACGCGAAACGCACGTCGCTGGGAGTGGAAGGGGTGCCGCCGGGCCTCACGGCGTCAGGGTCGACTGGGGCTGGTACTGCGGCATGGGCGGCGCGGCGGGGGCGAACGGCTGGGGCTGCGGGCTCGGCGCCGGGGTGTGGGCGGACGTACGGGCGTACACGACGACCGTTCCCGCCACCCGGTCGGCCACGGTGCGGCCCGAGTACGCGGACAGCGCGTTGAACCAGAACACGGCCACCGCTCCCAGCCAGGCCAGGACGGCCCAGACGAGGTGTCCGGAGACCAGCAGGCAGCAGGCGAAGGCGAAGCAGCCGACATCGGCGAGGGTGGTGACGGCGGCACGGGCGGCGGCACGGCCCGGGGTGTGCGGGGTGATGCGCACGCCGACCAGCACCTTGCCCAGGGTGCGGCCCGCGAAGGTGAGGGTGGCCCAGTGGTAGGCGAAGGTGGTGGCGGCCAGGAGCAGGAAGCCCTGGATCACGGCTACGACCACGTTGTGCCAGAGCGAGGTCGCGAGGTGGCCCGCCTTGCCGATGGCGCCGCCGTCGCCGGTGACGATCTGCCAGGTGGACAGGCCGAGTTCGGGGGCGTTGTGCCAGACGTCGGCGATCTGGTGGGCGGTGTAGACGCCGATGGCGTACGCCGCGGCGAGGACGAGCGCGAAGTCCACCGACCAGGCCACCGCCCGGCGCGCGATCGCGGGGCGGTTCTCAAGCCGGCTGTCGGGGCGGCTGTCGGGACGGTCGTCGGAGCGGCTCTCGGGCGTTAACAGGTCCGCTGCGCTGGTGTGCATGTCGTCTCCCGCTGTGTGGCAAGGGCGGTGGGCACGGCGCTGACCGGCCGAGGTCACTGCTCTCGCGTATCCAGATGTTTCGGTCGGCGGCGCAGGCCCGTCAGGCCCGCACCCGAGCGGTGCTGAACTGCCTTCCCTGCCCCGGCCGTTGGCCCGCCGTGCCGCTGGGCGGCCGACGCCGTCCACGCTGCGCCCGGCCCGGCGACGACCCCCAGTAGGCGCTCCCCACTCGACGGCCCCCACCGGCCCCCACGAGTCCGAGGTCGTCCCAGCGACCCGCCTGCCGGGACACAACCGCCTTGACGGGAGCCGTAGTTGGCTCGTCGGGGCGGCTCTCCGGCAGGTCCTGGCCCCGTCCGTCGCCGTCGCCGAAGACGAACAGGCGGAGCACGACGAAGCGTCCGATGCCGGCGAGCCCGGCGGCCGAGAGGTAGACCACCTGCTCCCACAGCACCCCGGGCGACGCGACGAGCAGATGCAGTACGAACATCGCGGCGCAGGTCACCACGTAGGCCCCGGCGGCCGAGCCGAAGGACTGCAGATGCCGACGCCACCCGGCCCGGCCGCCCCCGAAGGTGAAGCGGGAGTGCAGTTCGGTGGCGACGACGGTCGACGCGACGGTGGTCAGCGCGTTGGCCAGCGCCCAGGGAATCACCAGGGCCAGCAGCGCCAGGGAGACGGTGGAGGCCACCCCCGTACCGCCGCCACACGCCACGAACCGGACGAACGCGCCGAACGGGCCCGGCGCTGTGGAGAGTTGACTGCCACTCTCTGACTTCATGACCAACCCCCCATTCGACCCGCACGGCGTTCGTTCTAACGAACACTGTACGGGTCGCGCACAGTGTTCGCAACCCTGGACGCTGTACGTAGACGCGAGAGCGGCGACCATGACCCGCAAGGGCCGCGCTCACCGCTCTCGGCGTCTCAGGCAGCCCGGTCAGTGGACGGCGAGGGGCGCCTCCGTTTCGGGCAGCCCCGCGTCGGCCTCGCTGTCGGCGGCGGGGGCTCCCTTCCCCTTCATGAGGAAGGCGGCCAGGACCGCGGCGCCCACGACACCGGCGGCGCCGACCAGGAAGCTGGCGGACATGGCGTCGGTGAAGGCGCTGTGGGTGGCGGACAGTGAAGGTGCTGTATCCATGGCACGGAGGGCGCGGAGCGCGGGAGTTCGGTGCGTTGTCAGTGGCTCGCACTATGTTGATCGCACCTTGACCGAAGGGGGGTGGGCCGGGTGATCCGTGCGTACACGTTCCTCATGCGGCCCACCGTGGGCCAGCGGGTCGCGCTGAGTGAGATGCTGCGGGATCACTGCTCGCTGTACAACGGGGCGTTGCAGGAACGCCGCGACGCGTGGCGGCACGTGTCGAAGACGGGCATCACGTACGGGGTGCAGTCGGCGCAGCTCAAGGAGATCCGGGCGTTCGATCCGGAGCGTCAGGGCCGCTGGTCGTTCTCCTCTCAGCAGGCGACGTTGCGCCGGCTGGACAGGGCGTTCGCCGCGTTCATCCGGCGGGTCAAGTCCGGTGAGACGCCGGGCTATCCGCGTTTTCGGGGTGCGATGTGGTTCGACACGGTGGACTTCCCGAAGGACGGTGACGGCTGCCGCTGGGATGCCACCCCGCACGACCCGACCACCCGCGTCCGCTTCCAGGGTGCCGGGCACGTCAGGGTCAACCAGCACCGGCCGGTGGTCGGTAAGGTCAAGACCGTCTCCGTCAAGCGTGAGGGCAAGCGCTGGTACGTCATCCTCACCGTCGAGCAGGAACAGCCCGGGCCTCTGCCGCCGACCGGCAGTGTGGTCGGCGTCGACGTGGGCATAGCCAACTTCCTCGCCGACTCCAACGGCGCCTTCGTGCCCAACCCCCGGCACGGCCGGAGGGCCGCCGCGAAGCTTGAAGCCGCACAGCAGGCTCTCGCCCGGTTGCCGCGTGTGCGCCGCGACAAGCGGACGGCCAACCATCAGCGGGCCGTCGCCAAGGTCGCCGACCTGGACCGCAAGGTGCGCCGCCAGCGCCTGGACCACGCCCACAAGACCGCGCTTGACCTCGTACGCCAGCACGACGTCATCGCGCACGAAGACCTCAAGATCCGCAACATGGTTAAGGCTCCCGCGCCGAAGCCCGACCCCGGGATGCCGGGCGGCTTCCTGCCCAACGGGGCCTCCCGGGCCTGCCCCGAATGCGGGCACGTCGCCAAGGAGAACCGGCCCACCCAGGAGAAGTTCCACTGCGTCTCGTGCGGCCACACCGCACACGCGGACACAGTGGGCGCACTCAACGTTCTACGGGCCGGGCTGGTCCGTCGCAAAGCCCAACCGGCATAGCGAGAAGCCCCCTCGTTTACGAGGGGGAGGAGTCACATGCATCTCTCGGATCGGCGCGCGCCGAACAGCCCTGTGACGGGCGCGGCACACGGGAAAGGGGGGGAGGCGGCGTACGCGATGCGTGGCGCTCGCCCGGGCAGGCGTACGCGATGTGCTCGCCGCGCCTGGTGGGTCAGGCCCCTGCGGGCGGGGTCCATTCGACGAGTTCGACGATGACGCCGTTGGGGTCGGTGAGCCGCAACTGCCAGTTGCCCCACGGCTGTTGACGCAGCGCAGTGATGATGGGCGCGCCTTCGCGGCGCAGCCGGTCGTGTTCGTCGGCGATGGCGGTCACCGTGAACGACACGGTCACGTCCTGGGGGCCCG
This sequence comes from Streptomyces sp. NPDC050485, assembly GCF_044458185.1. Lineage (NCBI taxonomy): Bacteria > Bacillati > Actinomycetota > Actinomycetes > Kitasatosporales > Streptomycetaceae > Streptomyces > Streptomyces sp. NPDC050485. Next base: position 36,294 of record NZ_JBITHR010000030.1, on the reverse strand, counting down.
GACGGTCCCGGGGCGGGTCTTCGGGAGAGCGCTCAAGGAGCACGATGTCGGCGGCCGCGTCGTCGCGGCCGAGACAGATGTAGCCCTCACCGCGCACCACTTCCCGGAAACCCAGGTGGGTCGTGAAGAACTCACTGGAGGCGGCCGCGTCGGCGATGTGCAGGGAGATGGCGGACGAGGTGATGTTCACGGCGTCGGCGACCGCCCGGCGCTCGGCCCGCCGCACCGCGCTGTCCGCCGCGCGGTGACGCGATCCATGGTCACGTCAGACTTGCCCTCCGATCTGGTGGCCCGTTGTCGCCGGAGCGACTTCCGGCGGCGCTCTCCAGCATCACGGGGGCCCCGGCGCCGAACAACGGCCGATCCTGCAACGGTGGTTAACACAGAGGTTTACGAACGGGGGCGGGGCACGGTGGAGCTGCGCGACATCGAGATATTCCTGACCTGGCGGAGGAGCTGCACTTCGGCCGCACGGCCGAGCGGCTCCACGTATCACCGGCCCGGGTCAGCCAGGCCGTCAAGAAGCAGGAACGCACCATCGGCGCCGCCCTGTTCGAGCGCACCAGCCGTGCCGTGCGGCTGACCGCCGTCGGCGAGCGGCTGCGGGACGATCTCCGGCCCGTCTACCAGGGTCTCCGGGAGAGCCTGGAGCGGGCCCGGACGGCAGCCCAGGGCAAGACCGATGTGCTGCGAACCCTCCACGACGCACCGCTGCTGAGCTGGTGCCTGGTCTGGCGCAACGACGACGACGACGACAACGACAACGACAACGACAACGAGATGATCCACGCCTTCGCCCGCATCGTGCACGGCCTCGGCACCCGGGCGCTGTGACCGTCCGCCCCAGCCGGCGGGTCACGACGCCGACCGGGCCTCCCGGGAGGCGTCCGGGCGGAACTCGGCGTCCAGCACGTCGGTGAAGATGCCGATCGGGTCGTCCCAACCACCCTGGGCCCAATCGGCGTTGATGTTGACCGCCACCATGCGCGACCCGTCACGGCTGCCATAGGCGTACGACCACGATCCGAGGACGGCGCCGCCCATGCCCCAGACCGTCGTCCCGCACGGCAGCTCAAGCGAGGAGACGCCGAGGCCGTACCGGGTGCCCGGGACCCACCCCCGGGTGGGGACGGTGGTGAACATCGCGCGCTGCTGCTCGTCCGGGAGGATCCGCCCCCCGAGCAGCGCGCCGAAGAACTCGTTCAGCTCCCCGGCCGTGGAGATCATGCTGCCCGCCGCCCAGTACGGGCTCGGGTCCAGCTCGGTCGCGTCGTAGATCTCGGCGTCGGGGTCGGGCAGATACAGATTCGTGTAGTGCTGTGAGTGCGGTTCGGCGATCTTCGCGTCGTCGCCGTGCGGCAGGTACGTACCGGCAAGGCCGAGCGGCTCGGTGATGCGCCGGGAGATCTCGTCGGCGAGCGCTCCTCCGGTCACCCGCTCGATGACCATCCCGGCGAGAATGTAGTTGGTGCTGGAGTACCCCCAGCCCGTGCCCGGCTCGAACGGGGCCGGATGAGCCATGGCGATTTCCACGAGCTGCTGGGGCGTGAAGGTGTCGCGGGACTGCAACGCCGGATAGTCCTCGGTGTAGCTGAAGATCCCGCTGGTGTTGTCGAGCAGCTGCCTGACGGTGATCCGGCCGCCGTCGTGGCCGTTGCCCAGGACCATGCCCGGCAGCCACTTCTCGACGGAGTCGCCGAGGCTCAGCCCGTGTTCCGCGACGAGCTGCAGCACCACGGTGGCCACGAACGTCTTGGTGATGCTGCCGATCCGGAACCGGTCCTGCTCGCCCCGCTCCCGGCCGGTCTCGGTATCGCCCACCCCGGCCGATCCGAACCAGCGCCCCTCGCCGTCCCGCACCTCGGCGAGAATCCCGGGAACTCCCCCTTCAGCCACGGCCCGCCCGAGCTCCCGCTCCACCCCGCTCGCCACCATCGCCCCCGCCTTCCACCTGCTCCGTGCCGCGCGCTCCGTGAGGAGGCACGAAGGAGAACCGGACACTGTCGGTTCCTCACGGTAGTCAGCCAAGTGCGGGCGCGGTGGCTCGGCAGATGAGGGGCGCTCAAGAACGCTTCGAGGGGCCGCCGTTGGGCCCGGCGTCGTCACACCACCGCCTGCGAGGTCAGGGGCGGGTGGGGCCACCTGGCGCCGGGGCAGTTCACCAGCAACCGCCCCGGCGCCCTCTCCTGCGCTCAACCGGCTGGCTGTCCCGCCCGGCTGCCTCACGACGCCTCCCGCTCCCCCGCCACTTCCCGCGCCCGGTGCCGCGCGCACACCGTCCGGGTCGGCAGTGCGGGTCGGTCGCACGGCAGGCCGTCCCACCCGGCGCACACCGCCGACGGCCGGGCACCTTCGGCCTCGGTCTCTCCCCCGACCTGAGCGTGCTGTTCGCGGCACGGCTTGCACAGCCCGTCGGTGCGGGCCTTTCCGGTCAGGACGATCCGGCAGCCGCACTCGCCGCAGTCGGCACGCGGTGGTGCCGGTGGCTGCGGTGGATCAGGGACGACGGCTGCACCGTCCGAGGGGCGACGCGGCGCGGCAGCGGCCCCGGTGTCGTACGGGCCGAGTTGACCGCTCTGGCGTCGCCGGGCCGCGCGTCTGTCCGCGACGACTTCCGCGCACACGGCGCAGGCAGCACCGGTGGACCACATCGTTCCGGCCTCGCAGTCCAGATGGCCGCAGCCCCATCTCGGCAGGGCCACGCCAAGCAGCCAGCGCCCGGGGTCGCGGATCTCGGACGGCGACGTACCGGCGAAGCGGACCGTGAGGCGGTGGTGCAGGCGTGCGGCGTCCGTGCCACCGCGCAGCTGGCGGCCCACCTCCCGGGCGATCTGGCGGACCAGGAAGGGGCTGTCGACCTGCTGCAACAGCCAGTGCACGGGTTCGAGCACGGCGTAGATCCGCGGGCTGAGGGTGAGCTGTGGTCCGGTGTAGGGCTTGCCCACTCCCCCGCCGGTGCTGGGCCTCGCACTCTGCTTCGGTGGGGGTGAGGTGTCGGCATCCGCGCGAAGCGCGAGGCCTGCCGCAGGGTTCGCGGCTCGCGGTTCGCGACGGATTCTCGCGAGCTCGACGCGCGCATCCACCCGAGTCTCGCCTACGGCGGGTGAGGAAAGACGGGGTTCGTCCTCGGGTCGGGCAATTCTCTGGTCTTCCTTAGTCGCGAGCGATCCCCCACGAACCGGGGAACCCGATCCTTCACCAACAACAGGAGTCCGCAGGTCGGTCGAAGGGGTGGCAGGGCCACCGGCCGTGGTCTCCTCGACGGCGGCGTTCGAGCTCTCGTACCCGTCCGCTTCGGACCCGTCCGGTGCCATCGGCTGGGGCATGTCGTGGGCGACGTAGACATTGCGGCCCTGGTCCCCGGCCCGCCGGTGCACGCTGGCCCAGCCCAGCCCCGCCAAGCCGTCGACCACCGCCGCCGCCGCAGTGGCCGAGATCGGCTGCCCGGCACGCCGTCCCGAAAAGTGGCGCAGGTACCCGGCGAGTTCACGGAGAGTCAGCGGGATGCCCTGTGCCTGGGCGAACATCAGCACCGTGTAAGCCCGCAGTTGACGCGGTGTGAGGTCCTCACTTGCCGCGACCGGCAGCCATACGTACAGCTCGGTGGAGGACATGCGACGGACCCGGCGGCACGCGGTGGTGCCGGTGCCGCCGGGCAGGGAGCGGCGGGTGTTCTCGGGAAGTTCGATCACGCCGTCGGGGCGGGGGCTGCGCAGCTGCGCAAGTCCGCGCTCGACCGACGACGTTGACATGCCCATGTACGAGGCGAGCGTCACGGTTCCGGCCGTACAGCCCTCCGGCCGCTGCCCGAGGGCCTTGACCTTGATGTACACGGCCAGGGCGACGTCGGAGTAGAAGCCGGACGCCACCAGCGCCCAGGGCACCTTCACCCGCTGGCGCCGTTCCCGCTTGGTGGGGTGCCAGGTGGCAGCGCGTACGGGGGCGGGGGCGGGCCGCGCCGCCTGGGCGGATCCGCCAGTGGTACGGCGGGAGTTGGGGCTGGCGGCCCGCATGGCGGGGCGGACCGTAGTGCCGTGGAGGGACGGGGTGCGGGGCGAGGCTGGACCAGCAAAAGACAACACTGAACCAGCCCTCGTGCTGGTAGCGATGATGTGCTCCTGGCAGAGGGGAAGAAGGCAAAACGCCATCGCCGTTCGGCAGACTGCTGACGAACGCGGGGTGGGGGATTCAGTTGGGGGAAGGGCTGGGGGTCACCTCACGGGCGGTGGTTGCAGATGGATGTGGGGGTCTTGACGGGCGCCCAGGAGATTCGCTGACCGGCGAATCTCCTGGATGGGGCCTGGGACTCAGACGGAGGCCCTGGTGAGGGTGCGGTTCCGTCGCCGACGCGGCAGGTCCTCTATGGCGTCAGGGAGCTCGCAGATCCACAGCCCGATGGGGATGCGGAAGGCGGCCCGCCCTTCCAGGTGCTTGAGATCGAAGGCGGCGCGTTCCGCGGGCGTGGTGACCAGATAGACGGAGTCCTCCAGCACCCACAGCGCGGTCTCGCGCGTGGTGAGCGGATCGTCCACCGCCTGACGGGCCGCGTCCACCGCGCTGGACTGCCACAGTTCGAGGGGATGGCGAGCGCTGCGGGGGCGGCGGCTGCCGGGCCACACGATCTGGGAGACGAAGGCGTACACGCGCAGCGCGACGATCGCGTCTTCGAAATGGGGCTCGACCAGGACGCCTTCGTCGCGTGCCTTCCAGGCCCAGGACTCGCTGAGACCAGCGGCCAGAGCGACCGCACTGGTGCTGAGCTGGGCGTTTGTCACCGACATGGCGATCACTCCAGGGGTGCATGGGTTACTCGTGGTGATTACGTTACCGGAAATCGCACGTGACCTGCGCTGACACTAGAAACCGAGCGTGTTGTTGTTTCGTCAGCAGGTCTGCCGTGTCCGGTATTTGATGGCCTATCAGGAAACGCTAGTCCAACTGGGTCGGTTCATTGTTCTCGCGACAGCTGGACAGTTAGGCAGCAAGCACGTCAGTTAGACCGTCCGTCCGTCAGTAAGCAAGACAGACAGTTCTAGGGCAACAAACAGCGCAACATCCATCCCGACAGAGATCGCTGTACACATCGGTTTATGTATCGGGATACTTGCTGGTCGGCGCCTGGATGCGGATGTGGGTGTGGCCCGTGCCTAGGCACGGGCCACACCCACATCCGCATCCAGGCGCCGACCAGCAAGTATCCCGATACATAAACCGATGTGTACAGCGATCTCTGTCGGGATGGATGTTGCGCTGTTTGTTGCCCTAGAACTGTCTGTCTTGCTTACTGACGGACGGACGGTCTAACTGACGTGCTTGCTGCCTAACTGTCCAGCTGTCGCGAGAACAATGAACCGACCCAGTTGGACTAGCGTTTCCTGATAGGCCATCAAATACCGGACACGGCAGACCTGCTGACGAAACAACAACACGCTCGGTTTCTAGTGTCAGCGCAGGTCACGTGCGATTTCCGGTAACGTAATCACCACGAGTAACCCATGCACCCCTGGAGTGATCGCCATGTCGGTGACAAACGCCCAGCTCAGCACCAGTGCGGTCGCTCTGGCCGCTGGTCTCAGCGAGTCCTGGGCCTGGAAGGCACGCGACGAAGGCGTCCTGGTCGAGCCCCATTTCGAAGACGCGATCGTCGCGCTGCGCGTGTACGCCTTCGTCTCCCAGATCGTGTGGCCCGGCAGCCGCCGCCCCCGCAGCGCTCGCCATCCCCTCGAACTGTGGCAGTCCAGCGCGGTGGACGCGGCCCGTCAGGCGGTGGACGATCCGCTCACCACGCGCGAGACCGCGCTGTGGGTGCTGGAGGACTCCGTCTATCTGGTCACCACGCCCGCGGAACGCGCCGCCTTCGATCTCAAGCACCTGGAAGGGCGGGCCGCCTTCCGCATCCCCATCGGGCTGTGGATCTGCGAGCTCCCTGACGCCATAGAGGACCTGCCGCGTCGGCGACGGAACCGCACCCTCACCAGGGCCTCCGTCTGAGTCCCAGGCCCCATCCAGGAGATTCGCCGGTCAGCGAATCTCCTGGGCGCCCGTCAAGACCCCCACATCCATCTGCAACCACCGCCCGTGAGGTGACCCCCAGCCCTTCCCCCAACTGAATCCCCCACCCCGCGTTCGTCAGCAGTCTGCCGAACGGCGATGGCGTTTTGCCTTCTTCCCCTCTGCCAGGAGCACATCATCGCTACCAGCACGAGGGCTGGTTCAGTGTTGTCTTTTGCTGGTCCAGCCTCGCCCCGCACCCCGTCCCTCCACGGCACTACGGTCCGCCCCGCCATGCGGGCCGCCAGCCCCAACTCCCGCCGTACCACTGGCGGATCCGCCCAGGCGGCGCGGCCCGCCCCCGCCCCCGTACGCGCTGCCACCTGGCACCCCACCAAGCGGGAACGGCGCCAGCGGGTGAAGGTGCCCTGGGCGCTGGTGGCGTCCGGCTTCTACTCCGACGTCGCCCTGGCCGTGTACATCAAGGTCAAGGCCCTCGGGCAGCGGCCGGAGGGCTGTACGGCCGGAACCGTGACGCTCGCCTCGTACATGGGCATGTCAACGTCGTCGGTCGAGCGCGGACTTGCGCAGCTGCGCAGCCCCCGCCCCGACGGCGTGATCGAACTTCCCGAGAACACCCGCCGCTCCCTGCCCGGCGGCACCGGCACCACCGCGTGCCGCCGGGTCCGTCGCATGTCCTCCACCGAGCTGTACGTATGGCTGCCGGTCGCGGCAAGTGAGGACCTCACACCGCGTCAACTGCGGGCTTACACGGTGCTGATGTTCGCCCAGGCACAGGGCATCCCGCTGACTCTCCGTGAACTCGCCGGGTACCTGCGCCACTTTTCGGGACGGCGTGCCGGGCAGCCGATCTCGGCCACTGCGGCGGCGGCGGTGGTCGACGGCTTGGCGGGGCTGGGCTGGGCCAGCGTGCACCGGCGGGCCGGGGACCAGGGCCGCAATGTCTACGTCGCCCACGACATGCCCCAGCCGATGGCACCGGACGGGTCCGAAGCGGACGGGTACGAGAGCTCGAACGCCGCCGTCGAGGAGACCACGGCCGGTGGCCCTGCCACCCCTTCGACCGACCTGCGGACTCCTGTTGTTGGTGAAGGATCGGGTTCCCCGGTTCGTGGGGGATCGCTCGCGACTAAGGAAGACCAGAGAATTGCCCGACCCGAGGACGAACCCCGTCTTTCCTCACCCGCCGTAGGCGAGACTCGGGTGGATGCGCGCGTCGAGCTCGCGAGAATCCGTCGCGAACCGCGAGCCGCGAACCCTGCGGCAGGCCTCGCGCTTCGCGCGGATGCCGACACCTCACCCCCACCGAAGCAGAGTGCGAGGCCCAGCACCGGCGGGGGAGTGGGCAAGCCCTACACCGGACCACAGCTCACCCTCAGCCCGCGGATCTACGCCGTGCTCGAACCCGTGCACTGGCTGTTGCAGCAGGTCGACAGCCCCTTCCTGGTCCGCCAGATCGCCCGGGAGGTGGGCCGCCAGCTGCGCGGTGGCACGGACGCCGCACGCCTGCACCACCGCCTCACGGTCCGCTTCGCCGGTACGTCGCCGTCCGAGATCCGCGACCCCGGGCGCTGGCTGCTTGGCGTGGCCCTGCCGAGATGGGGCTGCGGCCATCTGGACTGCGAGGCCGGAACGATGTGGTCCACCGGTGCTGCCTGCGCCGTGTGCGCGGAAGTCGTCGCGGACAGACGCGCGGCCCGGCGACGCCAGAGCGGTCAACTCGGCCCGTACGACACCGGGGCCGCTGCCGCGCCGCGTCGCCCCTCGGACGGTGCAGCCGTCGTCCCTGATCCACCGCAGCCACCGGCACCACCGCGTGCCGACTGCGGCGAGTGCGGCTGCCGGATCGTCCTGACCGGAAAGGCCCGCACCGACGGGCTGTGCAAGCCGTGCCGCGAACAGCACGCTCAGGTCGGGGGAGAGACCGAGGCCGAAGGTGCCCGGCCGTCGGCGGTGTGCGCCGGGTGGGACGGCCTGCCGTGCGACCGACCCGCACTGCCGACCCGGACGGTGTGCGCGCGGCACCGGGCGCGGGAAGTGGCGGGGGAGCGGGAGGCGTCGTGAGGCAGCCGGGCGGGACAGCCAGCCGGTTGAGCGCAGGAGAGGGCGCCGGGGCGGTTGCTGGTGAACTGCCCCGGCGCCAGGTGGCCCCACCCGCCCCTGACCTCGCAGGCGGTGGTGTGACGACGCCGGGCCCAACGGCGGCCCCTCGAAGCGTTCTTGAGCGCCCCTCATCTGCCGAGCCACCGCGCCCGCACTTGGCTGACTACCGTGAGGAACCGACAGTGTCCGGTTCTCCTTCGTGCCTCCTCACGGAGCGCGCGGCACGGAGCAGGTGGAAGGCGGGGGCGATGGTGGCGAGCGGGGTGGAGCGGGAGCTCGGGCGGGCCGTGGCTGAAGGGGGAGTTCCCGGGATTCTCGCCGAGGTGCGGGACGGCGAGGGGCGCTGGTTCGGATCGGCCGGGGTGGGCGATACCGAGACCGGCCGGGAGCGGGGCGAGCAGGACCGGTTCCGGATCGGCAGCATCACCAAGACGTTCGTGGCCACCGTGGTGCTGCAGCTCGTCGCGGAACACGGGCTGAGCCTCGGCGACTCCGTCGAGAAGTGGCTGCCGGGCATGGTCCTGGGCAACGGCCACGACGGCGGCCGGATCACCGTCAGGCAGCTGCTCGACAACACCAGCGGGATCTTCAGCTACACCGAGGACTATCCGGCGTTGCAGTCCCGCGACACCTTCACGCCCCAGCAGCTCGTGGAAATCGCCATGGCTCATCCGGCCCCGTTCGAGCCGGGCACGGGCTGGGGGTACTCCAGCACCAACTACATTCTCGCCGGGATGGTCATCGAGCGGGTGACCGGAGGAGCGCTCGCCGACGAGATCTCCCGGCGCATCACCGAGCCGCTCGGCCTTGCCGGTACGTACCTGCCGCACGGCGACGACGCGAAGATCGCCGAACCGCACTCACAGCACTACACGAATCTGTATCTGCCCGACCCCGACGCCGAGATCTACGACGCGACCGAGCTGGACCCGAGCCCGTACTGGGCGGCGGGCAGCATGATCTCCACGGCCGGGGAGCTGAACGAGTTCTTCGGCGCGCTGCTCGGGGGGCGGATCCTCCCGGACGAGCAGCAGCGCGCGATGTTCACCACCGTCCCCACCCGGGGGTGGGTCCCGGGCACCCGGTACGGCCTCGGCGTCTCCTCGCTTGAGCTGCCGTGCGGGACGACGGTCTGGGGCATGGGCGGCGCCGTCCTCGGATCGTGGTCGTACGCCTATGGCAGCCGTGACGGGTCGCGCATGGTGGCGGTCAACATCAACGCCGATTGGGCCCAGGGTGGTTGGGACGACCCGATCGGCATCTTCACCGACGTGCTGGACGCCGAGTTCCGCCCGGACGCCTCCCGGGAGGCCCGGTCGGCGTCGTGACCCGCCGGCTGGGGCGGACGGTCACAGCGCCCGGGTGCCGAGGCCGTGCACGATGCGGGCGAAGGCGTGGATCATCTCGTTGTCGTTGTCGTTGTCGTTGTCGTCGTCGTCGTCGTTGCGCCAGACCAGGCACCAGCTCAGCAGCGGTGCGTCGTGGAGGGTTCGCAGCACATCGGTCTTGCCCTGGGCTGCCGTCCGGGCCCGCTCCAGGCTCTCCCGGAGACCCTGGTAGACGGGCCGGAGATCGTCCCGCAGCCGCTCGCCGACGGCGGTCAGCCGCACGGCACGGCTGGTGCGCTCGAACAGGGCGGCGCCGATGGTGCGTTCCTGCTTCTTGACGGCCTGGCTGACCCGGGCCGGTGATACGTGGAGCCGCTCGGCCGTGCGGCCGAAGTGCAGCTCCTCCGCCAGGTCAGGAATATCTCGATGTCGCGCAGCTCCACCGTGCCCCGCCCCCGTTCGTAAACCTCTGTGTTAACCACCGTTGCAGGATCGGCCGTTGTTCGGCGCCGGGGCCCCCGTGATGCTGGAGAGCGCCGCCGGAAGTCGCTCCGGCGACAACGGGCCACCAGATCGGAGGGCAAGTCTGACGTGACCATGGATCGCGTCACCGCGCGGCGGACAGCGCGGTGCGGCGGGCCGAGCGCCGGGCGGTCGCCGACGCCGTGAACATCACCTCGTCCGCCATCTCCCTGCACATCGCCGACGCGGCCGCCTCCAGTGAGTTCTTCACGACCCACCTGGGTTTCCGGGAAGTGGTGCGCGGTGAGGGCTACATCTGTCTCGGCCGCGACGACGCGGCCGCCGACATCGTGCTCCTTGAGCGCTCTCCCGAAGACCCGCCCCGGGACCGTCCGGGCCCCCAGGACGTGACCGTGTCGTTCACGGTGACCGCCATCGCCGACGAACACGACCGGCTGCGCCGCGAAGGCGCGCCCATCATCACTGCGCTGCGTCAACAGCCGTGGGGCAACTGGCAGTTGCGGCTCACCGACCCCAACGGCGTCATCGTCGAACTCGTCGAATGGACCCCGCCCGCAGGGGCCTGACCCACCAGGCGCGGCGAGCACATCGCGTACGCCTGCCCGGGCGAGCGCCACGCATCGCGTACGCCGCCTCCCCCCCTTTCCCGTGTGCCGCGCCCGTCACAGGGCTGTTCGGCGCGCGCCGATCCGAGAGATGCATGTGACTCCTCCCCCTCGTAAACGAGGGGGCTTCTCGCTATGCCGGTTGGGCTTTGCGACGGACCAGCCCGGCCCGTAGAACGTTGAGTGCGCCCACTGTGTCCGCGTGTGCGGTGTGGCCGCACGAGACGCAGTGGAACTTCTCCTGGGTGGGCCGGTTCTCCTTGGCGACGTGCCCGCATTCGGGGCAGGCCCGGGAGGCCCCGTTGGGCAGGAAGCCGCCCGGCATCCCGGGGTCGGGCTTCGGCGCGGGAGCCTTAACCATGTTGCGGATCTTGAGGTCTTCGTGCGCGATGACGTCGTGCTGGCGTACGAGGTCAAGCGCGGTCTTGTGGGCGTGGTCCAGGCGCTGGCGGCGCACCTTGCGGTCCAGGTCGGCGACCTTGGCGACGGCCCGCTGATGGTTGGCCGTCCGCTTGTCGCGGCGCACACGCGGCAACCGGGCGAGAGCCTGCTGTGCGGCTTCAAGCTTCGCGGCGGCCCTCCGGCCGTGCCGGGGGTTGGGCACGAAGGCGCCGTTGGAGTCGGCGAGGAAGTTGGCTATGCCCACGTCGACGCCGACCACACTGCCGGTCGGCGGCAGAGGCCCGGGCTGTTCCTGCTCGACGGTGAGGATGACGTACCAGCGCTTGCCCTCACGCTTGACGGAGACGGTCTTGACCTTACCGACCACCGGCCGGTGCTGGTTGACCCTGACGTGCCCGGCACCCTGGAAGCGGACGCGGGTGGTCGGGTCGTGCGGGGTGGCATCCCAGCGGCAGCCGTCACCGTCCTTCGGGAAGTCCACCGTGTCGAACCACATCGCACCCCGAAAACGCGGATAGCCCGGCGTCTCACCGGACTTGACCCGCCGGATGAACGCGGCGAACGCCCTGTCCAGCCGGCGCAACGTCGCCTGCTGAGAGGAGAACGACCAGCGGCCCTGACGCTCCGGATCGAACGCCCGGATCTCCTTGAGCTGCGCCGACTGCACCCCGTACGTGATGCCCGTCTTCGACACGTGCCGCCACGCGTCGCGGCGTTCCTGCAACGCCCCGTTGTACAGCGAGCAGTGATCCCGCAGCATCTCACTCAGCGCGACCCGCTGGCCCACGGTGGGCCGCATGAGGAACGTGTACGCACGGATCACCCGGCCCACCCCCCTTCGGTCAAGGTGCGATCAACATAGTGCGAGCCACTGACAACGCACCGAACTCCCGCGCTCCGCGCCCTCCGTGCCATGGATACAGCACCTTCACTGTCCGCCACCCACAGCGCCTTCACCGACGCCATGTCCGCCAGCTTCCTGGTCGGCGCCGCCGGTGTCGTGGGCGCCGCGGTCCTGGCCGCCTTCCTCATGAAGGGGAAGGGAGCCCCCGCCGCCGACAGCGAGGCCGACGCGGGGCTGCCCGAAACGGAGGCGCCCCTCGCCGTCCACTGACCGGGCTGCCTGAGACGCCGAGAGCGGTGAGCGCGGCCCTTGCGGGTCATGGTCGCCGCTCTCGCGTCTACGTACAGCGTCCAGGGTTGCGAACACTGTGCGCGACCCGTACAGTGTTCGTTAGAACGAACGCCGTGCGGGTCGAATGGGGGGTTGGTCATGAAGTCAGAGAGTGGCAGTCAACTCTCCACAGCGCCGGGCCCGTTCGGCGCGTTCGTCCGGTTCGTGGCGTGTGGCGGCGGTACGGGGGTGGCCTCCACCGTCTCCCTGGCGCTGCTGGCCCTGGTGATTCCCTGGGCGCTGGCCAACGCGCTGACCACCGTCGCGTCGACCGTCGTCGCCACCGAACTGCACTCCCGCTTCACCTTCGGGGGCGGCCGGGCCGGGTGGCGTCGGCATCTGCAGTCCTTCGGCTCGGCCGCCGGGGCCTACGTGGTGACCTGCGCCGCGATGTTCGTACTGCATCTGCTCGTCGCGTCGCCCGGGGTGCTGTGGGAGCAGGTGGTCTACCTCTCGGCCGCCGGGCTCGCCGGCATCGGACGCTTCGTCGTGCTCCGCCTGTTCGTCTTCGGCGACGGCGACGGACGGGGCCAGGACCTGCCGGAGAGCCGCCCCGACGAGCCAACTACGGCTCCCGTCAAGGCGGTTGTGTCCCGGCAGGCGGGTCGCTGGGACGACCTCGGACTCGTGGGGGCCGGTGGGGGCCGTCGAGTGGGGAGCGCCTACTGGGGGTCGTCGCCGGGCCGGGCGCAGCGTGGACGGCGTCGGCCGCCCAGCGGCACGGCGGGCCAACGGCCGGGGCAGGGAAGGCAGTTCAGCACCGCTCGGGTGCGGGCCTGACGGGCCTGCGCCGCCGACCGAAACATCTGGATACGCGAGAGCAGTGACCTCGGCCGGTCAGCGCCGTGCCCACCGCCCTTGCCACACAGCGGGAGACGACATGCACACCAGCGCAGCGGACCTGTTAACGCCCGAGAGCCGCTCCGACGACCGTCCCGACAGCCGCCCCGACAGCCGGCTTGAGAACCGCCCCGCGATCGCGCGCCGGGCGGTGGCCTGGTCGGTGGACTTCGCGCTCGTCCTCGCCGCGGCGTACGCCATCGGCGTCTACACCGCCCACCAGATCGCCGACGTCTGGCACAACGCCCCCGAACTCGGCCTGTCCACCTGGCAGATCGTCACCGGCGACGGCGGCGCCATCGGCAAGGCGGGCCACCTCGCGACCTCGCTCTGGCACAACGTGGTCGTAGCCGTGATCCAGGGCTTCCTGCTCCTGGCCGCCACCACCTTCGCCTACCACTGGGCCACCCTCACCTTCGCGGGCCGCACCCTGGGCAAGGTGCTGGTCGGCGTGCGCATCACCCCGCACACCCCGGGCCGTGCCGCCGCCCGTGCCGCCGTCACCACCCTCGCCGATGTCGGCTGCTTCGCCTTCGCCTGCTGCCTGCTGGTCTCCGGACACCTCGTCTGGGCCGTCCTGGCCTGGCTGGGAGCGGTGGCCGTGTTCTGGTTCAACGCGCTGTCCGCGTACTCGGGCCGCACCGTGGCCGACCGGGTGGCGGGAACGGTCGTCGTGTACGCCCGTACGTCCGCCCACACCCCGGCGCCGAGCCCGCAGCCCCAGCCGTTCGCCCCCGCCGCGCCGCCCATGCCGCAGTACCAGCCCCAGTCGACCCTGACGCCGTGAGGCCCGGCGGCACCCCTTCCACTCCCAGCGACGTGCGTTTCGCGTGTGATTCGATGTGCGATTCGTATAGGGTGCGCTGCTGGAGGTGATGGATGTGGCCGATGAGCAGGACGAGTTGTTCGCCTCGATCGACGCGCTGCTGGAGCAGGTGTACGCGCAGGACGGGCTCCCGGAGCCCGCGGAGCGCAAGCGTCTGCGGAAGGCCGCGGGGCTGAGCCAGGAACAGGTCGCCAGGGCGCTGGACGTGCGCCGGGAGTCGGTGACGTCCTGGGAGGCCGGGCGCACGGAACCCAGGCCGCCGAAGCGGGCCGCCTACCTCCGCCTCCTGGACGGCCTCGCCGCCCGCCACCCGGCGCCGCAGGCCGCGGCCCCGGCGGCCGAAGTGCCTGAGGCGTCCGAGGCGTCCGAGGCGTCCGGCAGGCCAGCCGCTGTGCCGCGGCCTGCGTCCGAGTCGGCCGCTGTTCCCGAGTCGGCCGCCGCTTTCGAGGCCACCCCCCAATCGGCCGCCGCTCCTGAACCGGCCGCCGCGCCCGAGCCGACTGCCACGCCAGTTGCGCCTCTTGCCACCTCAGCCGCGGCTCCGCTGCCCGCGCCCGCCCGGCCGTCTGCGACGGTGCGCCGTCCGGCCGCGCAGAAAGCCGCGCAGAGGCCTCCGGCCAAGGCCGGGGCGAACACCATGACCATGACCAAGACCACGGCCATTACCGCCACCGCCGCCGCCAAAACCGGGGCCAAAGCCCGGGCCAAGGCACCCGCCCCCGTAAACGATCCGCGGTTCGCGCACGGTCCGATCGCCGTTCTGGACGGGGACGGATCCGCGTACTGCGTCGGCGGTCTGGTCCTGGACTGCCCGGCCGATGACATCGGCTCGCTGGTCGAATGGGCCCTGAACGAGGTGAAGTTGGGGGCGTCCCGGCTGCACCGCTCGGGCAAGGACGCTGACCCGCTGGTCGTCCTCACGGAGGCGGCCGCCGAACACCTCGGGCTTCCGGCCGCTCTGGAGGACCGGCGGGGCCTGCGGCTGCCGGAGGACCACAAGGCCGTCCAGCAGATCACCAAGGCGAAGTGGAAGCTGACCAGGCGCGGCTTCGGCCCGTGGGCCCGCGTCTACCGCCCGGCGCGTGCCGGGCAGCGTCAGTGCGTGCAGTTCGCGGTCCTGCCGTGGGGCGCGCTCGACGCCCGCGCCTGGGGGAGTGCGGGCCAGTTCCCGCCGGCCGAACTCGCCCGCGTCCTTGGCGACTACGCGACCCGGGTCATCACCCCGCGCGGCTCGACCGCCGTATCGGGTCTGGAGCTGATGACCGCGCTGCGCCCGCCGACCCGGGCGGTGAAGGACCCGCACTCCGACGCGTGGGTGTCCGGCCCGATGCCGGGCTCCCTCACCGAGCCGGTCGACCCGGCGCCCCCCGAGGCGCCCGACGAGCACCCCGTCGTCACCGCCCGCCACCCGCGCGGCCACCAACGCACCCCCGCCGACGTCCTCGACGAAGAGGCCTTCGACTGGATCCGGGACCCGCAGCTGCTCACCGATGCCGAGTGCACGCGGAAGTTCGCGGTGGGCATCGATGTGAACACGGCGTTCCTCGCCGCCGCGAACCGTCTCGTGGTCGGCCTCGGGGCGCCCGTCCACGTCACCGCCCCCGCCTTCGACAAGACGGTGCCCGGCTGCTGGCTCATCGACCTGTCGGGCATCGAGATGGACCCGCGCCTGCCCAACCCCTTCACATCGGACGGCGTACGCCCCGAGGGACCGGCCTGGTACGCGACTCCCACCGTGGCGTACGCCCATGAGCTCATCGGCGCGTACGGCCTGCCCGTCGCCCTCGCCCCCGTCGAGGCATGGCTGCGTCCGGAGAGCGGACCCTATCTCGACCCCTGGTACAAGCAGTTGAGCGAGGCGTACAAGGCGACGATGGCCGACCTCGGCATCGAATCCGGGATGGACGAGGGCGCGTTCCTCGCGGCGATGGAGACGTACAAGCAGACCGATCCGGGGACCGCCGCCGTACTGTCCGCGATCAAGTCGACGGTCAAGGGCGGCATCGGCAAGCTGCGCGAGCGGCCGCAGGGCGCGGGCTACCGGCCCGGTGAACGCTGGCCCGCGCTGGAACGCCCCACCTGGCGCCCCGACATCCGGGCCGCGGTGATCTCCACGGCCCGGGTCAACATGCACCGCAAACTGATCAAGACCGCCCTGGCGACGCAGCCGGTGGCGGCCCCCGTCGGGCACCTGCACTTCGCGGATGAGGCGCTGCTGCCCGTCGCCCTGCTGTCCGACTGCGCGGTGTACCTGGCCGACGGGCCCGGCCCGCTGGACTTCCTGCCGTACACCCCCGAGGGGAAGCCGGCACCCGGTACGTTCCGTCTCGGGGTCAGCCCCGGCATGGTCAAGCACGAGGGCACCCAGGAACTGCTGTGGGCGGTGAAGATGCTCGACGAAGGCCACAACCCCGCCCGGCACATCAAGGGCACCGACGCCGCGATCGACGGAGAGTAGACCACCTCGATGGGCATCATCGGCGACAGCCTCGACAAGGCCGCGGCGAACACGTTCACCCGGCCGCTCCCCAAGTCCGCCCAGGCGCAGATGAAGTTCCTGGTGAAACAGGAGAAGGGCTCCACCAGGGTGGTGGCGCAGCTGCTCGGCGTCTCCCAGCGCACCGTGGAGCGCTACCTCAAGGGCCAGCTCAAGCAGCCCCGTCCGGAACTCGCCGCCCGGCTCCGGGGCGAGGTGCGCAAGCGGTGGCAGCCGAAGGTCCGCGCGAGGGCGCAGCAGCAGGCCGCGGCGACCGGCGGCATCGTCATCGAGACCCGCGCCCGGTTCGGCTACACCGCGGCCCCCGGCACCTCCGACGACGGCCGGCTCCGCCTCATCACCCAGTCCCTGCCCCCCGCGTACGCGGCCCGCCTCTTCGAGGCGCAGTCCTCCGGCGCCACCGAGCAGCAGCTCCAGTCCATCGCCGCCGAAGGCCTCCAGGAGATCTACTTCAAGGACCGCGGCCGCCGGGCCCGCGACCTGCTGGTGGAGTTCACCGACATCGACTATGTGGAGCTCGACTACTAATCGAGTATGTGAAGCTCGGCTACGAGGGGTCGCGGACAAGACTGCTCGCGAAGGGCGTTGGCCGTCCCCGACGACGCGGAACTGGCACGAGCTCATCACCGAACTGTCCACGCGCAGCGACGAGTTCCGGCGGATCTGGGACCACCGGTGGGCTGGGAGTCGGCGGGGGTTTGGGGTTTGCCGCAGCCGCTGTGCCAGGTCCCCGCATCGCGGAAGCCACCTCGCGGGCAACAGCTCCAGACAGTAAGCCCGATCACCCGCCGACCCGCCTTGCCCGGGCCGGTCACGGCCAATTGGCGTACGCCCCACAAGGATCCGTGGAGGAGCCGTCCAGAACGAGGGGACGTACGGCGTTCGGTGTACGCATTATGCGAACGGCATGGCTACGGTAGGCCGTACAAAGATCGTTCACCTGGAGAAAGAGGACTGCCTTATGTCTGGCGATGAGACGCCGATCCCCTCGGTGTGGACCCGTCCGCACCGGCAGCGGGAGCAGTTGAGCCGCGAGCAGATCGTGTCCGAGGCCGTGGCGCTGCTGGACTCCGAGGGGCTCGATGCCCTGAGCATGCGGCGCCTGGGGACCCGCCTGGGCGCCGGGGCCACCTCGCTGTACCGGCATGTGGCCAGCAAGGACGAGCTCATCGAACTCGTCGTCGACGAGGTATACGGCGAGCTGGAAGTACCGCCCGCCGACGATGCCACGAGCTGGCGGAAGGCCGCCAACCACAGCGCCCACAGCCTGCGTTCGATGGTGCTGCGGCACCCGTGGGTCGCTTCCGTCCTCGGGCAGGTCGGGCTCGTCCACCTCGGGCCGAACGTGATGCGGATGTCGGACCGCATGCTCGCCGTGTTCGGCACGGCCGGCTTCGCCGCGGAAGAGGCCGACCAGGCCATGAACACCGTCATCGCCTGCGTCATCGGCATGACGACCAGCGAGGCCGCCTACCTGTCGATGATCGCCCGCAGCGGCAAGGACGAGCAGGAGTGGATGGAGAACCTGATGCCGGCCGCCGAGCAGGCCGCGCAGGACTACCCGCGCCTGCGCGAGGGCCAGAGCGCGCAGCGGGGCAAGAACCCCCAGCAGATCCGCGAGGATAACTTCGCGTACGCCCTCGAACGCGTCCTCGACGGCCTGGAGGCCCGGCTCTCCCGTACGGGCGGCTAGCGGACGGCGGCCCGAGCCAGGGGGCGCCTCGCCCGGTCAGCGGCGGGGCCAGCCGTAGGCGTCGATGAACTGTTCCAGGACCGGTGAGGTGCCGATGGCGAGCAGGATGCTCGCCTCCAGGCTGTCGGCGAAGCCGGCCCCGGGCCGGTTGGCGGCGCGCTCCATCCGCTCCTGCGTGCTGACGGCGACCATCCCGCCGCCGACGACGTGGTGCCAGATCTCGGCGTACTGGCTGGCCGGCAGCACCAGCGCCGTCGATCCGCGCTCGGGGCGCGGGCCCTGGAACTCCAGCTTCAGCTTGACCAGCGGAGCGGGGCCGCCGAATCCCGCCCACGCGGTGCCGACATCCATCCGGTCGTAGAGCGCCACCCCGCCGATCTCGTCGAGCAGCGCGAACGCCTCGGCGAACTGGGGCGCCGGCCCGAAGGTGCGCTCGTCCTCGTGCACGAGGACGGTGAACAGGGCGTCCAGTGGTGTGAGGCCCGGCCCGTTCTCCGGCTGGACCACCGCCGCCCCGGCGGCGAGTACCGTCCCGGCGAGGAAGTCCTGCCGATGCCGTCCCTCGTCCCCGGGCTCGAAACGCGTACTGCGGATCAACTGCCCCTGCATCGGCGCCCCCAGCAACGGCCCGCCCGCCCGCTCCCTGCGTGCCTCGCGCCGCCGTTCCTCACGGTTCATGGTGTGCCCCCGCCACTCGCGTACTGGTCCCGGCCAGCCTGCCACGATCCATGGCTGGCACACCTAGCCATCGACAAAGGTGACCGTCTCGGCGGCTCTCAACTGTTTTCGTAGACGTCCAGAAAGACGCCTCCCGCATCGCTGCCGACCCGCCGATCACCTGGCCGCGGGCTCTGCACCGCGATGACACCCGGCGGCGGGGAAACGTGACCGGTGAACGAGCACGACGGCGTCGCGAAGCGACCCGGATTCGTTCGGTCGCTGGCTCGGTCTCGGGAAGAAAGTGCAGGTCACAAGGGTACGGAAGACGAAACAGCGACTGAAGCGACTGAAGGCTCCTATCTATGACGTGCATACGCACACACGCACACGCACGCGGGAATGTCCTCATAGATCCGACTCTGGGTCGCTTCGGTCGCTGGTCGCTCGGTGAGATGCCCGCTGACCTGGGAGTTCTCCAACTCCCTTGGTCCGCCCGTTCAGTCGCTGAGGCGCTGTACGGCTTCAGTCGCTGTCCGGGGAGAGGAGGGAGGTGCTCAGGCTTTCGGCAGGGTGATGCCGAGTTCGCGCATCGCCTCGGACTCCGGGCCGCCCTCGGAGCGCTGCGTCTTGTAGCCCTTGACGCGGGGAGCGATCGTTCGGGGGTCGACGGCTTCCGACGGGGCGCCCGATGCGTAGAGGCCGCCCGGCTGACCGTCGCGGTCGTGGGGGGCCAGCCAGAACACGCGGCGCAGGAAGGTGCCGGAGGCGCGCGAGGAGCGGGCGTCGGGGCCGAGCACCGCGTAGCCGACCATGCGGCCGCCGCGGTGGTAGGCGGGCTTGCCCCGGCGGGTGGGCAGCCGGTCCAGGCTCTGGCGCACGTAGTCCAGGTCCGTCGTGTCCTCGAGCCACACGAGCTCGCTCTCGTGGGCGAGCTGCTCGGGCTCGATCAGGGCGCTCATGAGGTTGCTCCCACTTCAGCGTTGAGCCCGATGCCGGGATAGAACTTCCGCTGATTCGAAAGGATCATGTCTTTGGGGGTGGCGATGCCGACAGTCTCCCGTACCCGGGCGGCGAAGGCCCTGGACGAGACCGGGTTGGCACCTTCCAGCTGGCACCAGTTCTTGTAGCTGTTGTAGAGCTGGGCCTGCTCGGCGCGCATGGCGGGCTCCAGCGTGCAGCACTCGCCCAGGAAGCGCCCGGTGTGGTCCTCGGTCTCGGCGTACGCGGTCGTGGCGGTACGGACCTGCTGCGGGCCGGTGAGGTCGCGGGAGCCGGTGAGGTAGCGACGGGCGCCGGTTACCAGCCAGTTGAGGATGCCGGGGCCCTCCTCGGTGACCAGGACGTCGGCGAGGTTGTCCACCTGGCGGTCGTCCGCGACGACCCGCTCGAAGGGGATGAGCTTCATCCTGCGCCAGAACGCGTAGCCACCGGTGCCCACTTCGGGACGGTGGTTGCCAAGCAGCCACAGCTTGTGGGTCGGGCTGAAGCCGAAGAAGTCCTGACGCATCCGGCGGGCCTTGATGCGGTCGCCGCCGGTGAGCAGCTTGACCCGGGCCTCGTCGAACCGGTCGCCGGGCTTGAGCTCCGAGCACACGATGATGCGCCGGCCGTGCAGCTCGGCCAGGTCGGTGGGGTGCCCCTCGAAGGGGCGGGCCATCAGGAACCCGGGCGGGGCGGCGTCGGCGTAATCGCCGAGCAGCTTGACCATCACGTCCAGCAGTACGCTCTTGCCGTTCTTGCCCTGCCCGTAGAGGAACGGCATGATCTGCGCGCCGACATCGCCGGTGATGGAGTACCCGAGCAGTACGTGCAGGAAGTCGATCATCTGGCGGCCGTCGGCGTCGTCGCCGAAGGTGTCGGTCAGGAACTGCTGCCAGCGCGGTGTGGCCATGGTCCGGGACGGGACGCTCGTGGCGCGCGAGTGGTAGTGCTTCTCGGGGTCGGGCGGGGCGAGGGTGCCCGTGGTGAGGTCGATGACGCCCTCGGGGGTGCACAGCGCGTACGGATCGGCGTCCAGCAGGGAGGCGTTGAGGACCATGCCCGGTGCGGCCTTGGCCTGCATCAGCATGGCCTTCATCCCCGACGTCGACAGCGCCCGGCGCCGGTGGCGGCGCAGCGCGGAGTCCGGGTACCGCGCGCGGGCATCGGTCTCGGCGAGCGACTCGGCCATCTCACCGGCTGCCCACAGGACGTTGTCGTCCTCGTCGATCTCCCAGCGGAAGCCGGACCAGCGGTACCAGCCGAGCCCCGGCACATGCCGGAAGTCCCGCCCGTACAGGGACACGAACAGCTTGGCGTTTCCCCGGTCGCTGAGGCTGTCCGGCAGCAGCCCGTGCTCGGTGGCCTGGGCCGCCATGGATTCAGGCGCCGCGGACTCGGGGGCCGGCTGGGCGGGGACGGCGCCGTCGGGGGAGCCGAGCATGATCTGGCGGGCGACTTCGACCGGGTCGAACAGCCCCTCCTGGGAGGACGGTGCGTCGGTCACGTACGTACTCCCGGATCGAGCGGCCGTCGGCTCCCCGCGCTCATCCCGCTCCGGATGATCTGCAGACAGCGGCGTTCCTGGCCGGGGCGCGCCTGCGCGGCGGCCGCCACCAGCACGGCCTCCGCGTCGGCGAGGTTCATCCGGCCGGCTCCCACCAGGCCGCCCGCGGTGAAGGCGGCGCGGTTGAGCTTCTCGGTGAAGCCCGCGCCCTCGGCGGTGGCGGCGCACTCCGTCACCGAGGTCAGCACGGTGGCCAGGGCGCGCGCCGCGGCGTCCCGGCCACCGCTCGCGGCGATGACGGCGGCCCGGGCCCGGGAGGGAACGGGCGTCGCGGTACGGGGAGTTGTGGACGAAGGGCGGTGGCCGGTGCGCTCCAGTTCCGCGGCGAGCCAGTTCGGCAGCGGGGCCGGGCGCCTGACGGGACGGCAGGCGGTGTACGTGCCGACGGCGGTCGTGGTGCCGGGCGCGATGATGTAGCCCCCGTGGGCCCGCACATCGACCTGCCAGGCCAGCGCCCGCCGGGCACTTGAGCCGTTCGAGCACCGCCAGGTGTGTCCGGGCCGCGCGGTGTACCACAGGTGCAGGCCCCCCGAGGGGGTGCGCACCCGCAAGGTGGTGTCGTCCTGGCTCGGGTCCGGTGCGCCGCGCAGGGCCGCCAGCAGGGCCAGGCTGTGGAAGCCGTGCCGCAGACCGCCCAGGGACACCGAGGCGGGGATGTGGATGCCCGGCAGCAGCCGGTCGGGGTCCGGCAGCGGCGCCGCGTGCGCGTCCACGTCGATCACCACGAGGTTCGCGGGCCCGCAGGCCACGCCCACGCCGAAGCGGGGCTGCTCGGACCACCAGGCCAGGATCCGGGCGGTGTCGGTGGTGGCGGCGTGGAATCCGTGGCACCAGCGACCGGCGGCGATGCAGGGGCATCCCTGGGCGCTGTGCGGTTGGTCCCGGCAGGGGGCGCAGTTGGCGGCGGGCGTCTTCCGGCCCGGCGCCAACGGAAGTACGGGCCAGCCCTGTTCGGCGCACCACAAAGCGGTGCTCAGCGGCGTCCCCGCTCTGCGCCCCTCGTGCTCGATCGCTACCCGCTGCGATGAGTCGCTACCTGAAAACCCCAGGTCAGGGGGCATGGGTGGTTCCTTTCAGCGACCGTAGCGACTCACGTTCTAGATGCGTTCAGCACAGGCTAGTGCAGAGCGCTCGAACAGTCTCGCGGTCGGCGAACTCGACGAGGCGAAGATCCCCGACCGGGGCGGCCGCCCCGTGCAGCGACCGAAGCGACCGTCTCCGGGCATTGATGTCGACAAGAGGGGAGAGGGGTGCAACTTCCGCTTCTGTGCCACTTTTTGACGAACCGTCCGTTGGTGGCGGCACTGCTCTGCCGCCGCCCCGGCACCGGTCCGGCCGCGGCACGCCGGGCGGCCGGAGGAGGCGGTGGGAACGGCTCGGAAAGCAGCGCTGCCGACGGTTTCCGTACGGTCACCGGGGCCGGCCATCAGCCGGTCAGGAGCGCGTCCGTGTCGGAAGCGGGTCCACGTCAGGTACTACGTCCGCCGACACCGGCCGCCGCGCACTCGTCTGCGCGCCGTTGTGTCCGACGGACCCGGCGGTGACGTAAGAGAACGTCCCTCGGTGCTGAGCATGCCTTTTCCCCCGGGCGTGCGAAGTGGCGCCCCGCGGCCCGCAGGCGCGCAGAGCCTGGCTGTGCTGTGCGAGCACCGGCCCCCGCTGGCGGCCGATCCCCCTGGCGTGCGCCCGATCCGCCCTCACCCTTCGGCGCACTTCCCCAGCAAAATAAAGGGTGAGCGGTCTGTTTGTCGAGTGACGGGGGAGGTGTGCTGGGGCGGAAGCCGGGTTCCTTCAGGGGCGGAAGGACGGATCGTGACCTGATGGGCCGTCACCCAACTGTCCGGCCCGCCCGGTTGGCGCTGCCCGGTCGGTGTTCGAGGCCCATCCGGCCTGGCCTGGCTCATCGGTGACGCCCACTCCCGCCAGGGCAAGCCGCCAGACGCTTTCGAGCTGGGCGACGCCGCTCCCGGCTGCCACCCCCGTGCCAGGGCGGCCCCGCAGAAACGCCTCCGCGCCCGCCGTCAGGTACTCGACCAGCATCGTGACCTCCGCGGGCCGGGCCCCGCCCCGCAACTGCCCATTGCTGTGCGCCTGGTCGAGCAGTTGCTTGACGACCGGAAGCCAGATGTCCGACCAGCCTCCGGTGCCCGGCCGCTCCCTGGCCAGCCGTACCGCACAGCGCACGGCCGTCTCCTCCTCCAGCAGGCGGGTGAGCTCCAGGGACAGTTCGACGACCTTGCGCAGCGCGGGACCGGGCCGCGCCGAGACCCGCAGCAACGCGGCCTGGGTCAGCGCGCGGCCTTCGTCCATCACCGCGTCGGCGAGTTCGCCCTTGGTCGGGAAGTGGAAGGTGACGGCGCCGAGCGAAGTGCCCGCGGTCCTGCACACTTTGACCAGGGAGGTGCCCTCATACCCCTCCCGGTCGAAGTGCGCGGCAGCGGACCGCACGACGGCCGCCCGCGTCCGGAACGCCCGGCCCTGCTGCTTCGTCATGGTCGCTCCGAGTGGGGATTGCTGATGGACGTGTGGGGCGCGACGAGTCTCCGCGATACGGAAGTTCCGTGCTTCCGCACCCGCCCAGTATCGACGTGAGACTGCCCGGCGTGCGCGGAATGCTTCATGCCGGTGGCACATGGTCGGAAATGCGAGTGTGGGTGGGTGGGGGCACGACGCCCGCCCCCGGAAGTGAAGCGGGGGTCGTCTACCTCTAGGCCTCCGGGCTGTCGGCATCGGGCGCTTCGTCGTGCTGCGCGGGTGGTCACGCGGGGAGCGGGGTCGTGCCGGCGATTGAGGCGTCGAGGTGTCGGTCGATGGAGGCGCCGTTGGCGATGGGGATGGTGGCCAGCATCTCGGCCGGAATGTCGAATGCGTCGACGAGGGTCATCATGTGCGGGGCGAGCTCGGCGACGACGGCATTTTCAGTCCTCGGCAGCGCACGCACCTGGTCGGCGGTCATGTGGTCGTCGGCGAGCAGGTCACCGGTGTGCTCTTTGATCTGCCTGAGGAGGAACAGCCGGCACAGGCTCTCCAGCAGGAAGCGGGCCGTGGGATCCACGGCCTGGGCAGCGGCCGAGATGAAGGCGTCAGCGGCCTGGAGACGGGCATGGACGGAGACCATCTCCAGCGCGGCGGGGGAGGTTTCGTTCCATCGGGACAGCGGGTCACCAGACGGGCCCTGACGCAGGGCGGTGCGGGCCCGGTCCTGCCACAGAGCCTCGACCTCGGCGAGCAGGTCGCGCAGGAAGTGCAGGTCCGTCAGATTCCGTTCGTCGGCTGGGAGTTCCGCGGACCTCTTGCGGTCGACCTCATGGCCGAGCACCATCTCGGAGGCGGCCTTTACCCAGATCACGAGGTTGTCGCCCTCAGCCGTGATCCCGCCCTCGACATTCAGGGGGAGATCGGACAGGCCGTTGGCAGGGAAGAGCCCCTGTGCTCCGCACCGCTCCCGGCACTCGATCGTGATTCCCCGGGCCTGCCAGGTGATCCACCCCTTGGCGATGGCCACCAGACGCTCGACCTCCGCCCGGTCCTCGTCGGTGTGCCCGGCCCAGCGGGTAACCGTGGTCCGGTGCAGGAAAGTCATGGCGTACGCCGTGGCGAGTTTGTCGAGAAGGCGGCCGTGATGACTGCGATGGGCGGCCAGCGCCACCCGCTCACCGGCCTTGGTCCCGGCGATGAAACGGTTGTGGGCGTAGCGCACCGCGATGGCAAGCGCTGTGCGGGACATCCCCAACGTGCCGGCGCTCATGCAGAGCTTTCCCATGGTGATGCGGCCGATGGAGCGAAGCAAGCGTTTGCGGCGATTGCCGAGGTTGCTGCTCAGCCTTCCCTCGGAGTCCAGCCGGCCGTGTGCGGCTTCCAGCATGGCCTCGCGAGGCAGCCACACGTGGTCGAATGCGGTGAGGCAGTGGTCGACCGGGGTCCCGGTCCGCTGCGGCAGCGGGCGGACCTTCACTCCGGGCAGGTGGCCGTTCTCGTCGCTCAGCGGGGTCAGGAAGAGGAAGACCCCGTGGTCCTGGCCGTCGATCAGCAGTCGGGCCGCCACCACGGCGCTCTTCGGGCCACCGATGGCGCTGGTGTTCGGCATGAACTTCTGCGCTCCCGGAGTGGGAGTGTCCAGGACGAATCCGTCGGTCGTACGGTCGAGCACCGCTGTCGTCTCCATCGAGGCCACGTCATTGCCGTGTTCGAGCTCCGTGCACAGAAACGTTCCTGTGCGCTTCATCGAGGTGAAGGCGGACAGGTCGCGGCCGTCAGTGTTGTGATCGAGGAGGCTGCCGAGAAAGAGGTTGTAGTGGATGCTGGCCACCGTGCACAGACCACCGTCCACGGGCCCTGTCCACTCGTGCAGGCTGGCCAGCCGATGAGGGTCGTTGGCCAGCTCCGCGGCGTTGTCGACGACCTCATTGACCAGACGCAGCCGGTCGTAGGAGAGGGCGGTTCGCTCGTCCGGCGACAGCCCCGTCCGGTAGGTGAAGTTTCGGCCACCGGCAAGGTTGCGCCAGGTCTCGTGGATCCGGTCCCGGTCCTGTCTGTCGAAGAGCAGGTGTGCGAGCTCGCCGGCCGCCATGGCCGAGGGCCCGAATGCGAGACGGCTGAGCGGACCGTTGCCACCAACGGTCCCCTCCATCTCTGCGTCTATGAAGGTGTTCTTCTGGAACGTCAGCAAGGTCATGGACCTCTCCCCGTTGATGAGGAACCCGATGGGATGGGAATCTCAGCCACGAAGATACGTACCAACCGGTTTTGTTTTCAAGTCCCTTTGAGGGGCGGCTCCGGAGCCTCGGATGGCGCAGAGCGGCTGCGAACCACACCGGAATGGCGCATTCCGGGCATAACATGCCCACGCCGGGTGACCGCAGGTGTCAGTTCCTGCAACGAGCGTCGCGGGTGTCCGGTATTGAAAAACCGATCTGCTGGTTTTATTCTTGGATGCAGTCCCCTGATCGCAAGTGACGGTCAGGCTATGGGGCATGTAGAGGTGGTATGGGGTTGTTCGGTGCGCGCCCGTCATGCAGGGCTAGTCGATGCTAGAATACGAACCCTTTGGTTTATTTCTGGCTGATCGGGGGCTGGTATGGAGGTGGGTTGTGGCGCGGCAGGAACGAGCCATCCGGACGCGGAAGAAGATTCTTGTGTCGGCAGCGGAGGTGTTCGACGAGGTCGGATATGAAGCAGCGACGATCGCCGACATCCTGAAGAAGTCCGGCATGACCAAGGGAGCGCTCTACTTCCACTTCACGTCGAAGGAAGAGCTCGCCCAGGCAGTGCTGGCGGAGCAGGTCGCCGCGATGCCTCTGGTTCCGGAGCGGGAGCTGAAACTGCAGCAGTCCCTGGACGAGTCGCTGCTGCTCACTCACTTGCTCGGGCGGGACTGGGGCGATCCGATCATCCAGGGCAGCATCCGCCTTACCGTGGACCAGGGGTCACCGAAAGACGGTCTGGACCGGCAGGTGCCGATGGCGGGGTGGATTGAACACAACGTAGCCGTCTTCGGGGAGGCCAAGGAGAACGGGGAGATCCTTCCGGACACGGACGTGCTTCGCGTGGCGAAGTTCATGGTCGCTTCCTTCACCGGTATCCAGGTGCTGTCAAGGATCATGACCGATCGGATGGACATGGCGGAACGGGTGGTCGACCTCTACCGGCATGTGATGCCGTCCATCGCGGTGCCCGCCGTGCTTGTCCGGCTGGACTTCACGGCCACGAGGGGGCCGCAGATCTACGAGGCGGCAATGAGGCTCCGTGAAGATTCGGAGCTCGTGCTGCCTGGCTGAGCCGAGTTTCCCACCGGCCAGCCGCCGGGGCTGTGAGTGCTCTCCGCGCACAGGACTTTGGAACGTGAAGACGCAGGATCCATTGACCGGAGGCACGGATGAGGCAAGCTGTCTGCCCTTATGCGCTGGACGTGACGGGAAGCGATCTCGCAGGTGAGGCTGCCGCGTTGCAGGCACAGGGGCCGGCCGTCGAGGTGCTGCTCCCGGGGGGAGTGGCAGCGTGGGCCGTCACTCAGCACCGCTATGTCAAGCAGCTGGTGCTGGACCCGCGGGTGTCCAAAGACGCCCGGAAGCACTGGCCCGCTTTCATCGAGGGGCGCATAACACAGGAGTGGCCGCTTTATCACTGGGTGTCGGCGAAGAACATGCTGTTCGCCTACGGTGAGGACCATGGACGGCTGCGTCGGCTCGTTGCAGGGGCGTTCACCGCGCGGCGTGCGGAGATGCTCCGGCCGCGAGTCGAGGCAATCACTGCCGAACTGCTTGATGGCCTGGCGGCCATACCGGCCGGACAGCAGATCGACCTGCGGGCGTCGCTCGCCAAACTGCTGCCCGTACGGGTGATTTGTGAACTGTTTGGGGTCGCCGAAGACGCCAGAGCCCCTCTGATTGCTGCGATCGACACGACGATCAGCACCGGGGTGACACCGCTGGAGATCTATGCGGCGCAGAGCAAGGTCTTCGAGTTGCTGGCCGAGCTGGTGGCCGCGAAGCAGGCCCAGCCCGGTGACGATCTGACGTCCGCGCTGATCGCGGTTCGAGATCAGGGCGACGGCCTCACTCAGCAGGAGCTGGTCGACACTCTGAACCTCGTGATCGGGGCGGGGCAGGAGACGACGAGTTCCTTGATCTGCAGCGCCGCTGCGGCCCTGCTCGACCAGCCCGAGCAGCTGGAGCATGTACGGTCCGGCCGGGTGAGCTGGCGGGATGTGATCGCCGAGACCACTAGGACGCACGGTCCTGCGGCCTACATCCCCCTGCGGTTCGCTGTGGAGGACATCGATCTGGGCGGCGTCACCATCAAGAGAGGTGATCCCATCATCGTCTCCTTCGCCGCTGTTGGTCTCGATCCGGAGCATCACGGGCAGGACGCGGCTGTATTCGATGCTCGGCGGACCGATCGTCACGACAGTCTGGGCTTCGGGCACGGTGTCCATTACTGCCTGGGTGCACCGCTGGCCCGTATGGAGGCCACCGTCGCGCTCTCAGAACTCTTCGCGCGCTTCCCGAAGATGGCGTCGGCGCGTCCCTTGGAGTCGATCGAACCCATGCCGTCGTTCATCGTCAACGGGTACAGCTCCCTTCCCGTGGTGCTGAGGCCGATCGCCGCCTAGTCCCGTACTCCGCCGCAGGACCAAGCCAGACGAACTCCGCAGCCTCCCTGGGCTGCGGAGTCCGTCGTTTGGGACACCATGTGGCCGAGATCTGCGCAGGTGTCGCTCAAAACCGCCCGAGCGGTTTATTATTGTTCCCTCGTGCGGACGATGCCCGACGGGGAGAGTCGCTGCGTGCACTCGGGTCATTACGCCAATGTCCCGGGGTTGGGGGAAGCGTGCAGGCCATTCCGCCATGAAGTCCATATTTGCCCCCTCTGCACCACCGGAGCCCTCTGATGGCCAAACAGGATCGCGCGGTACGTACGCGTAACGCCTTGATCGAGTCTGCCGCCGAGCTTTTCGACAGCGACGGCTATGAACTGGCCTCGCTGTCCACGATCAGCACACGAGCCGGGGTGAGCAGCGGCGCGCTGCACTTCCACTTCGCCAGCAAGGCGGCCCTGGCCGACGCGGTCGGTGAGGCGGCGGCTCAGCGGCTCGATCGAATCACCCAGCAACAGGCCGACGGCGCCCTGCAGGCGTTGATCGATGCCACGCACGCCCTCGTTCAGGGCCTTGATCACGATGCGGTGCTGCGAGCGGGGTTCGGCCTGAGCGACAGCCTCGAGCACGTACGCGTGGGCACGGGCCTGCGCGGCAGGTGGCAGGAATGGGTGGAGGACTCCCTGACTCAGGCCGGCAGGGAGGGTGCGCTGGCGCCGGAACCGTCGGCGCGGGACGCGGCGACGGCTGTGGTGGCCGTCACGGTGGGGCTGGAGACCCTGGGCCGTCAGGACGAATGGTGGCTCTCGCACACCCCTCTCACCCGGTTCTGGCGGCTGCTGCTGCCGAGGCTCGCGGCGTCTTCCTGTCTCGACACCCTTGTGGCGTCCGGTACCAAGGTCGGGACGCCCTAGCGGTGGGCACGCACCTGCCGCAACACCGGGTCACCGGGACTGCGGCGGTCCGGTGATCAGCCTGTGAGTATCGGGTGGGGGGAGCGGGTCGTCCTGTCCAGCGACCGCTGCGTGCCTCGAGCGGTGCCGCGCCCGCCGGGGTGTGCGCCGGCCAGGTCGAGCATGGTGAGCGCCGCCGGAGTGGCCAGGCTCGGAAGAACGACCTCCCAGAATCTGGTGAGCGTTTCCGGGGAGAGCCACTCGGCGTCGTTCCTGGCGAGCAGTTCCATACCGGTGGTCGCCGCCACGATGGAGGCGGCCGCGTCATGAAGAGCGGCGCCCTCGGCGAGCAGGTGCTCGTCCGCGGCCTGCGCAAGCAGGCGTTGGACGTACTTCTGCCACTCCTGGCACATGTCCCACTCGGTCTCGCACGCCGGGTCGCCGTTCAGTTGAACGCCGGCGCGCGCCACGACATCGTGGCGGAGCGTGTCCGCCAAGGCGTGCGATGCGTTGATCAGTCTCTGCAACGCGTCCATGCCGGGCCGCAGCGTCGCCGCATGGGCTGCCGCGCGCAGTGACACGGCGGCTGTGGACTGCACCGTCGAGGCCAACGCGGCCTTGCTCGCGAAGTGGAAGTGCAGGGCGCCGGTGCTGACCCCGGCGGCGGCGCTGATCTCCGCCAGCCTCGCCTGGACGTATCCGCGCTCTTGGAACGCCTCCGCCGCGGCATGGACGAGTGAGCGCAGGGTGCGCACGGCGCGCTCCTGTTTCAACACCGGTGGCTCCTCAGGGTTCAGAGACAGAAATAATAAACCAACCTAGCGGTTTGGTTCTAGAGGGCCGAGTCCCATTTCTGCCAATCGGGACATCTCGCTGCGGCGGCCGCTGTGCGCGACTGGCGTGCGGGCCAGATCTGAACAGTGTGCGCCGATATACGCACTGTACGGGCGGCTGAACGCTGTACGCAAGGCGGCACGCCGTGCGGAAAGAGGTGTCGAGCGGTGTTGTAGCGAGCTTCGAGGGAGGAGTTAGAAACCAGGGGTGCGGTATGTTTTTATGGTTGTGGGCTGATCCTGGCGGGCTCCGACGTCGATCCTGGCGGGGCTTCGACCGCTTTCGTCGCGCCGGAGCACCCCGAATTTCGCCGGACCCCAGGTCCGGCACCTGTCGCTGTCGCGAGCCCTCCTGACTGTAGGTGCGCTTGAGGCGCCGTGGACCTGCATAAAAACAGCGCGAACGGTTTGGTATTGACAAACCGCCCGCCCCGTTTTTTACTCGTCATGTGCCGAGAACTGGTTCAGCCGCAGCCCTCGGACGACTGGCGGCTCATGACTCATACGCGATACACGAACAGGGGACACGGCGTGGACATCGATGTACTGGGCGCATTGGCCGTCAGGGAGAACGGGATCTCGGTCACGCCGACCGCACCGAAGCCGCGGCAGGTGCTGGCGCTGCTCGCGCTGCACGCCGATCAGGTGGTGCCCATGGCCTGGCTGATGGAAGAACTCTGGGGCGAGCGGCCCCCGCGCAGCGCGCGGACGACGCTGCAGACCTACATCCTGCAACTGCGCGAGCTCATCTCCGCGGCGCTGGAGCACGACCCCGAGCACACCGGGTCGCGTACCGCCAAGGACGTGCTCGTCACCATGCCCGGCGGCTACCTCCTCAAGACCTCGGGCGGCACCAGCGACGTCCGAGAGTTCGAGCGGCTGTCCGGCATGGGATACCGGGCGATGGACGCCGAGGACTTCCCGAACGCCGCCCGCCAGCTGCGCGAGGCCCTCGTGCTGTGGAGCGGCTCCGCCCTGGTCGACGTACAGGCCGGCCCGCAGCTGGAGATGGAGATCCTGCGCCTTGAGGAGACCCGGCTGTGCGCCCTGTACCAGCGCATCGAGGCGGACCTGCGGCTCGGCCGGCACCGCGAACTCCTGGGGGAGCTGACCGTTCTGGTCAGCCGCTACCGCACGCATGAGAACCTGCACGGCCAGTTCATGCTGGCGCTGCACCGTTCCGGCCGCCGCGGCGAGGCGCTCGACGTCTACCAGCGGCTGCGCAACTCCCTGGTGCGCGACCTCGGTCTCGAACCCTCCGTCGGACTGCGGCGGTTGCAGCGGTCGATCCTCACCGCCGGCCCCGAGCTCGTCCTGGACGCGCCCGCCGCCGGCGACGAGCGGCTCACCCGCGTCGGCTGATCAACGGCCGACCAGGCATTTGGTACGAGAGGAAAGGAGACCGGGATGCAGGCCAGGTCTCAGCGGACCCGCCGCAGGCTGGTCCACGCGGGGGCGCAGACCTTCGACCGGAACGGTTTCGCCCGGGCCACCCTGTTGCAGATCGCCAGGGCGGCGGGGATGACCAAGGGCGCGCTGTACTTCCACTTCGGCTCCAAGGACGCGGTGGCCGAAGCGGTCCAGGAGCAGGGCCGCGCGCTGCTGCGGGACTTCGTGCAGGACCAGTGGGAGCGGGGTGTCCCACCGGTGCAGGCATTGATCGACATGACGCACTGGCTGGCGCGCAGCCTGCACGGGGACCCCGTGATCCGGGCCAGCTTCCGCATCACCAACGAATTCACCGGACGGCCCTCGCCGGTCTCCGACTTCCACCAGGAGTGGATCACCGAGGTGCTGCGGCTGACCGGCCCGGCCCTCGCCGAGGGCGAGGTGCTCGACCGGGGCCCCGGCGACGGGCCGGAGACGCTGCTGTCCGCTGCGGTGTGCGGCATCGTGACGCTGGCGGGCACCGGCATGACGTTCCCCGAACTCAGCCGCAAGGTAGGCGCGTTGTGGGACTTCCTGCTGCCGGCCCTCGTGCCGCCGGGCCATGTGGCGCGCTATCGCACCGACGCCCCGGCCCTCCCCGGCGAACTTGCCGAGGCGGCTTAGCCGCCCCCCACACCCTTTGCCCCCCCACACCCTTAGCCGCCCCCCAACACACAAACACCACTGATGACCCCCGCGGACTCGGACCGCGGGGGTCGATTCGTGTGTCTGGGGCGGCAGGACACCCGCCGCCATGGGGCCCGTCCCCGGCCGGGGGCGGGACCGGGGGCGGGACCGGGGGCGGGACCGGGGGCGGGACCGGGGGCGGGACCGGGGGCGGGGGCGGGCGGTTACGACGGGTGCGGGAGCAGCGCTGTCATCGCGTCGAAGCGGCGTACCAACTCCGCCTGCTCGCGGTTGAGTTCGTCGATCCGCTCCTGCAGCCGAGCCACCTCGCGGCCCAGGTCGAGTGCGTGCGCCACGGTGGCGGGCTGTGCGGGAGCCGGTCGGCTCCGGGGGGCCGACAGGCTGGGGGACTGGTGGAGGATCGCCTCCATCCGGCCGCGCAGGGCAGGGCCAGGACCGATACCGAGGGCGCTCGCCAGACAGCGACGGGCCCGCTCGTACACGCCCAGCGCCTCGGCCTGGCGGCCGCTGCGGTAGAGGGCGACCATCAGCAGGTCGTAGAAGCGTTCGCGCAGTGGATGATCGGCCGTCAGTTTCTCCAACTCGCCCGATATCTCGCCGTGTTGGCCACAGCGCAGGCTCGTCTCGTACAGCGCCTCCAGCGTCGTGAGCCGCTTCTCCTCCAGGCGGGCCGCCTCGGCCGCGCAGATCGGTCCGTACCGGCTGTCCTGAAGCGCCGGCCCGTGCCACAGGGACAGGGCGTGGCGCAGGAGTTCCAGGGCACGGGCGGGATCGGAAGGGGCCGTCGCCCGGCTCTGCGCCGAGAGACGCTCGAAGTGCTGTACGTCGGTGGTGGCCCGGCCCAGGGTGAGCAGATAGCCGGTGGGCAGGGTGCTGATCCATTCGTGGCCGGGCTCTCCGGGGGCGTCGCCCGCGGGCAACAGCCGTCGCAGCCGGGCCACATGGGCCTGCAGCGCGTTCGGCGCGTTCGTCGGGGGCCGGTTGCCCCAGAGCTCCTCGATGAGCCGGTCGGCGGAGAGCAGTTCACCGGCGTGGATGACGAGCGCGGAGAACAGCGCCCGCTGCTTCGAGCCGGAGGGCGCGATGGCCGCTCCGGTGCGACCGTCGTGGATCCCGACCGGTCCCAGGAGGCGGAACTCGGTCTCGGCGCAGGCCCCCGCCATGGTGGGGGAGCGCAGGTCGAGGACGGTCATCGCGGTACCGCGGCGGCGGCCTTCGCGATCGCGAGGGCACGGCCCGCGTCCTTGGTGATCTGCTCGATCAGCTCGGTGGGATCGTCCCGGAAGTAGAAGTGGCCGCCGTCGAACAGGTGGAGGCCGAGGAACCGCTCGGCCAGCGTGGACCAGCCGTCGAGCTGCTCGGGCGGCACCGTCTCGTCGTACTTGCCGCCGAAGGCGGACACCGGCACGGTCGCCGGCAGCGCGGTGGGCGCGGGGCTCCACGTCTCGCCGAGCCGCAGGTCGGCCCGGATGGTGGGCTCGAAGAGCCCCCACAGGTCAGGGGCGTCCAGTACGGCCTGGGGCGTGCCGCCCAGCGCGGCGACCGCTCGGCGCAGTGCGGCGTCGGACAGCAGGTGGCGGTGGGTCGCGTCGTCGATGTGGGTCGCGCCGCGCGCCGAGAGGCCCAGCCAGACGGGCGGCGTCCGGCCCTCGGCGAGCAGCCGCCGGGTCAGCTCGTACGCGACGACGCCGCCCATGCTGTGCCCGAACAGGGCGAAGTTTCCGGTGAGTTGGTCGCCCAGCTCGGCCACGAAGTGGTCCACGACCGCACCCACGTCGGCGAGCGGCCGCCGGTCGTCCAGCGGTCCGCGGCCCGGCACGTCCGGCGTCCGGACGTCCCAGCCGGACGGGAACCGGGCCGGCCAGTCGCGGTACATCAGATGCGAACCACCCGCGTGGTGGAACACGAACAGGCGCAGCTCCATGGTGTCTCCGTCGACGGTTCCGGTCAGGTCTTCGGACGATAGCCGCCGCACACCGGCCCCGGCGGATTCCGCGAGCCGGCTTCGACTGCCCGTACAAGGGTCTTCGAGCGGACCCGGTACGAACCTCTCACGGTCTCGGGAGAAATCGAGCTTCGGGCGTGCCGGCCTGGCGGCTCGGCTGGTGGGTGACGAGTGAGGCCTTCGCGAGATGGGTCTCGGCGGAGGTATCGCGGCGTCTGTGCGTCCCTTGTTGTGCCACGTGTCCGACCGGGACGATCATCGTGTCTGCCGAGGCTGTAAAGCGGTGGACAGCTCTCCGGTGCTGGGCGAGCATCTCCGCGATGAGCAACGAACTTCTCTCCGCCCCCGAACGCGTCCGCTTCGTCGAACTCAGCGTCAAGGCGCTGCGGGCGCTTGCCGACGGTGACCTGGCTGGCGGCAGCGCCGAGGCCGGGGTCGCCCTGGACGAATACTTCGTGTCTGACCGGGCCCGCGGGATCTTCGGCTATCGCGCTGACCAGCTCGCGAAGGACCCGTCTGTCGCGCCCTGGATCGTGCGGGCCGTGGTGTCCGAGCCGGGCGGGGCCGTCGTCGGCGACTGCGGGTTCCACGGGCCGCCGGACGAGGCCGGCATGGTCGAGGTCGGTTACACCGTGGTGCCCGGGTATCGCCGCCAGGGCTATGCCCGCGCCATGCTGACGGCGCTGCTCGTCAGGGCCGCCGCCGAACCCGGTGTCAGGACCGTGCGGGCCACTGTCAGAGCCGACAATCACGCTTCCCTGGCCACCATCGCGGGCTTCGGTTTCACGCGCGTCGGCGAGCAGGGGAACGAGCGCGACGGGCTTGAGATCGTCTTCGAGGTCCTGGCAGACGCGATTCAGGCCGAGTAGCACGGCGGACGTGGTGATCGTCCCGGTCGGGCCGTGACATGAGAAGGGCCGCACGGGTTGGGTGAGTTGTGAAGCTGACCTGGGCCCGTGCGGCCTGTTCCCATCCTGCCCTGTCCGGTGTCTCGCGCGCACATGTCGGCGAGTTGTTCGCCGAGCTCGCCAGTGCGACAGCTCACCCTCTGGTGAATCGCGGATCAAGTCTTAGGCGAGGTCGTCGCGGGTGACCCGGCGGTGCCGGGTGCGCCAGGTGCTGCGCGAGCGGATGAGCTCGTCCTCCATGACGCACACGTGCAGGACCTTCGACGTGCCGCCGGGCGGCGTGGTGTACGCCAGCGCGGAGCAGCGGGTGTGCAGCGTACCGTCGAACTGCGGCAGCACGTCGAGCTTGCCTATCCACCGCTTCAGCCCGGCGCCGTAGCGCTGCTGCCGGGCCTGGTCGCGGCGCACGGTGTCGGCGAGCCCGGCGCGGCCGCGCACCGGCGTGCTCAGGGGCGGCACCTCTAAGACGGCGTCCTCGGT
Organism: Streptomyces sp. NPDC050485; assembly: GCF_044458185.1. Classification (NCBI taxonomy): domain Bacteria; kingdom Bacillati; phylum Actinomycetota; class Actinomycetes; order Kitasatosporales; family Streptomycetaceae; genus Streptomyces; species Streptomyces sp. NPDC050485. The sequence continues at coordinate 895 of NZ_JBITHR010000030.1, read as the reverse complement.
GAACGTCAGGGCCCAGCGCTCGGCCTCGTGGGCGTCGAAGAGCGTCAGCTGATGGGTGTAGAACTGCTCGACCTGCGCGTACAGCGAGGCGAACTCGGTCTTCCCCGTGGGTTCGACGCGGATCTCGGTGGTCATGCGATCTGCCTTCCTCTGCCAGGAACGTCCCTCTTCCAGGAACGTCCAAGGGATACGGAGATTTCGGACCCGCCGGTCCGGGGCTTCACGCCGCCGGTCTGACCCCGGCGCGCAGCAGTCCGTAGGCGTACGCGTCCTCAAGAGCCCGCCAGGATGCGGCGATGACGCTGTCGGCCACGCCCACCGTCGTCCATCGGGCGGCGCTGTCGGAGGTGGTGACCAGGACGCGGGCCGTGGACTTCGTGCTGTGCTCGCCGCCGAGGATGCGGACGGTGTAGTCCACCAACTCCAGCTTGGCGAGCTCGGGATAGAGGCGTTCGAGGCCCGTGCGCAGGGCGCGGTCGAGGGCGTTGACGGGGCCCTGGCCGTCGGCGGTGGCGACGATGCGCTCGTCGCCGACCCACAGTTTCACGGTCGTCTCGTCGCAGTGGGTGCCGTCCGGGCGGTCCTCGACGATGGCCCGCCAGGATTCGATGCGGAAGTAGTTGCGGGGGCCGCCTTCGACTTCGTCGCGCAGGAGGAGTTCGAAGGAGGCGTCGGCGGCTTCGTAGGTGTAACCCGCCAGTTCGCGTTCCTTGACGCGTTCCACGACGCGGGCGACGGTGGCGCGGTCATCGCCCAGGTCGACGCCGAGTTCCTTGCCCTTGAGCTCGATGGAGGCCCGTCCGGCCATGTCGGACACCAGCATCCGGATGTGGTTGCCGACCAGACCCGGATCGATGTGCTGGTAGAGGTCGGGGTCGACCTTGATCGCGGAGGC